>CAKZUE010000034.1 GCA_937920635.1 uncultured Bryobacteraceae bacterium
CCTGCCGCCAGACCTGGTTCCAGTCGCGCGTGCGCCAGGCATGGGCGTAGATCCAGGTGGCGCCGCCGCCGCTGGGTTGCGTCTCAAAACCAAGAGCCCGCATGACCTCATTGGATGGCCACTGCACGTGAGCGCAGGAAACTGGCAGGCGCATCACCTCTTCAGCGCATGCCGGCAGGCAAAGAAGCATGAGAGCGAGCCACTTCATCCTGGCCTCCGCCCGGATGGACGCCCGAGGCGGGAAGGCCGTTGCGGAAACACGGAGAACGCCACTGACCCGGGGCAATGCCCGGCAAAGTGGCCACGGGCTCGGCGTCAGCCTGGAAGTCTGCACGAATTCCGGCCTGGAGCCAGAGCGGGCCGCACTTCGGGCTCTGGAAGCCGCCCTGCGGCAGAAAGAGCCCAAACGCAACCCGAACCGTCAGCAGGGCGCATGCCGCTTTCAGGGAGACAACGGAGTGGAGGGGATTCGGTCGGTGTTCCGAAGTTTTTGAAGACTGTTGCATGAAACAGGACGCGAACCCTCGGCGTTCAGTTGGAGGAACGGCTGACCGGGCCTGGCAAAATGGATGCGCACCGTCCACAGTGGCTCGGATTTTCCAGTATGCTGGCTGGGTAGTGGACTCCGAATCCCGGGTGCCGCGCAGGCGTGCCAAAGCCGGGACGCCAGCCAGTCCAGCCCAGGCCGGAAGGAAAGGCCCCGGTGACACCGTCCGCGCTGGCCGATGATGCCATGCTCCGCGAAGCCGTAACGCGTCTGGTGGATTCTCTCCACCCCCGGCGGATCTACCTGTTCGGCTCCCGGGCGCGGGGAGATTCCGGCCCGGACAGCGACCTGGACATCCTCGTCCTCGTGGACCGGCCGGAGGAGCCTCAGGACAAACTGGCACAGCGCGGCTACCGGGCCCTCCGCGGCATCCGCCGGCCGGCCGACGTCCTGGTGTGGGACGTAGAGACATTCGATGCGCGCCGGCACCTGAGGGCCTCGTTCCCGGCGACCGTCGAACGCGAGGGGAACCTGCTCTATGCCGCATGATCCGCAGAAGCTCGCCGAAGCGCGTGACTGGCTCAGGAGAGCCCTTTCGGATCTGGAGGCTGCGGCCGTTCTGACCGCATTCCGCCCGCCCCTTTCCGGGTCTGCGCTGTTCCATTGTCAGCAGGCAGCCGAAAAAGCATAGAAGGCATTCCTGTTCTGGAATGACACGCCCTTCCGTAAAACGCATGACCTGCGCGAGCTGGGAGGCGCCTGTGCGGCCATCGATCCATCGCTGGCTGATCTGGCCGAAAGAGCGGAAGAACTGACCGCATTCGCCTGGCTGTTCCGCTATCCTGGAGAACCGCAGTAGCCGGCTGTGGAAGTGGCGGTGGATTCACTGGCGCTGGCCCGCGAGGTGTTCGAGGCTGTACTGGCGCGCCTGCCCGTGGAAGCGCATCCTGTGAAGGCATCTGAGTTCGCAAAGGCCTGATGCGGGAGATGAACTGGCAGTCTATCGGGGCCCCCGGCGCCAGAGACGGACGCGCGGAATCCGCTGGCGAACCTCCCGCGGCAAGGTGGCCGTTGCAGGATATTGGAGACCGAACGTTCCGGAGGCGCAGGGAGCACGCGCTGCCGGCTCCTGAGGGTCAGGCCGGGAAACTTCCAGACATTGCCGCGAGCCTTTGCTGTGGGCAGGCGCGATCTGGAGCGGGAGACGGGACTCGAACCCGCGACGTTCAGCTTGGGAAGCTGACATTCTACCACTGAATTACTCCCGCTCTTTGGGGGACAGTGGCTACCCTTATTCTACACAAAGCCGCCTGTTTGGGAAGACTGTGAGCGCTGCGCGGCGCGCCACGCGGCCGCGGGGAGCCGGCTCTGCCGCGCAGAGGCGGGGCCGGGGCGCAAACAAACGACGAAGACATCCCCTGAAACTCCATCGGGCCCCTGCACGTTGCGCCCCCCGCCGGCGTCTAAGCAGTAGGAGAAGCGGGAAAACTGCGCCCATGCCCGAGTACGCCCTCAAATACGCCGACGCCCGCGGCGAGATCCGCCAGGAGATCGTCGAGGGCGCAAGCGAACAGGAGATCCGCGACCGCATGGCGCAGCAGGGCTTCCTCGTCTACTCCGTCCGCCCGCGCGCCGCGCTGAGCCTCGCTCCGAAAGCAGGCCGCCGCCGCAAGCTGGATCTGGAAAAATTCCTGATCTTCAACCAGCAGTTCATCACGCTGTTCCGCGCCGGGCTGCCCATTCTCAAGTGTCTCGACCTGCTCGGCGACCGTCTCACCGACCCGAAGCTCAGCCCGGTCATCCGCGAAATCCGCGACGACGTCAAGAGAGGCTCGCTGTTGAGCGAAGCCTTCCAGCGCCAGCAGCTCTTCCCGCCCATCTACGTCACCTCGATCATGGCGGGCGAGCGCAGCGGCGCACTGGGCGAAGTGCTGGAGCGCTATCTCGCCTACCAGCGGCTCGTGCTGGCGGTGCGCAAGAAAATCCTGCTCTCGCTCATCTACCCCAGCGTGCTCGTCGTGCTCGTGATCGGGCTCATCGTGTTCCTGGTCACCTTCGTGGTGCCGCGCTTCGCCGAGCTCTACTCGACCACCAACGCCACGCTGCCCGCCCCCACGCGCATTCTGATCGCGGTCGGTCTGGCCGCCGAACAGTTCATCGTGGGCGGGGCGGTTGCGCTGGTTGTGCTGATCCTCGGCGGGCGCTACTACCTGCGCACGGACGCGGGCCGCGCGCTGGCGGACCGCATCAAGGCGCGCACGCCGCTGCTCGGCGAAATCTGGATCAAATACCAGGTGGCGCAACTGGCCCGGCTGATGGCCACGCTGCTGTCTGGCGGCATCCCGCTGGTGCAGGGCATGGAGACCGCGGCGCAATCGGTCAACAGCCCGCTGCTGCGCAACGCGCTCGCGGAAGCGCAGAAGCGCGTCAGGGAGGGGCAGTCGTTGTCCGGCGCGCTCAACTCCACGGGGCTGTTCCCCGGATTGGCCATCGACATGATCGAAGTCGGCGAAAGCACCGGCGCGCTGCCGCAGATGCTGAACAGCGTGGCCGAGTTTTACGAAGACGACGTCAACACCCGCATGCAGGCGGCGCTGTCGCTGATCGAGCCAGCCATCATGATCTTCATGGGCCTGTTCGTCGCCTTCGTGCTCGTGTCCCTCTATCTGCCCATCTTCTCGCTGGCCGACGCCATGAAATAGGAGACCCGCCATGGCTGCTAACGGAGTGAAACCCATCAGCCCGGAGCAGGAGATCGAACAGGCGCGGCGGCTCGCCGAGCGCTACCGCTGCGAGTTCGTCGACCTGAAAGCGGCCAAGATCGACAGCGAGCTGTTCAAGTCCATCCCCGTCGACCTCATGTTCCGCTACAACTTCGTGCCGCTGGCCGCTTCCAACGGCGTGCTCGAGATTGCGCTGGCCGATCCGCGGCACCTGAACCTGATCGACGAGCTCTCCATCCTGCTCAAGAAGAAGCTTCGCGTCCGGGTCGCCGCTCTCAGCCAGATCGCCGACCTGCTGAAGAAAACCGAGCAGTCGCAGCGCGTGCTGGAGGAGATCACGGAGGGCTTCGCGCTCGACGTCGTAGGCGAAGAGGAGAACGCCGACGAAACGCTCTCCATCGAGAAGCTCACCGCCCAGGACGCCGAAATCGCGCCCGTCATCAAACTGGTCGACACGACCATCTACAACGCGCTCGAGCGCCGCGCCTCCGACATCCACATCGAAACCCGCGACACCGAGGTCGCCATCAAGTACCGCATCGACGGCGTGCTGCACTACGCCATGCCGCCCATCGCCAAGGACTGGCATTCGATGATCATCTCGCGCATCAAAGTGATGAGCGAGCTGGACATCGCCGAGCGCCGCATCCCGCAGGACGGCCGCTTCCGCGTGCGCTACAAGAACCGCCTCATCGACTTCCGCGTCTCCATCATGCCCACCATCCACGGGGAGGACGCCGTGCTCCGCGTGCTCGACAAGGAGTCGATGAGCGAAAAGTTCGCCAAGCTCACGCTGGAAGTGGTCGGCTTCAGCGACCGCGATTTGGTCCGCTTCCGGCGCTACATCAAGGAGCCCTACGGCATGGTGCTCGTCACCGGACCCACGGGCTCGGGCAAGACCACCACCCTGTACGCGGCGCTCAGCGAGATCAAGAACGACGAAGACAAGATCATCACCATCGAAGACCCCGTCGAATACCAGATCAAAGGCATCACGCAGATCCCGGTGAACGAGAAGAAGGGCCTCACCTTCGCCCGCGGCCTGCGTTCCATCCTGCGCCACGATCCCGACAAGGTCATGGTCGGCGAGATCCGCGACCAGGAGACCGCGCAGATCGCCATCAACGCCGCGCTCACCGGCCACCTCGTCTTCACCACCGTCCACGCCAACAACGTGCTCGACGTGATCGGCCGCTTCCTGAACATGGGCGTCGAGCCCTACAACTTCGTCTCGGCGCTCAACTGCATCCTGGCCCAGCGCCTGGTGCGCGTCATCTGCGAACACTGCAAGCACGAGGTCCGCTACGACGACTCCTTTCTCGTCGAAAGCGGCCTCAACCCGGAAGAGTGGCGGGACACGCCGATGTGGGAAGGCGCGGGATGCTTCGAATGCGGCGGCACCGGTTTCCGCGGCCGCACCGCCATCCATGAACTGCTCGACCTGAGCGAGCGCATCCGCGAACTGATCCTCGCCAAACGCCCCGCCACCGAGATCAAGCGCGCCGCCAGGGAAGAGGGCATGACCTTCCTGCGCGAATCGGCGCTCGAGAAGGTGCGCACGGGCGTCACCACGCTGCGCGAGATCAACAAGGTGACCTTCATCGAGGGCTGAATGCACTGGCTCCACTGGCTGAAATCGCTTGTCACCGACCCGCCGCCCGAAGCCGTCTTCGAGGTCTCGGCGCGCGGCATCGCGTGGTCGCCCACGCGGCACCCGCATCCGGGGTGGACCCCGTTGCCGGAAGGCGCGCTGGAGATCTCGCCGCTCGAAAACAACATGCGCGACCCCGCCGCCTTCGCGGCAGCCGTCCGCGCAGCCGCGGGCAACGGCGAGGGGCGCGGGCGGCGCCGGCGCGCCGCGCTGATCCTGCCCGACTATTGCGCCCGCGTCACCGTGCTCGATTTCGATTCGTTCCCTAACGAGCCGGAAGAGCAGCTCCAGCTTGTGCGCTTCCGCATCCGCCGCGTCGTGCCCTTCGACATCGAGAACGCCGTTGTCGCCTGCTATCCGCAGCCGCGGCAGGACGGCTCGAAACGCATCGACGTCGTCGCGGCGGTGGTCAACATGGACGTCGCTTCGCACTATGAAGCGCCCTTCCGTGCCGCCGGTCTGCACTGCGGCTTTGTCACGCTCTCGGCGCTGGCCGCGCTGGCGCTGCCGCCCGCCGAAGAGCCGTTGCTGGCGAGTCCGCGCGTGGTGGCCAAGCTCAGCGGCGATACGCTCGCCGTCAGCCTGCTGGAAGAGACGCGCCTGCGCCTGTACCGCTGCGTGCAGCTCGGCGGCGAGGGGCTCGAAGAGGCCACATCGGTGCTGGCCACCACGCTTGCCTATGCCGAGGACGAACTCGGCGAGCGCGCCGCGGCCATGCAGGTCTGCGGGCTCGGCCGTGAACAGCACGGCTGGATGGAGCGCTGGCGAGGCGAATTCGGCATCCCTGTCTGCGGTGTGCGCGGCCGGCTCGGCGAGCCCTCGCCGGATAACGCCGGCCTGCATGGCTATCTTGAATCGCTGGAGGCCGCATGAATCCGCCTCGCGTCCATCTTCCCCTGAACCTCGCCAGCGAGCACTTCCGCCGCGACCGGCCCATTCTCGCCGCCTCGGCCGCCACCGCCGTGCTCATGCTCGGCGTGCTGGTCCTTCTGGTGACGGTCATCATCCAGGAGCGCGAGCTCGCCGCTTCCAGCCGCGCGGAGATGGCTGCGGTGGAGGCGCAGCTCCGCGCCGCCGCGGGCGAACAGGCGCGGCTCGAGGCGCAGCTCCGGCAACCGGCCAACGCCGCGGTGCTCGACCGCAGCGTTCTGTTCAACGCCCTGATCCTGCGCAAGAGCCTCTCCTGGACCCTGCTGTTTTCGGACCTGGAAAGAGTGATGCCCGGCAATGTCCGCCTCATCACCGTGCGCCCGTACCTGGCCGCCGGCAACGAGGTCCAGCTCGACATGGTTGTCGGCGCGCAGTCCCCCGATCCCGTCATCGAACTGCTGAAGCGGCTGGAACGCTCGCCCATCTTCGGCGCGACATCGCTGCTCAGCTCTTCGCCTCCCACCCAGAACGAACCTCTCTACCGCTACCGCGTGAGCGTCAGCTATGCCCAGAAACTCTGACACCGCCTGGAAAGCCTGGCTGCGCGAGCCGCGCCACGCGGTGCGCCTCGTGCTTGGCGTGCTGCTTGCCGCCAACCTTGCCGCTGCGTGGTTCGCATTCCACACGCCGGGAGGCTCCGTCGAGGATCTGGAGCGCGAGCTGGCCGGCAAGCGGCGCCAGCTCGCCGCGCGCCAGCAGGCGGTGGAGCGGCTCAAGGAGCAGGTGGCGCGCACCGAAGCTGCGCGCGAGGCGGGCGAGGCCTTCCTCCGCGACTACTTCCTGCCCCGCCAGCACGCTTACTCGCTGCTGGAAATCGAGCTCGCCAATGCCGCCCGCCGCTCCGGCATCCGCCCCCGCGAACGCAACATCTCCTTCGAGCCGATCGAGGGCAGCGACACGCTGGGCGTGCTCAACATCAACGCCAACTTCGAGGGCACCTACGCCGACCTGATCGAGTTCCTGTACGCCATCGACCAGTCCCGGCGCATGCTGATTCTCGAACAGCTCCAGGCCTCGCCGCAGCAGGCCGGGGCTACGCTGTCGATGACGCTCAAGATGAACGCATTTATCCGCATGGAAGGGCCCCAGGAGGCTGAAGAACCGCAGCTTCTCAGCGCCGCGCCCGCCGCCGCTCCGGCAGCGGCGCCGCCCGAAGCCCCGCCGGTCAAGCCCGCCGCCGCGCCTCCGGCGGCTGCTCCGCAGCAGGCGCCCCGCTCGAAGCCCGATGCGATCAGCGAGCCGCGCTCCGGCCCCATGCCTCAGCCACCCCAAAACCGCTTCTTCAACCGCCGCCGTCCCGCATCGGGGGAGGAGGAGCAATGAGCAAGCCGCGTTTCGAGTGGAAGCTCGGGGCCGAACCCCAAAAGGTGGCCATCCTCGCCGTCCTTCTCGCTACCGCCGCCTACTTCTTCTGGCAGAACCTCTCCGAAGGCCAGCCCGCGGCTGCGCCCCCCCGCCCGCGTCCCGCGGCTCAGACAACAGCGCCCGGCGCCGCGCCGGCTGGATCGCCCGCCGCGCCCGCGAACAAAAATCTCTCCGCCGCACGCCGCGAGTTCCGCCCCTCCCTCGTGCCCCGCAAGGACGAGGACCGCGCTGGGATCGATCCCACCCTCCGGCTCGACCTGCTGGCGCGCGCCGCAAAGATCAAGTTCGAAACCGCCGGCCGGAATCTCTTTGAATTCGGCCCCGTCGAGGCGCCAAAACCGAAATTGCCGGAGCCCAAAATCGAGGTGAAAAACGAGCCGAAATTCATCGGTCCCGAACCGCCCCCTCCGCCTCCTGCCCCGCCAGTGAAGCCGCCCCCGCCCCCTATCCCGCTCAAGTTCTACGGCCTCGCCCTCCCCGTGCGGGGAAACGACAAGAGGGTATTCTGTTTACAGGGAGACGAAATCCTGACGCCCTCCGAAGGCGACCTCGTGCAGAACCGCTACCGCATCGTGCGCATCACGCCGGTTTCGGTTCTCGTCGAGGACACGCAGTACAAGCACCAGCAGCAGATCCCCATCGATCAGCCGCCGCCTCCGGGAGGATGAACACATGAGACACCGGCGCAGGCAGAATCAGCGCGGCTTCGCGCTGCTGCTCGTCTTCGCGCTTGCCGCCGCGGCGCTGGTGATGCTCTATCTCGAAATGCCCCGCGTCGCCTTCGAGCACCAGCGGGACAAAGAGGCGCTGCTCGTCGAGCGCGGCGAAGAATACACCCGGGCCATCCAGCTTTACGTCCAGAAATTCCAGAAATACCCGCAGTCGATCGAGGATCTGGAGACCACGAATAATATCCGATTTTTGCGGAAACGGTTCCGCGATCCGATCACCGGCGAAGAGGAATGGCGGCTCATCCACATCGACGCCGCCGGCCAGTACGTCGATTCCCTCGTCCATAAGCGCCAGGAGCAGAAAAAAGAGAGCGCTCCGAACGTGCTTCAGGCCGCCGTGCAGGGCATTGGCGTCTCCGCCCAGGTGGTCGCTCCCGAAGGCGAAGCCCAGGGCCAGAATCCCGCGCTGCGCCGCACTGCCAGCGACCGCATCATCCCCGGGCTCGCTCCCGGGCAGCAGCCTCCGCCCGGCTCGCCGGATGAGGGCGAGGCGCCGCCCGATGGCCAGCCCGGGCAGGACCAGCCGCCGGTCTCGCCCGCCCCGCCGCAGCCGGGTTCGGAGACGCCTGTGCCGGGAGAACCCGGCAGCCCCGGCGGCGCCCAGCCCCAACCCGGCGTGTTCCGGATGCCGGGAAATGTTCCTCAGCCGGCGCCGGGCGCGGCTGGACAGGGCGCACAGGCTCAACCCGGGACAGCGCCTTCCATCGGCTACGGGGGCGGCATCGGTTCGGTCCCGGCATCGCCGCCTCCCGCGCCGGGCATGGTTCCGCCCCAGTCACTTCAGACAGGCGCGTCGGGGCCGGCGCCCGGCATGGGGCAGCCGGGCACGCAGCGGCCCGGCGCCCCCAATGAGGCCCTTCAGGCCGTTCAGCGGATCCTCACCCGTCAGCCTGCCACTGGCGCCGCGCCCGCTGGCGGCATGATGATCGGCGGAGGCATCGCCGGCGTCGCCTCCAAGGCGGACATGGAGGGCATCCGCACATACAACGAGCGGACGAACTACAAGGAGTGGGAGTTTCTCTTCGACTTCCGCAAGGCCATGCAGGCCGCGGGTATGGGCGCGGGGCCGGGAACGCAGCCGGGCGCGCCCGGGCAGGGGTCCCCGCAGCAGTCCGGCCCGTTCGAACGGCCCGGGCGCAGCTCCGGTTTCGGCGGATTCGGGGGTTTCGGCGGCAACCAGCCCCAGCCCGCTCCGCCCGTGCGTCCGTAGTGCGGCCCTATTTCCTGCCCGTTCGGAGCTGTTTTTCGATCCGCGCCACCATCCGCTCCCGTTCCCCCGCCGCCCACGCCTTCTCCATCTCCTCCTGAGGCACGCCGCCCAGCATGCCCAGCAGCCAGTACGCCGGCAGCGCATGCGCCAGATGCTGCCACCGCGCCATCTCGAGCAGCGAAGCCAGCGCCCGTTCCCGGATCTGCGCCGCCGCCGCCTCGTCGCCGCGCTCCAGATACATCGAGAGCACCTGCGCCGCTTCCAGCCGGTCGCTCAGCACCACCGAATTCAGCATCTCCACAAACCAGGTGGGCTGCACCCGCATCGGGCCGCCCTTCGTCAGTGCCAGATAGGCGATCCCTTTCATTGCCCGCGCTGCGTTGCGCCGCACGGCGGGTTCAGGATCCCGCAGCGCCATCTGCAACGCCTCCGCCGCTGCCGCCTTGTTCCGGGCATAGCCCGCCACATACGCCGCCACTGCCCTCGTGTCCGGATCAGCGGCTTCCACCGCCGCCCGCAGCAGGAGCTGTTCATGCAGTTCCGCCAGCGCTTCCAGTCTCTGCTGCGCCACGCGGCAGGCCACGTTCTGCATCAACGAGTGTCCCCGCGAGAGGTCTTCCCCCAGATCCCCCTCCGCCGTCGCGCGGGCCAGGGCGGCGGCAAAGTCCTCGTATGCGGAAACCACCTCTTCGGGCAGGGCAAGGGAATCGTCCGACGGCTCCGGCCGCAGTTCGAAATGCGGGCCTCCCCGCTCCTCGATTCCGACATACAGCACGGCCCGGCCCTGCTCGCAGCACCACGCCTCCAGGTGCGCCCGCACCACCCCGTCGATCTCCTCCAGCCGCTCTTCCGCTTCGCCTTTGGACTTCGGCAGCGGATCGCCGGGCTTGACCCCCAACTCCCTGCGAATCCGCTCTGCCGGCACCCGTCTCGCGCCGAAGACCTCGACCACTCCGATGCGGGGCTGCCCTGCGGCGAGAGCCGCCGCCAGCGCGATGATCATCCATTTCATCCTGTTTCCTCGAGACCCGTGCGCCCCACCCCCATTGTCCTTCCTTTCGCCGGTGGGTGATTTGATGCAGCGTCTCCGGGCACCCCTCGCGTTTCAGTTTGCCTTGGGGCATCTGCCCCACCTATCGGTTTTTCTAATACAGGAGCCGCTCCGTACAACAAGCGGCTGAATCAGGACATACGGAGTCTCGTGCCTGAAAAGCGGCTATGGCACAAGACGTGCTAATGGCTCTATGAGATTCCTATGCCGAGAACTTTTGTCACTATCGATGGCAACGAAGCCGCCGCTTACGTTGCCCACAAAACAAACGAAGTCATCGCGATCTATCCCATCACCCCCTCCTCGCCGATGGGCGAGTGGAGCGACCAGTGGTCGAGCGAAGGCAAGCCGAACATCTGGGGCACGGTGCCGACCGTGGTGGAAATGCAGAGCGAAGGCGGCGCCGCCGGCGCCGTGCACGGTTCGCTCCAGGCGGGCGCCCTGACGACCACGTTCACCTCGTCTCAGGGTCTTCTGCTGATGATCCCCAACATGTACAAGATTGCGGGCGAGTTGACGTCCACCGTGTTTCATGTCGCCGCCCGCAGTGTGGCGGCTCATGCGCTGTCGATCTTCGGCGATCACCAGGATGTGATGGCCTGCCGCGCCACCGGCTGGGCGATGCTCGCGTCGAACTCGATCCAGGAAGTGATGGACATGGCGCTCATCGCGCAGGCGGCGACGCTGGAAGCCCGCGTGCCCATCATTCACTTCTTCGACGGCTTCCGCACGTCGCACGAGGTGGCCAAGGTCGAGCAGCTCACCGTCGAAGACATGAAGGCGATGTTGCCCGACGAGCTGATCCGCGCGCACCGTGAGCGCGCCATGAGCCCCGAGCGCCCCGTGCTCCGCGGCACCGCCCAGAACCCGGACGTGTATTTCCAGGCGCGCGAGGCCGTGAACAAATACTATCTGGCCGCGCCCGCCATCGTGCAAAAGGCGATGGACCGCTTCGCGGAGATCGCGGGCCGGCGGTACCGCCTGTTCGACTATGTGGGCGCCCCCGACGCCGAGCGGGTGGTGATTCTGATGGGATCCGGGGCGGAGACCGCTCAAGAGACGGTCGAATACCTCGCCGCCCGCGGCGAGAAAGTCGGCCTGCTCAAGGTCCGCCTGTTCCGGCCCTTCTCTGTCGAGCACTTCCTCTCCGCGCTTCCCGCTTCGGTCCGCTCCCTTGCCGTTCTCGACCGCACCAAGGAGCCTGGCAGCGCGGGCGAGCCGCTGTACCAGGATGTCCTCACCGCGCTCATGGAAGGCCAGACCTCCGGCAAGCTGCCCTTCGCCGCAATGCCCAGGGTCATTGGCGGCCGTTACGGCCTCTCTTCGAAGGAGTTCACCCCGGCGATGGTCAAGGCGGTGCTCGACGAGCTCGCCAAGGCGCAGCCGAAGAATCACTTCACCGTCGGCATCGTCGACGACGTCACCAACACGTCTCTCGAGTACGACCCGGATTTCTCCACCGAGGACGACAAGACCATCCGCTGCCTGTTTTACGGGCTCGGCGCGGACGGCACCGTCGGCGCCAACAAGAACAGCGTCAAGATCATCGGCGAGGAGACCGAGAACTGGGCGCAGGGTTATTTCGTTTACGACTCCAAGAAATCGGGCTCCATCACGATCAGCCACCTTCGTTTCGGCCCGAGGCCCATTCGCAGCACGTACCTCGTGTCGCGGGCGAACTTCGTCGCCTGCCACCAGTGGTCGTTCCTGGAGCGGATCGACATGCTGAAATGGGCCGTCCCGGGAGGCACGTTCCTGCTGAACTCCCCTTATGGGCCCGAAGAGGTCTGGGATCACCTGCCGCGCACGGTGCAGCGGGAGATCGTCGAAAAGAAGCTGAAGTTCTACGTCATCGACGCCTACACGGTCGCCCGCGAGACCGGCATGGGCACGCGCATCAACACGATCATGCAGACCTGCTTCTTCGCCATCAGCGGCGTGCTGCCGCGCGAAGAGGCCATCGAGCAGATCAAGAAAGCGATTGTGAAGACGTACGGGCGCCGCGGCGAAGCCGTCGTCCAGAAAAACTTCGCCGCCGTCGACAAGACCCTCGAGCGCCTCTACGAGGTCAAGGTTCCCGGCCAGATCACGTCGGCAAAGGATCTGCGCCCGCCCGTGCCCGCTGCCGCGCCCGAGTTCGTCCGCAACGTGCTCGGCAGGATCATCGAGGGCAACGGCGACGCTCTCCCTGTCTCCGCCTTCCCGGTCGACGGCACCTTCCCCACGGCCACGGCCATGTGGGAGAAGCGCAACATCGCCCTGGAGATCCCCGTCTGGGACGAGAAGCTCTGCATCCAGTGCGGCAAGTGCGTGCTGGTCTGCCCGCACGCCACCATCCGCGCCAAGATTTACGATCCGAAGCTTCTGGAGACGGCGCCGCCCGCCTTCAAGCACGCGCCTGCACGGTGGAAGGACTTCAAGGACCTTGCCTATACGCTTCAGGTCGCGCCCGAGGACTGCACCGGCTGCGCCCTCTGCGTGGAAGCCTGCCCGGTGAAGGACAAGGCGCAGCCCAAGCGCAAGGCCATCAACATGGAACCGCAGGAGCCGCTGCGCGAGTCCGAAGCCGCCAACTGGGACTTCTTCTTCCGCCTTCCCGAATTTGACCGCAACAAGCTCAACCAGACGCAGGTGAAGGATCTCCAGATCCTCCAGCCGCTGTTTGAGTTCTCCGGCGCCTGCTCCGGCTGCGGCGAGACGCCTTATGTGAAGCTGCTCACGCAACTGTTTGGCGACCGCGCTCTCATCGCCAACGCCACCGGCTGCTCGTCGATCTACGGCGGCAACCTGCCCACCACTCCCTACACCGTCAACCCCGAGGGACGCGGTCCCGCCTGGAGCAACTCGCTGTTCGAGGACAACGCCGAGTTCGGCATGGGCATGCGGCTGGCTGTGGACCAGCAGGCGCGCTACGCCGCGGACCTGCTCCGGAAGCTCGCCCCGCAAATCGGCGAGAACCTCGTGTCCGCCCTGCTCAACGCCGACCAAAGCACCGAGCCCGGCATCTTCGAGCAGCGCGCCCGCGTCGCCGAGCTCAAGAAGAAGATCGAGGAGCTGATGCCGAAGGCCAATGGCTCGAGCCTCCTGTACCGCGACCTGCTCGCCGTCGCCGATTCGCTCGTGCGCAAGAGCGTGTGGATCCTGGGCGGCGACGGCTGGGCCTACGATATAGGCTACGGCGGTCTCGATCACGTGCTGGCCTCGGGCCGCGACGTCAACGTGCTCGTGCTGGACACCGAAGTCTATTCGAACACGGGCGGCCAGTGCTCCAAGTCCACGCCCCGGGCCGCGGTGGCGAAGTTCGCCGCCGGCGGCAAGCCCGCCGCCAAGAAGGACCTCGCCCTGATGGCGGTCAACTACGGCAACGTGTACGTGGCCCGCGTGGCCATGGGCTCGAGCGACATGCAGACCGTCAAGGCGTTCCTGGAAGCCGAGAAGTGGAACGGCCCCTCGCTCATCATCGCCTACTCGCACTGCATCGCCCACGGCTACGACATGCGCTACGGACTCGAGCAGCAGAAGCTGGCCGTCCAGACCGGCCACTGGCCGCTGTTCCGCTACAATCCGGCGCTGGCGGCCGAGGGCAAGAACCCGTTCCAGCTCGACTCGAAGGCCCCGTCGCTGCCGCTCGAGAAGTACATTTACAACGAAACCCGCTACACCATGCTTGTCCACTCGAAGCCCGAAGACGCCCGGCGCCTGCTGGCCGAGGCGCAGGCCGACGTCATGAACCGCTGGCGCATCTACGAACAGATGGCCGCCATGCCCGGCGCTCCGGTGGAAGCCACCCAGGGAGGAAACTGATCCATGCCAGTCGATCTCACTACCAGCTATCTCGGACTCCAGCTCCGCTCGCCTCTCGTCGCCTCATCCTCGCCCCTGTGCAAGGACATCGGCAACATTCTCCGCCTGGAAGACGCCGGCGCCAGCGCCGTCGTCCTGCACTCGCTGTTCGAGGAGCAGATCCAGCTCGAGAGCGGGGAACTCGACCGGTTCCTCTCCGAGAGCGCGGATAGCTACAGCGAAGCCGCCAGCTACTTCCCCGAGCTCGGCTCTTACAACTTTGGACCTGAGCCCTATCTGGAGCATCTGCGCAAGGCCAAAGAGAGCGTGGATGTCCCCGTCATCGGAAGCCTCAACGGCATCTCCAATGGCGGCTGGATCCGCTACGCCCAGATGATGGAGCAGGCGGGCGCCGACGCGCTGGAGCTGAACATCTACTTCCTCCCCACCGACCCCGAACTCACCTCCCAGAAGATTGAAGACACCTACTGCGACCTCGTCAGCCACATCAAGGCCAGCGTCCGCATTCCCGTTTCGGTCAAGCTGGGCGCGTTCTTCACGGCATTTGGCAACTTCGCCATGCGGCTCGACTCTTCCGGCGCCGACGGCCTGGTTCTCTTCAACCGCTTCTACCAGCCCGATTTCGACATCGAGACGCTGGAAGTGGTTCCGAACCTCGTCCTCAGCGACAGCGACGAACTGCGCCTGCGGCTGCACTGGGTGGCGCTGCTCTACAACCGCATCCGCCCCGACCTCGCCATCACCGGCGGCGTCCACACGGCGGAGGATGTCGTCAAGGGCATCATGGCGGGCGCGCGCTGCACGATGATGACCTCGGCGCTGCTGCGGCATGGCATCCCGTACCTCGAGAAGGTCGAAGAGGACCTCATCGACTGGATGGAGGAGCACGAGTACGAATCGATCAGCCAGATGCGCGGCTCAATGAGCGCCCAATCGGTGGCCGAGCCGGCTGCGTTCGAGCGCGCCAACTACATGAAGGTCCTCTCCAGCTACACTTTGAAGCCTGCCTCGCGCTGAGCGCGGCAGGCGCCAGTTCCGCCTGAGCCGATTCTTGGCGGGAATCTCCCGGGCGAGTCCCGACGCGGGCTCGCCCGGTTTTTCTGTTCCCGCGGCCTTGCGCTCACCCGCAGTGCGGGCGCGGGTCGTAGAATGCCCGCATGAGCCTGATGCGTTTTTTCTCCGCTCTGGCCGTGCTGCCGCTGCTGGCGGCGCAGCCTCGAAAATCCATCCTCCTGATCACCGATGCGGAGGGCGTGGCCGGCATCTGCCGCCAGGAACAGACGGATCCGAACAACGCCGAACTCCGCGCCCTTCTCACCGGCGAGATCAACGCCGCCGTCGAGGGGTTCCTCGAAGGCGGCATCGAGGACGTCTACGTATGGGACGGCCACGACGGCAGCGCCACCCTCTCCGCTCTCACCATCCATCCGAAGGCCCGCCTGATCATCGGCGGTCTCGGCCGCACCATGACGCTCGAGCGCGGCTACAGCGCCATCGGCTTCCTCGGACAGCATTCGATGGCGGGAGTCCGCGCCGGCATCATGGCCCACAGCTACAGCTCGCTGGGCATCCAGAATCTCCGCCTCAATGGAAAGAATGTGGGTGAAATCGAGACCCGCGCCGCTCTTGCGGGCCACTTCAACACGCCTGTTATCTTTCTCTCGGGCGACAAGGCGGCCGTGGAAGAGGTGAAGGCGCTCGTGCCGGATGTGGAAACCGCCGCGGTGATGGAAGGGCTGGCCCGCCACGTCTGCATTTCGCTCTCCGCCGAGATGTCGCGCCAGGCCATCCGCGCCGCCGCGCGGAGAGCCGCTTTGAAAATCGGCCAGGTTCAGCCTTACCGCATCACTGGCCCGGTTGCCATCGAGATTGAATACACGACACGCCACTCTCTCCGCCTCGATGCCGGCCACGCCCTCGGCGGCGAGGTTCTCAACGACCGCACCATCCGCTACCGCGGCGCCGATTTTCTGGAAGCCTGGACCCGCGCCCGGCTCTGGTAGAAGGCGCGGGCAGGCCCGGCGCCTGCCGGCAGCCTGATCACTTCGGCAGGTTGTCGCCCGACACGCGTGTCAGCCGGTTGATCTGCTTGATCACGATGAAGATGGCCAGCGCGATCAGAATGAACTCGATCACCGAGTTGAGGAAGTTACCGTAGGTGAGCACCGCGGCGCCGGCTTTTTTTGCCTCCTCGATCGACGCATAGGTGTTTCCGTCCAGCGCCACCCACTTGTCGGCCAGATTGACGCCGCGGGTCAGCAGGCCGAGCAGCGGATTGATCAGGTCGGCGACCATCGAATTGACGATCTTGCCGAAAGCGCCGCCGATCACCACGCCCACGGCCAGGTCAATCGCATTGCCCTTCAGGGCGAACTCTTTGAATTCTTGAACGAAACCCATAGTAGGGCGAGTATACACCCGCGGGCGCGGGCCGTTGGGGGGCCGTGAAGGCATCGGGACGGATGAAAAACGGACCCTCCTGGCCAACCGCGCCGCCCGGCGCGGCGGCTGTCACCGCAGTTCGCGGTTTTTTCCGATCCGGTAAGCCGTGCAGGATTCGTCACTTCCACCGGGCGCCGGGAAAAGCCGCCCGGTGTGCGCTGGAGCTTCGTGCAAAATCCAGGCCATGACTACCCCTCTCAACGAACTCCCCTCATGGATCGACTCGGCCACCTTCCGGCTGCCCGAATCCAGCTTCTTCCGCCAGCGCGTTCCCAAGGACCTCATCGTCCTGCACGCGACGGCCAGTTCGACGGCGCGCAGCGTCTTTGAGACCTGGAAGCGGCCCGACAACGGGAAAATCGCCGTGGCCTATGTGGTGGAGCGCGACGGGCGCATCTACGAGATGTTCCCGCCCGATTGCTGGGCCTATCACCTCGGCATGCGCACCCGGAATCCCGGCCACTACAACGACCGCCGCTCCATCGGCATCGAGATCGTGAACCCCGGTCCGCTGCGGCCCGACCCCGAAGGCGGCGACACGCTGAACTGGTGGCCGGACAATTTCCGCAAGCCGTGGTGCCTGATCTCCGAGGAAGAAAAATACGTCCGGCGGGAATACCGCGGCTACCGCTATTACGCGAGCTACACGTCCGAGCAGGAGCTGGCGGTCCGCCGCCTGACGGAGTGGCTCTGCCGCCGCTTTTCCATCCCTCGCATCGCGCCGCCCGCAACGCTGCGCGACGTCTGCGACCCGGACACCTTCTGCCGGTTCCGCGGCATCGCCGCGCATCACAATTTCCGGCCCGACAAGTTCGACGTCGGCCCGGCGTGGAATTGGGACTGCCTGCTTCCGATTGCCACAAGCCGCCCCCAGGCCGCCTGAGCCTGATTCGCGAGCTTGAACCTCCGCGAAGGCGCCGTCGAGTCTGCGGCAACGGGGGGATGGCGCAAACACCGGCGGACAAATCCGTCCGGATCAAGGTGGCAGCGCTGCACTCGACCGAGCGGCTGACCTGGCGGGAGACGGCGCGGGCCATCACGCCCTTCAGCGGGGTGGCCGTCTTCATTACGGGGGCAACGCAAGGCTCAACGAATTCAGCGCAAGAGAGAAGTGGACGCCAACGGTGCGCCGGGCGGGTTTCGCCTGAAACTCCACGGCGGCGAAACAGGGTGGCGCTTCTGGGTGATCCGCGAGCGCATCCGCCAGAGCCGGGCCAGCCCGGGCGCCCGGCTACTCGTTCCAGATCTTCGTCACCAGCCGCCAGGATGGCCCCAGGGAGGTCTGGCGGGATTCCAGCCGCCGCGCCGACATGGAGGAACCGCATCGCTGAACTGAAGGCCGATTTGAATGCCGGCCGATTTTGCCCGAGACGATTTCACGCCAGCAGCGCCGTTTTCCGCTCCGTGCTGCTGCTGTTCCATCTGCTGGCTGAGTTCCAGCGCGCCGCCCGCGTCGCTGGCTGGAGCGAACGGGACACCATCCGCGCGCAGGTGCTGACCAGCGGTGCGATCCTGGGACGCGCAGCACGGCGTCTCGTGGTCCACATGGGTCGAGGTTGGGGATCTGACGGCGGGGAAGCCTCTGCTGGAAAACATCTTGGACTGTCAAATCCCAACTTCGCCGAAGTTCGCTTCCCCATTGCGCTGCTGACCAATCCCCCTGTTTCCGGCTCCTTCACTCACGTGGCATTCACTGGGGAAAGGGTCAACGCGGGATTTCAGGCCGACTGGAAATTGGAATGCGGGAAAAACAGGGGCAGGCCGGAGCCTGCCCCCGTGTGCCGGATCTGGCGTTTCTCTACATGAGCAGCCGCACGCCGCCCATGTACATATGGGTGCGGAAGCCTTCGAACACATGGATCGTCTGGCTCAGCCCGAAGTAGCGGTATTCGGAGAAGAACTCCATCTTCGGCGTCACCGGCAGCACCAGCCGCCCCTGCGGCTGATAGTAATCGGTGGGGCGGACGCCGGAGGTGGTGGTGAAGGAGCCGCCCGCGCTGATGCGGCCGCTGTAGCGGCGCGCGAGCGGCAGGCGCAGGTCGATGAGCATGGTGCCCGTGTGGGCGTAGTCCCGGTAATTGCTGGCGACGGGGAACAGCCCCAGCGGATAGAGGAAGTCGATGTCGCTGCGCACCTTGGAGCGCTGATACTCGGCGATGATGGCGGTGTTCCTGCCGCCGCCGGGCAGCCACTGGAGGCTGCCGGTGATGGCATCGGCTTCATACCAGAATTTGACATCGGGGTTGGGGTTCTCGTTGGTCAACCGGTTGTAATTGACGTTGAAAAAGAGGTTCTTCGGCAATTCGAACCGCGTCTGGAAGCGCAGCCGCGTGTGGTCATAAAGGCCGGTGCGGTAGTAGGTCTTAATGCCGTCGATGAACTCGAGATCGCCGAGCAGGCTCACGCGCTTCACCGGGCGCGCCACGAAGCCGAACACGCCGCCCTGCCGCTCCATCTCCAGGCGGTCGTAGCGGCTGCCCTGCGAGTAGGTGCTGGCGCGCATGAGAGAACGTCCCCACTCATAGCGGTGCCCGCCGCGGATGGTGAGCTGTTTGGAGACGTCCCAGATGGCTTCGATCTGCTGGCGGTGCCGCGAGACTTCAAGCCTTTCGCCCCCGGTGAACGTCAGCGTGGAGGACGCCGTCGGCGTGAAGAACTGGATCGAACGCAGCGTATTGATGCCGGTGGTGTGGAAGCGGTCGGTCTCCCAGCTTTCGCGGACGCGAATGCGGGAGTTCAGCCGCGCTTCGGCGGCGCCGCTGCCGGAGACGTGCGGCATGGTGGCGTTGCCGAAGAAATAGTCCGTGGTTCCGGTCAGCAGCAGCAGCGGGTTGTTGGGATCGACGATGCGGCCCTTCTCGATCTGGTTCAGTTCGGAATATGTCTTGGGGCGGCTGCGGACGAAGCTGCCGGAGAGGTCCAGCCAATTCCAGGGCGATGCCGTGACCAGCGCTTTGGTATGCTCGGCTTCGCCGCGGATGCGGTAGAGCTGGTTGCCATTGGTCAAGGACAGGATCTGTCCCAGATACGGGGTGGAGCGGTTGCCGGCGAGCGTCTCGGTGGAGTAGACGGACTGATCGTCGGCGAAGCGCCGCCCGCCCTGCTCGACGGTGGCATGGAAGCGGTTCAGCTCGACGCGGATGCCGCCGCGGACTTCGTAGAGGTTCCAGTCGATGACGTTGCGCAGGGGGTACTCGTTCGGCGGCAGAACCAGCGGCGTGATGCCCGTGCCATAGCTCGAGTTGCGGCTGAAGCCGACATAGGGCATGATGCGCGTGCCGGGGAACAGGGTAAGCTCGTTGTCGTAATTGCGGATGCGCGTGTCCATGGTGCGCTGGTTGAAGAACAGCGGCGAGCCCGGCCTGCCGATGTTGGCGAACGAGGGCAGCGCGTTGAACATGGCGATGTTGGAGTAGGTGCTGTTCAGGCGGTAGACGCCGCGCTTGACCAGGTCCAGCCGCCCCGTGTTGTATGGATCTCCGCCCCAGGCGGTCATGGTGAGCAGCCCGCTGTCGAGCAGCCGGGAGTCCTGCGGCTCCAGCCGGAGCTGCCCGTTGGTCAGGCGCGTGCCCTGGCTCAGGTTGACGAGGCTGCGGTAAGTGTTGAAGTCACCGGCGCGGGTGACCCAGCGGGCGCCGATGTCGATGTGGCCGCCAAAGACGCTCTCCGTGCCGGTGGGCTCGGGGTTCACTTCCCACTTCTGTGGGGCCTCTTTCTGGGGGGCCGGCTCCTGGGCGGCTTCCGTCACCGCGGCGGGTTTGGCGGCTTCCGGCATCGCCATTGTGCCGGGCGCCGCGGCCAGCCGCTTCGCAGCCCGCACCTTGCGGAGCTTTTTCGATGCGGTCCTGGATGTAGAGGAGTTCGCTTCCTTGGGGATGGGCGCGCCCTGCGCCAGAAGCGCCAGCGGCAGGGCAATGGCCAGCAGGAATCTCATCGCAGCATCGCTCCGTTCACGTTGGATCCATGCACTTTCTGATGGCAGGCGGTGCAGTTGCGCCACCGCGGCAGCCGTAGGTCGTGCGTCGCGATGGCGATGCCGCCGGCTGTAGTCGCTTGCGGCGGCGACTGGATGTTGGAATGGCACTCGAGGCAAAGGTTGGCCACCTCGTGCCGCGTCATCATCCGCGGGTTGGCGGAGCCGTGGGCCTCATGGCAGATCGTGCAGGGCTCGTTGCGCACGGGCGCGTGTTCGAACACGAACGGCCCGCGCTTGTCCGAGTGGCACTGGAAGCAGCCCGGCTGCTGCCCGCTGGCGAGGCGCATGTTGCGGTTGATGAAGCTGGCATGCGGATTATGGCAACCCGTGCAGGACATCGCGCCTTCGGGCAGCGGGTGGCGGTGCGGCTTCTGGAAGCTCGCCCACACGTCCATGTGGCACTGGCGGCAATTCTGATTGACGCCAGCCGGGCGCCGGAACTGGCGCGCGCTGGCCTCCTCGCCGGTCTTGTGCACGTTGTGGCAGGAGGTGCAGGCCACGCTGTTGCGGGCGTGTCCGCTCTGGATGCGGCCCACCTGCGTCTGCTGGTTCTTGTGGCAGGCGAGGCACATCTGGTCGATGGCCGCGGGCGTCATGTTCTTCGGCGATAGGATGTCATCGGCCGAGGTGCTCTCGGCATGGACCGACCCCGGCCCGTGGCAGGACTCGCAGGCCTTGCCCTCCCAGCCGCGGCGCTTGTTGGTCTCAAGAATCGTGTGCGCGTTCTTCTTGAAGCCCGTGTGGATCTCGTCGTGGCAGCCCGCGCATGTATCCGATCCGACATACTCTTTCTTGGCGGCAGATGCAGCGGCGGGCGCCTGGTCCTTTTTGGCCGGCTCCTGGCCGCCCGGCGCTGCCGCCAGCCAGCCCGCCCATGCGATGGCGGCGATCAGCGGCACATAGCGGAATTTCATGACAACTCCCTCGGATGGATTCGGGGCAGGCGCTTCCAACGCCTGCCCCGGGGTAGCGTTTCCGGTTTTGCCGGTTACCGGGCGTGGACCTTGTTCACGCTATACGTGGCGTTCGGCCCGTGGCACACCGTGCAGCTCTCGCCGAGCGTGGTGGTGTGCGCCAGGGCGTGCGACGCAGCTTCCTTGCTGGCGTGGCAGCCCAGGCAGGCAGCCGAGGTCGGCGGCACGGGATCGAGCCACCCGCGCGGATCGACGGTGCTGAGCACGCCTTTCGAAGGCACCTGCTGGCTGTTGTTCACGTGGCAGAGATTGCAGCTTGCGCCGCTGGCGGGCGGCGGCAGGGCCACGCGGTTGTAGTTGTGCGGGATGTTGCCGAACCCGTAGATCGTGTAATCCCGCGGCTGATCGCTGCCGGTATGGATGCGGTGGATCATCGTCGCCATGTTGATCGACTCCGCCGGGGCCTGCGCGGCCGGACGGCGCGCCGCATCCGTCATGGAGGGGTTGTGGCAGACGACGCAGCCTTCCATCTCGTTGCGAATCTCCCCATGGAAAACCAGACGGGCGTGGCAGACATTGCAGGTGCTGGTTGTAGACACCACGCGCCGCGCCTGGACCGGGCTTCCATCAACGGAGACGTATTTGACGTCGTTGGGAATGTTGGCCGAGATGACGCGCTCCTTGAGAGTCCCTTCCAGAATCTTCTCATTGGACCTGCCCTCCAGGACGATGGTCCAGGTGCCCTTGGCCCCTGCCGGGATCGCATTCGTCATTGTGTACTGGTACAGGCCCGGGCTGCCGGAGACGCCGGCCGCCGTGACCATCTCGGAGACAAACCCTTTGTAGGCGGCCGAACCGAAGCTCTGGCCGTAGTCGGTGTCCAGCGGAGCGAGCAGGAAGGCCATGTAGGCGCCCCCCGCCCCGGGAAGCAGGTCGCCGATCGCCATCGCGTTGCCCCCGCGGTCCTTCAGCGAGAAGGTGATCACCGGCTTCTTGCCCGGCTCGGCGTTTTCGATCTTCTCGATCTTGGCCACCGCGCCGCGCAACAGCGAAGAAAGCTGCGGGGTGACATGTGCGCCTTTGATCGAAGCGTCGAAATCCAGTTCGCCCTGCGGGATGTGGCAGTTCTTGCACTGGTTGTCCGAGATCTGGATGATGCCGAGGTGCCCCTGGCCGGTGGCGAAGTTGACGTTGTCATGGCAACTGCCGCAAGCCGCGCGGCTCGGGTTGGTCAGCCAGGCGTCCTTCTGCGCCGCCTTGTCGTTCTTCTCCACATGGCACCACTGGCAGTTGTTGGCGCCGGAGGGCATGCCGACCTTCGAGTAGTCCGCAACGCTGTTGCCGAAACCCACGATCTGGTAAGGCTTGCCCGCCTGAACGCTCGGCAGATTGGCGCCCATGTGAATCCGGTGGACCATCTGCGTCATGTCGATCGTGTTGTCCGTTTCCGGATTCGTGTTGTCGACTGCCAGATCCCCGATTTTGTAGGCAGGCGTGTGGCAGAGGATACAGTTGTCCATTCCTTTGCGGGAGCCGCCGTGAAACCGCAGGTCTTCGTGGCACTTGTTGCAAGATTCGGTGGCAATCACCTGACGGACCTTCTTCACTGGCGAGCCGTCGGGCACAAAGTAGTAGTTGTCGGTGGCGTAATTCGTCCCGAGGTCGAACTCGCTCAGATTGCGGTTGCCGTACATGGAAATCGCATGCGTCGCCGTCTTGTCATAGTTGGCGGGCAGCTTCGTGGCGAACGTGTAGATGTACTCGCCATCGGCCACTTTCTGGTGGCTCCCGCCCGAGTCCGCCGAGGCCTGCCGCGCCCGCTTGCCAGCCGTGGGCGGGTACGTGCTCGTTTTCAGACGCGTCGTATAGGCGCGGTAGTGGGTGCCATCGTTAGGCAGAACGGCGAGGATGAAGCTCACCGACACCGGACCAGGGGTGTTGATGCCCTCCCTTTCCAGCGGCGCTCCCTTCGGATCCGTGATCCGGTACCGCACCTTCACCGTGCCGTCCGCCGCAATCTCATGGCCCAGGATCTTGAAAGCCAATCCCGGGCGTACGAAGCTAATCGTTGCCTCGTCGGCGTAAAACGCCTTGTCCCGTTGTGTGAACGGGGTGTCTGTCGAGCTCACCAACACTGCTGAGGTAATCAACACTAGTGCTACGAGCGTCCATTTCATCCAGCCACCTGAGCGTCTCGCTGAATGCATAATGCACTCCTTCCGCATTCAAACTAGAATTCCGTGCTTCCGCAATTCCTGAACAAGCATCGAAGCCGACACACGGCCAGCAAGCTGTCTTGCAGGAACCAAGCCAAACTTATCGCATTCGACACCTGGAGTCAAGCCTAATTGTTTCAATGACTTATAAGTGCAGACTGGCGCCGGCGAAAGGCCGGAATTCCAGACACGCGTGGGTGATGTTCAGCACCCCTGCGTGAACTGCCCCAAGTTTTCCGTCTTTTTTACACCGTCCAACTTGTTGAGTCCATCTAACAGACCGATGTTACCCGCAGCCGCTGCCAGGCCTGCCCCCTCAAAGTCTGTGTCCCTCGCGGCCCGTATCGCCGGGGATCGAGCGGTCATCGAAATGCACATCGATTCCCTGCTCGGAGGGGGCAAGGCAACGCCCTTCCGGGAGGCCATGCGGTACGCCGTCCTGGGTCAAGGACAGCGCTTCCGCCCCATCCTGGCGCTGCGGATCGCCCGGCTCTGCGGCCACGACAGTCCGCACACCCTGCGGGCTGCCGCCGCGGTGGAGATCCTTCACTGCGCCTCGCTGATCGTCGACGACCTGCCGTGCATGGACAACAGCCCGGAGCGGCGCAACCGCCCCTCCGCGCATGTCGCCTTCGGGGAAGCGACCGCCCTGCTGGCCGCCTTCGGCCTGGTGGCGCTGGCCGCCCGCTCCGTCGTGGAACAGCCCTGCCTGCCCGAGCAGATGCCGCATCTGGTGCGGTTCCAGACCCATCTTCTTCGCACCCTTGACGTCTGCGGGTTGTGCGAGGGGCAAGATCTCGACCTGCGCGCCGCGGCCTGCGAGCGGGCCCAGCTCCGGGATTGCATGAACGAGCTGAAGACGGTTCCCCTGTTCGAGCTGGCCGCGCGCGCCGGCCTGCTGTTCACCGATCCGCAGTCGAGTCTGGCGCACACTCTGATCGCCTTTTCGCGCCAGTTCGGCAGGGCTTTCCAGCTCGTCGACGACTTCCTGGACGGCGAGATCACGGACTTTGCGCCCGTCGAGGCCAGCCTGCGCCGCGCTGAAGAGACGCTTGCCCCGCTGTCGCCCGCTGGCGCGCAACTTCTGGAACTCGTAGAGGTGCTCCGTGCCCGTTGCCAGTAACCTCCATTCTTCCGCCGTCCCGGCCCCCTCCGGCGAACGGCGGCCGCGCATCGTGGTCATCGGCAGCGGATTCGGCGGGCTCGCGGCGGCCATCCGGCTCCAGGCGCGCGGGTATCAGGTGGATCTGATCGAGGCCCGGGACCAGCTCGGCGGCCGCGCCTATGTCTACCGCCAGGACGGCTTCACCTTCGACGGCGGTCCCACGGTGATCACCGCGCCCTTCCTGATCGATGAGATCTTTGAGGCCGCCGGGCGCCGCACGGAAGATTACTGCCGCATCGTCCCGGTAGATCCCTTCTACCGGATTGAGTTCCACAACGGCCGCGCATTCGAATACAACGGCGATGAAGCGGAGACCGAGCGCCGCGTGGCGGCCTTTTCGCCCGGCGATCTGGACGGATACCGCGCCATGATCCGCAAGGCGAAGGCGATCTTCCAGAAGGGTTTTGTCGAACTCGCCGACAAGCCGTTTCTGCGCTTCTCGGACATGTTTTCGATCGCGCCCGACCTCATCCGCCTTCAGTCCTACAAGACCGTCTACCAGTTTGTCTCCGGCTACGTGAAGGACCCGCTGCTGCGGCGCGTCTTCAGCTTCCATCCGCTGCTGGTGGGGGGCAACCCGTTCCAGACCACCTCGATCTACGCGCTCATCCACTATCTGGAGCGGCAGTGGGGCGTGCACTATGTGATGGGCGGCACGGGAGCGCTGGTGTCAGCCCTGGGGCGGCTGTTTGAAGAGCTTGGCGGCCGCGTGCATCTGTCCTCGCCGGTGGAGCGGATCGAGGTTCGCGGCGGCGTGGCGCGGAGCGTCGTCACCACGGACGGACGGTCATTCCCCTGCGACGCCGTGGTCTCCAACGCCGACGTCGCCAACACCTATCGGAAGATGATCGACCCCGGCGTCCGCCGCAAATACACCGACCGGAAGCTGGAGCGCATGCGCTACTCGATGGGGCTGTGGGTCGTCTACTTCGGCACGAAGCGGCAGTACCCGGAACTGCGCCACCACACGATCATCCTCAGCCCGCATTACCGGGAACTGCTCGACGACATTTTCAACAAGAAACGTTTGAGCGAGGAGTTCTCGCTCTACCTGCACCGCCCCTCGGCCACCGATCCCTCGATGGCGCCGCCGGGCTGCGACTGCTTCTACGCGCTTGTGCCGGTGCCGAACCAGCTCTCAGGGATCGACTGGAAGAGCGAAAACGAACCCTTCACGCGGCGCGTGCTCGAGTTCCTCGACCGCCGCTACATGCCCGGGCTGCTGGACAACCTGGCCACCATCCGGACGCTCACGCCGCTCGATTTCGAGACGACGCTGAACTCGTACGCGGGAGCGGGCTTCAGCTTCGAGCCGGTGTTCACGCAGTCGGCCTGGTTCCGCCCGCACAACCAGAGCGAGGACATCCCGAACCTCTACTTCGCCGGCGCCGGGACGCACCCGGGCGCGGGCGTGCCCGGCGTGCTCAGCTCGGCCAAGATCGTGGAGAAGCTGGTATGCGCGAACGTGCCCGTCTAGCCACGGCGCGCGGCTCGAAGTCGTTCTACTTCGCCACCCGCTTCTTCCCCCGCGAGGTGGCGGAAGCCGCCTACGCCGTCTACTGGTTCTGCCGCACCACGGACGACCTGGTGGATGAAGCCGTGACGCCGCCGGATCTGGACGGCTGGCGGAGGCAGCTCGCCCGTGCGTTGGACGGCTCCGCCACCGGCGACGAGGTGCTCGACACATTCGCCTCCACCGCGCGCCGGTTTTCGATCCCGCCGCGCTACGCCTTCGAGCTGATCGACGGCGTCGAGATGGACCTGGTGAAGAGCGAGTACGCGAACTTCGACGAGCTGCGCCTGTACTGCTACCGCGTCGCCGCGACGGTCGGCCTGATGATGATGCACGTCGTCGGCTTCGATGGCGCGCCCCACGCCGAGGCCATCCACATGGGCGTGGCCATGCAACTGACCAACATTTTGCGCGATGTCGGGGAAGACCTGAGCCGGGGACGGCTGTACCTGCCGCTCGATGAGCTGGCCCGTTTCGGCGTGAGCCGCGCGGATCTGGCCGCCGGACGGCGCACGGACGCCTTCCGCCGCCTGATGGAATTTCAGATCGCGCGCGCCCGGCGCGAGTATGAACTCGGCCGCGCCGGACTGCCGTTTCTCCACTCCCGCGGACGCTTCGCCGTCGACCTGGCGTCGCGGATTTACGCCCGCATTCTCCACCGGATCGAGGCCTCGGACTACGACGTGTTCGCCCGCCGCGCCGTCGTCAGCCGGAGAGAGAAGTACTGGATCACCGCCCAAGCCGTATGCTCCGCCGCACTCTGCGCCGCTCCAGCCTGGCCGCGCTGGCTGTCTGCGCGCTGAACTACCTGCTGTTTCTCAAGCTCGGCACGCCGCTCGCCACCGACCGGATCGCCGAGTGGATCATGGCGCGCACGCCCAACGATCAGGCTGTCTTCCTGCTGACCTGGCTGGGCGAGTGGGCCAAGCCGCTGGCCGCCACCGGCGGTTTGGCGGCCATCGGCGCGGCCACATGGCTGATCGCGCTGGCGTGGGAGATCCTCTCCGCGCGGCTGCGCCGCCCGCCCGCCGCTGCGCCCGCCGTAGCGCCGGCGGGGCTCACCCGGCGCGACGTGTTCACGCCTCTCGTGATGGCCGGCGGGACGGCGTTGATCGCCGGCGAGAGCTTCGCGCGCAACCGCGCCTATGCCGCGCGCGCGGCTGAACCGCAGCCGTTGCACGCCTTCACGCCTCCGCCCGACACCTTTGGCGAAGGACTCGTGCGGCCCTTCATCACGCCGGTCGAAGCTTTTTACGGGATGAGCAAGAACACGGTCGACCCGGTGATCGACCCGCGCCAGTGGAGGCTCGAGATCACGCTGGACGGCCGGCCGCTTCGCTCCATCTCTTACGCCGAGCTGTTTTCACTGCCGCGCACGCAGCGCATCACCACGATGCGCTGCGTCTCCAACACGCTGAAGTCGAACCTGATGGGCACTGCCGAGTGGAGCGGGCTGTCGCTGCGGCAACTGGTGGACGCGGCGCGCATCCCGTCGAGCGTCGTCGAGATCGCCTTCATCGGAACCGACGGCCACGATGATTCCCTGGCTCCGGATCATGCGCTCTCCGAGGACCTGGTGCTGGCGCTGGGCATGAACGGCAGGACGCTCGACCGCACGCATGGCTTCCCCGCGCGCATCGTCGCGCCGAAGTATTACGGCTTCAAGAGCGTGAAGTGGCTGCGCGAGATCCGGCTGGTGACGCGGCCGTATTCGGGCACCTGGCCGCAGATGGGCTACACCAAGGAACCAGTGGTCCACACCGGCACCTACATCGACCGCATCCGGCGGGAGGGAGGCCGGCTCCGCGTGGGCGGCGTCGCCTACGCCGGCATCCGGGGCGTGCGCCGCGTGGAAGTGCGCGCCGATGCCGGCCCGTGGGTGGAAGCGCAACTGGAGACGCCCATGGCCCGCTACACCTGGACGCGATGGAAGGCCGAACTCGACGCGCCCCGTGCCGAGTTCGTGCAGGCGCGGGCGCAGGACGGCGAGGGCCGCTGGCAGGCGGAGCAGGAAAAGCCGCTGTTTCCCGACGGCGTGGCCGGCCCGACCATCAAGAGAGTGTCGTGATCCCTGCCGCCGGATTCGCCGTGACGATTGCGGCGCTGATGCTGTTGTTCGGCCGGCGCTCGCGCCGCCAGTATCTGCGGCTGCCGGAGATCCCGGCCGCGGCTGGCAGCGAGACGCGGAACCGCGTCACCGCGGTGATCCCGGCGCGCAACGAGGAAGCCGTGATCGCCCGCGCCGTCCGCTCGCTGGTTCAGGAGGCGCGCGTTGTCGTGGTGGACGATTATTCCAGCGACCGCACCGCGGAGGATGCGCGCGCGGCCGGCGCGGAGGTTGTGGCCGCTCCGCCGCTGCCTCCGGGCTGGCTCGGCAAGCCCCATGCCTGCTGGACCGGCGCGCAGCGGGCCGAAACAGAATGGCTGCTTTTTGTCGATGCCGACACCTGGTACGAGCCGGGCTTCACGGCTGCGCTTCTCGCTTTTGCCGAATCGCGCGGGCTGGACGCCGTGAGCGTCTTTCCGCGGCAGGTCTGCCTGCGGTGGTATGAATCCGCGCTGGTCGAATACGGCCTCGGCCTCTATTTCAGCGGCGCCAACGCCGTCCGGCTGAACGACCCGGCGAGGCCGGAGGCGCTGGCCAACGGCCAGTGCATCCTGATCCGGCGCGCGGAATACTTCCGCCTTGGGGGGCACGCGGCGGTCGCCTCTTCGGTAACCGAGGACGTCGCGCTCGCAGTGCTGTTCAAGAAGGACGGCCTGCCGTTCGCCGTGTGCCGCGCCGAGCGGCTGGCCAGCGTGCGCATGTACGACTCCTTCCTCTCGCTGTGGCGGGGTTTCCAGAAGAACTCGTTCCGCGTGCTGTTCCACAATCCGCGGGGCGGCCTTCAGGTGGTGCTCGCCTCCATCGTGATGACCTCGTGGGCGCCCGCGGCCGCGCTGCTCGTCTGGGCCGGGCAGCCCGCCGCCGCGCTGCTGCTGCCGCTGGCGGCGGTGGCGGCATGGAAGCCGTGGTATGGAAGCTGGCGGCGCGCGCTGTGGGCGCCGCTCGCCGTATATCTGTTTCAGGGAATCGTGCTGAGCGCCATGCTGGCCTCACTCACCGGCCGTGGCGCTGTCTGGAAGGGACGCCGTGTCTGAACCCGTTTCGTATCCGGTGCCGTGGGATCTCGTGTTCGGGCTCACCGGCCATATCCGCCGCGGGACGCGCCGGGATCTCGATGACTTCACCGCGCAGGTGATGGCGCGGATGCAGCCGCCGCCCGTGATCGCAGGAATCGAAAACCTGCCGGACGATCCGCGCTTTGTCCTGGCGGCGAACCACTACCAGCGCAAAGGGCTGTGGATTCTGCACCCCGCCTCCGTGCTGACGCAGGCCGTGGTGCGGCGCTACGGCGCGCTCGATCCCCCCGTGCGCTGGCTGGTGACGGCCAACTGGCCGCGCTGGCGCGTGGGTCCGTTTTCGTTCCGCTCGCCGGGAGACCTGATCCTGCCGCGCGTGGCCCACGCGCTGTGGGCCTACCCGGTGAGCTTTCACGGGGTCAATCCCGCATTCACGGCCCGCTCGCTGCGGCAGCTGCTGCGCGAGCTGTCCGCCCTCCAGTGCCCCATCGGAATTTTTCCGGAGGGCGTGGCGGGCGCGGCGGGCAGGATCGGCCCGGCGCTGCCGGGCATCGACCGTCTGCTCCGGCGGATCGCGCGGCCCATCGTACCGGCGCTGATCGGGGAAAAGGATGGGCGGCTGGTGGTCCGCTTTGGCGCCGCCGTGCCTGCCGGTTTCGATGTGATGGACGCCATCCGGCGCCTCCATGGGGGGGCCAGCGGGTTCTGATTCACATGCCAATGCCCCGACCCGCGCAAAGGCGGCGCGGGTGATGCTCATCCGCGCCGAGGCCGGATCCATGAAATGAGCCGTTGCGGCCCTGCCTCGCCCGGGGAATATGCCCACAACGGCACGGGGAGGCGCAAGATCATTATTGGCTGAATTGACGATCATTGCATTTCCATTGCGTCATACCGTACGGCGTGATACTGTTTGAGCGGAGGTCGTCCAATTGCATATTGAAAAGACCGACATTCCAGCAGCCATCTCTGTCCCCGGGGCCGTTGCCCGGCAGGCCACAGGATTCGGAGATGCCACCGGTTACGGCAAAATGGCGGCAGAATACTTCTCCTTGGGCGCAGGGACCGACATTGCCGGGCTGCTTCAGGGACTGGAAGGGAACATGTGCCAGTCACCGCACTGGGGATATGTGCTCGAGGGCGGAATCACGCTCACCTACGCCGACGGCTCGAGCGAGACAGTCGCGGCCGGCGCGTTGTTCTACGCCCCGCCCGGCCACAGTGTGGCGTCGCAGCAGGGAGCGGAGTTCGTGCTGTTCAGCCCGCAGAATGAGCATTGCGCCGTAGTGGAGCACATCCGAAGGAAGTTGGGAGCCCACTGAACAGGGCTGGCCAGCAGGCAAGGCTGCGCCTGTGCGGCGCGCGCATCGAACACTTGGCCTGGGCTTTGAGGGTATCTGCGCCCGTCTCTACGGCGCAATGCCCACCGCTCTTGCGGCTATTCCGCCTGCCGGCTCCGCCGGCGCAAGATTGAGCATGCCGCACGCGCCGCCCGCGGCGCGATGCAGGCAGAGAGCGGAGCCTGGGTTTTGATCCAGACGCTTCCGCCGCTACTTGCGGAAAGGCGGCGGTGGAGAAGAGCCCGCGCCGTTCTTGCGAACGGTGCGGGCCGTCTCAGCACCGGCGGGGCCTTGGCTGCGCACGCTGCCCAGCCGCCCGCATCCTGCTGGTTCGGGCGGGGCAGCACTGGAGTTACTTGTCGCTGGCGGAGTGTGACTCGTAATAGCGGGGCGTAGACTTCGTCTTGATCACGAGCCCTTCCGGCCAAGGCTCCGTCTTCAAAGCTTCCATTGCATCTTCGAGCAACTTCCGACGCAGTTCCTGGCTGGCGTCGGGCGGCGCCACGACGGCGATCAGAAATTCGCGCGCGCCTCCCTGCGCCGGATTGGCCGTTCTGAACTTGGGGCGCGGCAGCGAGAGCGAGTCCTCGGGATAGGGTTGTATCTCCACCTTCTCGTAACACATGAAGCAGATGCATAGATTCTGCTTGAAGGTACAACTGCAATCAAGGACGCTGGTCTTGCATCCGCAATTCTCAGGCGGGCATTGGACCTGCTTGTTCCCCGCTGAGGACGGCCAAGCTGCAAAGGACAGGAAGGCAACCCCATTGCCGGCCGCCAGACGCTGTTGAATCCGGCTCGCCATCTCGTTTCCAGGACCGCCGGACACGGCAGGCGCGGCAGCATCCGCTTTCGTCATCTTGGCGCCGGGGGCGATGTTGTCGAGGAGCCCGTTTACAGTGGCCTCGAACAGCTTCACGTCCGCAGGGCTGTAGACGTTCGCCGGATAGACGACCATCCCGCGCCGGATGTCCTTCTTTTCGATGCCCCGGGCGGCCTCCTGGCCTGGGGCGGCGGCAGGTGGCAGCGGGGCGCCTCCCGGCGTACGCCTTACCCCCTCTTGCGCAACAGCAAACAGGGCAAACAGTGACAGACAGGAAATGGATAGGCTTCGTCGCATAATTCGCATCCCCTTTCACCCAATATTACGGAAAAGTGGGAATTCTTTCAATATCCATTGTGGTGGGTATTTCCGGGGAAATAGGCGCTCCGCCGGCCGCGGGTGCGCCGCCCGGGAGACCGCCCCGGGAGTGCAGGGATACAGGGTGTGCCGCATTCAGCCCCGGCTGGGCGCAGCCCCCCGGCATCGAGGGAGGCGCGCCAGCCCCCTGGCCTACAATGAAAGCGTGCCCGCGCTTGAGTCCCTGCCTGAAGCCGTCGCCCGGCTCGATGAAGTCCGCTCGGAGATCGGCAAAGTCATCGTCGGCCAGCAACCGGTGGTCGATGGCGTGCTCATCTGCCTGCTTGCCGGCGGCCATGTGCTGCTCGAGGGCGTTCCCGGACTGGGCAAGACGACGCTGCTGCGGACGCTGGCGCGCGTGCTGCATCTGAAGTACTCGCGCATCCAGTTCACGCCGGACCTGATGCCGGCCGACATCGTCGGCAGCATGATCATGGAGACGCTGGAGGGCGGCTCCAAGGCGCTGAAGTTCCAGCCCGGGCCGATCTTCGCCAATCTCGTGCTCGCCGACGAGATCAACCGCGCCACGCCGAAGACGCAGTCGGCGCTGCTCGAGGCGATGCAGGAGCGCACGGTCACCTCCGGCTCCACCACCCACGAACTGGAAACGCCGTTCCTCGTGATGGCCACGCAGAACCCCATCGAAATGGAGGGCACCTATCCGCTGCCGGAGGCGCAACTGGACCGCTTCCTGATGAAGATCCTCGTCGACTACCCCTCGCGCGAGGAGATGAACGTCATCGTCGAACGCACCATCCAGCGCGAGGAGCCGGACCTGCGCCAGGTGATGGCGCGCGACGAGATCCTCTCCATCCGGCGCGCCTGCCGGGAGGTCGTCGTGGCGCCGCACGTGCGCGAATATGCCGTGTCGCTGGTGCTGGCCACGCAGCCCGGCACGCGCGATGCGCACCCGCTGGCCGACAAATACATCCGCTACGGCTCTTCTCCGCGCGGCGCGCAGGCGCTGGTGGAGTGCGGCCGCGTTCACGCCTTTATGCGCGGCAACGCGCACCTTTCCGCTGATGATGTCCGCGCCGTCGCGCCCGCCGTGCTGCGCCACCGCATCATCCTCAATTTCGACGCCCACGCCGACGGCCACACCCCGGAAACCCTGCTCACCGAAATCATCGCCGCCACCGCGCCGCCTCGCTGATCCATGGCCGAACAGCTCCTCGACCGCCGCCTGCTGGAACGACTGGAGCGCCTCACGCTGCGCTGGCACAAGTCCTTCCGCGGCCTCGTCGGGGGCCGCAACGTTTCGCGCTATTCGGGTCCGGGGCTCGAGTTTCTCGATCACCGCCGCTTCCATCAGGGAGACGACCTGCGCGCCGTCAACTGGCGGGCCTACCTGCGGCTGGAAAAGCTGTTCCTCAAAATGTTCCAGACCGAGCCGCGCACGCCCATCCGCATGCTCGTGGACATCTCGTCCTCGATGGCGGTGTCGCCCGATCCGGGCGATCCGGACAAGTTCCTCTACATGCGCCGTCTCGCCGCGGCGCTGACGTACGTCGCTCTGGTGCGCCACGACACGGTGATCCTGATCCCCTTCCACGAGCGGCTCGGCGATCCCCAGATGGCCAGCGGCGGGCGCCACCGCTTCGGCCCGGTCAACGATTTCCTCGCCGGGCTGAAGCCGGCGGGCCGCTCCGATTTCCTCCAGGCGGCCCGGCAGTTCATCTCGAACTACCCCAAGCCGGGGCTTCTGGTCATCCTCTCCGACTTCCTCGACGAAGCCGACGTGTTCAAGCCGCTCCAGTATCTGGCTGACTTCGGCCACGAACTGCTGGCCGTGCATGTTTACGCCGAGAGCGAGCGCGCGCCCGCGCTGGCCGGCGAAACCACTCTGGAAGACGCCGAAACCGGCGCCGCGCTCCAGCTCTCCCTCGACGCCGAAGCCTGCCGCGCGTACACCGAGGCCTTCGACCGCTACGCCTCCTCGATCGAACACCTGGTGCTGCGCGCCGGCGGCCGTTATACGGCCTTCTCCTCTTCCATACCGCTCGACGAGGCCATCTTGGAAGCGCTGGATCTGACCGGGGCCGAGTTGCAGCGCGCCGCGCGGGGGGCCTGAGCCGTGTTCTTCGCCAACCTCACGCTCATCGAATTCCTCACGTTGCTGGCCGGGGGCTCGGCCGCCACGGTGGCGCTGTATCTGCTGATCCGCTCGCGGAAGATCGCGCGGGTACCCACGCTGCGCTTCTGGCAGCAGGCGCAGCGGGCGCTGGAGCAGAAGCGCCGCCGCCGCATCGACCAGCCTTTGTCCCTGCTGCTGCAACTGCTGGCGCTGGCCCTGCTGTTGCTGGCCATCGCGCAGCCGCGCCTCGGTCCGCGCCCGGAAACGGGCCAGTGGCACGTGCTGCTGCTGGACTCCTCTTCCTGGATGCAGATCCCCGCCGTGGAGCAGGACGCCAAGCGGCAGGCGCTGCGGTGGCTGCGCGGGCTGCCGCCGCAGGACCGCGTGCAGGTGGTGCGGGCCGATGCGCTGCCCACGCCGCTGACGCCGTTCACGGAAGACCGCGAGGAGGCCGCGCGCGCCATCCGCGAATCGCGCGCCTCCTCCACGGCTCTGGAACTGGCGCCCGCTTTAGAACTCGCCTCGCAGGCGCTGCGGCTGCACGCGGCGCGGCCCGGCGAGATCGTCTACGCGGGTCCGCTGCATGCGCTCGACGCAGAGCAGCTTGCGCCCCCGCCCAACCTGCGGCTGCTGGCTGCCGCGCCGCCGCCGGCCAACGCGGGACTGACGCGCATCCTGCTCCGCCGCCTCGCGGCTGAACCGGCGCGTGTGGAGGCGCAGGTGCGGGTGCGCAACTATGGCTCGGGGCCCCGCACCGTGCCGCTGCTGGCGGGCTTCGGCGGCTCAGTTGTGGCCAGCCAGGTGTTGCAGCTTCCTCCGCGCGGGGAAGCCACGGCCTCCTTCCAGTTCCGGGCGCCTGTGGCCGGCTGGGTGGAGGTGCGCATCGATCCGCGCGACGCGCTGCCAGCCGACGACCGCGCCACGCTGGAGCTGCCCGCGCCGCCGGTGGTGCGCGTGGCGGTGTTCTCCGCCGATCCTGCCCCGCTGCGCCCGCTGCTCGCCTCGGAACCGCGCCTGGAAGCGCGCTTTCTCCCGGTGGCGCAGTACGACCCGGCGGTCCAGGCGGATCTGGTGATTCTGGATTCGTTCCACCCGTCGCGCCTGCCGTTGCAGCCCGCGCTGCTGTTTCATCCAGGGCAGACGGAAGCGCAGATCAGCGGCTGGAACGCGGCGCATCCGGTCACCGAGAACCTCCGCTCGTCCGATGTCCGTCTGGATGCCGCGCGGGTGCTGACGCCCGGGCGCGAAGACACGGAGATCATCTCCACGGCGCAGGGCGCCGTGGGCCTGGTCCGCAACGCAGCGCCGCGGACGGTCACCCTGGGATTCCATCCGGGCGCGGCCTCGCTGCGCTATCACGTGGCCGCGCCGCTGCTGTTCGCCAACATCGTCCGCTGGCTGGCGCCCGCGGCGCTGTACCAGCGGGAGATTCTGGCGGCGCCCGCAGGCACGCTGGCGGCAGAGCTGCCGGAGGCGCTGCCGCGGGACCGCGTGACCGTGACGGACGACACCGGGCGTCCGCTGCCTTTCACTCTCGAAGGCCGCACGCTGCGCTGCTTCGCGCCCGAGCCCGCGCAATTGCGCATCCAGACGCCAGGCGCCGAGTGGACCTACTCGCTTTCCTTGCCCGCCGTGGCGCCGTCACAGTGGGAGGCGCCCCAGGAGATTGCCCGCGGAGCGGGCGCGGCGGCGGCCCCCAGGGGCCCGCGCGACCTCTGGCAATGGCTGGTGATCCTCGGCTGCATGGTGGTGGCCGCCGAGTGGCTGTTGTTCCGGCAGAGGCCGTTTTCGCGGCTTTCTGCGGCGCTCAAGGCGGCCGCGCTCGCCGCCGCCGTGGCCGCGCTCTTCCAGCCGGGCCTGCCGGTCAAGGAAACAAAACTGGCCGTTTCTGTCTTAGCGGACACGAGCGCGAGCATCCCCGCCGGAAGCCTCGAGCGCGCCTCGCGGATCGTCTCCTCCATCGAAGCCGCCCGCGGACGGCATCTCGTGCGCGTCCTGCCTTTCGCGCGCAGCGTGCGCCTGCCCGCGCCGGAGGAGGCCGTCTCCGGCTGGCGCCTGCGCAACACCGGCGGCGAGCAGGGCCGCGCCACGAATCTGGAATCCGCGCTCCGCGAAGCCATCGCATCCACGCCGCCCGGCCTGCTGCCGCGCATCGTGCTCCTCTCCGACGGCCGCGAGAACACCGGCTGGGCGCTCCGCGCCGCCTGGCAGGCGCGCGAACTCGGCATCCCGGCCGACACGTTCCTGCTGCCAGGCCGCCCCGCCCCCAGGCTGCGCCTGGAGTCCGTGCGGCTGCCCTCGGTGGCCTTCACGGGCGAGCGCTTTCCCGTGGCCCTCTCCATCGCCTCGCCGGAAGCCGCGCGTGCGGAACTGGAGATCTCCGCCGAGGGCAAGACGATCGGCAGCGCGGCGGTGGAGTTGCAGCCGGGCACCAACCAGCTCACCGTGCGGGCATCCGTCTCCACTCCCGGCGCCATTGATCTTCAGCTCCGCCTGCGCGCGGGCGCGCTGGGCGAAGTGTCGTTCGAGCAGGCTGTCTCCGTGCGCCGCGCCCGGGTCCTGTATGTCACGCAGGATCCGGCGGGCATGGAGCGGAACCTGACGGCGACACTGGCCGCCGGGCAGTTTGACGTCACCGTGACGGGCGGTTTGCCCGCGGGCGAATTGGACGGCTACCAGGTGCTGATCCTGAACAACTACGACTTCGAGGCGCTGCCCTATTCGGCCAAACAGCGGCTGGAGCGCTTTGTCCAGCAGGGCGGCGGACTGCTGGTGATCGGGGGCGAACGCAATGTCTATGTGGAGAGAAAGGCGCCGGAATCAGACCCGCTGCACCGCGCGCTTCCGGCTGCCATCGCGCCTCCGCGCACCCCGGAAGGCTCATCCGTCATCCTCATCGTCGACAAGTCCTCCTCGATGGAGGGGCGCAAGATGGAGCTGGCCCGGTTGGCGGCCATCGGAGTGGTGGAGAACCTCAAGCCCGTCGATCAGGTGGGCATTCTGATTTTTGACAATACCCATCAATGGGCCGTGCCGCTGCGCAAGGCCGAGGACAAGACCATGATCAAGCGGCTCATCGCCGGCATCGTCGCCGACGGGGGCACGCAGATCGCGCCCGCCCTGGCGGAAGCCTACAAGCGCATGCTGCCGGCGCAGGGCGTCTACAAGCACATCGTGCTGCTCACCGACGGCATCAGCGAGGAGGGCGATTCGATGAACGTCGCCCGCGACGCGGCGCTCAACCGCATTACGATTTCCACGGTGGGCCTCGGCCAGGACGTGAACCGCGGCTTTCTGGAGCGCGTGGCCGCCGCCGCGCTGGGCAAGGCCTACTTCCTCACCGATCCGGCGGGGCTGGAACAGATCCTGATCAAAGACGTGATGGAGCACACCGGGTCGACCACCATCGAGCGGCCGTTCCGCCCGCGCGTGCTGCGGCAGGCGGAGATCCTCTCGGGGCTGGAGCCGGAGTCGATCCCGGAACTGCGCGGCTACGTGCGGTTCACGGCCAAGCCCACCGCCGAAACGCTGCTGGCCGTGCCCGCGCAGACGCCTGCGGGCGGACAGCCCGACCCGCTGTTGGTCCGCTGGCAGTACGGGCTGGGGCGCGCCGCCGTGTTCGCCTCCGACGCCAAGCCCCGCTGGGCGGAGGCGTGGATCGGTTGGAACGGGTTTGACCGGTTCTGGTCCAACGTCGTGCGCGACCTGCTGCCCCAGGCGCAACCCGGGCAGGCGGCGCTGTCGTATGACCCGGCGCGTGGCCTGCTGACGGCGGAGTACCGGCACTCGGAGGCGATTCCCCTGCCGGATGCCGCGCCGACGCTGTATGTGTTCGGCCCCGATGGATTCCGGCGCGCGGCGCGGGCGGAGAGGCTGGCAACGGGGCTGTTCCAGGCTGTTGTGCCGGTGGGCGCGCGGCGGGGGCTGTTCCGGGTGCGGCCGCTGGAAGAATCGCGCGCGTTTCCCGAGATCGGCCTGTACCTGCCGGAGCCGGAATGGACAGACTACGGGGAGGATGCGGACCTGTTGCGGCAGATCGCCTCGTTTACGGGCGGGCGCTTCCAGCCGCAGCCGGGCGAGGTGTTCGATCCCGGCGGGCGCTCGCTGCCGGCGCGGCTGCGGCTGTGGCCCGGGCTGCTCGGGCTGGCGCTCGTGCTGAATTTCGCCGAGGTTCTGCTGCGCCGCCTGCGGCGCGGCATGCCGGCTGCGGCGGCCCCCCTCAGGCACGCGGCCTGAACCCGGCGGCTTGTGCGGGGATGGATCAGTGCGAGAGCCGTTCGAATTCGAGGTCCTCCCATCCCCAGAAGCCGGAGTCGTCGCGTTTCGGCGACACGGCAGCGTCCAGGGCGCGCAGTCCCGGCGAGGCGGCTTCGGGTGTGGAAATCGCTGCGGGGGCAGGCGCTGCCGGACGAGCCGGCGGCTGTTGCGGAGCCGCTGGCAGCGGTATGTCCGCCACCCCGCTTTGCAGCTCGAACTCAATCTCTCCGGCCGGCTCCGGTGACCTTGCAAACAGAAGGGCCGGCGCCGCGGACGGCGGCAACGGCGGCGGCGTCATGGCCGGCAGGCCGGCGGACGAACGGCCGGCGGGGCCACGGGCGCCTGGCCCGGGCTTCTCCCTCAGCACGGAGATGCCCGGATCCGGCGCCTCCGGTTTCACCACGGGCATTTCGGGCTCGGGAAGCCAGGGAAGCAGATTCTCGATCGCCTGCCGGTTCGCGGCTATCCGGTCGGCATGATCATCGGGGGATGCGGCCCAATACTCGTAGGCGCGCTGATAACAGCCGGCGGCCTCTTCGTAACGGCCGGTCCTCGTGTAGACCGCCCCCAGCTTCTCGAGCGCCGCGGCGAACGAGCTGTCCCGCGCGGGGCCCAGCTTTCCCACCGCCTGCTGCAACAGCTCGAGGGCGGGCGCCAGACGTCCGATGAACGTGTAAAGATCCGCCAGAGCGACCATCAACAGCGCGATTTCCGATGTATCTCCGCCCACCTGCCGCTCGCGGATGCCAAGGGCTTTCTCCAGGTAGCCCACGGCTGCTGGAAGATCCTCCTGCTTCTGGCAGATCGACCCGAGTTTTTCATAGTCGAGGGCCAGCTCGTCGGATTGATCCCCGCAGGCTGCCCGGTGCACGTCCGCCGCCTTCTCGCCGGCTTCGCGGGCTTCCTCGTACCGTCCGCATTCGGCCAGACACAGGGCCCACTCCCGCAGGGCGTCTCCCTGCCGGCGGGCGCCGGGAAGCTGTTCGGCGGCCACGCGCGCCGCCTCTGCCGCCATGCGTTCGGCTTCCTGCCACCGGCTCATTCCGCGCAGCAGAGAAGCGATCTCGATGCGGCGATCGACGATCTCTTCCGGCTTCGGGTGCTTCTGGCCCTCCACGGCGGCCAAGCCCTGAAGAAACAGGCGCAGTGCGTCTTCGTGGTCTCCGCGTCCTTTGGCGGCTTCGCCGCGCAGGCGGCAACACTCGGCGTACTCGGGCGTCGTCCGATAGCGGAGTTCGCTCAGCAGCGCCCAGGCTCGCGCGGCGCTCTGGTCGGCCGCATCCCATTTCTTCTGCCGCACCTGTGCCGCGGCCAGCGCCAGCAGAATCCGCGGCAGTTGTTTCTTCGCGACGGCTGCATAGCGGGGCTCGGTCAGCACTTTGGAAAAGATCTCCTCCGCCTCGGCAGCCCGCCCGGAATGAAGCAGTTTTTCGGCGTCGCGGCAGACCGGGTTGGACGCGTCGAACCAGGCGTATTCTTCGCTTGCGGCTGACAATCCCAGCACGCTTGCGATCTCTTTGAGCCTTTCCAGCGGGTTCATGACAGCCCGCTCTTTCCATCGGCAAGCCCGCAGGCTTGCATTAGGATGGCAGCTCGTTTTGCCCTCGCCCTGTCCGGCGTTTCGTCTGAGGTCCGGCGGGCCCGGGCATCAAGGTTTTCCCTGATTCTGCCGATAGGAGGGCGAGAAGGAGTTCTGCGCCGGATGCGAACTTGCGCGTACTGTGGCCGCCCGCTGCGATGGTTTCATCGCGTAGTGGGCGGTTTCCGATATTGCAGCAAAGAGCATGCGCAACTTCACCAGGAGATGTTGGGCAGCGCCTTGTTAGGGCAGGTGGCCGGGCAGACCCCGGCCGCTGCCTCCCGGGGGGAGGCGGCGGCCCCGTCAGGCGAAGACGCCTCCGCGGCTCCGCTCCCGCCAGACCGGGAACAGGACCCTTTTTCTCTCCTCCCCCTGCTTCTGCCGGCTCTTTCGGGGGAAAACGTTGCGCTCCCTCCGCTGCCAGCCGGCGCGGTTTCACCGCCCGGCGCTTGCCCGGAGCTCGAATTGCCCGCCGCGGTGGACCCGTTTCTTTCGACAGATACGGCCGCCGATCTGGAAGCCGGCTCCGCCGCACCACCGGCATGCCTGGTTCCTGTGACCGCCGGGCCTGTTCCGGCCATGCGGTTGACGCCGCAGAATCCCGCTTTCCTGCGCCCCAGACGCAGGATCATTGTTCCCGCGCACCGTGCCCCTCTGCACGCCGCGCTCCGGCCCTCCGGCCCGGCCCTGCCGCGGGCATGGACCGCCCCGCTGGGCGGCCCGTGGGCCGCCGCCGGCACGGGCGGTTTCCTGTATCCGGGCCCATGCCGGCCGTCATCCCCGGATGGGCTTGAGGCTCCGGCCTCCTCGCTGGTGATGTCCTTCGAATCGCCCGGCAGCCGGGGCCCAGGGCTGCCGCCCCCCGCCTCGCCGTCCGCCCGCGCCAGAAGGTCCGTCCTTGTGCCGCGGATTGTGTGGGAGACTTCGCCACTGTTCGATGAGAAGACCAGCCCTGCGCTGGCGAGAGTGCAGACCGCCGGGCTGCGCCCGCAGGTCAGACTCCGGGCGTTGCCGGCCCGCCAACAACTTTCAGCCGGCCTGGCGCCAGAGAGTCTGCGGCCTCCGGCAAGCCCCCCGTGGCGGCTGCTCGATGAGCAGGCCGCAGTCATCCACCCGTTCCGGCTTCACCGGATGCCCCTGCGGCCGCTCCGCGTCCGGCCGTCGCGGTTATTCCGCGGCGGTCCCAGCGCAGCTCCCGCGCCGCTGGCTCGTTGCGCCTTTGCCGCCCTGCACGTCCCGCGCGTCCGCGCGATGCCCGTCCGGCCCGCCTATCGGATTCTGCCGCTGCCCGCCGGAGGTGCGCCGGGCGTTCAGAAGCAGGATGGCGCGCGTCAGAGTGCATCTCCCGCTGCCGCCGACAGAATTGGAGGTTGAGTTGGTCATGATCCCATTGCCGGCTGACTCCTGGCTGTGGATTGTCGATGATGAACTGGTGCGGTCTCTGTTCACCGCAGCGCCGGGCCATCCGGGTCTGGCCGCCCGCGCCGCTGCCGAACCTGCTCTGGTGGAAGCGGTGCGCCACTGGCTGCGCGGGCAGTCGGCGGAGGCGCTGTCGGCCCTGGAACCCGCCCTGGCCAAAGACGACGCCGACGCGCTGGTGCTGGGCGCCCAACTCAGTTTCGAGACTGGTGATCTGGCGCGCGCCGCTGCGTTGTACAGCCGCCTGGCCGGATGCGTGCCGGACCATCCATTCGCGGCGTTCAATGAGGGACTGTGCCGGCTTCGCCTCCAGCAATGGGCTAAAGCCGCCGAAGCGCTTCAGCGCGCCGTCGTGCTTTCGCCGTCCCACGCCGAGGCGTGGCACCTGCTGGGCACGTCTCTGCTTCACCTGGAGCGCCAGGCGGAGGCAGCCTCCGCCTTTGCCCAATGCCTCAGCCTGCGGCCGGGATATGTGCCCGCTATCTGCGGCCAGGCGGCGGCGCTCCAGATGCAGGGCAAGGCGGCGGAAGCCCTGGCGCTTTACCTCCCGCTGCTCGAAGCCGCTCCCGAGCGGGAAGAAATCCTCCTGAACGCCCTCCGCGCGGCTGTGGATGCCCCCGATTGGCCGCAGGTCCGGCGCCTTGCCATGCGCGTGAACGCTCTCTCCCCCGGCTCGCTGCTGGCGAAGGAAGCGCTCGCGTATGCCGATTTCGCCGAGGACCGGCTGGAGGACGCGCTGGCCGCATTCCGCGATCTGGCGGCCGCTGCGCCTGCGTTTCTCGAACCCTGGTATCAGATGGGAGTCTGCCTGTTCCGCCTCGGCCGCTACACCGACGCCGCCGGAGCGTTCCGCTCGGCGCTCCAGCTCGACAGCCGGCGGCTGGAGGCGCGGCTCGCCCTCGCCGAGTCCCTCCGTCTGGCAGGACGGCTGGAGGAGGCGCAGGCCACGCTTGAGGCCGTGGTGGAGTCGCCGGAAGCCCCGCCCGCAGCCTGGCTCCGCCTGGGGCTTCTCCATGCCGAAGCCGGACGATGGAAGGAGGCATTGCGGACGCTGGATAACGCTCTCCAGAAGGGCGCCACGGAGGCCGATCCGGATCTGGCGGCGCTGCGGGCCGCCACGGCCGCGCTGCTGCAGGACCGGGAAGACTACGCCCGCGCCGCCGAACTCTACCAGCTCGCGCTGGCCGTGAGGCCGGAGGATCCCGTTCTGCTGTTCAACTACGGCAGCACTCTCGCGTCGCTGGAACGCATGGAGGAGGCGCAGGCAGCCTGGAAACAGGCCCTCGAACTCGATCCCAGCCTCGCTCCGGCCCTCATCGAGGCGCTGGAGCCCCAGCCCGTGCGCAACCACTCGAACGGCGCCGCCTGAGCGCTCACCGCGCCCGCAGCCGCGCCACCGTCTCGATGTGATAGGTCTGCGGGAACAGGTCGATCAGCGCCAGCCCCTCCATCTCATAGCCCTCCGCGCACAGCGCCGCCAGGTCGCGCGCCAGCGTCGCCGGATCGCAGCTCACCACGTGCAGCCGCGGCGGACGCAGCCGCAGAAGCTGCTGCACCACGCGCTTGCCCAGCCCGGCGCGGGGCGGATCGGCCAGAACAAAATCCGGCCTTTTTGTCAGACCCTCCAGATACTGCTCCGCCTGCATGCGCTTCGCTTCAGCAGCCACGCCCGCCGCCTCCAGATTGAATTCCAGATCGCGGGCTGCCGAGCCGTCGCTCTCTACCCCTGTCACGCGCTGGAACCTCCGCGCCAGCGGCACGGTGAACAGTCCCACGCCGGCGTACAGATCCAGTCCCTCTTCGCCCTGCGCTCCTTCCATCGCGCACTCCACCAGCGGCTCGATGAGAAACCGGTTCACCTGGAAAAACGACTTGTGGCTGACCCGGAACCGCTCCCCGCACGCCTCGTAAAACAGCTCGCCCTCCGCCGCGCCGGGGATGCGCTCCCCGAGCCACGCGAAGAATCCTTTCGCCACGCCGCGCCCCTGCGCCGTATCCAGAACATTCACCATCGTCCGTTCGCCGTTGGTGAACAGCTCCACCTGTTCGAGGAAGCGCGGGAACCGCCGGTCGCGCCGAGCCGCGCGCAGCGCCTTCAGCGCCGCGTTCACCGCCGGCGCCGAGATCGGGCACTCCTCCACATCCACCACCTTGTCGGAACCCGCCATCTTGTAGCCCAGCGTGTGATGGCCGAAATGAAACTGGCTGCGATTGCGGTAGCCCCATGGCTCGCCCCGCACCACGCGGATCTCTTCCGGCGCCTTCAGCTTGCCCACGCGCCCGAGCACCTCGCGCAGGATGGCGAGCTTCGCTTCGATCTGAAATTCGTACGGCGCCATCTGGTAATGGCACCCGCCGCAGCGCCCGAAGACCGCGCACGCGGGCTCCACACGCTCCGGGCTCCGCTCCACGATCTCCGCCGCCTGCGCCTCCGCCACCCCGGCACGGCGGCGCACGGCGCCGAGCTTCACCACCTCGCCGGGCATCACGAAGGGCGCCAGCATCACGCCTTCCTCCGTGCGCGCCAGCCCCGCGCCCCCGTAGACCCATTTCTCGATTTTTACTTGGTCCATGCGCGTCCTTTACGATAATAAGAGCCCTTCGTTTTCACTTCAGCATGAAACCAAGAGTTCTGTCCGGCATCCAGCCGACCGGAAACCTCCACATCGGCAACTATCTCGGCGCCTTGAAAAACTGGGTCCGCCTCCAGCACGACTACGAGTGCGTCTTCTGCATCGTCGACCTGCACGCCATCACGGTGTACCAGGAGCCGGCCGAGTTGCGCTCGAAGATCGAGCAGACCGCCGCGCTGTTTCTCGCCGCCGGCATCGATCCGGCGATCAGCTCCATCGTGATCCAGTCCAGCGTGCCCGCCCACGCCGAGCTGTGCTGGCTGCTCACCTGCGTTACCCCGCTCGGCTGGCTCGAACGCATGACGCAATTCAAAGACAAGGCGGCCAAACAGGAATCCGTCGGCGACGGACTGCTTCAGTACCCGGTATTGATGGCCGCCGACATCCTGCTCTACCAGGCCAACGTCGTGCCCGTCGGCGAGGACCAGACGCAGCACCTGGAACTGACCCGCGACATCGCCCAGCGCTTCAATGCGCTCTACGGCGAGACGTTTGTCATGCCGGAGACGCGGCTTCCTTCCGTGGGCGCGCGCATCATGGGGCTCGATGATCCCACGAAGAAAATGAGCAAGTCCGAGTCGAACGCCTACCACGCCGTGGGCCTGCTCGATCCGCCGGCGCTGATCCGCAAGAAGATCATGCGCGCCACCACCGATTCCATGCCCGGCGTCGATTTCGACAATCTCGGCCCCGGCGTGGCCAATCTGCTCACCATCCATCAGGCGTTCACCGGCTGGACGGACGAACAGATGCGGGCGCATTTCGCCGGCATGCGTTACGGGGATCTGAAAAAGACCGTCGCCGAAGCCGTCGTCGCCGGTCTGGAACCCATCCAGCAGCGCTACCGCGAGATCACGGAAGAGCCCGGCTATCTGCGCCGCATTCTGCGCGAGGCGGCCGGGCGCGTCTCGCCCGTCGCCAACTCCACCGTCCGCCTCGTCAAAGAGCGCATGGGCATTTACACGGACTAGCCGCGCATGGAAGCCGCGGGCGCACCGTCGTTCTCCTTCGCCGCTTATCTGCGCCTGCTCGGCGAGAACCGCGACTTCCGCCTGCTGTGGTCGGCGCAGGTGGTCAGCGAGCTGGGCGACTGGCTCTACGCGGTGGCCGTGTATTCGCTGCTGCTGCAACTCACCGGCAGGGCGGAAAGCGTCGGCATCGCCGTCGTGCTGCAACTGCTGCCACAGGTGCTGGTGGCGCCCACCGCGGGCGTGCTCAATGACCGGCTGAACCGCCGCGCCCTCATGATCGCCGCCGACATCGCGCGGCTGTTCATCGTGCTCGGCATGATGCTGGTGACCACGGCGGAGATGGTGTGGCTGGTCTGGGTGCTGCTGTTCCTGGAGACCGTGATGTGGGCGCTGTTCGAGCCGGGGCGCACCGCGCTCATCCCGAACATCGTCAGATCCAAGGACAAGCTGCTGGTGGCCAATGCGCTTTCGTCCTCCACCTGGGCGATCAATCTGGCGCTGGGCAGCGGCATTGGCGGGCTGGTGCTGTGGAAGTTCGGCCGTACGTCGGTGTTCGTGATCAACGCAGTCTCCTTCGGCGTCTCCGCGCTGCTGCTGGCGGCGATGCGCGTGCGCGAAACGCACGCCGACAACCTGCCGCCGTTCCGGCTGCGCGACCTGTTCGACTTCAAGCCCATCTGGGATGGCATCCAATACGTGCGCGGCCACGCCGGGCGGCTCTCGACGCTGCTCGTGAAAGCCGGCATGGGCCTCACCGGCGCGCACTGGGTGCTGCTGCCGGTGTTCGGCGAACGCATCTTTCCCATCGAGGGCAGCGGCGCGCTCAGCATGAGCCTGCTGTTCAGCGCGCGCGGCGTGGGCGCGTTCATCGGATCCTTCGCTTCGGGCTATTGGGCGAAGAACGACGAGCGCAGGATGCGCTCCGGGATCACGTTCGCTTTTCTGATCACCGCCGCCGCTTACGCCGCGCTGGGCTTCGCGCCCACGCTGTGGCTGGCGTGCGTCTACGTCGCCATCGGCCATGCGGGTTCGTCGATGGCGTGGGTCTTCTCCACCACGCTGCTGCACAAGATGACCGATGACGAATTCCGCGGGCGCGTGTTTTCAGCCGATTTCGCCGGCCTGTTTCTCACCATGAGCGCCGTCAGCTTCGCCGCCGGCGAGCTGGTGGACGCGGGCGTGCCCGTGCGCCTGCTGGCGGTGGTGTCCGGCATGATGGGGCTTGCGCCCGCGGCCTTGTGGGCGGTGTCCCAGCGGCGCGCGCGCATGACTTCCGTCGAGCCGCGCTAGGCTGGCGCAGTCCCCTCGGAGATGACCGTCACGCGGCTGAACCCCTCTTCCACGCGCGGCGGTGCCAGACGCGCAGCCATGCGGTCCAGCGCCTCGTCCGGCACCACGCGCGCCCGCAGCCGGTTCCGCCGCCGGCACTCTTCCAGCGGCACGTCCATGTAGACCGCCTCGATCTCGCAATCGAGCAGTTCCGCCAGGCGGATCCATGACCGCCGCTCGCGCCGCGTAATCGACGTGGCGTCGATCCAGGTTTCCTCCACGCCCGCCGCCGCGCGCATCCGCACCAAGTCACGCATCAGCCGGAATACGAGGCGGTTCACGTTCTGGTTGGCTTCGTCGCCGGTGAGCAGCGCCCGCACGCGGTCGCTCGAAATCGCCTGGATGCCCTGCTTCTCGAGCCACGTCGTCTTGCCCGAGCCCGGCAGCCCCACCATCAACACCAGCTTCATTCTGTACCAGTATCCATGCTTGGCCCGGCGGCCGGAAGTGCGATAGATTCCTCGCATGAGCGTCTTCAGCCGCCGCGCCTTCCTCGCCTCTCCCGCGCTCCTTCTCGCACAGCAGCGTCCCGCGCCGCCGGAAAAAAAGCAGCTTCAGTCGCGCATCTCCGCCGATCTCCTGCGGCGCTCCATCCGCGCCCGCGCGGAGTTGCGCCCCTGGCCCCCGGCCAGTGATCGCGATGCCTGGCAATCGCTGCCGCTGGAACTGAAGACCTCCGTCGTCACCGGTGCGGAGGAACAGCTTGCCCAGCCGTGGCCATCGCTGCCTGCAAGCCTGTTTCTCGATTACGCGCGCCATGGAATCCGGGCAAACTACGAAAGGGTGCGCCGCGCGCGGCGCGACCGGCTCACACTGGCGGCGCTGGCGGAATGCATCGACGGGCGCGGACGGTTCCTCGACGATGTGCTCGACGGGGTCTGGCTCACCTGCGAAGAATCGTTCTGGGGCGTGCCCGCGCACATCGGCGTGCAGAAGGCGGGCAACACGCTGCCGGATATCTCGGAGCCCATCGTCGATCTGTTCGCCGCCGAGACCTCCGCGACCCTGGCCTGGATCGACTACCTGCTGGGGCCGCAGCTTGAGCGGATTTCGAAGCTCGTCCGTCCGCGCGTCCACAGCGAAATCCGCCGCCGGATTCTCGATCCCTGCCTCACGCGGGACGACTTCTGGTGGCTGGGCTTCTCAGGCACGCGCGCCGTCAACAACTGGAACCCGTGGATCAATTCCAACTGGCTCAGCTCCGTGCTGCTGGTCGAAACAGACCCGGAGCGCCGCATCGCCGCGCTGCACAAGATCGTGCGCTCGCTCGATGCGTTTCTCGATGTCTACCACGACGACGGCGGCTGCGATGAGGGTCCGGGTTACTGGAGCCGCGCCGGCGCATCGCTGTTCGACGCGCTGGAGCTGCTGCGGTCGGCTTCGGGAGGAGCCGTGGACGTCTACGACATGCCGCTGATCCGCCAAATGGGGGCCTACATCTACCGCGCCCACATTGCGGGCCCGTGGTATCTGAACTTCGCCGACGCCTCCGCGCAGGTGCGCCCCGATCCCGTGCTCGTCTGGCGCTACGGGCAGCGCGTGCGCGACGAGCGCATGCAGGCGTTTGGCGCGTGGCTGGCATCGCTCGAGCAGGAGCCGCGCCGGCTGGCCGTCCATGAGTCGATGTGGCGGTCGCTTCAGGCGCTCTTCCACTACGAAGACATCCGAGCCGCGTCGCAGTCGGCCCGCCCGCCGCTCGTCGCTGACGTGAATCTGCCCGGCACGCAGGTCTTTGCCGCGCGCATCCAGGAGGGCTCGGACCGCGGCTTCTATCTCGCCGCGCAGGGCGGCCACAACGCCGAAAGCCACAACCATAACGACGTCGGCAACTTCATCGTCTTCTGCGACGGCCAGCCCGTGTTCATCGACATCGGAGTGGAGACCTATTCGGCCAAAACCTTCTCCTCGCAACGCTACGACATCTGGACCATGCAGTCGGCCTGGCACAACTGCCCCACCATCAACGGCCAGATGCAGCGGGCCGGGCGGCAGTTTGAAGCCCGCAACTTCCGCGCCCAGCCCGGCAGCGTCTCCATGGAGATTCAGGCCGCCTATCCGCCTGAAGCCGGCTGCGCCCGGTGGCTCCGCGAACTGACGCTCGACCGCGCGGCCAACCGTGTGGCGCTGCGGGATGAGTTCGAGCTCGCGCGGCGCGAGGCGGTCGAGTGGAACTTCATCACGAACCGCGCGCCCAAGGCGGACGGCGCGGGGCGCATGGTTCTCGACTCGCGCTACGTATTGTCTTTCGATCCCGCGTTGCAGGCGCAGATCGACGAGCACAGCTCGGAAGACGCGCGTCTCCGTCCCAACTGGGGGCCGGTGGTGCGCCGCATCCGGCTCCGCCTGGATGCGCCGCCCGCCCGCGGGGCATATACTTTCAACATCGCCCTGGCATGATCACTACGGAAGCGGAACTGGAAAACGTGCTCTCCGCGCCGTCGGCGGCGGACATCGACGCTCTACACTCGCTCGATGGGCCGCTGCTGATCCTCGGCGCGGCGGGCAAGATGGGTCCGTCGCTGGCGCACCGCGCGCGGCGCGCCCTGGACGCGGCGGGCAACAGCGCCGCCGTGATCGCCGTCAGCCGCTTCTCCGATCCGGCGGTCCGCGAGCGCCTGCAAGGCTGGAACATCCAGACCATTGAATGCGACCTGCTCGAGCCGGGCGCGCTTGACAGGCTCCCGGATGCGCCCAACGTCATCTTCATGGCGGCGCGCAAATTCGGCTCCACGGGCAATCCTTCGCTCACCTGGGCCATCAATACCTATCTGCCCGGTCTTGTGGCGCACCGCTGGCGCGAATCGCGCATCGTGGCGTTCTCTTCCGGCAACGTCTACCCGCTTGTTCCCGTTTCCAGCGGCGGCGCCACCGAGCAGACGCCGCCGGATCCCATCGGCGAGTACGCGCAGTCGGTGCTCGGGCGCGAGCGGATGTTTGACTATGTCTCGCGCACTTACGGCACGCCGGTCTCGTTGCTCCGTCTCAACTACGCCGTCGAGCTTCGCTATGGCGTGCTGGTCGACATCGCCCTCAAGGTGCGCGACCGGCAGCCGGTGGATCTGAACATGGGCCACGTCAACATCATCTGGCAGGGCGACGCCAACTCGGTCGCTCTCCGCGCCCTGCACCGCGCCGAGTCGCCGCCGTTCATCCTGAACCTGACGGGACCGGAGATCCTGCGCGTCCGCGATATCGCCCGCGAGTTCGGCAAGCGCTTCGGCGTTGAACCGCGTTTCGCAGGCGCCGAGCACCCGACGGCGCTGCTGAACAACGCGGACCTTTGCCACCGCCTGTTCGGCATGCCCTCGCTGAAGGCTACGGACCTGATCGACCTGGTCGCCGCCTGGATCCGCAGCGGCGGCGCGGTCCATGGCAAGCCGACACACTTTGAAATGCGCGAAGGAAAGTTCTGACCCATGTCCTGGCTCGACCGTCTGCGGCAGGGGCTCGTCATTCCTGCACACCCGCTCTGCCTGACGGCGGAACGGAAGTTCGACGAAGCGCGGCAGCGCGCGCTGACGCGGTATTATCTGGAGTCCGGCGCGGGCGGGCTCGCCGTCGGGGTGCATACGACGCAGTTCTCGATCCGCGCGCCGGAACACGGGCTGCTGGAGCCCGTGCTGCGCGCGGCGGCGGAAGAGGCGCGCGGGACTGACGCCGTGCTGGTGGCGGGCGTCTGCGGCGCCACGGATCAGGCGCTGCGCGAGGCGGAACTGGCCCGCTCGCTCGGGTATCACTGCGCGCTTGTCTCGCTGTCCGCGCTGAAGCAGGCGGGCATTGATGAACTGGCAGCGCACATCGCGGAGATCGGCCGCGTGCTGCCCGTGTTCGGCTTCTACCTGCAACCCGCCGTCGGCGGGCGCGTGCTGCCGTATGCTTTCTGGCGGCGCGTGGCGGAACTGGAATGCCTGGTGGCCATCAAGATCGCGCCGTTCAACCGCTATCAGACGCTCGATGTGGTGCGCGCGGTGGCTGAATCGAGCCGCGCCGGCGACATCGCCCTCTACACCGGCAACGACGACAACATCGTCGCCGACCTGCTGACGCCGTTTCAATTCGGGGGCAGGACGGTGCGCATCCGCGGCGGATTGCTGGGCCAGTGGGCGGTGGGCACCAGGAGCGCCGTCTCGCTGCTCCGGCGCGTGCAGGAAGGACAGAACCCGGCGCTGCTGCTCTCGCTGGGCGCGCAGCTCACTGACCTGAACGCGGCGCTGTTCGACGCCGCCAATGGCTTCCGCGGCTGCATCGCCGGCATCCACGAAGTGCTGGTGCGGCAGGGCCGCATGGCCACACGCGCCTGCCTGGATCCGGATGAGGATCTCTCGCCGGGGCAACTGGAAGAGATCGGCCGCGTGATGGCGGCGTACCCGCACCTGTTGGAGTGAGCGGGGATTTCCCCCGGCCGTTCGGGATTCGGCTCTCTGATAGCATCGCTTAAA
>CAKZUE010000035.1 GCA_937920635.1 uncultured Bryobacteraceae bacterium
CGGGTATCGGGGTCGTACAACGTGCCGCCGTATTCGGAGAAATCGCCCGTGAGCATGGCGGAAGTCGGATACCGGGTGGTAGCGCTGGTGGCCACATTCTGGTCGCGGTAATGCTGAAACGAACCAAAGAAGAAGGTCCGGTCGCGCCGCACCGGGCCTCCCAGCGTGCCGCCCGTCATCTTTTCCCGGTTCGGGGGGCGGGGCAATCCGCTGCGGTTGCGGACCCAGGTGTTGGCGTTCAGGCTCTCCTCACGGAAGAAATAGAAGGCGCTCCCATGGAACTGGTTGGTCCCGGATTTTGTGATCACGTTGAAATACCCGCCCGGCTGCTTGCCGAATTCGGCCGAGTTGCTGTTGGTGACCACCTGGATTTCCGCAATTGCCTCCACGTTGGGCATCTGAAGAGAGGAGTTGCGGCGGACGTTGCTGTTGTCGGCGCCGTCCAGATAGAAGGTGTTTTGCTGGCGGCGTCCGCCTGCCACGTTCGCGCTGGCGCCGTCCGCCCCCAGCAACTGCGAGCCACCAGTCAGGGCACCCGTCTGGATCTCGACTCCAGGCACGAGTTCGGCGAAGCGGAGAGGATTGCGGGAGCCTGCGGGGAGGCCGGAGAACATGCGTGAGGACACGTTGGCTTTGATGCTGGACGTCTGCGTGTCCACATTCTCCAGCGCCGCGGTGACTTCGACGCTCTGCGTGACTTCGCCCGGCTGGAGCACGATGGGTATAATCGTGTTCCTGCCGATCTCAACGTCGATTCCGTTCACCTGAGCCGCACGGAATCCCTGGAATGAGGCGCGCAGAGTATATCTGCCGGGTGGGATCAGGTGGAAGACGTAGGCGCCGGAATCGCCGGTGCGAGCCGTGTGGACCGCGTTGGTGGCGGCGCTGACCAACTCCAGATGCACCCCAGGAATGACGCCGCCGCTGGAGTCGGAAACCACCCCCTGAACAGAGCCGGTTGTGACTTGTCCGTACAAGCCGGCGGCCGTCATGACGAAGAGCGAAAAGAGTGTACTGCGTTTCATGACATTCGTTCCCTGCACTCAGGCACAGGCCGAGCCTACCAGCACCCTTCCGCCGGACCAAGTAAGAATAGGTAACTCCGGCCTGCTTACGCTGGGTTAACGGGAGGCACGGGATTTCGCCACCACGCCTCTTCACTGCCGGCGGGGCGAAGGCCGTGGGAGACCGTGGCTGGCCTTCAGGGGTTGGCGGGTGCCGAAGTCTTCCGCGAGACCTTTTCGAACAATTGAAAATACTGCTCGATCATGATCTCCTCGCGGAACTCGCGGTGGATGCGCTGGCGGCCGGCTTCGCCCATGCGCCTGCGCTGTTCGGAGTCCTGCAAAAGCCGCAGCGCCGCGGAGGCGAAGGCATCGATATCTCCCGGCTCGCACAGCACGCCGGTTTCCCCGTCGGCGATCATCTCCGGCACGCTGCCCACGCGGGAGGCGACGACAGGCTTGCCCAGCGCCTGGGCTTCGAGAACCGCCAGAGGCATGCCGTCAATTTTCGAGCACAGGATCACGATGTCGCATGCATCCATCCAGCCATGAACCTCGCTGACGAAGCCGCCGGCGTGGACAATCCCGCCGAGCCCCAGCTTGCGGATCTGCTTGCGCACTTCGCCGAGATCCGGCCCGTCGCCCGCCATGACAAACCGGGCCTCGGGCATCCGGGCCACGATTTTTCTGGCAATCCGCAAGAAATCCACGGGTGATTTTTCGGGAGAAATGCGGCCGAAAAAGCCGGCCACGGGTTTTCCGGAGAATTCCGGCGGCCAGCCCGCGGGAGGCCTCGCGCCAGGGGGCCGCGGCAGCCGGATGCACTGGCGGACCACGGCCACGCGGTCCGGCGACTCGCCGAATTCTTCAATCAGGCGGCGGGCGAAACGGTGGCCGGGCACGCTGGTGCAGTCGATATACGGCGCGCAGAAGCGGTTCATGGGAAGGTGAACCTGGTCGTTGAAGAGCTGGTCGATCACACCTATTTGCGGGAAATGCCCGCGGACGGCTGGCAGGAACCGGTAAAAAAAGTCGCTACCGGCGGTGAGGATGAAATCCGGCCTGTATCTCCTCAGGAGAAAATAGAAGAAGCCGGCCTGAAGATCTTCGTTGCCGTCGAACAGCTCCGGAAGCTGATACACGTGCGGCGTAAAGCCGCGGACCTGATCGATCCGGTTGGGCACGTGAGGAGCGAGGCGCAGCGTGGTGACGACGACGATCCGCGTCTTTCGCCTGCGCCACTCGCGGAACAGCGAGAGGAAAATGCGTTCGGCGCCGCCGATGGTGAAGAAGGGGATCGCCAGCATCACGGTGGGTTCGTGCGGCGCTTCCAAGCACTCCCACTTCAGCGGGCCGGAAACGGGGCGCGGCCTTTCGGGAAGCGATTTCCGCAGCGCCAGGGCCGAGTGAACCCGGGCCATGCGCTCCGCGAGTTTCTCCAGGCCGCCCGTGTCCCGGCGGGAGAGACTGTCGGGGCGGATGCGGTAATGCATGAGCGTCTCGGAGAGCGCCTTGCCTTTATAGCCGGCGGCCACGGCGCGGATCCAGAAGTCCCAGTCCTCTGCCACATGCTGGCTGCCAACCCCCCAATCCCGGAAGCCCTCCAGCTTCTCCCAGATTTCCCGGCGGAACAGGGCGACTGTGCTGACGGAATTTTCGCGCACGATGTCCGGCCAGCGGGGATCCTGTGTGATCCAGCGCGCGCTGCCTGCGCCAAATTCCTGGACGGACGGATAAACAAAATCGAACCCGCCGAATTCGGCGGCGAAAATGGCCGTTTCCAGATAAGTGGGATCGAGCACGTCATCGGCGTCGAGACAGCAGATGTAGCGGCCCCGGGCATGGCGGATGCCGAAATTGCGGTTGTCGCCGGCCAAGCAGGGCTTGTCCCGGAACAGTAGGCGGACGCCCGGGAGTCCGGCCCGGGCGAGCCTCCGGACCCGCCCGGCCGTTTCCCCGTCCTTGGATCCGCCTTCCACCACGATGATCTCGATGCTGGCCAGCGTCTGCCGGAGAGCGGAGGCGAGAGCCTCTTCGACGTACCGCCCGAGATTGAAGCAGGGGATGACGACGCTGACCAGCGGGTCGGCGACGGAAACCCCCTCCCGCAGGAACTCAGCCGGGAAATCGTCCGCCTGCGAGTAGACACTCACGGGAATGGCGATCCTTCCTTCGTGGCGGCCGTAATGCAGGAAGTGCAGCAACGGGTTCAACCCCGCTTCTTCGACGTCCGGATGCCTGCGCCAGTACAGGGCGGTGCTGAAGCGCGGCGACGCATCGACGTCTTCCCATGCGCCGGCCAGGGCGTAGTGGACCGAGGCGTGGATGCGGGAACGGACCACGTCGGGCCGTTGATCGCAATAGCCGAACGGGTCGAAATAGCCGTACCAAAGCTCCCGCAGTTCGGGAGAAACGAGCGCTCTGGCGAGGAGCCAAAGGTTTTTCAGTCCGCGCCAGCGTCCCCGCCAGTGGAGCGCCTGCGCGAGCGACCAGAGGGCTGTGGCGGCCAGCGAGGGCGGCGCAGGGGGCTGCCTTGCTGCGTTGTTGGCGGGGCTGTTGTCAGCGGAGGCGTTCTCCGGCGGCGCGCCGGCTGGCGGAACGGCGGACTGCTGCCGGACTCTCGCCATCTGCCGCTTCATTTCACGCAATGCCCGCCGGAATAACTCCCCCTGGCGGCGGCTGTATTCGACATGTTCAGCGAAAAACCGCATTCTGAGGCGCAGTACTTCGTTGAAATATTGACGGTACAACGCCTCATGACGGACATGGATGATTGCCGATATTCTTGCGTAATGACCCGGTTTTCTGGTCGTGGAATACATCGATCCAGCCCGGACCCGGTAGTCGAAAAGCACTTCCGGGAGCAGTTCGCCTTCCCAGCCTTTTGCGAGAATTGAAATCCAGAAATCCCAGTCCTGCATGGCCGGCAGAGACTCGCAATAGGCGCCGGCATCCTTCCAGGCCTCGCGGCGGAAGACGCTGGACACGACAGCCTCGTTGCGGGCGAGCATGCGGGGAAGCTGCGGGCGAGGATAGCGGTAGGAACCCTCAGTCTCGTCGAACAGTTCGTAGAAACAGCTCACGAAGCCCGCGCGGGGATTGGCCTCGAGAGCCGCGGCGGCTTTTTCGAGATACTCCGGGCGCAGGCGGTCGTCGGCGTCGAGACAGCAGATGAAGGGGGCGCGGGTGTGCTGAATGCCGAGATTGCGCGCTGCGGGCAGGCCGCGATTCTCCGTGCGGATGACGCGCCAGCCGTCGTGGGCCAGCGCGTCCAGCCGGGCGACCGTGTACGGGTCGGTGGAGCCGTCATCGATGATCACGGTTTCGACTTCGAGCAATGTCTGAGTGGCTACGCTGGCGAGGGACTCGTGGAGATACTGGCCCAGGTTGTAGCAGGTGACGACGACGGCGGCGCGCGGCGCCTCCGGCGCAGGGGGCGCGGCGAGCGGGCGGAACCAGATGGAGCGGTGCGCGGCAGGGGCGTCCTCGGGGATGGCTGTGTCTTGCAGATGGAAGCCGAGCGCGGGCACACGCCGGAAGGTCCAGGGGCCGATCTCCGGCAGGTCGTCACCCAGCAGGGAGCGGATTGTGTGCAGGGCGCAGAGCCGGAACCAGGTGGCCCAGACGTCGCCGCCGTTCACCTTGGCGCTGGTGGCGGGCCAACTGGAGAAGTTGTACGTTGCGCCGCCCTCCACGCGGGCGTAAGGGAAACCGCCCTCAGGAAGCTGCATGTTCCAGATCGCCCAAAACGCGCGGGTGAGAGCCTGGCGGATCTCCGGTTCGAGACGCCCGGTTGCCCTGACAGCGTTGCAGAGCAGATCGATGACATCCAGATCTTCGCAGGCGCCGCCGCCAGGCGCCGGGCCGAACAGGCCGTCCTCCTGTTGCAGTTCCAGACAGGCGTTGACGATCTTCGACCATCCCCGCACGGGCCTGCGGGCGTAGCGGTAGAAGGGCACGAAGTGATAGGCGCCGGCCACCGCGTTCAACAGGGATGCGCCCTGCTTCACGCCCCAAAGCCCGGTCTGGGGATCCTGCCGCTCGTCCAGCCAGTCGAGCACATCATGGTAGCGCTCAGCCGCGGCCGCGTCATTCTCCCATTGCAGCCGGAAAAGCAGGGCGGCCAGCAATTGCATGACGCGGTTGCTTTCCCGCCATGGATTGGACCAGTCAAGACCATTGAGCCAGTTCCACACCAACTCTCTGCTGGAAAACTCATTCAGGAATTGCAGTGGATATCTGGGCTTCTCGCCCATGGCATCCAGCGCCTGAAGGGCGAAATATGTAGTCATCCAATGGAAATAGTCCTCGCTGTGCAGGCTGCCTTCCTGGGTGATTGTGGATGAAAGCGGCTCAACGAACAGCCCCGACTCTGGGTTCTGGGTGGATTGCAGCGTCTCCACGAGAGCCTGCCGGGCTACCGGCGGCTGTGCGGGCCATCCGAGCCCTTCCGACATCAGGACGCCGAGGGCGGTGGAGGTTACCGTGACCGGGCATTCCTGGGTGAAGCGGAAGCCGTCTGGCGCGGCTACGGCGGCCAGCCAGCGCGCGGCGCGCTCCTGGATATTGTTGGGGGACCAATGCAGTGCGGCCGGGCGGGGCATCGGACGCAGACTGCCAGCGAAAAGGAAGATCGGCGGCCCATCTTCGCCGTCGTCTTCGATGCGCGACTCGTTGCACTCGAACTGGCTGGCGAGAAGGCCGCGGATCTCCTCCTCCGTGTATTCGACGAGGTGGAAAGGGTTGCCCGAGTGCCGGGAAGCGGACCGCAGCGGGGTTGAGAGGACGATCAGGCCCCCGGGCCGGAGGACGCGGCGGCACTCGGCGAGAAAAGCCAAGGCTGAGGACGGTTCGATGTGCTCGATGGCCTCCAGGCACATCACAACGTCGAATGAAGCGTCTCCAAAAGGCAGCCTGCCCATCTCCGCCGCGGCGAGCCGCTGTCCGAAACCGAGCCGCCGCGCCTCGTGAAGGGCGTGCTCTGACACGTCGAAGCCAGTGAGTGAGCGGGCGTTGCCCAGGTGAATCCACCCCCAGCAGGTGCCGCAAGCTGCATCGAGGACATCTTTGCCCTCGGAGAAGCGGGCCGCGAATTGGTAGCGGCCGTGCATCCGCTTCTCGTAGATGGTTCCCTGAAAGCCGGGATCGTCCGGGTGTGCGCGTTCAGCCAATCGGATTGTCTCCTTGCCGCAGTGGCTTGGTCAAAACCATTGTTCCATTGATGCCCCGCCGGTTGGAATTCGCGCCGGCGTCCGGGCCGGCGTAAAGGGAATTGCCGGTTCTGCCGATGGAAGAGAAGGAGGCAGCGTATGCGGCGCCAGCTCATTTGCGCGGGCGTGATTCTCGTTGGGGCAGCAGCAGGATTGAGGGCGGTGTCTGCCGCACAACCGGATCCGGCCGCGCAGGCGTGGAAGCTGGTCCACCCGGAGGCGAAGTGGATTCTCGGCGTTGACTGGTCGCGGGCCAGGAATTCTGCGGCGGCGCAGATCTTTATACGGCAGTTCGAGGTATCGAGAACGAGAGTGGAGAGCGCCGGCCTGGGGCTCGGCGCGTTGGCCTCCCTGGACCGGATTCTCGTTTCGGGCGCCTCGCTGGAGCTGACGGGCAAGGACGCGCCGGAAGGATTTGTCGCCGCGATCGAAGGCAAGATCGACCGCGCGCGGCTGAAGAAAGAGCTGCCTCCGGGCACCGCGGTGGAGAAGTTCCGGGGCGCGGATCTCTACGTGCCGCCGAAGGCTGGTCCGCAGGAGCCCCTCCTTGCTGTTGTCTCCGACAGCCTGATGTTGATGGGAGACCGCGAATCCCTCGGCCTTGTGTTGAGCGGCAAGGGCGGAGCGCGGGATACGGAGCTCGCCGGGAGAGCGGCACGTCTGGCGGCCGAGGCGGAGATCTGGGTTGTGTCGGCTGCCTGGAAAGGGAATCCAGCCACCCATGCAGGGGGACAAGATCCGTTCCAGGGCCTGGAGCGGATGGAGTTGGGCGTTTCGCTGCGTGACGGAGTGCGGCTGACCGGGGTGCTGACGGCGGATAGCGAGCAATCGGCACAAGGCTTGGCGGGATTGGTGCAGTTGGCTGGAGCAATGGGCGGAAACAACCCGGCGGCTGCCTGGCTGCGGCAGCTCCAGATGGAGATGAAGGGGAGGGAACTGGCTCTCGCCCTGCATCTGCCGGCCGCCGAACTGGAGCGCGGCATCGAGGCTGGCAAAGCGGCCATGGAACAGGCTGGCCGCCAGGCGCTGGAGTCTTTGATGGGAGGAGACACGGTGAAACTGCCGGAAGGAGTGCGGCCGGCGGTGCGCGCCCGCAGCGGCGCAGCGGGCAATTCCGGCGTGATTGCCCTGCCAGAGGCTTCCCCTGTGCCGAAAGTGCGCAAGATCCTCATCGTGGGCGCTGAAGACGGACCGAAGGAGATCCAGTACACCACGACCGGGCAATCGATCCGGTAGGCGATGCGGTGCGATCCGCGACCGGTTCGCGAAACGGAACGGGGCGGACTTGCGTATAATTAGACACGGAGGTCTGATTCATGCACAAGCTGCTGCGGTTGTTTGTTCCCGTCGCATTTGCTGGAATGATCGTGCTGCCTGCCCTTGGGGCCGGCGATGCCGAGAAGGGCAAGGAACTCTACATGAAGCGCTGCAAGACGTGCCACGCCGAAGACGGTGCAGGCACGCCTGCCATGCAGAAGAAGTTTGGCGAGAAGCTCCTGCCGCTCGGCGGCAAAGAAGTGCAGGCGATGAAGGATGCCGAGATCGCCAAGAAGTTCAACGAGGCGCCCAACCATAAAGCCCTGGTGAAGGCCTTGCAGCCAGGGGATCTCGACAACGTGATTGCTTTCATCCGCACTCTCAAGAAGTAGGCCTGTGTAGGCGGCGGTTTCCGTAGCGCCCACCCGCACGGAAAGTGCGGGTGGGCCCTTTCTGTCTGCAGCAGCTGGAGGAGCGCCTTCCCACCCCGCCCCGCGCAGGTTGGGGGGCGGTTGCGTGGCAAACTGGGAAGACACACGATGAGCAACCGAAAACAGGAACTCCACCTGCTGTGCGTGGGCGGAGCGAGGCCCAACTTCATGAAGCTCGCTCCTCTGCTGCGGGCGCTCCGCGCCGACAGCCGGTTCCATCCGCTGCTGGTGCACACGGGGCAGCATTACGATCATCAGATGTCGGGGGCCTTCTTTCGCGATCTGGGGCTTCCTGATCCGGACTTCTACCTGGGCGTTGGATCGGGCTCTCATGCACAGCAGACGGCGGAAATCCTGAAGAGCTTCGAGCCCGTCGTGCTCGACTCCAGGCCGGACGCGGTGCTGGTGGTAGGCGACGTCAACTCAACGCTCGGCTGCGCGCTGGTAGCGGCCAAGCTGTGCGTGCCGGTCATTCATGTGGAGGCGGGCTTGCGGAGCTTCGACCGCACGATGCCAGAAGAGATCAACCGGGTGCTCACCGACGCCATCGCCGATCTGCTGCTGGTCAGCGAACCGAGCGGGCTGGCAAACCTCCAGCGCGAGGGCGTGGACCTTGCCAGAGCCCGCCTGGTTGGCAACCTCATGATCGACTCGCTGAGGAGGCACCGGGAACAGGCGCGGGAGCAACGCATGGCAAAGCACCTCGGCCTGGCGCCGGGCTCGTATGGAGTGGTCACGCTGCACCGGCCCGCCAACGTGGACGCCCCTGAGTCCTTGCAGGGGATTCTCGCGGCGCTGCTGACGATTGCCGCCGACCTGCCGCTCGTGTTTCCAGTGCACCCAAGAACGCGCGCCAAGCTGCCCCCGGCCGGGGCGCTGGATGGCGCCCGGCTGCGATTGCTGGATCCGCTCTCCTACATCGAGTTCCTGAGCCTGATGGCGGACGCCGCCGCAGTCTTCACCGATTCGGGCGGAATTCAGGAAGAGACCACCGTGCTCGGGATCCCTTGCTTTACTCTGCGGGACAACACGGAGAGGCCGGTCACGGTCGAGCAGGGCACAAACGTGCTCGCGGGCACTACAAAGGATTCCATTCTGGCCGCCTGGCGGGAGCACGGACTGCGCCGCCCGGGCGCCCGCACCCCGGACCTGTGGGATGGCGAATCGGCGCAACGGTGCGTTCGCGCGATCACGCAGCGCTATCTTCAGGACGGGTGAGGCGGGCGGCATTGAGGCGCACATCCATCAAGACAATTCACAATCGGGGACACTCCTGAAAACTGGGGATGAAAACTGGGGACAGGCCCGCCCGGGCGGCAGTTTTCCGTGATTGGCTCTGTGGCAGCACCGCCCGCTCCCGCGTCCTGCGGCCGCTCCGCTCGGGGCGCTGGACACGGGTAGGCCGCGGCAGCAATCGTCCGCGCCGTGAACAGACGGCGCAAGGTGTCCTGTGAGCCGCGCGTGAAGCGCCGCCGGCTCGCACCCCGCTGTCTTCATTCAGCAGTGGCCCGCTGCCTCAGGGCACGGCAACCGCGGGCAGGTTCTTCTCCCGCACCAGGCGGTTGAAGGCTTCCAGATCCTTCTTCAGCAGGCTGTCCAGCGTGCGAAGCTGCGCGTTGGCGCGGGTGGCCAGATCCTCGTAGACCTGGTAGCTCTGCGTTGTGGGGCGGGCCTCGGCGGCGCCAGCAACCGAGGCCAGGGCGGCCAGCTTGTTGTTCAGCTTGATGGGGTAGTTCAGCGGATCCTGTGAAGAGCGGTTCTTCGTCTGGTAGAGCTCCTCTTCCACGGCGGTGAGTTTCGCGGCCAGTTCGCGGGCTGGCTTCTCGAGCGACGGATCGCGTTTGCCCCACGCCTCGGCCTGCGCGCGGACATTGCGGATCTTCAGGATTGACTCGTGAATTTCTGTGAGTTTGTCGCGGATTTGCAGGAGGAATTGCTCCTGTTTATCCAAATCTTCCTGCGAGACATCCGTCAGACGCGGATCTTTCCGGATCTCGAATTCCGTCTCGAAAGAGACTTTGCCCGCAGAAAAACGGGCGCGGTAGCGGCCCGGAGCGGCCTTGGGGCCGCGCACGGATCCGGCCCAAAGGATGAGGTTGGGAATCGATTTCGCATCCTCGTGGCGGAGATCCCAAACGAAGCGGTTGAAGCCTTTCACCGGCTGGAAGCGCGTCTGGGCGGGACCACGCTGTTGCCCTTCTTCGCCGGCTCCGGCGCCCTCTTCGCGCGGCTGGCGGGAAGAGAACCGGCGGATGACTCTGCCGCGCGGATCGACGATCTCGAGCGCCGCTTCGCCTTCGGGCGGTTCGTCCAGCCAGAAGTGGAACACGGCGCCGGCGGGGGGATTCTCGCCCACGGTCATGCCGGGGCTGACGGGCGCGTGGGCGGTGGTCATGCGCCAGGCGGGCTCGACGGGGAAGAAGCCGTTGCCGCGGCGCTTCCATTCGTGCAGCACGGGCAGGTCGTCGAGGATCCAGAAAGAGCGCCCCTGGGTGGCGACGACGAGGTCTTTCATTTCCTTATGCAGCGCCAGGTCGGTGATGGGAACCACGGGCAGATTGAGCTGAAGCGATTCCCAGGCGGCGCCGTCGTCAAAGGAGACATACATGCCGGTTTCCGTGCCGGCATAAAGCAATCCTGCCACGTTGGGGTCTTCGCGGATGACGCGGGTGAAGGCGTCCTCCGGGATGCCCTGGACGATGCGGGTCCAGCTCCTCCCGCCATCGGTGGTGCGGTACAGGTAGGGGCGGAAGTCGCCATGCTTGTACATGGTGGCGGCGAAATAAGCCTTCTTCGCATCGTGCGGAGACGCCTCGATCGAGTTGATCTGGATCCATTCCGGCATCTGGGAAGCCGGCGGCGTGACGTTGCGCCAGTTCTTTCCGCCGTCTTCGGTCACCCAGACCAGGCCGTCGTCCGTGCCAGCCCAGATGAGCCCTTTGGCCAGTGGGCTTTCCGCCACGGTGAAAATGGTGGAGTAGTATTCGACGCCGGTGTTATCCTTGGTAATGGGGCCCCCGGACGGGCCTAATTTGGATGGATCATTCCGGGTCAAGTCTGGGGAAATGGCCTCCCAGCTCTGCCCCTCATCGGTGGATTTGAACAGAATATTTCCGGCTGTATACAGCACATTGGAATCGTGCAGGGAAAAAAGGATCGGGAAATTCCACTGAAACCGGTATTTCATGCCCTCGGCGCCGTAGCCCATGGGGTTGTCGGGCCAGACGTTGACGGCGCGGGTCTGGCGGGTGCGGTGGTCGTAGCGGGTGAGATAGCCGCCGTAGGAGCCCGCGAAGACGATGTTGGAGTCTTTGGGCGAGGGGGCGATCCAGCCGGACTCGCCGCCGCCGACGGGCCACCAGTGCTCGCGCGTGATGAAGGCGCCGGGCGAGCGCGACGGGATGCGGACGGTGGAGTTATCCTGCTGCGCGCCGTAAATGTTGTACGGGAAGTCGCGGTCGAGCGTGACGCGGTAGAACTGGGCGGTGGGCTGGTCCTGGGCGGTCCAGGTGCGTCCGCCGTCGGTGGAGACGCTGGCGCCGCCGTCGTCGCCGTTGATCATGCGGCTGTTGTCATTGGGGTCGATCCAGAGATCGTGGTTGTCGGAGTGCGGCGTGGAGATGGGGCGGAAGGTCGCCCCGCCGTCGTCGGAGCGCCAGAACTGCACGTTCTGGGCGTAAACGCGGTCAGGGTTCTGGGGATCGGCGTGAATATGGGTGTAATACCAGGCGCGCTGGCGGAGGTTGCGGTTGTCGTTGACGAGGCGCCAGGTTTTTCCGGCATCGTCGGAGCGGAACAGTCCGCCGTCCTCGGCCTCGATCTGCGCCCAGACGCGGTCCGGGTTGGCGCCGGAGACCGTCACGCCGATGCGGCCGATCGTGCCTTTGGGAAGCCCGGAGTTGCGGGTGATTTCCGTCCAGGTTTCGCCGCCGTCGGTGGATTTGAACAAGCCCGAGCCGGGACCGCCGGATTCCAGCGACCAAGGGGTGCGCCTGACGTCCCACAGGGCGGCGTAGAGCATGTTCGGGTTGGAGGGATCTAGGGCGAGATCAATGGCGCCCGAGCGGTCGTTGCGGTAAAGAACCTTGCGCCAGGTCCTGCCGCCGTCCGTGGTCTTGTAGACGCCGCGCTCTTCGGATGGATTGAAGATGGCGCCGAGCACGGCAGCCCAGGCGATGTCGGGGTTCTTCGGGTGGATGCGGATGCGCGGGATGTGGCGGGAGAGCGGCAGCCCGGAGTGTTTCCATGTGCGGCCGGCATCCGTGGACTTGTACACGCCGTCGCCGTGGCTGACGTTGCCGCGGATGCAGCCTTCGCCCATGCCCACGTAGACCGTGTTGGGATCGGAGGGGGCCACGGCGATGGAGCCGACCGAGCCGGTGCGGAAGAAGCCGTCCGAGACGGGGAGCCATGTTCTGCCGGCGTCGGTGGACTTCCAGACACCGCCGCCGGTGGCGCCGTAATAGAAAACGCCGGGCTGGCCGGGCACTCCAGTCACCGCAGTCACGCGCCCGCCGCGGTACGGGCCGATGGAGCGGTACTTCAGATTTTTCCAGGCGGAAGCCGGGTCCTGGGCCGAGGCTGCGGCCAGGATCAGGGAGACGGTCAGCAACATCGTGCGGGTCATATGGGAAAACTCACTGAATGCGTTTATTGTATGCGGAGCTACGCTAGGAGGAGAGGAGGTGGGTGATGAGGATTCTGGTGGCGGCCCTGGGGGCCGTAGTTCTCTGGACGGCGCCTGCGGGGGCGACTTTCCTGTGCACGCTTGCCGGAACGCCCGTCCTGGTCAGCCGGGGCGGGCTTGCCGAACCGGTGGGGGATGTGGCCTTGCAGTGCGCCGGGGCGCCGAACCAAACGGTGCAGTTGACGTTCTCGGTGCTGCTCGAGCAGCGGGTGGCGAACCCGATCGACTTTGCGGGCGGCAACAACGGCGGCGTGATTTTGTGGCTCGATTCCGGCGCGTCGCCCATGCCGTTGCCGAACCCGCCGAGGCTCCAGAACAATCTGGTGATCTTCGAAAACCTCGTGGTCTCGTCCAATCCCTTCGGGCAGCTTTCTTTCCGCGTGACCGGGCTGCGGGCGGAGGCGGCCGAGACGATGGCGGCGAGCGTGCAGATCATCGCCAACACGCCCATGCTGCTGCCCGGGAATCGTGTCGTAGTAGGAAGGGCGCAGCCGGGGCTGTACGCCACGGCGATGCCGGCGGCGGTCTGTTGCGCGGGGCCAGCGCTGCCTGCCTCGTTCGATTGGAACGGAGTGCTGGCTCGGCGGCCGTGGCCAGCGGCGGTGCGCGTCACGGAAGGCTATGCCAGCGCGTTTCAGCCGGTGCAGGTGCCCGGACCGCCGGATCGCGCCACGCGCCTGTTGATCCGGCTCACAGGCCTGCCCGAGGGAAGCCGCGTGCTGGTGCCGGACGCGATTGCGGGTGACAACGGCTTTCAGGCGACTCGCTCTGGCGCCTTCGGCACCGATCCGGAACCGGGCTTCTACGCGCCCGCGCCGGGACCGTCGCTGCTGTTGAGCCGCGTGGCGCAGGCGGACGACAAAGGCGCGGGCGGGTATCCGGTGCTCTGGCCGACCTCTCCCACGCCGCTGTTCTCCGTGGGCGAGGCGGCTGTGTCGGGCGGCGAGGCGTGGGCCGTGTACCAAGTGATGGATGCCAATGCGGGGCGCGTGGAGAGCGCCGAGATCCCGCTGTGGGTGTTCTCGCCAACTTCGCGCCCCAACGAGCTGGTCATTGTGCGCGCCGAGGCGCGGCTTGCGCCCCTTTCCGAACAGGCGGGCGCGGTGCCAGGCGCGCCGCTGCCGCGCTATCGAAATGAAGAGGTCGAGCCGGACTGCGCCGCCTTGGGCGACTGTGACGCGGATTACTTCCCACGCCTGGCCGTGACGCCGAGCCAGACCACCGAGTTTGTGCTGCAGGCGGGCGGCGGACTGAAGGACGCCTATCTGTTTGTGCACAACACGGGCGGGTGGTTCATCGAGTGGGAGGCGAGCCTGCGGTATCTGTCCGGCGAAGGATGGCTGCTGCTGCGCGGCACCGGCGGCCGTTCTGAAGGCAGCTATCAATACCAGCTTTTGCCCCGCGATCTGACGCCTGGGGAGTATCAGGCGGAGATTGTGTTCCGGCAGAAGAACTCGCCAACGGGGTTCAACCGCCAGCTTGTGATTCCGGTGAAGCTGACGGTGACGGAAGGGCCGCCGCCCCAGCCTCCGCAACCCCCGCAGCCCCCGCAGTCCCCGCAGCCGCCCGCTGTTCCCGCGCCCAGAGTTTGGGCGGCGATGACCGTGCCATTTTCTTTCCAGGGGCCGTTCGCCAGCGGCGGTCTGATGCGGCTTCAGGGAATCTTCTTCGCGGAAGAGACGACAGTGACCGTGGGCGGATTGCCGGCTCAGGTGGTCTCGGTGCAGCCGGGCGAGCTGCTCGTCCGGTTGCCCGACTCGGTGGAGCGGGGCTGGCAGCCGGTGGTGGCTGCCAACGGGAATCAGCAGAGCGAACCGCTGCTGATCGACGTCCTGCCGGTGGCGCCGTCGATCGTGGTGGTGGCCAACGCCGACGGCTCAAACAATACGGAGGCAGTGCCTGTAGCGGCGGGCGGCGGTGCGATGCTGCAAGCCACGGGCATCGCTCTGGCCGACGAGCCGGTGTGGGTCAACGTGCATGACAGGTGGGCGCCCGCGCAAAAAGAGGCAGGCTCTGGTCCGGGGCTTCACGTTCTGCGGATCACGATCCCCGACGACCTGCCGGCGATGATGACCGCGGTGCGGGTGTGCGTGTCCGGGCCGACGGTGGACAGCATTTGCAGCCACCCGGCGCCGATCTGGATCGGGCAGGCGCCGTAGTCCGGGCGGCTGAGAGCAGCAGCGCGGGCGCTGCGGCGGCGGCATGACAGCGCGGGCAGGGGAGGTCTGTTTTCGGTCAGACGAGTCCCTGCAGGGGCCAGGGGTATCCGAGCCAAGCCAGGTAAGCGCGGACGGCGGTCATCAACAAAGCGGGGTATACCAGGGTGAGCAGGGACGCCAGGCGAGCCGGCCAGCCGTGTTCGCGCAGCGCAACCACCACCAGGGCCAGTCCCAGCCAGCAGGACAGAAGCACGGCGCCCGGCGACAGCATCTGGAGCAGCGGCAGGGAGATGCCGCACTGAAGCCGCGCTCTGGCCGTGTCCCTGCGTGCGAGCCGCCAAAAGGCGTGGCCCGCGAAGCCGGCCGCCGTCAACTCCGCCGCCAAGCCCGCCCCGGCAGCAACGGCCAGCAGGGCGGCCGACAGCAAGACCACGCCGAGGGTGGACTCACGAGCCGGGGACTGGGCAGATGGGGGTGAGATCCTCTCCGTCATAGGCAGAGACCCGCGTCAGGCCGTGCTCCGTTTTCTCCCAATAATGGGGCTTCGTCACCAACTGCCCCAAGGCGCGCCAGGCGGCGGCCGACATCAGCAGATAGTAAGCGGGCAGGTGCAGGGCAAAGAAGACCAGGGCGGGGTGTTTCCGCACCCAGCCGGCCAGCATGTGGAAATAGATCAGCAGCCCGTTGCCGGCCAGCAGCAGCAGGGACATGGCCAGCACCGGCGGCGGAAAAAGCGGATCAAAGAAACCAGACCGGGTGATGAGCCATGCCAGATATAGGAACGCCAGCGGAGGAAAGGCCAGCGGGCCTAAAAAGGCCCCGCCAATAAAGCCATGGAAGCCGAGAAATCCCTTCCATCCAAGCCGCTTCCAGCTGCGCCATGGGTGGCGCATATAGACGAGCCAGGTCTGGATATAG
>CAKZUE010000036.1 GCA_937920635.1 uncultured Bryobacteraceae bacterium
CCTCGTCGCCAGGAAATCCGTAGCTCTTCAGCAGGTCCCGCAGCTCCAGCTCCACCAGCTCCAGCAGCTCCGGATCGTCCATCATGTCCACCTTGTTCAGCGCCACCACAATGTAGGGCACCCCCACCTGCCGCGCCAGCAGCACGTGCTCCCGCGTCTGCGGCATCGGCCCGTCCGGCGCCGCCACCACCAGGATCGCCCCGTCCATCTGCGCCGCCCCGGTGATCATGTTCTTGATGTAGTCGGCGTGGCCCGGGCAGTCCACGTGCGCATAGTGCCGCTTCGACGTCTCGTACTCGACGTGCGCCACCGCGATCGTGATGCCCCGCTCCCTCTCCTCCGGCGCGTTGTCGATCGAATCGAAACTCCGGAACTGCACCTTCGGATTGTGCTTGGCCAGCACCTTCGTGATCGCCGCCGTCAGCGTCGTCTTGCCGTGATCGATGTGCCCGATCGTCCCAATGTTGACGTGCGGCTTGCTGCGGTCAAATTTCTCTTTCGCCATACAAACGGCTCCCTGATGCCAGAATTGATGACTCTCCTGGTTCGCCGTCTGGCTGGTGGGCGCCGGCTCGCGGGCCGGCCCGCCGGAGACTGCGGGGGACCAGATCGAATCGGGGAAAAAAACTCTGGAGCCGATGACCAGGTTTGAACTGGTGACCTCGTCCTTACCAAGGACGCGCTCTACCACCTGAGCTACATCGGCTCATTCCCTACTTTAGCGCAACCGGCGGCGGGCCGCACAAGTGCCCCTGCGCGCCGCCGCGCCAGCCCGCCGGAAAAATATCGGTGGTGGACAGGGGAGGATTCGAACCTCCGTAGCTCGCAAGGAGCGGCAGATTTACAGTCTGCTGCCATTAACCACTCGGCCACCTGTCCACATCGCGCCGGCTGAGCCAGTGGTGACGATTTCACTATAGCGCAGCAGCCGCGGTTTTGCAGCACCGCTGCCAGCAGTTTCAGCGCCGAACCCGCAGCGTCAGGCGGGGCGGCCGAGGTTGACAAGCACTTCAGTGTCCGATATAGTTCTGAAGTGTCGCACTTTCAATGATTTGTATTGAATCAGAGAGGCGGCGGCGATCACCCGTCCGGCGCCGGTGATCCGCGGCCGGCTGCATTCCGGGCCATTCCATTCCCTGTCGCAAGGAATGTGCCGGACGCAGAGAAAGCCGCGGAAGCTGGCAGGCTGGCGGAAGTTGTGGCGTTATCGGAGTCTGGGGCATGACCGGCAACCAGGAAGACCGCCCGGTGGAGTATCCCGCCGACGGCGAAGAGAATTACGAACAACTGCTCGACGACTACGGCCATCTCGCGCCGCCCGCCGAGGGCGAGGTGATGATGGGCCATGTGCTCGAAGTCACACCTGAGGGGCTGATCGTCGACGTGGGGCTCAAGCAGGAGGGCTTCGTCCCCATCGAGCAGGTTTGCACGCCGGAGGGCGCTGTCACCTACCAGCCCGGCGATTCGATCGAGGTCATGCTCGACCGGCGGCGCGAGATGGAAGGCTACGTCCTTCTCTCGCATGAGCGCGCCAGCCGGATCCGCGCCTGGGAGACGCTGGACAAGGCCTACCGCGAAGGGCTGGCCGTCAGCGGCCGTGTGACCGGCCGGGTGAAAGGCGGCCTCAGCGTCGACGTCGGCTTGCCTGCCTTCATGCCTTCCACTCAGGCCGACATCCACCCGCTGCACAATCTCGACTCGCTCATCGGCGCCGACATCGCCGTCAAGGTGCTGAAGCTGAACCGCCGCCGCAACAACATCGTCGTGTCGCGCAAGGCGGTGATGGAGGAAGAGATCCACTCGCGCAAGGCCGCCCTGCTCGAGCATCTGCACGAGGGCGGCCTGGTGACCGGCGTCGTGAAGAACCTGACCGAATACGGCGCCTTCATCGACCTGGGCGGCATCGACGGACTGCTGCACGTCTCCGACATCTCCTACGGCCGCGTGGCGCACCCGCAGGACGTGCTCCAGGTCGGACAGGAGATCACGGTCCGCGTGCTGAAATTCGACCGCGAGAAGGAGCGGATTTCGCTCGGCCTCAAACAGGTGCTGCCGGATCCCTGGGAGACGGTGGCGGAGCGCTACCAGCCGGGCATGCGCGTGGTGGGGCGCGTGGTGAGCGTCACCGACTACGGGGCATTCGTCGAACTCGAGCCGGGCGTGGAGGGGCTCATTCATATCTCGGAGATGACCTGGAGCCGGCGCATGAAGCATCCGTCCAAGGTGGTGCGCGTGGGCGACAATGTGGAGAGCGTGGTGCTCGACGTCCGGCCGAAGGAGCGGCGGATCTCGCTCGGCATCAAACAGCTCGAGCCCGACCCCTGGACCACGGTGGACAAGCGGTACGCCGTGGGCAGCGTGGTGGAGGGCCGGGTGCGGAAGCTGGCCGATTTCGGGGCGTTCATCGAAATCGAAGAAGGCATCGACGGGCTGGTCCACGTCTCCGACCTGTCGTGGACGAAGCGCGTGCAACACCCGTCGGAAGTGCTCAAAAAAGGCCAGGTGGTGCAGGCCGTCATCCTCAGCATCGACGCGCCCAACCGGCGGCTTTCGCTGGGCATCAAACAGTTGCAGCCCGATGCCTGGGAGACGTTTTTCCGCCAGCACGGGGTCGGCGACATCGTTCACGGCAAGCCCACGCGCGCGGCCAATTTCGGCGTGTTCGTCGAACTGGCCCCCGGGGTGGAAGGCCTGTGCCACAATTCGGAAATCCCGGCCGAAATGCGCAAACAATCGCCGCCGCTGCCCATGGGGCAGGAGATGACATTCAAGATCATCAAGATGAACGAGGCGGACAAGCGCATCGGCCTGACGCTGGTCACCGCCGAGGATGCGCGCGAACTGGAGCGGCTGGGCGATTATCATCGTCAGGCCGCCCAGGCCACGCAGCATATCGAAGAGGCATTGCAGGGCCAGCCGCCCGCACCGTCCGCCGCCGCGCCCGAGGCCGGCGAGCCCACTCACGAGGAACGGAAACAAGATGACGAAAGCTGATCTGATCGAGGAGATTTCGCGCGTCTGCGAATTCACGCGCAAGGATTCGGAGGTGATCGTCGAAGCGATCTTCGACAGCGTCGTGCGCGCGCTGCGTGAAGGCGACAAGATCGAAATCCGCGGCTTCGGCAGCTTCCGCACGCGGCAGCGCAAGGCGCGCATCGGGCGCAATCCCAAGACCGGCGCGCGCGTCGACGTGCCCGCCAAGCGCATCCCGTATTTCAAGCCGAGCAAAGAACTGAAGGATCTCGTCAACCAGGAGCAGCCGCTGCCGGCGCCCCCCTCCGAGTGAAGGCCGCCTGGCGGTTTCTGCCATGGATCGCCTCTGGAGCCCCTGGCGTTATCACTATGTGAGCACCGTCTCGCCCGGCGATGAATGCATCTTCTGCGCCAAGGCGCGCGAGAACCGCGACGAGGAAAACCTCATCGTGCACCGCGGACGGCTGAACTACGTCCTGCTGAACCTGTTCCCTTACACGACGGGCCACCTCATGATCACGCCCTACCGCCATGTGGCGCAGCTCGAAGAACTCAGCGGGGAAGAAGCGGCGGAGCTGATGGAGCTTACGCGCGTTGCGGTGCGCCACCTGAGAAGCGTGTACCGCCCCCACGGCTTCAATCTCGGGATGAACCTCGGCGAGTGCGCCGGCGCGGGCATCGCCGGACATCTCCATATGCACGTGCTGCCGCGCTGGACCGGCGACGCCAACTTCATGACGACGGTGGGCGAGACGCGCGTGATGCCGGAGGATCTGCGCGACACCTGGCGCAAGCTCTCCGCCGCGTTCCGCGGCGGCTGAGCCCGCGCGGCGGCGCGATACTCAAAGCAGGGGCTCGCGTGATCGTCTCGGCCAGCTACCGCACCGACATCCCCGCCTTCTACGCCGAGTGGTTCCTGCGCCGGCTGGACGCGGGTTTCGCGCTGGTGCGCAATCCCTATTCGGCGCAGATGTACCGCGTCGATCTGCGCCCGCACCGCGTCTCCGGGTTCGTCTTCTGGACGCGGAACTTCGGCCCGCTGCTCGAGCATCTCGACCGGCTGCGCGCTTTTGGACGCCCGTTCACCGTGCAGTTCACCGTCACGAATTACCCGCGCTCGATCGAGCCGGCGGTAATCCCGGCGGAGAAGGCGATCGGGCAGATGCACCGGCTGGCGCGCGAGGTGCATCCGCTGTGCCCCGTGTGGCGTTACGATCCCGTGCTGTTCACTTCGCTGACCCCGCCCGAATTCCATCTGGCCAATTTCGCGGAACTGGCGGCGAGGCTCGAGGGCGCGGCGGACGAAGCCGTGATCAGCTTCGCGCAAATCTACGCCAAGTCGCGGCGGAACCTGGACGCGGCGGCGCGCCGGCACGGCTTCATCTGGGAGGATCCGCCGCCCGAGGCCAAGCTCTCCCTCGCCTCACAGCTTGCCGCCATCGCGCGGCGGCATGGGATGCGGCTCACCGTGTGCTCGCAGCCGGACTATGTGGCGGAGGGAGCCGGGCAGGCGCGCTGCGTGGATGCGCGGCGCCTGGCGCGGATCAGCGGCGAGCCCATCATGGCGCCGCTGAAGGGCAACCGCCCGGGGTGCGCCTGCCATGAGTCGCGCGACATTGGCGAATACGACACCTGCCCGCATGGGTGCCTCTATTGCTACGCCGTGCGCCACCGCCGGGTGGCGCTCCAGCGCTACCGGGCACACGATCCCGAATCGCCCTCCCTGCTGCCGCTGGCGGAAGAGCCCCGCCCGGCGCTGCCGTTGTTAGAGAAGTGAATTCCCCTGCTTCGCAAAAGCGAAGAGCCTCCCCGAAGGGAGGCCCTTTGAGGCACAGAATACCGCGGGCGAAATCCGGCTATGCCTTGCGGCGGCGCGCCAGCAGCCCCAGAGCGATCAGTCCCGCGCCGAGCATGGCGTAGGTGCCCGGTTCGGGAACCGGTTCATACTGGAACTGAACCAGCGTAAAGTCGGACTGGTTGGTGCAATTGCCGCTGCCGCAGCTCCCGCTCAGCGCGGTGAACTCGATCTTCACGATGTCGTTCACCGAACCAAACGGGTTCGTGATCTTCCACACGGCGCCGTAACCGCTCGCAGAGGGCGAGAGGTTGGTCACCGTGCCGAAGCCGGTCCATGTGGCAGTGTCGGTTATTAACGGATTGGAGTCCCAAGTGTTGGTCACGGTGTAGACGCTTGTTCCTCCGCCCTGGTGCCAGATCTTGACCTGCGCCACTTCCTGCACGTCGTTGAACTCCGGTCCGTCGAACAACACGCCCAGCGTGAACGACGGCACCCAAAACGGCAGCCCGCCCGCCGGGATCTGCCCGGTGAGGAACTCGCCGATATCGATTTCGTCGCCGGTCTTGCCGGTGATGCCGACGCCGGTGAAACCAGCCACCGTCTTTTTGTTAAAGTTGCCTGGAGAAGAGGTCCAGTTCAACCCGCCGATCGTCTGGCTGTTCAAGCCATTCGTGAAATCGCTCCCATTGATTGTGATCACTGTGGCTCCAGCCGGCAAGCTCAGCAGAAGAACCACCGCCAGCGCCGAGAGCGCCAACAACACTGTTTTTCCCGCCATTCCCATTCCTCCTTGACTTGGCTTCAAGCTGTCCCCCTGACACTGCAAGTGCCAACTCGACGGCACTTTAGCAAAGCGCTCAGAGCGACCGCTCTTTTAGGTTCGCGGCGCATCCTGGAGGAGCCAATAGAACTTTCGCCGTCACGGTACCACTTCGTACCCGCGCAAGGACCAGTACCGCGGCACCCGGCCCTGAAGAGCTCCCCTCTGTGACGGTAAAGAGGCCCGCCCGGCTTCCGGTCCGGAGACAGCAGCCGGAAGCTGATCCGCGCCCGGCGTCAAGGCCGCTGTCTGATCGGGTCAGGCGCGCCGCTCAACAACCGGCTTTTGTTCCCAAAGACGTTCGTTGGGCCGCACTCGGAGCTCATGTGATGACGGTGGCAGCGGAGCAGATCCTGCATCGGGGATAGAATCTTGATCTGGCCAGGCTTCCAGCCCTGAGGGCCGTTGGCTGCGGACGCCATGTCTTCTCCAGGCGCTGCGCTGATACAGGCGTGGGGTGCTTGAACGGCAGATCCGGTTGATACAGGATCTCGCCCAGGCTGGGACGCGGCAGCACCAGTGTGGTTCCACGGCGGCGGGGAGCGGGCTTTAGCGGGACGAGCGAGTCTTCAAGGCTGCCCGTCAGATGCCGTCGCCGAACGGCTCGGACAGGCGCTTCTTCTCCAGATAGCGCTCGCGCGCGTCGAGGATCGCCCGCCGCGCCTCGCGCGGTCCGCCCCAGCCCTGCGTCGTCGCCACGCGCCCCTCGAGCTCCTTGTAGATGCTGAAGAAGTGCTCCAGCTCGCGCCTGACATGGGGAAAGATCTGGTCGATGGTGTGGATCTCGTCGTAGCGCGGATTGCGCGTGGGCACGGCGATCACCTTCTCGTCCATCTCATCGCGGTCCACCATGCGCAGCAGCCCGACGGGGCGGACTTCGATCAGGCAGCCCGTGAAGCTCGGCTCGCTCACCAGCGCCAGCACGTCCAGCGGGTCGCCGTCCTCGGCGAGAGTCCCGGGGATGAAGCCGTAATCGCCGGGGTAGTGCATCGGCGAGTAAAGCGCCCGATCCAGCCGGAAGACGCCCAGCGCGCCGTCATACTCGATCTTGTTGGCGGAGTTCTTGGGAATCTCGACGATCATCCGCACCAGTTCCGGCGCTTCGGATCCGGGGTCCAGGTCGTACAGCTTTGGATACACAAAGGTCAATATAACAGGCTCGCGAGGAGTCGGCTATCTCCAGAGGCAGGGTAGGCGTACTCTCGGAAGTTCAAGCGTCTATCCCAGCCGGATGGCGAAGAAAAGGAAAACAAAGAGGTTATCGAAAAAATCTCCGAGGAAATCTCTTGCATTATCGGCCGGATGGTCTTAGGATCGAATCACAGTGGCCCGAATAGGGCCATCGGTGACCGATTCGGACCGAAATGGAAGAGCAGCGGAACAGCTCGACGGCCACGCCACCCCCGGCGGCATCTTTCCGTCTCCGGGCGCCGCTCGGCTTCTATCCCTGCAAGGTGGACTCGGCAGGGCGGCTGAAACTGCCGGCCAAGTATCAGGAATATCTCGACAAGCTGCCGGACAAGTACCTGTTTGTGACCGAATCGCGGGGGCTGGCGCGGATCTACACCAACGGAAGCTGGGAGCGGCGGCTGGCGCGGATCGAGGATCCGCAACTGCGCTGGCGGGAGACGTTCCGGGCGGAGCTGGTGGGCTGCGACGTGGATGTGGACCCGCAGGGGCGCATCACGCTGCCCCAACAGTTGCGCAAGGAGATGGGGCTGGAAGACAAGACCGTGCAACTGAGGTTTTACGAAGACGTGATCACGATCTATCCGCCGGACAAGTTCGAGCAGGAACTCAGCCGGGTGCAGAGCCACCGCGAGAGCGATCTCGAGCGGTTGGCGGCGTTGGGAATCGACTTCTGATGAGGCATGGAACACACGCCTGTCATGCTGCGCGAATCGCTGGAGTTTCTGGCGGTGCGTCCGGACGGCGTGTATGTGGACTGCACGTGCGGGCTGGGCGGGCACACGGCGGCGATTGCAGAGCGCCTCGTCACGGGGCGGGTGATCGCGCTGGATCGCGATCTGGACTCGCTGGCTCAGGCTCGCGGGCGCTGCGCGCCGTGGGCGGAGCGGATCGTGTTCGCGCAGAGTTCTTTTTCCGGGCTTTCGTCCACTCTCGACTCTCTTCAGGTGGCGCATGCGGACGGGATCCTGGCCGATCTGGGCGTGAGCCGCTATCAGCTCACCTCACCGGAGCGAGGCTTTTCGCTTCAGGCGGCCGGACCGCTCGACATGCGGATGGACCGGCGGCAGAGCCTCACCGCTGCCGCCATTGTCAACCATTATTCGGAACGGGAACTCGCCCGGATCATCGAGGAGCTGGGCGAGGAAAGGAGGCGCCTAGCGGAAAAAATAGCCAGAGCACTGGTGCGGGCGCGGCCGATTGCCGACACGGCGCAACTGGCGCGCGTAGTGGCTTCGGCAGCGCCCCGTGCCGGAAGGATTCATCCCGCCACGCGGGTCTTCCAGGCCCTGCGGATGGCGGTGAACGACGAGCCTGGAGAGCTGGACGCGCTGCTCGGGCAGGCGCCCGGTCGGCTGGGGCGTGGAGGCCGGCTGGTGATGATCGCGTTTCAGTCGCTGGACGACCGCAAGGTGAAGCAGCGGTTTCGGGAACTGGCCCGGGGCGGGGGGTTCCGTTTGCTCACCCGGCATGTAGTGCGGCCCGGCGAGGAGGAAAGGCGGGCCAACCCGGCCAGCCGCAGCGCGGTTTTGCGGGCATTGGAGCGGACCGGAGAGGGATGGGAAGCAGGACAGGATTCAGGGAGGAACTGAGATGACCGGCCTGGAAGCGTTGCTGGACTGGTTCGCCGCCGGCAGGGAGGCGGTTGAGGAAAGCGATCGCAGCGCGGTGCTGGACGCGCGGCTGCGGGCGCTGCCGCGGGAAGAGATTTTTCTGTACGTGAAGCCCATCGACAACACGCAGGTGCGCTGCGTGGCGCGGCGGGCCGAATGGGCGCCCGGCGCCGTGACGGCGGCGGTATTCCTGGTGGCCGCGCTGTGCATCATCACGGCGATCGTGCCCTCGACGACGATCCTGGCGATCAACCACCGGATCGAGAGCCTGAAGGAACAGAAGGCCTTCGAATTGAACGAGCTGCGCCGCCTGCGGAGCGAGAAGGCGGAGCTGAGCAGCGCCGAGAAGCTGGAGCAGTACGCGGGCGAGCGGTTCATCGCGCCGCCGGCCAAAGCAATGGTCTATGCGCCGCCCGCCAAGAGCACTGTCGCGTCGCTGGGCGCGCGTTGAAGCGCGCCGGGCGCGGGGGTGCGGGCGGGCCGGGCGGCTGGGGCGTCAGGGCGATGAATCAGAGGCAGCAGAAACTGGGTTCGGACCGGCGGGCAGTGATCGCCGCCGCCGTCCTGATGGGCCTGGCCCTGGCCGTTGTCGTCAAGCTGCTGGAATTCCAGGTGCTGAAGCATGACTATTACGCCGAGCGCGGCCGCCGGCAGCACCTGCGCGACGTGCGCCTGCCCGCGCTGCGCGGCGAGGTGCTGGCGCGCGACTCCCATCCGCTGGCCATCAGCATCCGCACCGAATCCGCTGTCGTCAATCCACAACAGATCCGCGATCCCGAATTCTTCGCCCGCGTGGTAGCCCCGGCGCTGGGCAAGAAGCCGGAAGAGCTGTCCGGTCCTCTCATCAGCAAGAAACAGGCCGGCGGGCCGGGCGCCTCGTTTCACATCGTGGCGCGGCACCTGACGAAGGAGCAGCGGGAGCGGCTGGTGCCGTTGCAGCGCACCTTCCCCATCCACATCCTGCCCGACGCGCGCCGCGATTATCCGAGCGGCGTCACCGGCGCCCATGTGGTGGGCGCGATTGATGCGGAAGGCGACGGCAACGCCGGCGTGGAGCAGAAGCTGAACGAAGAGCTGAAGGGACGCGACGGACTGATCCAGGTTCTGGCCGGATCGCGGCAGGACCGCTTCATCACCTGGACCAAGCGCGACAGCCTGCCGGGCGTCAACGTGACGCTGGCGATCGACCGCGTGATCCAGCACAGCGCGGAGCGTTTCCTCCGGGAAGGGATCGAGCAGGCCGGCGCGGAGAGCGGCACGGTGGTGGTCCTGGATCCGCGCAACGGCGAAATCCTGGCGCTGGCCAACTATCCCACGTTCGATCCGAGGCGGGAGCGGCCCACGCCGGCGGAAGCGGCGGCGCGGCACACCAACATCGCCGTGCAGATCCCCTGCGAGCCGGGCTCGGTGATGAAGATGATCACCGTCACCATGGGGATCGACTCCGGCCTCTTCCGCCCGGAAACGCCCATTTACTGTGAAAACGGCGCGTTCCCGCGTCCGGGACGCCGCGCCATCCACGACGTGCACCGCTACGGCACGCTGGATGTGAGCGGCGTGCTGATCAAAAGCAGCAACATCGGGGTGGCCAAGATCAGCCTCGCCGCCGGACCGCAACGGCTGTACGAGTATCTGAAGCGGTTCGGCATCGGCGACCGCACCGGCGTCGAGCTGCCCGCCGAATCGCGCGGCATCCTGCGGCCGCAGGCCTGCCGCGACAGCCGCGACCGCAATTGCTGGACGCCCGCCTCGCACGAGTACATCGCCTTCGGACACGAGGTCAGCGCCACCGCGGTGCAACTGGCGCGCGCCGTGGCGGTGATCGCCAACGGCGGGCTGCTGGTGCAGCCGCATCTCGTGATCGCCAAGAGCCGCCCCACACCAGATGGCCGCGAGGTTCCGCTGCCGGTGGAAATCGCGCCGCCCAAGCGCGTGCTGCGCCCGGAGACGGCGATCACGATGCGCCGCATCATGGAGCGCGTCGTGCTGGAAGGCACCGGCAAGGCGGCGGCCATCCCCGGCTACTCGGCCGGGGGCAAGACGGGCTCGGCGGAGATCTTTGAAGACGGCCGCTGGCTGAACCGCCACAACTCCTCCTTCATCGGCTTCGCTCCAGTGGCCAATCCGCGGATCGTCGTGGTGGTGACGCTGAACCGCACGCCCAAGCTGGGCGGCGTGTCGGCAGCGCCTGTGTTCCGAAAAGTGGCCGAGACGGCCTTGCGCGTTCTCCATGTGCCGATGGACAGGCCGGAGACGCTGCCGGAAGTGAGAGCCCCGCAGCCGAAGCCGGAAAAGCCCCCGGTGCTGCTCGCCTCGGCCGAAAAGCCGGCGCCGCCGCAGGAGCCGCCCGCCACCCCGGCGCTGGTGGGCCCCCGGGTGCCCGATTTCCGGGGCCGCCCGCTGGTGGCGGTGCTGCGGGAGGCCGCCTCGCTGGGCCTGCCCGTGGAGACGCTGGGACGCGGCGTGGCGCGCGAGCAGTCGCCTCCGCCGGGCACGGTGCTGGCGCCGGGCATGCGCGTCCAGGTGCGCTTCGGATTGACGCCATGAACCTCGCCGCCCTGCTGGAAGACATCTCCCCGCACGCGGATGCCGCATGGCGGCGGCTGGAGGTGCGCGGACTCGAATACGACAGCCGCCGCGTCGAACCGGGCTTCGTGTTTTTCGCCTTTCCTGGCAGCCGCACCAGCGGGGCTTTCTACGCGCGGCAGGCGGTGGAGCGCGGCGCCGTGGCGGTGGTGAGCGAACTCGAGGCGCCCGCGGACTTCCCTGCCCCGTGGGTCCGGGTGGAACACGGGCGGCGGGCTCTCGCCCTCATGAGCCTGCGCTTTTACGGAAACCCGGACCGGCGCCTGCGCCTGGCCGGCGTCACCGGCACCAACGGCAAGACCACCACCGTGTTCGCCATCGACTCGATGCTGCGCCACGCCGGCAGAACGACGGGCATGGCCGGAACCGTGCTGTACCGCATCGGGCAGCGCGAATCGGCCGCCGTCAACACCACGCCGGAATCGCTGGACCTGGTGCGCATGATGGACGAACTCGCGCGCGCGGGCGGCACGGACTTCGTGTTCGAAGTCTCATCGCACGCGCTGGCGCTGGAGCGCGTCTACGGCTTTCAGTTCCACACCGCCGTGTTCACCAACTTCACCCAGGACCACCTGGATTTCCACGGCACGATGGAAGACTACTTCGCGGCCAAGCAGCGGCTGTTCACAGGCGCCGGCGGACCGCCGCCGAAGTCCGCCATCCTGAACGCCGACGATCCGTGGTCGGAGCGGGTCGTCACCGCCCCTGAGACCGCGCGCTGGACATACGGAATCAGCGGAGACGCGCAATTCCGGGCCGAAGACATCGACACGGGCTTCCGAGGCGTGCGCTTCAATGTGCGCCACCCGCAGGGGCGCACGCGGATCGAATCGCCGCTGTGCGGCCTGATTAACGTCTACAACCTGACGGCCGCTTTCGCCGCGGGCGTCTCCCTCGGCCTCGATCCGGAGGCCGCCGCGGCGGGGCTGGCCGCGTGCGCAGCCGTTCCGGGACGGTTCGAGCGCGTGGACATGGGGCAGCCGTTCCTCGTGGTGGTCGACTACGCGCACACGGAAGACGCGCTGAAGAACCTGATCGAGGCCGCGCGCGCCCTCTCGCCGCGCCGCGTCATCACCGTGTTCGGCTGCGGCGGCGACCGCGACAAGCTGAAGCGCCCGCGCATGGGCGAGACCGCCGCCGCGCTGAGCGATTTCGTGGTCGTTACCAGCGACAATCCGCGCAGCGAGAACCCGCTGGAGATCGTCAACGACATTCTGGTGGGCGTGCAGCGCCGCGATACTCCGCACGAAGCCGAGCCCGACCGCCGCGCCGCCATCCGGCTGGCCCTCGGCCGCGCCGCGGCGGGCGACATCGTGCTCATCGCCGGCAAGGGCCACGAGACCTGCCAGGTGCTGGCGGACCGCACCATCCCGTTCGACGACCGCGAGGCGGCGCGCGAGGTCCTGAAGGAGTTCGGCTATGGCGGGCCGCGCGGAGGGGCGTCATGAGGCTCCAGGTGGCCGGCCGGGTGTGCACTTCGGTGAGCGTGGACACGCGCACGCTGGAGCCGGGCGCGCTGTTCGTGGCGCTCAAAGGACCCAACCACGACGGCCACGATTACGTGGCGGCGGCCTTCGAAAAAGGCGCCGCGGCGGCCGTGGTGGAGCGGCCCGTTGAAGCGGCTGGAGCGCTGCACATCGTGCCCTCCGCGCTGGACTGGCTCCAGCAGACGGCCGCGGAAATGCGCCGCCGCTGGGACGGGCTGGCAGTGGGCATCACCGGCAGCGCCGGCAAGACCACCACCAAAGAGGCCGTCGCCGCCGTGCTCTCCCGCCGGCTGCGCACCGGCAAGACGCAGGGCAACTACAACAACCACATTGGCGTGCCGCTGACGGTGCTCAACCTGCCCGACGACGCCGAAGCGGCGGCCATCGAAATCGGCATGAACCACGCGGGCGAGATCCGCCGCCTGTGCGAGATCGCGCAGCCGCGCATCGGCGTGGTCACCAACGTGGGCACGGCCCACATCGAGAATCTCGGCTCGGTCGAGGCCATCGCCGCCGCCAAGCGGGAGCTCGTCGAATCGCTGCCGCCGGACGGCGCGGCGGTGCTCAACGGCGACGACGCGCGCGTGCGCGCCATGGCGCAGGCTTTCTCCGGCCAAACGGTTTTCTACGGTTCCTCTCCCTTTGTTCCTTCCGAGGCACCCCACGTCCGGGCGTCGAACGTCGCGTATCTCTCCGGAGGCGTGCAGTTCGATGTCCCGGACGTGGGTTCTTTTTTCTGCCCGCTGGCCGGGAGAGCAGGACTGATGTCCGCGCTGGCGGCGCTGGCCGTGGCGCGGGCGCTGGGCTGGGATCTGGGAGAATGGAAAGAGACGATCGCCCGCCTGGAAACAGTGCCGATGCGGCTCGAAAAGATCGAGCGCAACGGCATGGTGGTCTGGAATGACTGCTACAACTCGAACCCGGAAGCGGCCATGATGATGCTGGACCTGCTGGCCGGGACGCGCGCCGCGCGCCGCATCGCCGTGCTCGGCGAGATGCTCGAGCTCGGCCCGTGGAGCGCGGAGCTGCACCGCGAAGTGGGCCGCTACGCCGCCGGGCGCGGGCTGGACTACCTGGTGGGCGTGCGCGGCGAGGCGCGGCGGATGGTGGAAGAAGCCGCGGCGGCAGGCATGGGGCGCGAGCGCACGGCGTTCTTCGACGATCCCGCCGAAGCGGGAGCATACGTGAAGGCCCTGGCGCGCGAGGGCGACGCCCTGCTGTTCAAGGGCTCGCGCGGCGTCCGCATGGAGAAGGCGCTGGAGGCGCTGCTGGGCTAGCCATGCTGTACTGGCTCTTTTACGAAATCCTGTTCCCGTATTTCTCGCCGTTCCGCGTCTTTGGCTACGTCACCTTCCGCACGCTGGCGGCCAGCCTGACCGCCTTCCTGCTGGGCGTGATCCTGATGCCGTGGTTCATCCGCAAGATGCGCCAGCTCTCCTTCGGCCAGCCGATCCGCGAGGACGGCCCTGAAAGCCACCAGAAGAAGGCGGGCACGCCCAGCATGGGCGGACTGCTGATCGTCTTCTGCACGCTTGTGCCGGCGCTGCTGTTCACGCATCTCACCAACCCGTATGTCTGGGTGGCGATGTTCGCGCTGGCCGGCTATGCCGCCATCGGCTTTGCCGACGACTATCTGAAGGTGCGCCGCGGCCGCAATCTCGGCCTCACGGGCCGCCAGAAGATGGGCTTGCAGGTGCTCATGATGTTCGCCCTCGGCTTCTGGCTGCTGGAGCTGCACCGCCGCGGGCTGTACAGCACCGCCATGAACGTTCCCTTCTTCAAGAATTTCCGCCCCGACCTGTTGATCGATTCCTTCCTCCAGAACACGTGGACGTATCCGCTCGGCTTTGTCATCTTCTTCCTGTTCCTGCTGCTGGTGATCGTGGGCTCGTCCAACGCCGTCAATCTCACCGACGGCCTCGACGGACTGGCCGCCGGACTGATGGTCATCGCCGGCGGCGCGATGACCGTGCTGTGCTACGTGAGCGGCCACGCGCAATTCGCGCGGTATCTGGAGCTGGCGCGCCTGCCGGGCGCGGGCGAACTGACCGTCTTCTGCGCCTCGCTCACCGGCGCCGTGCTCGCCTTCCTCTGGTACAACGCCCACCCGGCGGAGATCTTCATGGGCGACGCCGGTTCGCTGGCGCTGGGCGGAAGCCTCGGCGTGGTGGCGGTGCTGATCAAACAGGAACTGCTGCTTTTGTTTGTAGGCGGCGTGTACGTCATCGAGGCGCTGAGCGTGATGATCCAGGTGGCCAGCTTCAAGCTGCGCGGCAAGCGCGTGTTCCTGATGGCCCCCCTGCATCACCATTTCGAGCAGCTCGGCTGGGACGAGACCAAGGTGGTGGTGCGCTTCTGGATCGCCGGGCTGGTGTGGGCGCTGTTCGCGCTGACGACGCTGAAACTGAGATAGGCATGGACGTGCGCGGCAGGAAAATCACGGTCTTCGGCATGGGCGCCTCCGGCGTGGCGGTGCTCGAACTGCTGCGCCGGCATGGCGCCGTGGTACGCGCCTCCGACGTGAAGGCGCGCGAATCGCTGCCGCCGTTTGACGCGCCGTTCGTTCCCCAATCTCCGGCGGCGCTCGAAGACTGCGACATCGCTGTGCTGAGCCCCGGCGTGCCGCCGGACCTGCCTCTCTTCCAGGAAGCCGCGCGCCGCGGCGTGCGCGTGGTGGGAGACGTGGAAGCGGCGTCGTGGTTCCTGCAAGGTCCGGTGCTCGGCATTACCGGCTCCAACGGCAAGACCACCACCACGGCGCTCACGGGCCATCTGCTCCGCACAGCCGGCATCGCCTGCCAGGTGGGCGGCAACATCGGCCGCCCGCTGGCAACCATGGTGGCCGGGTCAAGACCGGATCAGTGGAATGTGCTGGAGCTGTCCAGCTTCCAGTTGGAAACGTCGCACACGCTGCGCGTGCGCATCGCCGCCGTGCTCAACATCACGCAGAACCATCTGGACCGCCACCACACGATCGAGAACTACGCCGCCGCCAAGGCGCGCATTCTGGCCTGCCAGCAGCCGGAAGACCACGCCGTGCTGAACGCGGAAAATGCCGCCACTGCGGCTTTGGCCGCGCAGGCGCGGGGCCGCGTGTGGTGGTTCTGCGCCGGCGGCGCGCGCCGTCCGGGCTTCTGGCAGGAGAACGGGACATTGCTCGCCGATGGCGAGCCCTTCATGGAAGCCGCCGAAATCCCGCTGCGCGGGCGGCACAATCTGGAAAACGTCCTGGCGGCCGCCTGCTGCGCTCATCTGGCGGGCGCTCCGCTCGAAGCCATCCGCAACGGCGTGCGGTCGTTTGAGGGCGTCGAGCACCGCATCGAGTTCGTGCGCGAACTGGACGGCGTGCGCTTCTACAACGACTCGAAGGCGACCAGCGTCGACGCCACGCGCAAAGCGCTGGAGTCTTTCGACGGCAATCTGTGGGTGATCCTCGGCGGCAAGGACAAGGGCAGCGACTACCGCGAGCTGCGGGAGCTGCTCTCCCGCCGCGCCCGCGCCGCGCTGCTGATCGGCGCCGCGGCTCCCATCATCGCCTCGCACCTGGAAGGCGCGCTGCCCCTGATTCCGTGCGGCGATCTGCGCACCGCGGTGGAGACGGCGTGGCGCCGCGCCGAACCCGGCGACACGGTGCTGCTGGCGCCGGCGTGCGCCAGCTTCGATCAGTTCAGCGGGTACGAGGAGCGGGGCCGGGTGTTCAAGTCGCTGGTGCAGGCGCTGGAGAGCCGCCGATGAACAACACGATCCGCGTGCGCACGGACTGGTGGCTGCTGTCGGCGGCTCTGGCGCTGGTGTCGTTCGGCCTGGTCATGGTGTACAGCGCCTCGGCGGTATCGGCCGAGGTCTATTTCGGCAAGCACAGCTGGGACTTCGCCGTGCGGCAGTTGGCGGCGGCGGTGGCAGGGGTGGCGCTGATGCTGTGGCTGAAGGCCGCCGATTACCGGCAACTGCGCCGCGGCGCGGCGGTGATCGTGCCGTTGTGTCTCATCCTGATTCTTCTGCTGGTGGCTGTGGTCACCGACGGACGCGCCCACCGCTGGATCCGGCTGCCCGGTCTGGGGCAGCTCCAGCCGAGCGAGTTTGCCAAGCCGGTCATCGTGCTCTACCTGGCGTGGTTCGTCGCCTGGCGCGGCAAAGACATCAACAGCCGGTATTCCATTGTTCCGACGGTGCTCGTCGTCGGCCTGACGACGCTGCTGATCGGCTTCGGCGATCTCGGCACGGCGCTGGTGGTGCTGGCGCCCGCGCTGGTGGTCTACTCCGTGGCAGGCATCCACCGCCGGCACTTTCTCGTCGCGCTGGGCTGCGCCGTACTGGTGATGACGGGCTTCATTCTGCAAAAGCCCTACCGGCTGCTGCGGATCACGTCGTTCGTCGGACTCACGGAAGAAAGGATCTCGGCGGATCCCTCGCTGCAATGGCTGGCGGTGCGCATGGCGTCGTCGGGCGCGGCGAGGGACACCGACTATCAGGCGCGGCAGTCGCGCATCGCCATCGGCAGCGGCGGGCTCACCGGCGTGGGGCTGGGCCAGTCGAACCAGAAGCTCGGGTTCCTGCCCGAGGCGCACACGGACTTCATCTTCGGCGTCATTGGAGAAGAGACGGGGCTGGCCGGATGCCTGGCGCTGCTGAGCGCGTACCTGGTGATCTTCTGGCGCGGGTGGCGCGCCTGGTTTCTGACCGAAGACACCTTCGGCCGCTATCTGGCGCTGGGCGCGGCCACCGTGGTGGTGACGCAGGCGCTGGCCAACATGCTGGTGGCGCTGAATGCGGTCCCCACCAAGGGCATCCCCCTGCCCCTGGTCAGCTATGGCGGCAGCGCCATGGTGGGCACGTCGCTTACCCTGGGGCTGCTGATGAGCGTGGGCGACCGGGTGCCGGAGCAGTGAGGAGCCGCAGATGCTGTTCGTCATGGCGGGCGGGGGAACGGGAGGCCATGTGATGCCCGCCATCGCCGTGGCGCAGGAACTCCGCCGGAAGGGGCACTCGTGCCTGTTTGTGGGCACGCGCGAGGGGCTGGAATCGAAGCTCGTGCCGCAGGCGGGTTTTCCGCTGGAGTGGATCCCCGCGGCGGGCTTCCAGAGGGCCGGGCTGCGCGGGCGCGCTTCCTCCATCGCGCGGCTGCCGCGCGCCTTGTGGCGCTGCCTGCGGCTGATGCGCGCGCTGCGTCCCGCGGCGGTGTTCTCGATGGGCGGCTATGTGGCCGCAGCTCCGGTGGCGGCGGCGCTGCTGCTGCGCATTCCGGTGGTGGTGATGGAGCCCAACGCCGTGCCGGGGCTCGTCAACCGGCTGGCGGCGCGGTTCGTAGAGAAGGCTCTGGTGGCGTTTGAAGACACGGCGCGCTGGTTTCCGCCCGGAAGGGCGGAGGCAACCGGCGTGCCTGTGCGCGAGGCGTTTTTCGGCATCCAATGGCAGCCGCCGCGCGGCGTGTTGCGCGTGCTGGTCACCGGCGGCAGCCGGGGCGCGCGGGCGTTGAACCGCGCCGTCCGCGAGAGCCTTCCGCACTGGAAGGACGCCGGGCTGGCGGTAGAGATCACCTTGCAGGCGGGCGCGGCCGAGGCCGATGCCCTGGAGCGCGAGTTCGCGTCTTCCGGCGTTGCCGCGCGCGCCGTGGCCTTTCTCGACGACATGCCCTCGGCTTACGCACAGGCTCATCTGGTGGTGAGCCGCGCCGGCGCGGGCGCGGCGGCCGAGCTCGCCGCCGCGGGCATGCCGTCGGTGCTGGTGCCGTTCCCCTGCGCGGCCGACGACCATCAGCTCCGCAACGCCGAGGCGATGCAGCGCGCCGGCGCAGCCGTCCTGATCGAGGAACGCGACCTCACTGGCCGGGTTCTGTTTGAAAAGCTGGCCCGGCTGGCCGCCGCGCCGGAAGAACTGGAGCGCATGAGCCGCGCGGCGCGCTGGCTCGCCCGCCCCGGCGCGGCGGGCCGCGCCGCCGAAGCGCTGCAGGCCGCCGCGCGGCCGCGCGGGGCCGCAGAAACTTCATTGACACAGGACGGATAGCCCTGAACAATAAAGAGGCAGAATGTTTTTTCCGGCCCAACCTCTTCACTTCACCGGCATCGGCGGCATCGGCATGAGCGGGCTCGCCCTGCTGTGCCGCGCCCTGGGATGCGATGTCTCCGGGTCGGACCTGCGCTCGACGCCGCTCACCGCGCGGCTGTCTTCGCTCGGCATCCGCGTCTTCCAGGGCCATGCAGCGGAAAACGTGCCCGCGGAAGCGCGCGCTCTCATCGCCACCTCCGCCGTGGCGCCGGACAATCCGGAGGTCGCCGAAGCGCGCCGCCGCGGCATCCCCGTGGCCACGCGTGGCGAGCTGCTGGCCGAACTGATGCGGGCTTCGCGCGGCATCGCCGTCGCCGGCAGCCACGGCAAGACCACCACGGCGTCCATGCTGGGCTGCGCCGCGCTGGAGGCAGGACTGGACCCAACCATCTATGTCGGCACGCTCGCGCCCTTCCTCGACGGCTGGAACGCGCGCCTGGGCGGCGAGCTGTTCATCGCCGAGAGCGACGAAAGCGACGGCTCTTTTCTGGAGCTCGCGCCCGAGTGCGCCGTCCTCACCAACATCGACCGCGAGCACCTCGATTACTGGAAATCGTTCGACGCCGCGCGCGAGGCGTTCCTGCGTTTCGCCAACCGCGTCTCGATCGGCGGCATCCTCGCTCTCTGCGCCGACGACGCGCACACGCGCGCGCTGCTGCCGCACGTGCGCCGCACGGCCCTCACCTACGGCCGTTCTGAAGATGCGCGGCTGCGCGTCGAGCACGAGGAGCTGGGCGGAGAGGGCAGCCGGTTCGAACTGGTCCTCGACGGACGTCCGCTGGGCGGCTTCACGATCCACGTGCCGGGCGCGCACAACGTGTTGAACGCCGCCGCCTGCGCGGCCATTCTGCTGCACCTCGGGCTCAGCCCGGAGGCGGTCCGCGCGGGGCTGGCCGCCTACCGCGGCGCGGGGCGCCGGATGGAGTGGAAAGGCAGCGCCGCGGGCGTCACGGTGATCGATGACTACGGCCACCATCCAGCCGAGATCCGCGCCACGCTGGCCGCGTTGCGGCTGCGCGCCCCGCGCCGCCTGGTGGTGCTGTTCCAGCCGCACCGCTACACGCGCACGCGGCTGCTGTTCGACGAATTCCTGCACGCGTTCGGCGATGCCGACCGGGTGCTGATCACCGATATTTACGCCGCCTCGGAGCCGCCGCTGGAGGACGTCACGGCGGCGGCGCTCGCCGCAGCCATCACCGCCGCCGGCCACGGCGGCGTCCGCTATGCGGGCCCGTTGCCGGAGGCCGTGCGCATGGCCGCTGAGGAGTTGCGGGAGGGCGATCTTCTGGTCACGCTCGGCGCCGGCGACGTCACCGGCGCCGGACCGGCCGTGCTGGCCCTGTTGAAGGAGACGAGTCATGTCTCGCAGGAAGCGGGAAGACAACAGCGCTGAATCCCCGGGGCGCTCGGCCGCCATCCTCCGCGGACTCCGCCTGGCCGGCTGGATCCTCGCCATCGCCGGCGCGGCCGGGGGCGCTGCGTTCTTCGTCTTCGAGTGGAACCGCTTCCTGTCGGGCGATCCGCGCTTCGTGCTGCCGTCCGAGGAGGGCGCCGAAGGAAGCCTCGTCATTGAAGGCGCCCGCCACGTTCCGCGCGCGGCCGTGCTGCGCGTCTTCGCCCCCGACCGCGGCCGCAGCGTGGCCGACATCGATCTCGAACGCCGCCGCCAGGAGTTGCGCCGGCTGGACTGGGTGCGCGACGCCGCCGTGCGGCGCATCTGGCCCAACCGCATTTTGGTGCGGATCGAGGAACGCGTGCCCGTCGCCCTGATCCAGGTGCCCGCGGGCATCAGCGGCCGCTTTGACGAGCCGCTGCGGATGCAGCCGGCGCTGATCGACGAAGAGGGCGTGATTCTGCCCGTGACGGGGCCCGTCCGGGGTTCGCCGCCGCTGTTGCTGGGCGTGCGGCGCGAGCAGGACGTCGAGGAGCGCGGGCGGCGCGTGCGCCTGATGCTGCGCATCCTGCGCGAGCTGGCCCCGGCCTCCGGCCGCATCCCCGAAGTGGATCTCACCGATCCGGAAAACGTGCGCGTCTCCTACCAGACGCCTCAACACCTGGTGGTGCTCGTGTTGGGCAACGAACGGTATCTCGACCGGCTGAACGTGTTCCTCAGCCATTACGAATCGATCCGGGACCGGCTCTCCCATCGCGCCGTGCTCGATCTGACAACGGAAGGCCGCATTACACTGGTGGAAGCTTCCTCGGAGGACAGCCGATAGAACCGTGTCGAAACGAGTCGAACTCGCAGCCGGACTCGACCTGGGCGGCAACTGGACGCGCCTGGTCGTGGTGTCGCTGGAAAACGGACTGGTCCGCTACGGCACGCATGCCGCGGCGGTGTCGCGCGGATGGCACCGCGGCCAGATTGCCGACCAGAACGCGGTGGCCTCGACGGTCCGCCAGGTGTTCGAGCAATGCTCCCGCCGGACGGGCCAGGCGCTGGTTTCTGCCGTTGTCGGCGCGGGCGGGCCCGGCGTGCGCTGCCGCCAGGGGCGCGGCGTATACGACTTCGGCCCGCGCCGCCGCGTGCAGGCCGAGGATCTGGCGCAGGCGCTGAAATTCGCCGCCCAGTCTCCGCTGGAGCCGGACCGGCAACTGTTGCAGGTGCTGCCGCAGGACTTCACTCTCGACGGACGCCCTCCGATGCCGCACCCGGTCAACGTGGAGTGCGAGCGGCTGGAGGCGCACGCCCTGCTCATCACCGCCTCGCGGCAGGAGCATCAGGCTCTGGTGAGCGCCGTGCAGCAGGCCGGCGTGCAGGTGGAGGAGACCGTGTTCGAGGCCATGGCCGCCGCTTATGCTTCGATCCTGCCCGAGGAGCGGACCGGCGGGGTGGCTCTGCTCGACATTGGCGCCCACGCTTCCAACGTGGTTTTTTACGACGGCGACTCGATGTTGTTCGCGGCGGGGCTGCCGGTGTCGGGCGATCACTTCACGCGCGACATCTGCGCCGTGCACGGCGTGTCGTATGAAGAGGCCGAGAGGCTCAAGCTCTCCTACGGCTGCGCCCACACGTCGCCGTCCGGCGACCACATCCTGATCGGGCTGCCTGGCGAGGGCGGTCGCACGGGCAAGGAGATCAGCCGCCGCGCGCTGGTGGAGACGCTGGAGGCGCGCGCCGACCAATTGTTCGAGATTGTCGAAACCTGCCGCAGACAGCACGCGCGCGACCTGCCCCTGGGAGAGGGGCTGGTGCTGTGCGGAGGCGGCTCGCTGCTGGAAGGGATGGTGCAGGAGGCGGAACGGATCCTGGGCTGCCCGGCGCGGCTCGGGGTCGCGCGGGGAATTCTGGACTGGCCGGACGAACTGTGTTCGCCTGCCTGGACCACCGCCGCCGGGCTGGCCATGTACTCCGCGCGTCTGCAATTCCGCCGCATGAGCGCCGGCGGCTCGGGACTGTTGGGCCTGTTTCGGGGAAAATAGGGAGATTGCGCGCTCCGGGCGCGCCAAGGGACGAGGTTGCCATGGCAGAACTGGAACCGTTGAAATTCGAGATTCAGGACGAGCTGCTCGGCGGCACGCACATCAAGGTGGTGGGCGTGGGCGGGGGCGGCTCCAACGCGGTAGGCCGCATGATCGACGCCGGTGTGCGCGGCGTCGAATTCTACGCGATGAACACGGATGCGCAGGCGCTGCGGTCCTCGCCCGTGCCGAACAAGATCGCGCTGGGCGCGCGCATCACGCACGGGCTCGGCGCCGGTTCCGATCCCAAGATTGGCCGCGAAGCGGCGCTGGAAGACTTCAACCGGATCATTGAAGTGCTCGAGGGCGCCGACATGGTGTTCATCGCCGCCGGGCTGGGCGGCGGCACCGGCACGGGGGCGGCACCCGTGGTGGCCGCGCTGGCCAAGCAGCTCGGCGCGCTCACCGTGGCCGTGGTCACCAAGCCCTTCGCCTTCGAAGGGCCGCGCCGCATGAAGCAGGCCGAGCGCGGCCTGGCCGAACTGCACGCTACGGTCGACTGCGTCATCTCGATCCCCAACGACCGCCTCATCGATCTTGTGCCGCCCGGCACTTCGTTTTTCGAGGCCTTCCGCCTGGCCGACGACGTGCTGCGGCAGGGCGTGCAGGGCATCAGCGACATCATCACCACCCCCGGCCTGATCAACCGCGACTTTGCCGACGTCCGCGCCATCATGCTCGGCATGGGCTTCGCCATCATGGGCACGGCCACCGCCACCGGCCCGCAGGCCGCCGTCGAGGCCGCCCGCGGCGCCATCGCCTGCCCGCTGCTCGAAGAGGGCGGATTACAGGGCGCGCGCGCCATCCTGCTCAACATCACCGCCCCGCCCAGCCTCAGCATCCACGAGATGCACGAGGCCTGCCGTCTGATCCGGGAGGCGACGGGCAACCCGGATGTCCAGATCAACTTCGGCCTCGTGCCGGATTCCTCTCTCCAGGACGAAGTCCGCATTACGGTCATCGCCACAGGCTTCCAGCGCGAGGGATTGCCGGACGTGGAACTGCCGCAAATCAGCATCCCGCGCGATGCCGCCTCCCCCCCCGGGGCGGAGCCTGCCCTCGTACCCGTGATCGTCGAGACGCCTCCGCCCGAGCGCCGGCATGAGCCGCCGGAGGAAGAAGAAGAGGAAGAGCCGGCCCAGGAGGCCGCCTCTCTGCAGGAAACCGTCTTCGATCTCGAGCCCGAAGCCGAGGAAACCCTGCCCGTTTCCGGACCTCCTCCGCAGGCTGCTCCGCCCGCCGCCGGGCCGCCGGATGAGATTCTCCCCTTCGACGACATCGATACGCCGCCGGTGCTCCGGCGTGAGCGAAAATTGTTCCAGTAAATGACTTCTCCCGGGTCCGCCCTCCAGTCCGAGACCATGGTGCTTCGCGGCGGCAAGCCGCTGGAGGGCGAGGTGGCCCTGCGCGGCGCCAAGAACGCCCTGCCGAAAATCATGGTGGCCGCGCTGCTCACCCACGAGAAGTGCGTGCTGCGCAACGTGGCCCGCATTCTCGATGTCAGCATCACGGCGGAACTGATCCACGCCCTGGGCGGCGAGGTGCGGGAAGCGGAGCCGGGAGTGCTGGAAATCTGCGCGGCCAACCTGCGGCCCATGGAGCGCTCGGTGCTGCGGGATTTCTCCGGCCGCAGCCGCATCCCGATCCTGACCTGCGGCCCGTTGCTGGCCCGCCTGGGCACCGCGCCCGTGCCCTCGCTCGGCGGCTGCCGCATCGGCTCGCGGCCGGTGGATTTCCACCTGCGCGCCTTGCAGGATCTCGGCGCAGTTCTGCATGAGGAGGCCCACGACGCCCACCTCACCGCCACCCGGCTCCTCGGCAACAAGATCCGGCTGGACTACCCCAGCGTCGGCGCCACCGAGCAGGTGATCCTGTCAGCCGTGCTCGCCGAAGGCGTCACGGAATTGTCCAACGCCGCCGTTGAACCCGAGATCATGGACCTGATCATGGTGCTCCAGAAAATGGGCGCCATCATCAGCGTCGATGTCGACCGCGTCATCAAGATCCTCGGCGTGCGCGAGCTGCGCGGCTTCGACCACGAAGCGATCCCCGACCGGCTCGAAGCCGCCTCCTGGGCCTGCGCCGCCGTGGCCACGCACGGACGCATCTTTGTGCGGCACGCGCAACAGGCGCCGATGATGACGTTTCTCAACCGGCTCCGCCAGATCGGCGGGGATTTCCGCGTCACCAGCGAAGGCATCGAGTTCTGGCGCGCGGGCGAACGGCTCCGTTCCACCGCGCTCGAAACCGATGTCTACCCGGGCTTCTCCACCGACTATCAGCAGCCGTTTGTCATCGCGCTGACGCAGGCCGACGGCGTCTCCATCGTCCACGAGACCGTTTACGAAGACCGCTTCGGCTACGTCGACGCCTTGCGCCGCATGGGCGCGCAGATCCAGCTCTACCGCGAGTGCCTCGGCAGCCTGCACTGCCGGTTCGGGCAGCGCAACTACCGCCACTCGGCCGTCATTGTCGGCCCCACGCCCCTGCACGGCGCCGACATCGAGATCCCGGACCTGCGCGCCGGATTCAGCTATCTCATCGCCGCCCTCGCCGCGGAGGGCGAGTCGCGCATCTCCAACACCCGCCTCATCGAGCGGGGCTACGAAGACATCACCGGAAAGCTTCGCGCGCTTGGCGCCCAGCTGCTTTGATCCGTTCCCGGCTCTCCGCCGCGCCGCCCCGCTCCCGCCTTCACGCCACCTTCCGCACCGGCGCCGGCCGCTTGCCCGCCGCCGGCGGAGGCGTATCCTCCGAATCCATGCTCCGCCAGGGATTTTCGGTCCGCCCGTGGAAGTATTCGTCCAGCGGATACAGCGAGTACGGCTGAAGTTCGCGGAACACTTTCCCCAATTTCGCCTCGATGCGATAGACCGCGTGGAAAAACTGGCCGCGGTCGATGTTCAGCTTCTTGACGCAGAGCCGGGCGTCGGCGCCCAGCAGAAAGTGATACCGGAACAGCCGCCATTCCTCCGGCGTCAGATGGCGCCGGCTCACCAGGAAGAAATCGGCGATGTATTCCTCGTTCTTCATTCCCCACGTGACCCGACGGCCGCCGCCCGGCGAATACTCAAGGCTCACCCGGCTGTAGCGTTTTTCCTGCTCGACACATTTTCTGAACCGCGCGTAGCAGGCGCGGAAAATGCTGCGGAACACGCAGGCGCAGGGCACCATCCGGCCGCGGGCTTCTCGCAGTCCCAGGCCATGACAGTGCACGCATTTTGTCGATGCCAAGCCGATGGTTTCGGAACGGTTCCACTCCATATTGGTTCTTTCCTTCTTGTGTTCGGGCCCACGGCCTCACCCCGGGGCCCGTTTTTCCCTGACCCCAAACTCGGACACGTAGCCCCCGGCGTCAACGAGATAGTCTCCTCTATTCCGCCCGCCCCCATCCGGACATCCACGCAAGGCCGCAAGTGATTGAAAAACAATCCTGAGCAGGAGAGCCAGACCTGTATTAATTTTTGTTAATTTTAATGGCAACACTTGAGTACTAGGTGTACTAGTACTACCCTATTTCAAGGAGAAATCAAGTGAGCGCGCCCCAAGGACCCGGCTTCGAAAAACTCCTTCACCGCCTGGTCCTGCGCCTTGTCGGGTTGCTGACCAACGGCGAGTACACGGAACGCGGGCTGGCCCGCCTGGTGGGATTTTCCCAGCCCCATTTGCACCATATCCTGGCGGGAAAGCGTTCTCTGACTCCGCACGTCGCTGACGCCATTCTGGCGAGTCTGGGCTGGGGGCTCGGAGATCTCATCTCGGCGGAAGAACTGGACGGCATGCTGCTGGCGCGGCGCACGCCCGGCAGGGAAAAGGCCCGGATTCCCGTGTTGGCTGGCCGGATCGGGCCGTCGATTCCTTTTCCGGACTCCTCCCATGTGGAGGATTGGCTCCTGATACAGACGCCGCTTTACAGGGGAATACGCCGTGTATTTCTCGCGCCGCTGGAGCCGGATCCGGGCCTGCCTTTCGCCCGTCATCCGGGAGTTTTCGCGCTGGTGGCCGAGGATGAAGAGTTGCGCCTGCGGATCGCGCCGGAGGCCTGGTTTGTCCTCCGCTGGGGCGGCGCCGGCATCGTGCGGCGCATCCGCGCCGAGGGCGGCGCGCTGACCCTGCTGGGCCAGGAGACACTCGAAGAGAAAGACTGGCCGGTGAGGATCGAGCTTGCGGGGCAGTCGCTGCTCTCGGTCGTGCGGGGACGTCTGATCTGGGCGGGACCGGATCCGCGCTCGTTCGATCCCTTCTCTCACTCCGGCAGCGGTTTTCCCATCGCTACGGCTTCATAGATGGCGAGCACCTGCGCCGCGGTGGTCTCCCACCGGAACTCGCGCACGCGCCGGCTCCCCCGTTCGATCAACTGCTTTCGCCTCTCCTCGTTCAACAACACCTCCAGGATTCCCCGGGCAAGGTCGAACACATTGTCCGGGCTCACCATCTCGGCCGCGTCGCCGGCGGCTTCCGGCAGCGACGTCGCTGTCGAGCACACCACCGGCGCGCCGCAGGCCATGGCCTCCAGAGGCGGCAGCCCGAAGCCTTCATATAGCGATGGAAAAACGAACGCGGCGGCCGATTCGTAAAACACCCGCAGCGTTTCCTTCGGCACGAACCCCAGGAACCGCACATAGGGCTCCACGCGGGACTGAATCACGGCCTGCCTCACCGCCGGATACCGCGAGATCTCGTCCCCGATGATGATCAGGCGCAGGTCCTTCCACCGCGGATCGTCCTGGAGCTTGCCGCGCACCAGCGCGAACGCTTCCACCAGCCTCGGAATGTTCTTCTGCGGCCGGATGGTTCCGGCGTACAGCAGATACGGATAGTGAACCTGGTAGCGCTCGAGCTCGCGGCGCCGCTCGTGTTCCCGAGCCTCGGGACCGGCCGCGCGCGCCCAGCGCGCCGGACGGGCGTCAAGGAAGCTGGGATCCACCGCGCCGTAGATGCGGCGGATCTTGCCGGCGGGAAGCCCCATGAGCGAGATCAGGTCGTTGCGCGTCCACTCGCTGACGGCGATGACGCAGGCCGCCTCCAGCAGCGCCCGCCGCAGCAGCGCCTGCTGGATTTCGCCCTTCCAGCCGGCGGACTGCTCGACAACCAGGCTGGAGATGTCATGCACGGTCACGATGTAGGGGCGCGGCAAAAACAGCGGCACCCGCGCCAGCGGAATATGCACAAGCGACGGCAGTTGTTTCCGCGCAAACAGGGAGAACAGGATCCGGTCGCGGGGCTCCGTGTCCGAACGTTCGTACGGCACGGGATGGAAATTCTCCGGCAGCCCCTCGAGTTCTTCCCTGTCCGCGCCACGCACCGGCAGAAGGAACTCGTGCGGCGCTCCGATCGCCGCCAGGCCGCGCAACAGGTTGCGGATGTAAGTGCCGTAGCCGAAATCCTTGACGTGGCGGGCGTCGATCAGGATCCGCAGCGGCACGTCAGTCTCCCCCGCTCACGCCCGCACCGCGGCGCGCCTCCAGGCATAGAGGGGGAACCGTTCCGTGAGTTCTTCCACGCGGCGCCGCACGGCCTTCAGGTTGTCCGGATCGGCGGGCGCTTCCAGCACGCGGGCGATCAACCCGCCCACCAGCCGCATCTCGGCTTCGCCGAAGCCGCGCGTCGTCACCGCCGGGCTGCCCAGCCGGATGCCGCTCGGGTTCAGCGGCGGGTTCTGATCGAACGGGATCGAGTTCTTGTTCACCGTGATCCAGGCTTCGTCCAGCGCCTTCTCCGCCTCCCTGCCGCGCAGCCCTTTGGAGAACACGTCCACCAGCATCACGTGCGTGTCCGTGCCGCCGCTCACCACGCGGTAGCCGGCCTCGGCCAGGCTCGCCGCCAGCGCCTGGGCGTTGGCCACGACGCGCCGCTGGTATTCGATGAACTCCGGCTGCATCGCCTCCAGGAAACACACGGCCTTGGCGGCGATCACATGCACCAGCGGCCCGCCCTGCACGCCGGGAAACACGCTCTTGTCGATCGCCTGCGCATATTGCGCCCGGCACAGGATCAGCCCCGAGCGCGGCCCCCGCAGCGTCTTGTGCGTCGTCGTGGTGACGATGTCGGCCCACTGGCAGGGGTTCGGATACAGCCCCGCCGCCACCATGCCGCTGAAGTGCGCCATGTCCACCAGCAGCAGCGCGCCGGTCTCGTCGCAGATCTCGCGGAGCCGCGCGAAATCGATGATGCGGGAATAGGCGCTCGCGCCCGCCACCACCATCTTCGGGCGGTGCTCGCGGGCCAGGCGCGCCACTTCGCCGTAATCGATGCGCTCATCCTCGCGGCGCACACCGTAAGGAACCACCTTGTACGTCTTGCCGGAAAAGTTCAGCGGATGGCCGTGCGTCAGGTGGCCGCCGTGCGCGAGGTTCATGCCGAGAATCGTGTCGCCCGGCGCGAGCACCGCGGCGTAGGCCGCCTCGTTGGCCTGCGAACCCGAGTGCGGCTGCACGTTGGCGTGCTCGGCCCCGAACAGCTTCTTCGCCCGCTCCCGCGCCAGGTTCTCGACGATATCGGTGAACTCGCAGCCCCCGTAGTAGCGCTTGCCCGGGTAGCCCTCGGCGTACTTGTTGGTGAACACGCTGCCGGTGGCTTCCAGCACGGCTTCAGAGGTGAAATTCTCGCTGGCGATCAACTCCAGCCGCGAGTGCTGCCGCCCGGTCTCGTCCTGGATCGCCTGCGCGATCTCCGGGTCCACCGCCGCCAGCGGCCTTGCCATGCGCTCCTGTTCCGTCATTGGCTGCTCTGTTCTCCTGGTTCCATCTTCTTCACGCGCCGTTCGTGCCGCCCGCCGTCGAACGGAGTTTCGAGGAAAATCTTCACCCATTCCCATGCCTGGGCAGGGCTCAAATACTTCGCCCCCAGCGCCAGCACGTTGGCGTTGTTGTGCCGCCGCGCCAGCTCGGCAACGTCCGCGTTATAGGCCAGCGCCGCGCGCACGCCCCTGTGCCGGTTGGCGGAAATCGACATGCCCTCGCCCGTGAAACAGACCAGCACGCCCCGCTCGCACCGCCCTTCCGCCACCGCCGTCGCCACCTGGTGGGCGTAGTCCGGATAGTCGGTGGAATCGGCCGAGTGCGCGCCGAAATCGGCCACTTCATGCCCCGCCGCTTCCAGTTCGCGGCGCAGGAATTCTTTTAGGGAAAATCCGGCGTGATCCGCTCCGAGCGCAATCTTCATGGGGGGGAAGCTATGAGTGTAACACCCCCTGCCGCTCACTCGCCCCCCGGCGCGTCCTCGCCCCGGTCTTGCACGTATTCCACGGGATCGAAGGGCTTCACGTCCTTCCCATGGATCGCCTCCACCGCGTCCTGCTCGCTCGAATACAGGTGGAACACGCCGCTGAGCTTCGTCAGCAGCATCAGATCGATGACACGGTCCGTGAGGTTGAACATCGCCAGCATGCCGCCCGCGTCGCGCGCCACCTTGTGCGCCACCACAAGAAAGCCCATGCCGCTCGAGTCGATATACTCCGTCCCGCGCATGTCCAGCGCCACGCGCGTCCGCCCGCTCTTGATGGCTTCATCCACCTTGCGCCGGAACTCCTCCACCGCTTCGCCGATCACGAGGCGCCCGTTCAGCTCCAGCACGAGGACGTCGCCGTTGGTCCGTTCAGTGACACGAAGGCTCATAAGGAACTTCCCACTTTATCCAATGCGCGGCGCTTCCGCCAGAGGCGGCGGCCGTGTGATGAAATCAGGTCATGCCGGCTGAACTGCCCCAACCGTCCTCCATTTTGGATTCCGGCGAAGCCTCGCTGTTCGACGTCCGCTCCCGCGCGCCCGGACCGCAGGGGCGTCTGCCCTACACGCCGGAGATGCTGCGCCAGCGGCCTTCCGGCGACCTCTACGGCTGGACCATGAACGCCGCCATGGGCTGGGAGCCCGCACGCATGGACGCGGCGGAAGTCCTGATCCTGTCCACCCACGGCGGACTGCGCGCGCCGGACGGCTCGCCCATCGCCCTCGGCTACCACACCGGCCACTGGGAGGTCAGCCTCCAGGTGGAGGCCGCCGCGCGCGAGCTGAAACAATTAGGGGCCATTCCGTTTGCGGCCTATTGTTCCGATCCCTGCGACGGCCGCTCGCAGGGCACGCCGGCGATGTTCGATTCGCTCCCCTACCGCAACGACGCCGCGGCGGTGTTCCGCCGCCTGATCCGCTCGCTGCCCAACCGCGCGGCGGTTGTCGGCGTGGCCACCTGCGACAAGGGGCTGCCCGCAATGATGATGGCGCTGGCCGCGCAGCGGGAGCTGGCCTCCGTGCTCGTGCCCGGAGGCGTCACTCTGCTGCCCGAACAGGGCGAGGACACCGCCGTAGTGCAGTCTATCGGCGCGCGCTTCGCGCGCGGGGAAATCACGCTGGAATACGCGCAGGAGGTGGGCTGCCGCGCCTGCGCCTCGCCCGGCGGAGGCTGCCAGTTCATGGGCACGGCGGCCACCTCGCAGGTGGTGGCCGAAGCGCTGGGAATGGCGCTGCCGCACTCGGCCCTGTCGCCTTCCGGCCACCCCATCTGGCTCGATCTGGCGCGCCGCTCCGCCCGCGCGGCGTTGCGCCTGCACGCCGCCGGCATCGCCATGGCGAAGATCCTCACGCCGGAGGCGCTCGAAAACGCCATGATCCTGCACGCCGCTTGCGGCGGCTCGATGAACCTGATCCTTCACCTCGCCGCCGCCGCTTTTCACGCCGGATTGCGGCGGCCTTCCGTCGAGGACTGGGCGCGCGTCAACCGCAGCGTGCCGCGGCTGGTGGACGCGCTGCCCAACGGCCCGCGCAATTTCGCCACCGTGCAGGTCTTCCTCGCCGGAGGCGTGCCCGAGGTCATGCTGCACCTGCGCCGCGCAGGACTGCTGCACACACGGGCGCTCACCTGCACCGGGCTCACGCTCGGCGAGAACCTCGACTGGTGGGAGCAGAGCGAGCGCCGCGCCGCCCTGCGCCGCCGCCTGCGCGAGGCTGACGGCATCGATCCGGACGATGTCATCTTCAGCCCTGAAGCCGCGCGCGCCCGCGGCATCACCTCCACGGTGTGTTTCCCCACGGGCAACCTTGCGCCGGAAGGCAGCGTGGTGAAGGCCACCTCCATCGACCCATCGGTGGTTGGCGAAGACGGCGTCTACCGCAAGCGCGGCCCCGCCCGCGTGTTCACCTCCGAGCCTGCCGCCATCGCCGCCATCAAGGAAGGCCGCATCCGCGAGGGCGACATCCTCGTGCTGGCGGGCCGCGGCCCCATGGGCTCCGGCATGGAGGAGACCTACCAGCTCACCTCGGCGCTCAAATACCTGCCCTTCGGCAAGCATGTGGCGCTGATCACCGACGCGCGCTTCAGCGGCGTCTCCACCGGCGCCTGCATCGGCCATGTCTCGCCGGAAGCCCTCGCCGGCGGCCCCATCGGCAGGCTGCGCGACGGCGATGTGATCGAAATCGTGATTGACCGCAACCGGCTGGAAGGTTCGATCCACGCCGTGGGCGTGGATCTGGACTCGCGCGAGCCGCATCCGGATCTGGCGCCCGATCCGCTGCTGCCGGAAGAAACGCGCCTCTGGGCTGCGCTCCAGCAGGCCAGCGGCGGCTCCTGGGGCGGCTGCGTCTACGACGTGGACCGCATCATCGAACTGCTGGAAGCAGGCCGCCGCGCGCTCGACGCCTCGCCCGGCGCCGAGATCAGTTCACCGCCCCGCCGGCCTGCATCTTCCGGTCAAACTCCATGAAACAGCGGCCCCAGTACAGGGTGTCCTTCCGCCCGTAGCGGCTGCACAGCAGATACAGACGGCCGAGCAGCTCAGTGGATTCCACCGTCTCCAGGCCCTCGAATTCCTGCGCGCCCGGCTTGGGCAGGGCCCTCTCTTCTTCCTCGAGCAGCCAGTAGGTGTCCAGCAGTTCGAAGATGTGCGCCTGCGCCTCCAGCGCCGGATCGTTCTGCCCCGATTCTTCCAGCGCCAGCGCCACCTTCACCCACGTCAGGATGCAGAGCAGCGCCAGCGCGCGCACGTCCTCGTCCTCCACCGGGAAGCCGTCCACGATTTCGAAGACGCGGCCGAAGGCGTCATTGGCCCCGTCGGCGTCTCCCGCCGCCAGTGCGGTGTCGCAGCGGATCCAGCACTGGCGGATCTCTTCGGCGCAGGCGCGCATCGCAGTCGTCATCTCTCCCCTGCCCTCCTTCGGGCGCCTTCACTATATGCTGAAAGCACGCCGTTGTACAACCGGACGCCAAGGTGATCTCATGTTGCGCCAATCCCTGATTACATGCTTCGCTGCTACGCTTCTCGCGGCCGCGCCCCTGGCCGGCGTCGAAGGCAAATGGACGCCCCGCCAGGTGCTCGAACTGGACCCCGCCTGGCTCAAAGAACTGGGCCTGCAACTGCCGCCCGAGAAGCTCTGGGATCCGGCGCGCGGCGCCGGGCTTCTCGCCGCCGCCGTCAACATCGGCGGCTGTTCGGCAGGCTTCGTGTCGGAGACGGGCCTGATCCTGACCAACCACCACTGCCTTTTCGGCGTCCTTCAGGAGCACAGCACGCCCGGGCGCGACCTGATGACCCACGGCTTTCTCGCGCGCACTTCCCAGGAAGAGCTGCGCAGCCGCACCACGCGCGTCACCGTGCCGCGCCGCTTCACCGATGTCACCCGGGCGGTGCAGGATGCCGTGCCCGCGGGCGCAACGGACTTCGCCCGCTGGGAGGCGATCGAGAAGAAACAGAAGGAACTGGTGGCCGAGTGCGAACGGCAGCCCGGCGCGCGGTGCCGCGTCGCCGTGTTCGACGGCGGCGTCGAGTATGTCCTGATCGAAAGTTTCGAGCTCGACGACGTGCGCCTGGTTTACGCGCCGCCGCGCGCCATCGGCGAGTACGGAGGCGAGATCGACAACTGGATGTGGCCGCGCCACACGGGCGATTTCGCCGTCGCCCGAGCCTACCGGGACGGCAGGCCCTACCGGCCCGAGTTCTGGTTCCCGATTTCGCGCGCGGGCGTGAAGCCGGGCGACTTCGTGATGGTGCTCGGCTACCCCGGCCGCACCGTGCGCTCGCTGACGGCTGCCGAGATGGCGTTGCAGCGGGACGGTTTTTTCGCTCTGCGCGCGCGCATCTACGGCGAATGGATCCGCCTGCTGGAGGAATCCGCCAAGGACTCGCGGGAAGGCGCGATCGCCGTGGCCGGCACGCTGAAAAGCCTGAACAACGTGGTGAAGAACGCGCAAGGGCAACTGGCCGGGCTGGCCCGCGGCCGCATCATCGAGAAGCAGGAACAGGCGGAGAGGGAAGTCCTCGCGTGGGCCGCGCAGCGTCCGGAATGGAAATCCGCGATCGAAGCGCGGCGCGAACTCGACGAGCGCGCCGCCCGCCGCCGCGCCGCCGCGCTGCGGGACTTCCTGCTCCAATCGGTTCCCAACGGCCCCGTGGCGCTGCGCCACGCCGCGCAGCTCGTCCGTCTGGCCGCTGAACGCGCCAGGCCCGACATGGAGCGCGAGGCCGAATACATGGAGCGGCAGTGGCCTCAGTTGAAGGCGCGGCTCGAGCGCGACCAGAAGAGCTTCCACCGGCCCGCCGACGAAGCGCTGCTGAAGAGCTGGCTGCGCCACGCGCTTTCGCTGCCTGACGGCGCGCGCATTCAGGCCGTGGACGCGCGCTTCCGCGCGGGTTCTCTCGATGAGGCCGTGGCGAAGCTGTACACGGGCACGCGCGTGACCGACATCGCCGAGCGGATGAAGATGTTCGGCGAGACCCTCGATCAGCTCCGCGCGCGGCGGGATCCCATGCTCGACTTCGCGCTGGCGCTGGAGCCGGAACTGCGCGCCTTCGACCGCGCCCGCCGCGAGCAGGAAGGCGCCGAGAGCCGCCTGCGTCCGGCGTGGCGCCGCGCCGTCATGGCCCACGCGGGCAAGCCCGTCGCGCCCGACGCCAACGGCACGCTGCGCGTGTCCTTCGCTCACGTCAAGGGCTATTCGCCCCGCGAGGCGGTTGAGTACCTGCCGCAGACGACGCTGGCCGGCATGATCGAGAAACACACGGGCGAAGAGCCGTTCGCGCTGCCGCAGGCGCTGCTCGACGCGGCTGCGAAGGCCGATCCCGCGCAGGTGCCGCTGAATTTCCTCTCCGACGCCGACACCACCGGCGGAAATTCCGGCAGCCCCACGGTGAACGGGCGCGGCGAGCTCGTCGGCCTGAATTTCGACCGCGTCTGGGAAAACGTGGCCAACGATTTCGGCTACAACCCGGCCATCGCCCGCAACGTCAACGTCGATATCCGATTCTTTCTGTGGCTGCTCGAGCACGACGGCGGCGCCGCCGGGCTGCTGCGCGAGCTCGGCGTGCGGGGCGAATAGAAGCCCCGGTGTGATAGCTTCGTAAGCGACAGGGATGCACGCCATGAATCGACGCACCGTTTTGCAGACGGGAGCGGGGCTGGCGGTTTTCGGCTCCTTTCCTCATTCGCTTTTCGCCTCGGCCGCGGAGAAACGCGCCTCCGATGTGATTGAACTCGGCCCAAAGAAGATCCGCGTCAGCCGCCTGGCCGTGGGCTCCGGCACCAATGGCGTGGGCGGCGCTTCCAACCAGACGCGCAAGCTCGGCCTCGGCGGTCTGGCTGACATGTTCCGCGCCGCATACGACCAGGGCGTCTTTTTCTGGGACTCGGCCGACCAGTACGGCACGCACCCGCACGTCAAAGAGGCTCTGAAGCGCGTGCCGCGGGACAAGGTTGTGATCCTGACCAAGACGCACGCCTCGACGGAAAAAGAGATGCGCGCCGACATCGACCGCTTCCGGCGGGAACTGGGCACGGACTATATCGACATCCTGCTGCTGCACTGCATGATGGACGGCGGCTGGCCGCAGCGCAAGCGCGGCGCGATGGAATACATCTCCGAGCTTCAGTCCAAAGGCATTGTGCGCACCAGGGGCGTGAGCTGCCACACGATGGCCGCGCTGCGCGCGGCTGCCGCCAGCCCGTGGGTGGAGGTGGACCTGGCGCGCTTCAACCCAACGGGCGTGCAGATGGATGCTTCGCCCGCCGAAGTGCTGCCGGTGCTCAAGCAGATGAAAGCCGCAGGGAAGGGCATTATCGGGATGAAGATTTTCGGCGCAGGCTCGCTGCGCCGCCGCGCCGATGAGTGTCTCCAGTACGCCCTGGCTCACGACGTGATCGATTGCTTCACCATCGGCCACGAAAGCATCGCCGAGCTGAACGACACCATCCGCCGCATCCCGGCGGCGAGCCGCCGCGGATGAGATGCCGGGCTTGCGGCGTGCGCACGGGCTGGCATCTTGGATAAGCTGGTTCGCGAAGTGACGAGGAATTGCCCATGATCGTCGGCGTCCTGAAAGAAACCATCCCTGGCGAACGCCGCGTAGCGCTGGTTCCGCTGGTTGTGCCCCAGCTCGTCTCCAAAGGCTTCGAAGTGCTTGTCGAGGCGGGCGCGGGCGCGGCGGCGGGATTCACGGACCAGGAGTTCGCGGCGAAAGGCGCGAAGATCGCGGCCACGCGCGAGGAGGTGATTCAGGCGGCGGACGTGTTGGCGCGCGTCCGCGCCGACGCCGCCGGTCTGCGCGCGGGGCAGACCGTGATCGGCTTTTTCGATCCGTTGTCGGAACCGCAGCGGGCGCGCGAGTTCGCCTCCGCCGGCGTCTCGGCCTTCGCCATGGAGCTGATGCCGCGCATCACCCGCGCGCAGAGCATGGACGCGCTGTCGTCCATGGCCACCGTGGCCGGATACAAGGCGGTGATCCTGGCCGCCAATTCCCTGCCCCGCCTGTTTCCCATGCTGATGACCGCCGCGGGCACCATCGCCCCGGCCAAGGTGTTCATCGTGGGCGTGGGCGTCGCCGGGTTGCAGGCCATCGCCACCGCGCGCCGCCTCGGCGCCGTGGTCAGCGCTTATGACGTGCGCCCGGCGGTGAAGGAACAGGTGCTGAGCCTCGGCGCCAAGTTCGTCGAGCTGCCGCTGGAAGCCGGCGAGGCCGAGGACAAGGGCGGCTACGCGCGGGCCATGGATGAGACGTTCTATCAGCGGCAGCGCGAGTTGATGAAGCGCGTTGTCGCCGAGAGCGACGTCGTCATCACCACCGCCGCCGTGCCCGGCAAGAAGGCGCCCGTGCTCGTCACGGAGGACATGGTGCAGGGCATGGCGCCGGGTTCGGTGATTGTCGACCTGGCGATCGAGCGCGGGGGCAACTGCGAGATCACCGTTGCGGGCGAAGTGGTGGTGCGGCACGGCGTGACCCTCATCGGCCTGCTGAATCTGCCGTCGACTGCGCCCTATCACGCCAGCCAGATGTACGCGCGCAACGTCGTCAATTTCCTGCTTCACATCGCCGGCAAGGGCGCGATCGATTTTTCGGGCGAAGACGAGATCCTGCGCGAGACGCTTGTCGCCCACGATGGCCGCGTCGTCCACCCGCGCGTGAAAGAACTGCTGGGAGAAGCCTGATGGAACTGTTCGTCACCACACTCACCATCTTTGTGCTGGCCATCTTCGTCGGTTTCGAAGTCATCACCAAGGTGCCGCCGACGCTGCACACGCCGCTGATGTCCGGCTCGAACGCCATCAGCGGCATCACGCTGGTCGGCGCGGTGCTCTCCGCCGGCACGCAGCACACCACGCTGACCACCGTGCTCGGCTTCCTCGCCGTCGTTTTCGCCACCATCAACGTGGTGGGCGGGTTCCTGGTCACGCACCGCATGCTCGGAATGTTCAAACGGAAGTAGCCCATGCCTGCCGCCGTCATCAACTTCGCCTATCTGCTCGCCTCGGCGCTGTTCATCTTCGCGCTGAAGGGCATGTCGCATCCGCGCACCGCCGTGCGCGGGAATCTGCTCGGCGCGCTCGGCATGTTCATCGCCGTGCTGGTCACCGTGCTCGACCGCCGCATTATCAGCTACGAAATCATCCTCGCCGGGCTGGTGGTGGGCGCGGGCGTGGGCGCCGTGCTCGCCGTCAGGATCCAGATGACCGCCATGCCGCAGATGGTGGCGCTGTTGAACGGCTTTGGCGGCGCGGCTTCCGCGCTGGTGGCCGGCGCAGCCCTGGCGGAGACGATCCATGTGGGCGGCGCGTTCGGCCTTCAGCTCACCGTTGCCACCGCGCTGTCCGGACTCATCGGCGGCGTGACCTTCCTCGGCAGCCTGGTCGCTTTCGGCAAGCTCCAGGAGCTGATCACCGGCGCCGCCGTGGTCTTCCCCGGACGCCACGCCGTCAACGCCGTCTTCCTCCTCATCAACATCGCACTGTGCGTCTTTGTGGTGATGCAGCCCGAACAGCTCCTGTGGTATTGGCTGCTGCTTGCCGCGGCTTGCATCCTCGGCATCCTCGCCACCATCGGCATCGGGGGCGCGGACATGCCGGTGGTGATCTCGCTGCTGAACTCCTATTCCGGCCTCGCCGCCTGCGCCACTGGATTCGTGCTCCAGAACAACATGCTCATCATCGCCGGCTCGCTGGTGGGCGCCTCGGGCATCATCCTGACGCAGATCATGTGCAAGGCGATGAACCGCTCGCTGGCCAATGTGCTGTTCGGCGGCTTCGGCGCGCAGGCCGTCACCAAGGGCGACGACATTTACAAAGGCAAGGTCAAGGCCGCTTCGCCCGAAGAGATCGCCATGCTGCTCGAGAACGCCCAGCGCGTGGCCATCGTGCCCGGCTACGGCATGGCGGTGAGCCAGGCGCAGCACGCCGTGCGCACGCTGTCGGCGCTGCTCGAAAAGCGTGGTGCGGAGGTCTTCTTCGCCATCCATCCCGTCGCCGGACGCATGCCCGGCCACATGAACGTGCTGCTGGCGGAAGCCGACGTCCCCTATGAAGCGCTGAAGGAAATGGATGTGGCCAATCCGCTCTTCCCGCAGACCGACGTCTCCATCATCATCGGGGCCAACGACGTGGTCAACCCGCTGGCGCGCACCGACCCGAAATCGCCCATCGCGGGCATGCCGATTCTCGACGTCGACAAATCGCGCACCGTGGTCGTGATCAAGCGCAGCCTCAGCCCGGGCTTCGCCGGCATTCCGAACCCGCTCTTCGCCGCCGACAACACGCTGATGTTCTTTTCCGACGGCCAGAAGGCCGTCAACGACATCATCAACGCTCTGAAAGAGTCCTGAGCCACAGAGCCGCGCTGCCGCGGCCCTGCCCGTGTTCCGTGCCCCGGGCGAAGCGGCCGCAGCTACCGAGCCGCGCGGGAGCAGCCCAACGCGCTGCGACCAGGCGGCCCTGACACCGCCGCCACAACCACCGCCCCCGCACCGCCGGGCAGCCCTGTTTCCGCTCTTCCCTACGCGCGGAAGATCGGCTCCCTGCCTTTGGCCAGCGACGCAACCTGTTCCTTCTGCGCGCGGCTCAAAGGACTGAACGAGCTGCCGATAGACAGGGCGAGATCAAACAGGCTCTTCTCGCCGGGCGGGATGGCTGCCGTGATCTCCTGGGAGAGCGTCCAGCTCAGGGCCAGCCGGGCCTTCTCCGGCTCGTCGAGCGGCTCGTACCAGCACTTGGAATACTTGCGCCGCTCGCGGGGCAGATCCTTCGGCCAGGTGGTGTGCGCCAGTCCTTTCAGCGCCAGCCGGGCGATCTTCTTCTCCTTCGCCTTCTCGAGCATCTGCGGACCGAACTGTCCCTCGTGCCAGCAGACGAAATTCACGGGGAACAGGATGGAATCGACCGGAAATTTCTCCATCAGCGCCAGAGCCGCTTCGGCGTGATGCGCGGAAAAGCCGAGGAAGCGCGCCTTGCCTTCCTTCTTCATGCGCAGGAAGAACTCAGCCGCTCCGCCCGGCGCGAGAATTTTCTCCACGTCCTCCATCGAGGAGACGGCGTGGAACTGATACAGGTCGAAGTAGTCCGTCCGCAGGCGCCGCAGGGACTGCTCGAACTCCCGGCGCGCCCCCTCAGCATCGCGGCGCGTGGTCTTGCAGGCGAGAAACGCGTTCCTGCGGTACGGCTCGAGCGCCGGACCGAGCTTGATCTCGGCTTCCCCATCGCCGTAAGACGGGGCCACGTCATAGTAGTTCACGCCGCGGTCCCAGGCGGCAGCCACGATGCGGTTGGCTTCCTGCTGTTCGTACCCCATCACGACAATGCCGCCGAAGCCGATGATGGACAGCTCGATGCCGTCTTTGAAAGCGCGCCGGGGCAGCGGCGCGGAAGATGCCGATATCGATGTCGCGGCCGTAGCCGCTACAAAAGTTCGCCGGTCCATGGTTCCACTATAGGGCAATGGCGGGCGGAAGCAAGCCCCCGGGCCTGGCGCGCTTTGCAGCGTGAATAGGGCAGGCCATGAAAACGAATGGCCGCCCGCGCGGGCGGGCGGCCATGACAATCCCTCAAGGAGATGTTTGAATCAGATCTTGGCTTCTTTGTATTCGACGTGCTTGCGGATCTTCGGATCGTACTTCTTCAGCACCATCTTCTCGGTCTTCGCCTTGGGATTCTTGGTGGTGGTGTAGAAGTGGCCGGTGCCGGCCGAGGATACCAGTTTGACGGTGATGCGCGGCATGAAAACCTCCTAGAACCGGACGCCCTTCTGCTTCAGCTCCGCCAGCACGGCGTCGATGCCCTTCTTGTCGATGATGCGCAGGGCGCGCGCGCTGAGGCGGAGCCGCACAAAGCGCTTCAGCTGCGGGGACCAGAGCCGCTTGGTGTGCAGGTTCGGTTCAAAGACGCGCTTGGCGCGGTTGTTGGCGTGCGAAACCCTGTTGCCGCTCGCGGGCTTCTTTCCAGTCACAGGGCAATATTTCGACATGGGCTTCTCCAGAGTGATTCCGTCGGGAGTGGGGGAGCAGACGATCCCTTCCACTCAGTATACAGGCTGCGGCCGCTTTCTGCCAAATCCGCCGGCGGCGGGCTGTCAGGCTTTCACCGCGTACGGCTTTTCCGGATCGATGCCGAGATCGATGAGCGCCTTGTGCGCCTCTTCCGGACTCAGCTCTCCCCAGCGGGCGAGCCGCTCCAGCGCCGCCGCGGCGATCGATTCGGCGTCGACCTCAAAGAACCGGCGCAGGTACATCCGCGATTCGCTGCGGCCGAAACCGTCGGTCCCTAGCGACGCCAGCCGCCCGCTGAGCCAGGGGGCGAGCTGGTCGGCGACCAGCTTCATGTAATCGGACGCCGCGATGATGGGCCCTTCCGTGGCTTCCATCACCTGCTGGATATAGGGCTTGCGCGGCGCAGCCGCCGGGTGGAGCCGGTTCCAGCGCTCGGTCTCCAGCGCCTCGGCGCGCAACCGGTTGTAGCTGGTCACGCTCCAGACGCTGGCCGGGATCTGAAACTTCTCCCACAGCAGCTTCTGCGCGCGCAGCGCTTCGTTCAGGATCGTGCCGCTGCCCCACAACTGCACGCGCGCCGTGCCGCCCGGGGAGGCGCTGACGCAATAGATGCCTTTGAGGATTCCCTCGGCGACGCCCTCGGCCTCCGGAATGGGCGGTTGCGCGTAATTTTCATTGCAGATGGTGATGTAGTAAAAGACGTCTTCGTCCTCGCCGTACATGCGGCGCAGCCCGTCCTGGATGATCACCGCCAGCTCGTAGGCATAAGCCGGATCGTAAGTGATGCAGTTGGGAACGGTGGAAAACAGCACATGGCTGTGACCGTCTTCGTGCTGGAGCCCCTCGCCGTTAAGCGTCGTGCGGCCGGCGGTGGCGCCCATCAGGAACCCGCGCCCGCGGGAATCGCCGAAGGCCCAGACGGCGTCGCCCACGCGCTGGAACCCGAACATCGAATAATACGTGTAAAACGGAATCATCGGCACCCCGTAGTTGCTGTGGGACGTGCCCGCGGCGGTGAAGCTGGCCATCGAACCCGCTTCCGTGATGCCTTCCTCGAGGATCTGCCCGTCGCGCGATTCCTTGTAGTACAGGAACTGCTCGCTGTCCACCGGCTTGTACAACTGCCCGCCCGGCGCGTAGATCGAAATCTGCCGGAACAGGCTTTCCATGCCGAACGTGCGCGCTTCATCGGGAATGATGGGCACGATGCGGCGGCCGATCTCGGGGTGCTTGAGCAACTGCTTGAGAATCGCGACAAACGCCATGGTGGTGGACACCGGGCGCCCGCCGCTGCCCTTCAGCGATTCTTCGAAAAACTCGAGCCCCGGCACGCCCAGGCGCACGGGGCGCGCGGGGCGCGCCGGCAGGTAGCCGCCCAGCGCCTCGCGCCGCTGCTTCAGGTATTGAATCTCGGGGGAATCCTCGCTGGGACGGTAGAAGGAAACCGTGTGGACCGTGGATTCGGGAATCGGGATGCGGAACCGCTCGCGCAGCTTGAGAAGCTCGTTCTCATTCAGCTTCTTCTGCTGGTGCGTGGTGTTGCGGCCTTCGGCGGCTTCCCCCAGCCCGTAGCCCTTCACCGTCTTGGCCAGGATCACCGTCGGCGATCCGGTGTGCTCGAAGGCGCGCCTGTAGGCGTTGTAGACCTTCACCGGATCATGGCCGCCGCGGGGCAGGTTGGCCAGTTCATGGTCGCTCATGTCGGCGACCAGTTCAAGCAATTCGGGATATTTTCCGAAGAATTCCTGGCGGACATAGGCGCCGCCGCGGGCCTTGAAATTCTGATACTCGCCGTCGACGCACTCCTGCATGCGGCGCACCAGCAGCCCGGTCTTGTCCCGGGCCAGCAGGCGGTCCCAGGCGCCGCCCCAGATCACCTTGATGACGTTCCAGCGCGCCCCGCGGAACCAGGCTTCCAGCTCCTGGATGATGTTGGCATTGCCGCGCACCGGGCCGTCCAGCCGCTGGAGGTTGCAGTTGATCACGAAGATCAGGTTGTCAAGATGTTCGTTGGCCGCGATCTGGAGCGCGCCGCGCGACTCCGGCTCGTCCATCTCGCCGTCGCCGAGGAAAGCCCAGACCTTGCGGTCCGTCCGCGCCAGCAGTCCGCGGTTTTCCAGATACCGCATGAAGCGCGCCTGGTAGATGGCGTTGATCGGGCCCAGCCCCATGCTGACGGTGGGGAACTGCCAGAAGTCGGGCATCAGCCACGGATGCGGATAGGAGCTCAGCCCCGGCATGTCGCGCAGCTCGTGGCGGAAGTTCTTCAGGTGCTCTTCGGTGAGACGCCCTTCAAGAAAAGCGCGCGCGTACATGCCGGGCGAGGCGTGGCCCTGGAAGTACACCAGGTCTCCCGGCTGGCGCCCCTCGGGCGTCTCGATGGCGGCGCGGAAGAAATGATTGAACCCGACTTCGTACAGCGTGGCGGAAGAAGCGAACGTGGAGATGTGGCCGCCAATGCCGTCGTCGTACTTGTTGGCGCGCACCACCATGGCCACGGCGTTCCAGCGCACCAGGCTCTTGATGGTGCGTTCCAGCTCACGGTCGCCCGGATACGGAACCTCTTCTTCCGCAGGGATCGTGTTCAGGTACGGGGTGTTGATGCCCAGCGAAGCTGGCACGCCCTTCAGGGCGGCGCTGGTGGCCAGGCGTTCGAGCAGGAAGCGTGCGCGCTCGGGCCCGCCATCTTCGATGACCTGATCCAGCGCCTCAAGCCACTCCTGCGTCTCGACAGGGTTCAAGTCTTCCGGTTTCTCAATCTTGGATTTCAGCATGAGACCAGTGGAGGAACTACAATCCCGATTCTACCTTGACCGGGCAGCAAACGCCTGCACTTAGGTGATGCCGGCGGCGCGCCCGGGGACGCGGGAATCTTCGGCCCTTGCCGCCGCCGTGGCGGTGGCGTAGAAGCGCCCTGCGGCTTCCAGCACATCTCCCAGGAACTCCGCCAGGCCCGGCCGGCTGCGCGCCGCCTGGGCCAGTCCGAGCTCCAGCAGAAGCGCGCGCCCGGGCCCGGCGGGATCCTCCATCGCCTTTCTGCCCCGCGCGCCAAACGCCTGGATCGAGGCGCCCGCCGCCACCTGGAGCATGCGCCGCGCCTCGCCGGCGCTCAGGCCGGAGCCGCGCAGCGACATCAGGGCCGCGTCCAGCAGCGGGGCCAGCAGTCCTCTCGCGGCCAGCAGGCCCAGCCGGAACAGCGCCTTCCGCTCCGGCGCCAGCTCCAGGCATCGCATGCGGCCTTCCGACAGCCACTGCCGGGTCAGTTGAATGGCGCGGCGGTCCCCGTCGGCGACAACGAGATCGCGGCCCGCCGATGGCGCCGGCGCCAACGAGCAGACCCTCGCTCCCTCCGCGCGCAGCGGCTGTAGAGCGGACGCATCCAGATCGGGGTGCAACAGGGCGAAGTGCGATCCCTTCCACGGCCCGGCGCCGCATAACAGCGGCAGCAACCTATCCAGACTGTTTCCCGCGGCCTGGATCAGCACCAGCCCGCATCCATGCAGATCCTCGACCTCCGCGGCCGCGCCGGCACGGAGGGAGTTCGAATACCGCGAAGCCAGACGCCGGTCCAGCGCAACCACGGGGCCGATATGGCGCGACAGGGCCGGGCGGCGCAACAGCAGCGAGTTATTCAGCCTCCCCGCCGCGATCAGTCCCAACGGTTTCCAGGAGTTCATAGGGCTTCGGCGTCCGCAGTTCCTTGATACGGTCACGATACTGTGCCGCTTTCTCGAATTCAAACGCCTTGGCCGCCTCGCGCATCTTCGCCTCGAGCTCGGCGATCAGCCGCTCGCGCTCTTCCGGCGTGAGCAGCTCGGCCGCCCCAGGCTCCTCCTCGAGCGGCGGCGTCACATAGTCGGCCTCGGCGATCATGGCCAGCGTCATGTCGATCGGCTTGACGATCGTCTCCGGCGTGATGCCGTGCCGCTCGTTGTACTCGACCTGGATGCGCCGGCGGCGTTCGGTTTCGTCGATCGCCCGGCGCATGCTGTCCGTCATCACATCGGCGTACAGGATCGCCCTGCCTTCGACGTTGCGCGCGGCGCGCCCGATGGTCTGGATCAGCGAGCCCGCCGAGCGCAGGAAGCCCTCCTTGTCCGCATCGAGAATGGCCACCAGCGACACTTCGGGCAGGTCCAGCCCCTCGCGCAGCAGATTGACTCCGATCAGCACGTCGATGTCCCCGCGCCGCAGGTCGCGCAGGATCTTCACGCGGTCGAGCGTCGAGACCTCGCTGTGCATATAAGCGCAGCGGATGCCGAGCTCGGCGTAGTATTCGCGCAGATCCTCGGCCATGCGCTTGGTCAGCGTCGTCACCAGCACGCGCTGGCCTCTTTCGATCCGCGCGCGGATCTCGCCCAGCAGGTCGTCCACCTGCCCGCGGACGGGGCGCACCTCGACAGCCGGGTCCACCAGCCCCGTGGGGCGGATGATCTGCTCCACCACCACGCCCCCGGATTTGGTCAACTCGTAAGGCCCGGGCGTCGCCGAGACATAGATGGTCTGATGCACGCGGTGCTCGAACTCCTCGAACGTCAGCGGGCGGTTGTCAAGCGCGCTCGGCAGCCGGAAGCCGTACTTCACCAGGTTCTCCTTGCGCGAGCGGTCGCCGTGGTACATGCCGCCGATCTGGGGCACCGTCTGATGGCTCTCGTCGATGATCATCAGCGCGTCGGAAGGCAGGTAGTCGAGCAGGGTCGGCGGAGGCTCGCCGGGGAGCCGCCCGCTGAAGTGGCGCGAGTAGTTTTCGATGCCGTGGCAATAGCCCACCTGCCGGATCATTTCCAGGTCGAACATCGTCCGCTGCCAGACGCGCTGCGCCTCGACGAGCTTGCCCTGCTTCTCCAGCTCTTTCTTCCACCAGACGAGCTCTTCCTCGATGCCCGCGAGCGCCTGCTCCTTCGTCTCCGGGCTCATCACGTAGTGCGTCTTCGGGTAGACCGGCAGGCGCAGAAGGCGCTCCTTCACCTGGCCAAGCAGCGGATCGATGCGGCTGAGGTTCTCGATCTCGTCGCCCCACAGCTCGATGCGGAACGCATCGTCCTCATAAGGCGGCCAGACCTCGATGACATCGCCCCGCACCCGGAACGTGCCGCGGCGGAAGTCCGCATCGTTCCGCTCGTAGAGGATCTCCACCAGCTTTTCGAGGATCTTCTCGCGCGGGATCCGCTGGCCTTTCTCGAGCATCAGCAGCATCCCGTAATAGGCTTCGGGCGAGCCCAGCCCGTAGATGCAGCTCACGCTGGCCACGATGATGCAGTCCCGGCGCTCGAAGAGGCTGCGCGTGGCCGAGAGGCGCAGCTTGTCGAGCTCGTCGTTGATGGTGGCTTCTTTTTCGATGTAGGTATCGGTGGATGGAATATAGGCTTCCGGCTGGTAATAGTCGTAATAACTGACAAAATATTCCACCGCATTATGCGGAAAAAACGTCTTGAATTCCTGATACAATTGCGCCGCCAGGATCTTGTTGTGCGCCATCACGAGCGCCGGCCTTCCCGTCTCCTCGATCACCTTGGCGATGGTGAAGGTCTTGCCGCTGCCCGTCACGCCGAGCAGCACCTGGTGCTGCTCGCCGTTTTCCACGCCGCGCACCAGCTGCCGGATGGCCTCGCCCTGGTCGCCGCGCGGCCTGTAGTCGATGCCCAGGCGGTATGCGCTCATCGTTTGTCCGAAACGGCGTTGAATTCGCAGCCCAGAATCGCCGTCAATGCGAGCAGATACATCCAGACGCAAAGAGCGATGACGGCGCCGATGCTCCCGTACAGCACATTGTAACCGGCGATGTTCCGGACGTACCAGGCGAAGCCGGCGGTCAGCACAAACCACAGCACGGTGGCCAGCAGCGCGCCCGGCCAGATGCGCCGCTGGCGCCCGCCCTCGGGGCCGAACAAGTACAGCAACGCCGCTACAGCCACCATGGCGGCGGAAGCCAGCGTGTATCGCAGCGCCAATCCCAGAGTGCGGATGCCCCCCTGCAAGGTCTCGCCCGCCTCGAGAATCCCCAGCCAGTGCAGGACCTGGTTTTCCACGCGGTCCCCGAAGATCATCAGCGCGGTGGCGCCGACAACCGGCAGCAGCGAGACCAGCACCAGCCAGAACGCGGCCAGCCGCGTCATCACCACGCCCCGGCTGCCCTGCCTGCCGTAGGCGGCATTGAACCCTTCCATCAGACTGACCATGACGCCCGACGCCGCCCACAGGGCCAGCACGGCGGCGGCGATCGGCAGCGCCAGCGGCCGGGCGCCCCTCTGCGCCACATAGTACCGGATCAGTTCTTCCACCCCCGGCGGCGCAACGCGGAACAGCATCGCCGTGATGCGGCGGCTCACCGCCTCCGCGTTCATCTGCACCAGAATGGCGGTTGTCGTGGTCAGCACGGGAAAGAACGCCAGCAATGCGGAATAGGCGGCGCCTTTGGCGTAGCCCAGCGCTCCATGCCGGTAGGCCCCCGCCATCGCCCGCCCCAGCCTGGCAAAAAAGCGGCGCATCGCGTGATTCCGATTATCCCAGACGCGGCCGCCGGATGGCGGCCAGTCGATGTAGATTCAGAGGGGAGATACTCAATGATTCCGGGCATCAATCGGCTGCTGTTGTTCTTGTCTATTGCCCTCGCCTGCCCGTCGTCGGCGCAATCGCTCGGCGCCCCCGTGCCGCTGCTGCCGGGCGACGCCACCGCGGCATTCCAATACACGGGCCCCACTGCCGGAGCCACCAGCGGCTCGGCGGAACGGATCACCGTGGAGGGCCAGCCTTTCTCCTCCGCTTGGCGGCTGCGCACGATTTCACTCCCCGAGACGGGCGGCGATGAATGGGCGATGCGCATCCGCGCCCGCGGCGCTGCGCCGGTGGCGATGGGGGACAAGATCCTGGCCGAATTCTGGATGCGCTGCATCGAGCCGGAAAACGGCGATTGCATCCTGCGCCTGAACGTGGAGCGCGACGGCTCGCCGTGGACCAAGTCGATCAGCAATCCGTACCCGGTGGGCCGCGAGTGGCGCCGGTTCCGGGTGCTGTTCGACATGAAAGAAACCTACGCCGCGGGCGGCTACTGGATCGATTTCTGGATGGGGCAGCAGGTGCAGGTGGCCGAAGTGGGCGGCATTTCGCTTCTGAATTACGGGCCCAATGTCAGCCCGGAACAGCTTGGACTGGACCGCTTTTATGAGGGCGCCGCGCCGGACGCCGCCTGGCGCGCCGCCGCCGAGCGCAGAATCGAAGAGATCCGGAAGGCCTCCGTGACAATCAAGGTGATGACGCCGGACGGCGCGCCGGTGCGCGGCGCGCAATTGCGCGTGCGGCTGAAGCGCCACGCCTTCGGCTGGGGCACGGCGGTGGCGGCGGAGCGGCTGCTGGGAACCAGCGAGGACAGCCTGCGCTACCGCCGCTTCATCCCCGAAAACTTCAACATGGCGGTGCTCGAGAACGACCTGAAATGGGGCCCCTGGGAACAGAACCGGAACCGCGCTCTGGATGCCCTGCACTGGCTGCGGAACAACGGCATCGGCCGCATCCGCGGCCACAATCTGGTGTGGCCCGGCTGGCGGTGGATGCCGCAGGACGTGCAGGCCCTGGCCAACAATCCGGAGGCGCTCCGCCAAAGAATTCTCGCCCGTATCAGCGATGTGGCGGCAGCGGTGCGCGGACTGGTGGTCGATTGGGACGTGGTGAACGAGCCGGTGGCCGAGCGCGACGTGCTCAATATTCTGGGCGACTCGGTCATGGCGGACTGGTTCCGCGCCGCCAAACAGGCAGACCCTGGCGCGCGCCTCTTTATCAACGAGTACGCCATCCTCTCTGCCAACGGCGCGAATCTGCGCAAGCAAAATCTTTACTACCGGATGATCGAAACGCTTCTGGCGGGCGGAGCGCCGGTCGAAGGCATCGGCATGCAGGGCCACTTCGATTCCGCAACGCCTCCCGAGCGCCTGCTGGAAGTCCTGGATCGCTTCGCCCGGCTTGGCCTGCCGGTGGTCATCACCGAATACGACTTCGCCACCACGGACGAGGAGTTGCAGGCGCAGTTCACCCGCGACTTCATGACCGCCGCCTTCAGCCACCCGGCGGTGTCCGACTTCCTGATGTGGGGATTCTGGGAGGGCAACCACTGGAAGCCGCTGGGAGCAATGATTCGCCGCGACTGGAGCGAAAAGCCCATGTACCGCGTGTGGCGGGAATTGATCTACGAGCGCTGGCGGACCGAGGAGAGCGGAACCACCAACAGCAGCGGCGTGTTCTCATTCCGGGGCTTCAAAGGCGAGTATGAGATCACCGTTAAGGCGGGCGACAGCACCGTCGAGGCAACGGCGGAATTCACCCGCGACGGGCAGGTCTATGAGGCGCGAGTTAGCGGCGCGGCGGGCGGCGGAGCGCAGCCGCAGCCCTCGCCCGGACGCCGCGGTTCTCCGGCGCCGAGAAGCCCCCGGCCGCTATAATGCGGGCCATGCGACTTCTGCTCGCGGCTCTTCTGCTGCTCTCCGCCGCTACCGCCCAGCCACTGCCGCTGTCCACACCCGAAAAGGAAGGCTTCTCCTCCGAGCGGCTGGAGCGGCTCCACCGCTGGCTGGAAAAGCTGGCCGAATCGGGCGAACGCCCGGGCGCCATCGCAATGATCCTACGCAACGGGCGCATCGTGGATTGGCGCACATACGGCCTGCGGGACGTCGAAAACAGGCTGCCGATGGAGAAGGACACCGTTGTCCACGTCTACTCGATGACGAAACCCATCACGTCGGTGGCGGTGATGATGCTGGTCGAGGAGGGCAGGCTGACGCTCGACGACCGGGTGGACAAGTTCATCCCCGAGCTGAAGGGACTGAAAGTGTACAAGGGCGGAACCGTGGACCGGCCGGTGCTGGAAGACGCCGCGCGTCCGATCACCGTCAAGCATCTGTTGACCCACACGAGCGGCCTGATCTACGGCTGGGGCAACGACAACGTCTCGGCGCTGTACCGCAAGGTGGATCCTCTCGGCGCGCCCAGCCTGAAAGAGTTCATTCTGAGACTCGGAAAACTGCCCCTCGCCTTCCATCCAGGCGAGCGCTATGAGTACTCGGTGTCCATTGACGTGCTCGGGTATCTGGTGGAAGCCGTGTCCGGCGAGCCGTTCGACCAGTTTGTCGAGAAGCGGATCACCGGCCCGCTGAAGATGACGGACACACACTTCAAATTGCCGGAGTCGAAGCGCCCGCGGCTGGCGAAGATCTATTCGCGGCGCGAGGGGAAGCTGACCGCGCAGCCAGGACTGCAAACGGGCGGCGTTCCTTATGGCGGCATGGGGCTGTACTCGACCATCGGCGATTACGCGCGTTTCGCCCAGATGCTGGTGAACGGCGGCCATCTCGACGGCGTGCGGCTGCTGGGGCGCAAGACCGTGGACCTGATGATGATGAACCACCTGGGCGGGCTGGCCAAGCCCACCATCGGCGGCGATGGCGCCGACGGGTTTGGTCTCGGCGGGGCGGTGCGCATTGACGTGGCCAACTCCGGGCGTCCGGCGTCGGAGGGACTGTTCGGATGGAATGGCGCGGCGTCCACCTACTTCCGCGTGGATCGGAAAGAGAAGCTGGCGCTATTGCTGTTCCTGCAATGGATGCCCTTCGACCAGCCGGCGCTGAACCTGTTCGAGACGCTGGTTTACCAGGCGCTTGTAGACTGAGCCTGCCGGCGCTCCCGTTTTCGCCGGATCTTCGCAGCCTTGCCGCCGCAATGCATCCGGGTCACTCGAGTGCGCCGCAAAAGTAACGAAATCTTAATTCCCGTGCGCTAATCTGTGAGTGTATACGGCCATCGGCCGTTGAATCTTGTCTCACAATCCACAACGAGGTTAAGTCACTGTATGAAGCGATATCTCCGGACAGGAGTATCTCTGCTGCTCTGCGCCCTGGCGGCGTGGGGGCAGGCAGATGCCAACAGGGCTCAGTTGTCGGGCACGATCCTGGATCCCAACGGGGCGGTAGTGCCGAATGCTTCAGTCAAGATCCGCAACACAGGCACCGGGGTGCAACGCGAGCTGCGCTCGAATGACGTGGGGCAGTTCCGCGCCGTGCAGCTCGACCCCGGGCGGTACGAGCTGGTCGCCGAAAGCGCGGGCTTCGCGCCCACCACGCTGACGGGCATCGAGCTTGCCGTGGGCGCTGCGGTCAATCTCAACGTCACGCTGCAATTGCAGGCCACCACGCAGTCTATCGAGGTAGCCGACACCATGATCAACGTGGCGCTGCCCGCGCCCAGCGTCATGGTTTCGGAGCGCGCCATCGAAAACATGCCGATCAACGGCCGCCGCTTTCAGGACTTCGCCACGCTGACGCCCACCGTGCAGGTGGAACCGACGCGCGGCCAGCTCTCCTTCGCCGGCCAGCGCGGCATCAACGGCAACATCATGGTGGACGGCGCGGACTACAACCAGCCGTTCTTCGGCGGCATCCGCGGCGGCGAGCGCTCCAACTTCAACTTCACCATTCCGCAGGGCGCAATCCAGGAGTTCCAGACGGTCAGCTCCGGCTACGCCGCCGAGTACGGCCGCTCCACCGGCGGCGTGCTCAACGTCATCACGAAGAGCGGGACCAACGACGTGCATGGCGGCGCGTTCTATCAAAACCGCGACCGCCGCTGGAGCGCCGACAACCCGATCTTCAAACGCCAGCCTTCCGAGTCGCTCCAGCAGATGGGCGGCAACGTGGGCGGGCCGGTGATCCGCGACCGCATGTTCTTCTTCGGCGCCGCCGAACACCAGCGCGCCAACACGCCCGCGCAGGTGATCTTCACGGCGTTGCAGGGCATCACGCCGAACCCGGCCACGCAGGAAGCCTACAGCTTCTTCAAGGGGCTCGAGCAGGACTTCAAGCGCGAAAACCGCGCCACCGCGCTCACCGGCAAGATGGACTACGCTTTCTCGCGGGGCCACCGCCTCACGCTTCGCTACAACCACTCCCGCTCGAACGAGCCCAACTCGGTCACCGTCGGCGGCGCGCTCAATCCCTTCACCAACCAGGCGCTGTCCAACGAGGGCAGGGAGATCAACCGCACGCACTTCGGCACCGTGCAGTACACGCACCTGTTCTCGCCGCGCGTGGTCAACGACCTGAAGTTCAGCCAGTCGTATGAAATCCGCCCGCGCCTGTCGAACTCCGCGCTGCCCACCGTGGCTGCGGGCGTCATCGGCACCTACGGCGCGCGCAGCTTCCTGCCAACCACGCAGGACGACTACCGCACGCAGATCACCAATTCCACCACCGTGCTCGCCGGTCGCCACAGCTTCAAGTTCGGCCTGGACCTGAGCCTGCTGAGCACGGCGCAGTTGTTCGGCTTCAACCAGTTCGGCGCGTTCTCTTTCCAGAACACGGCCGACATCGCCGGCATCCTCGATGCTCTCGGCACGGGCGGCAACGTGGCTAACCGCTTCGACATTCCGGGCGTCATCTACCGCCGCCAGATCGGCAACCTGATCGCCGACTTCAACGCAAAGCAGATGGCGCTGTTCGCCCAGGATAGCTGGCGCGTGGCCGATAACCTCACCGTCGATCTCGGCGTCCGCTGGGAGGGCCAGTGGAACCCCAAGGTGGAGGCGAACAACTCGACGCTCGTCAACCGCGTCAACATCGACTATCCGCTGGGACGGCTGGATGTCACCCGGATCAAAGACAACCTGAAGCAGTTCATGCCGCGCGGCGGCTTCGCCTGGACGCCTTTCAGCGGCAAGCGCACCGTGGTGCGCGGCCATGGCGGCATCTTCTATGCAGCCACGCCGCTGCTGCTGTTCTCGGGTCCGACGAACAACTTCCGCACGCCCCCCGGCGACGTCAGCATCCAGATCGGTCCCTTCGCGGCCAACAGCAATCAGAGCGTGTACAAGCTGCTCCAGCAGGTGGGCGTCGATCTGAACGCCTCCCAGCTTGGCGCGCTGCCGGTGATCCCGGTGGAGAAGGTTCAGCAGGCGGCGGCGCTCGCCGCCGGCGGCGCTGCGCCGGACCCGCTGCTGGGCGCTTCGCTCACCATGCTGTCGCCCGAGTTTTACAACCCGCGCTCGTACCAGTGGGGCGTCGGCTTCGAGCATCAGCTCACCGGCAACTGGATTGCGGGCGTCCAGTACCAGCATGTGAAAGCGGTGCATTTGCAGCGCAACCGCGACTGGAACCTGCCCGTGCCCACCGTGCGCGCCGCCGACGGCCGGCCCGTGTTCAACCGCGCGCTGCGCCCGGTGCCTCAGCAGGGGCAATACACCACGCGCGAGAGCAACGCCAAGTCTCTGTACCGCGCCATGGTGCTCCAGACCCAGTACCGCAGCCGGAAGCTCACCGGCGGGGTGTTCTACACGCTTTCGACGAACTACTCCGACGACGACAACGAGCGCAACGCCACTGGCATGGGCGCCATGAACCCCTACGACCTGAGCAGCGAATACAACTACTCCGACCTCGACGCGCGGCACCTGCTGTCGTCGTACGCCCTCTACACGCTGCCTTGGGGCATCGAAGTGTCGGGCATCCTGCGCACCCGCAGCGCCCTGCCCCTGAACGCCATCGTGGGCAGCGATACCGACGGCAACGCCACCAACAACGACCGGCCCTATCAGGCCGTCGGCGTGCCCTTCAAGCGCAACGCCTTCCGCAACCGCGGCGTCGTCAACAACAACGACATCCGCATCCTGAAGAGCTTCGCCCTCCGCGAGCGCTACCGCATCCAGCTCTCGGCCGAGTTCTTCAACCTGTTCAACCTCGACAACGTGGTCTACGCGGGCCAGGCCAACATCTACGGCCTCGGCATTAACGCCACCACCGGCGCCGCGGCGCCCGTCGATTCGCGCTTCCGGCTGTTGCGCAACGCCGCGGGCGACTACAACCAGCCGACCACTTCCCAGGTCGGCAATCCGTTCCAGGCGCAGTTCGGCGTCCGTTTCTTCTTCTGATCGGAAGCAACGCCTGACAACTTCAGCGGGGGCCGCCTCGATGAGGCTGGCCCCCGTTGCCATAATGGAGGCAGGTGCACGAGGCTTCCCCCATTGACCGTTTGGCCGGACGGGCGCGCCGCCGCCTGATGGCGTTGATCGCGGTCGAGGAGTTCTGCCGCGCAGCCGCGGTTGTCTGCCTGCTGATGGGCGCCATGCTGGTGGCCGGAGCCGGCGTCTTCCACCCCGCATGGCCGCTCGGCTGCGCCGCCGCGGCCCTTCTCTGGACCGCCTGGCGCGTGCGGCGGCGCGCGCCGGATGGCTACACGGCAGCGCAGCGCGCCGATGCCGGACTGGGCCTCCGCGATCTGCTGGCCACCGCCTGGCATCTGCGCCACAACGGACGGAAGACCGCCAGTCCATTTGTTCCTCTGATCGAACAGAGGGCCGCCGAAGCCTGCGCGGATGCCGATTTGCGCGAAGCGCTGCCGCTCCGGTGGTCCCGCGCCTCGGCCCTCGCCGCGGCGGCTTTTTCCCTTCTGCTGGGGCTCTTCCTGCTGCGTGTGGGCCTGCTGCGCACCTTTGATCTGCGCCCGCCGCTGGTAGCCGTGCACTTCGACACGCTCACCGGCGCGCCCGTCCCGCCCGCCCCGCCGCGCCGCCCGCCTGCAAAGAAGCTGGACCTGCCGGGGTTCACCCTGGAAGAGGCCCAGGCGGGAGCGCTCGACGAGGAACAGATGCCCGCGGAGGCGCTGCGCACCGCCGAAGGCGGCGAGTCTGCCTTACCCTCCCCGCAGGGCACCCGCGCTCCCAACGGACGCATGCAGACGCCGGGGCAGACCGCCGAATCCGGCCAGCAGCAGCCGGGCGATGAGGACTCGAGCGAGGCTGACAGCGCTCCCGACGATTCCAGCGGGCGCCAGAACGGCAAGGACAGCCCGCCTCGCACGCAGCCGCAGGACTCGCTGCTCGACAAGATGCGCGACGCGCTGGCGAATCTCATGGACAAATTCAAGCTCGAGATGCCTCCGGGCGAGGGCACGCGCACGGGTGAGCAGAAGGCGAAACAGGAATCGGCGCGCCGCGAGAAGGGCCGCCCGCAACCAGGCAGGAAGGGCGAGCAGGGGCAGGAAGGCGACATGCTGTCCGGTCAGCAGCAGGCGCAATCGGACGCCTCGCAGCAGGCGAAATCGGAACAGGCAGGCAGCCCCGACGCCGCATCGCAGAACGAGAAGAGCGGCATCGGCAAGGAGGAGGGACGCAAGGAGCTTCAGGCGGCGGAAGAGATGGAAGCGATGGGCAAGCTGGATGAGCTGCTGGGCAAGCGCTCGCAGAACGTGCAGGGCGAGGTGATGGTGGAGGTCACCAATTCGAAGAACCAGCAGTTGCGGACGCCCTATACCGGCAGGACGGGCGCGAGGACGGACGCGGGCTCCGAGCTCGGACGCGATGAAGTGCCGCTTCACCTGCAAGAGTACGTACAGCGCTATTACGAGCAGGTGCGCCGCGCGGCGCCGCAGAGTAAACAACAGTAGCCGCCAGAATGGCGAAGTTGCGCCCGGCGCCGGCGCTTCACAGGGGCGCTTCCACACCTGCGCCGCATCCCGGGCATGAGGCGCCGCTTCAGGCGCTCTTCAGGCACTTTTCGACGGTATCGAAGAGCTGGTGCGAGTCCACCGGCTTGGGCAGGTACCCGTTCATGCCCGCTTCGAGGCACCGCTCCTGCTCTCCATTGAGCGTGTAGGCGGTGACCGCGATGATGGGGGGTTGCGGCCATCCGCCAAGAGTGCGGATCAGCCGCGCCGCCTCCAGCCCGTCGAGCACGGGCATCTGAAGATCCATGAAGATCAGCCCGTAGGACTTCTCAGCCACGCGTTGCACCGCCTGCGCGCCGTCGTTGGCCACGTCGACTTCGTAGCCGCGCTTGCGCAGCAGGGTGGCCAGGACCTTCTGGTTGATGGGGTTGTCTTCCACCACCAGGATCGGCGCGGGGCGGCTGCCCGGCGCTCCGCCGTTTCCGCTGCGCTCGCCAGCCGGTTTACGATCCAACGACATACAGGGACCTCCCATTCCGCCGGCCGGGCCTCAGGACGGTCTGCCCGTCCCGTGATCCGGCCTCATTCTGAGCTGACCTGCGTCGGCCCATGTCGCCATATCGGCCGCCTGCCGGCGTCCTTGAGGATTCTTTCGCGGCTGACAGCCGCCCTGCTGCACAATGAAAGTTCGATGCCCGTCCCCGACCCCGCTCCCGTTCTCGATCTGATCGAAGCCTTCCGCCGCTCCAAAACGATGTTCACGGCCGTGCGCCTCGGCCTGTTCGATCTGCTCGATGAGGCGCCGGCCACCGCGGCGCAACTTGCCGCCCGCACGGGCACGCACCGCGAAGCGCTCCAGCGGCTTCTCGAAGGCTGCGCGGCGCTGGGACTGCTGTCTCTCGACGATGCCATCTTCTCGAACACGGATCTCGCCCGCTGCTATCTGACGCGCGGCAGCCCGCGCTCCTTGAGCGGCTATATCCGCTATTCCGACGACGCTCTCTACCGCCTGTGGGGCGAGCTGGAGGCCGCGGTGCGCGAGGGCGCACCGCGCTGGCAGCAGGTCTTCGGGGCGCGCGGCTCGCTGTTCGACCACTTCTACCGGACCGAAGAGGCGCGCGCCGACTTCCTCGCCGGCATGCACGGCCTCGGCCTGCTCAGCTCGCCCGCCCTGGTGCGGGTCTTCAACCTGAACGCTTACGAAACGCTGGCCGACCTCGGCGGCGGCACCGGGCATCTGGCCATCGCCGCCTGCGAGCGCTACGGGCGCATGCGCGCCGTGATTTACGACCGTCCCGACGTCCTCGCGCACGCCCGCCCGCACATCGAAGCCTCCCCCGCGCGGGAGCGCATCACCTGCATGGCGGGCGACTTCTTCCGCGACCCGTTGCCCCGCGCCTCGCTTTATGCGCTGGGCAGGATCCTGCACGACTGGAGCGACGAGCGGTGCCTGGAATTGCTCGCCCGCGTGCGCGCCGCGCTCGAGCCGGGCGGGGCGGTGCTCATCGCCGAGATGCTTCTCGATGAAGACCGCTGCGGGCCGTTGCGCGCTTCGATGCAGTCGCTCAATATGCTCGTCTGCACCGAGGGCCGCGAGCGGACGGAGAGCGAATACCGCGCCCTCGTCGAGGCCGCAGGATTCGAAAACGTCGAAGCGCGCCGCACCGGAACCCCGCTTGACGCCCTTCTGGCGCGCAGGAAACAATAGCGGCGATGAGGCTGCTCATACTGTCTGCTCTGATGACGGGGTGCCTGATGGAAGCGCAAGTGCAAATCGAAAAGACCGCCTTCAGCGGCTGGCCGAACTGCTACCGGATCACCAACGGCGAAGCGGAGCTGATCGTCACCTCCGACATCGGCCCGCGCATTATGTTCTTCGGCTTCCGGGGCGGGCAGAACTTCTTCTGGGTGCAGCAGGAGACCGCCGGACGCTCGGGCGAGCCGCAATGGGTGGCGCGCGGCGGGCATCGCATCTGGATTGCGCCGGAAGACGTGCGCTACACCTACCCGCCCGACAATTCGCCGGTGGAGATCGAAATCCGCGGCGGCGCGCTCATCGCCTCGCAACCGGTCGAGAAGGAGACCGGCATCCAGAAGCAGATCGAGATCCGCATGGCGCCGCGCGGCACGGAAGTGACGGTCATCCACCGCCTCTTCAACCGCGGCGTCATGCCGCTCGAGTTCGCCCCGTGGGCGCTGACGATGATGGCCCCCGGCGGCCACGGCGTCAGCGGCTTCCCGCCCCGCGGCACGCACCCGGAGATGCTCGCCCCCACCAACCCGCTGGTCATGTGGGCCTTTACGGATCTCTCCGACCCCCGCTGGACATGGCTCAAGAAGTACTTCGTGCTGCGCCAGGATCCGAAGAACCCCGTGCCGATGAAGATCGGACATTTCAACCCGAAAACGTTTGGAGCTTACTTCCTCAACGGCGAGATGTTCCTCAAGCGCTACGACGCCGATCCCTCGAAAACCTATCCGGACTTCGGCTGCTCGTACGAAACGTTCACCAACGCCGACTTCCTCGAGCTGGAGACGCTGGGGCCGTTGACCAAAGTTGCGCCCGGCAGCGCGGTGGAACACGTGGAGCGCTGGAGCCTGCACCGCGGCGCGCGGCCATCCGCCTGGACCGATGCCGAGCTTGACCGCATCCTGTCGCCGGTGCTCGCATCTAAGTAAGCATGAAGCCTTGGCGCGTATTCACGACGATGTTTCTGCTGGCAGGCGTGGCGGCCGCGGCCGACTACCGCACCGAGCCCGCCGGACCGCCGCCGGCGGAGGCAGCGGCTCTGGTCTCCGCGCTGGCCGCTGATGGCATCAAGGTGGTCAAACCGGATGGCGGCGCGCTGTGCTCGTTCTGGTTCGCCCGCGAAGCAGCCAAAGAAGGCGAGCCGGAGCAGAACGCCACCTGGGGCGCCCCGCACGGAACTTTTCTGGGCGTGGTGCGCGTCGAGAGCCGCTGGAGCGACCGCCGCGGCCAGCCCATCCGCCCCGGCGTCTACACGCTGCGCCTCAGCTTCTTCCCGATGAACGGCGACCACCAGGGCGTGGCGCCGCAGCGCGACTTCGCCATCCTCTCTCCGGCGGAGATCGACAAGGACGCGGCGGCGAAACCTTCTTTTGATCAGCTCATGGACATGAGCCGCAAGGCCTCCCGCACGCCGCATCCGCTGGTGTTGAGCCTGTGGAAGGAGTCCGCCCCGGATGAGACGGCCATCACGGCGGATGGCGAAGATCAGGTGCTGCGCGCCAGCATCGGCGGAACGCCGGTTGCGCTGATCGTTTACGGGCGCGCCGACCACTGATCCATGTGGCCCTGGCTCGCCGCGCTGATCGCCCTGCCCGTGGCCGGGCGCCTCTATCAATGCCTGGGCGAACGGCGCGACGCGCGGCGCTGGCCTCCGCCGGGCCGCATCATTTCCGGTTTCCACGTGCTCGATTCCGGCGGCTCCGGCCCGCCAGTGGTCCTGGAAGCCGGTATCGCCGCCTCCAGCGCGAGCTGGAAGCTCGTGCAGGATGCGCTGTCCGGCAGCTTCCGCGTCATCAGCTACGACCGCCGCGGACTCGGCTACAGCGAGCCCGCCTCATCGCCCCGCACGCTGGATCAACTGCTCAGCGAGCTGGATTTTGTCGTGGAAGCCGCACAGGTGGGGAAGCCATTTGTCCTCGCGGGCCACTCTTTCGGCGGATTGATGGCTCGCCACTACGCGGCGCGTTTCCCGGAGAAAGTCCATGCGCTGGTGCTGCTGGATCCCCTGGAGCCGTTCGAGTGGTCGCCGCTATCGGATGTGCGCGGCCGCATGCTGGGGCGCGGCGTGACGCTGTCGCGGCGCGGCGCAACGCTGGCGCGGTGGGGCGTGGTGCGGCTGGGGCTCGATCTGCTGCTGCTCGGCTCGCGCCGCCTGCCCACGATGCTCGCTGTTGCCGCCAGCGGAAAGGGGAGCGAGGTCACCCGGCGGCTGGCGGGCGAGATTCAGAAGCTGCCTCCTGAAGTATGGCCGCGCGTCAAGTCGCACTGGTGCCTGCCGCGAAGCTTCTCGACGATGGCCGAATACCTGGAGCGCCTGCCGGAGTATTGCCGCGCGGAGCTCGATGAAGAGCCTCTGCGCCGGATTCCCGTGCATGTGCTCTCGGGCGGCACGACGCCTCCGCTGGTGGTGGAAGCCCACCAGCGCTGGGCGCAACAGTCCCGCGGCGGCACGCATCAGGTCGTGCCGGACAGCGGCCACTGGCTGCAACTGGACGCTCCCGGCGAGGTGTCAGACATAATTCGCCGCGCTTGGATGCAAATGTAACAGTCCTTCTGGAAGAATAAGAAGATCAGAGGAAGCAAAGACGATGACGGCGATCAACAGACGGTTCTTCTTCAAGGGCGCCGGCGTGCTGGCCGGCGTGGCTGGCGGACTGGAAACGCTCGACGCGGCAGCGCAGAAACCGGGCGCGCGCCCGCGCCGGATCATTTTCATGGTGGCCGATGGGATGAGCCCGTCGGTGCTGCCGCTGGCCGAGCAGTTCTCGTTGCGCGTGCGCGGCAAGGGGCTGCTGTGGCAGGCGCTGTTGAACCGCGCGGAAGCGCGCCGCGGCTGGATGGACATGGCGTCGCTGGACTCGCTGGTCACGGACTCCTCTTCGGCGTCATCTTCCTGGGGCAGCGGTTCGCGCATCTTCAACGGCTGGGTGAACATGCTGCCTGACGGCACGCGGCTCACGCCGATCTGCGATCTGGTGCGCGACAAGGGCTGGCTGACCGCTCTGGTGACCACCGCCACGGTGACGCACGCAACGCCCGCCGGCTTCGCTGCCAGCGTCCGCCGCCGCGACGACGAACACCTGATCGCCGAACAGTATCTCGACAAGGTGGACGTGATCCTCGGCGGCGGGCGGCGCTTCTTTGCGCCCGATTCGCGCAAGGACGCGAAAGACCTCGCCGCCGCCTTCCGCGCCGCCGGTTACTCTTATGCGGAAAACCGCCAACAGATGCAGGCGCAGGCGGCTGCGGCGAAGCGGATGCTCGGGCTGTTCAGCCCGTCGCATGTGCCGTACACGGTGGACCACCGCCATAATGAGGCGGCGCAGAAGCTCGTCCCCACGCTTGCGGAAATGTCCGGGACCGCGCTGTCGATGCTCGAAAAACAGAACAAGCCGTTTTTGATTCAGATCGAAGGCGCCCGCGTCGACCATGCCGCCCACTCGAACGACGCCGCCGGCCTGCTCTGGGATCAGATCGCTTTCGATGAGGCCATTGAGACGGTTCTGCGCTTCGCCGAAGGACGGCCCGATACGCTGGTCGTGATCACCAGCGACCACGGCAACTCCAATCCCGGTCTTGTCGGCATGGGCATTGAATACCGTCAGAGCAATGCCTGCTTCGAGCGGCTCGCCGGGATCAAGGCGAGCTTCAGCTCCATCAGCCCGCGGCTCGCCGGAACGGCCGAATATGCAATGGACGCGCAGCAGACGGCCGGAGTCGCCGGAGGTGCGCCCAGCGTGGCGCGCATTCAGGAGCTGGCCGAGCAATACCTCGGGTTCCCCTTCACGCAGGAAGAAGCGGAGATCCTGCACCGCTGCGCCGCGGGCGAGCGCAAGCTGTGCGTCAACCGCCAGCTCGATTCCGCCGTGGGCATTCTGGGGCAGGTGGTGGGCAACCACACCGGCATCCACTGGACCGGCACCACGCACACTTCGGATTACACGCTGGTGACGGCGTTGGGCCCCGGCGCCGACCGCTTCGCGGGCTTCATCCGGAACACGTCGGTGTTCGACACTCTCACCGATCTGGCCGGCATCCGCTTCCGCAATCCTTCCATGGATCCCGAGAAGGCAGGCAAGTTCCGCGAAGCCGCCTTCACGCCCAGGCTGAGGCCCGACTGGGCGTAAAAAGCCGGCGGGAAGCGTCAGGCCACGAAGGCCACGGCTTCGATCTCCACCCGCACGTCGCGAGGAAGACGCGCGGCCTCCACGGTGGCCCGCGCCGGGGGATTTTGCCCGAAATAGCGCCCGTAAATCTCGTTGACTTTGGCGAAATCGCCGAGATCTTTCAGGAAAATCGTCGTCTTGAGCACGGTATCGAGGCGCGCCCCCGAGGCCTCGAGCACGGCTTTCAGGTTTTCCAGCACCCGGACGGTCTGCTCTTCGATGCCGCCCTCCACCAGTTGGCCCGTAGCCGGGTCGAGCGGAATCTGGCCGCTCAGAAAAACCAGCCCGTTCCAGCGGACGGCTTGCGAATAAGGCCCGATGGCTGCGGGCGCATTCTGCGTCTGGATGATTTCTTTCTCAGGCATGATTCCGAATTCCGTTGTCCTGCGCGCGCCGGCGCACAACCTGCGTACAAGGACACGATGGCCGGCACGGGCGGCGGATCAGCCGCCGATTTCCTCCTCGATCCAGGTCATCGCGGCATACGCCGCGGGCCAGCCAACCGTGGTGATCGCCAGCACCGCCGCTTGCAGGATCTCCTCCTTCTTCGCCCCGCTCTCCAGCGCCTGCCGCGCAGCGGAATGCACGGCGCCCTGATGCTGCGACCCAATGGCGATGCCGAGCTTCACCAGACGCCGGGTCTTCTCATTCAGCGGCCCGCCTTTTTCGTGGCAGGCCGCGCCCAGCGCCTGAAATGCCGCCCAGACCTCCGGATACTTCTTCTCGAATTTCTTCAGCTTCTTGGGAACTGCCGTCTGTTTGGCCATACCCTGAAGGGTACACCCGCCCCGCGCGCGGCGTCCATCCGCGCCAGCCGCCTGCGGAGGGCTCATCGCCACAGCAGCGCCCGGTTCGCGATATAACCAGAACAAGTCTTATGAAACACGAAAGCAAACCAGTTTCCGCTGACCGGCGCAGCTTCCTTTCTTCCGCCGCGGCCGCCGGCCTCACCACCAACCTGTTTGCGGGTTCCGTCCGCGGCGCCAACGACCGCGTCACGGTCGCCTTCATCGGCATGGGCCAGATGGGGCGCGGCAATCTCGACTACGCCTCCAAGGTGCCCGGCTTCCAGCCCGTCGCGGTGTGCGACGTCTACCAGCCGCATCTCGAGATGGCCCAAGCCCAGGCCGAAAAGCTCGGCCACAATGTGAAGGCCGTTCACGATTTCCGCGAAATCATCGCCGACAAGAGCATCGACGCGGTCTGCATCTCCACTCCCGACCACTGGCACGCCTACATGATGATTGAGGCGTGCAAGGCAGGCAAGGACGTCTTCGTCGAAAAGCCCGCCTGCGTCTACGTGGAAGAGGGCCAGTTGATGGTCCAGGCGGCGCGCAAGTACAAGCGCGTGGTGCAGGGCGGCACGATGCAGCGCTCGGGCGGCTACTTCCAGAAGGCCGCCGAACTCGTCAAGAGCGGCGCGCTGGGTGAGATCACCTTCTGCCACACGTGGCAGGCAGGGCTCGAAAAGAAAGAGCGCTGGGGCAATCCGCCCGACGAGCCGCCGCCCGCCGGGCTTGACTGGGAGCTCTGGCTCGGACCCGCGCCGAAGCGCCCGTACAACCTGAACCGCTTCGGCGTCGCCCCGAAGCGCTGGTCGACCTTCCGCTACTTCTGGGACTACGCCGGCGGCGCGATGACGGACTGGGGCATCCACCTGATCGATCCCATCCATCAGGCGTTCGACGATCCGATGCCCACGGCCGTGACAGCGATGGGCTCGAAGTTCTACGTCACCGACAATTGCGAGACGCCGGACACGATGCTGGCCACGTTCTTCTACCCGAAGTTCCTGTCGAGCTATGAATCGCGCACCTGCAACCCCATGCCGCTGTTGGGCAACTGGGGCGCGGCGACCGCCATTCACGGCACGGAGGCCACGCTCGTCGTCAACCGCGGCGGCTGCTGGCTGATCCCGAACCGCGGCTCTTCGGTCGAGCCCGCCGTCTGGGAGAAGGACTCGAAAATGGCGCAGCTCAACGTGCCGCATTGGGAGAATTTCCTCGCCTGCATCCGCTCGCGCGAAAAGCCCATCTCCGACATCGAGAACTGCGTCCGCTCCTCGGTCACCTGCATCCTGGCCAACGTCTCCATGCGCGCGGGCGTGCGCGTCGACTGGGACGAGCAGCGTTGGACGGTGAAACAGAATGAGGCGAAGCCGTATCTGAAGGCGCGCTACCGCTCGCCGTGGAAGCTGGAAGTCTAGGCTCGCGCGAATCCCTTTTCTGAGACCGGGATTGCCCCCTCCTGCGGCGTTGTATAACAGCCGCAGGAGGGGCTTTTCATGTCACAGGTCCTGAATGAGGTTCTCGAAGCCAACCGGCGCTATGCGGCCGAATTCGGCGACAAGGGCAAGCTGGCGATGCCGCCCGCGCGGCGCTTCGCCGTGCTGACGTGCATGGATGCGCGGCTGGATCCGGCGAAGTTCGCCGGCCTGGCGGAAGGCGACGCGCACGTCATCCGCAATGCGGGCGGGCGCGCCAGCGACGACGCCATCCGCTCGCTGGTGATCTCGGCCAAGCTCCTGGGCACGCGCGAATGGTTCGTGATCCATCACACCAACTGCGGGATGGAGTTTTTTACCGACGAAGTGATGCGCGGGCTCCTGGCCGAATCGATCGGCCCCGCGGGGTTGGTGGACGGCCAGTGGAAGAACATCGACACGGCGCTGCCGGGCTCGCGCGAGGGCGATTACATCGACTGGCTCACCATCCGCGATCTCGCCCAGAGCGTGCGCGACGACGTCGCGCGCATCCGCCGCCATCCGCTGGTGCCGCCGGACATCCCGGTCTACGGCTACATCTACGAGGTGCAGACGGGCCGGCTGGTGGAAGTGCCCGCGGCTTGAACGAACCCCGGGCCTCTGCGGCGAGCTTCGGCGTTACCGCACCGCGCGGATCAGCACGTATGTGGCGAGCGTATTGGCCGAGGTGGCTTGAATGGCCACGGCGCCGCTCGCGGCGGCCATATCGACTGAGCCGGTGATCCTCGCCGTACTGGCCCCGGCGGGAATCACAACAGACGAAGGCAGCTTCACCGAGAGGCCAGCGGAGGCGAACCGGACGAGGACTCCGCCTGCCGGAGCCGGCTTGGCCAGTTGCACGGTCACGGCGAAACTCCAACCCGGTCGGACCCGTGATGGCGAGCGCGAGAGTTTCTCGAGCGTAGCCAGCCCCGGCTGGACAGGCGCAGGGCGCACGGTGAGGGTTGCCTGCAGCGTCTTCCCAGCCAGGCTGGCTGTCAGAACGACGCTTGTTTCGACATCTACAGAATTCGCCTGGAGCTGGAAGGACGCGCCGGTTGCGCCCGCCGGAACGGTCACGGACGCTGGAACCGCCACCGCGCCAGGCAGCGAGCTCGACAGCACCACGGTCGCCCCGCCAGCAGGCGCCGCCGCGCTCAGCGCCACCGTGCCCGTCACACTGCCGCCCGCCTGGATGCTTTGAGCCGACAATGCAAACGACGCCAGCCCCGGCTGGACAGGCGCAGGGCGCACGGTGAGGGTTGCCTGCAGCGTCTTCCCAGCCAGGCTGGCTGTCAGAACGACGCTTGTTTCGACATCTACAGAATTCGCCTGGAGCTGGAAGGACGCGGTGGTTGCGCCCGCCGGAACGGTCACGGACGCTGGAACCGCCGCCACGCCGGGCAGCGAGCTCGACAGCGCCACGGTCGCCCCGCCAGCAGGCGCCGCCACGCTCAGTGTCACCGTGCCCGTCACACTGCCGCCCGCTTCGACGCCAGACGCAGATAAGACAAACGACGCCAGGTCCGGCGCGGGTGGCGGTGGAGGCGCGCCGGCGCAGACCGCATTCGCTTCCACCACGCCGTACTCGTAAGCGCCGGCGTCGATCGGCCCGACGTCGGAGCGTGGAACCGCGCACAACGGATGCTTGTACTGCATCTCAGGCCGCAGCGAAAACCCTCCCGCAGATCCCGGATCCACGCCCGCGTTCAGCGCAGCGGACAGGTTCGAAATACGGTAATCGAACTGCGCCGGATTCAGGAACCCCATGTCGCCGCTGGTGACATTGCCAGACATCAGCGCGTTGCTTTGAGTCGTCAGGATGCCGCTGCCCGAGAAAATGTTGTTCCGCACCACTGTCGGCGTGGTGAAGCTGCTCGAAATTTGCAGAAACGTCGCGCCCGCGGCTCGCGTGCTGACGAACGTATTGTTGACCACATACAGTTCGTTCGGCGATCCGCTCCTCAGCCCTTCCAGCCCGAAGGTCAGCATGCCGCGGTTCTGCGTCGTATCGCCCTGCTGAACGATGTTTCCGATCACGTAAGCCTGCCCGCCGTTGGGAAGATCAATCTCGTAGCTGCCGCTGCCCGATTCCTGCGTGAGCCGGTTGTAGAGAATGTAGCTTCTCGCCGCCCGGGACTTCACCAGGTGGCCGACGATGGCGCGGCGTGAAGCCGAATAGCGCAGCGTGAACTCCGCCACCCCCCCGTTGATGTAAATGTTGTGGCTCTGGCCATCGCCATAGCCGTTGTCGTAAAACTCGGAGTGTTCGACCACAACCCTGCCGTAGAAGCCGCCCAGGATGCCCGTCTCGTTATGGTGGAACACGCAGTTCCGCACCGTGAGATTGCCGGAATCCAGCCGGATGCCCGCGCCGTTCCTGTCCGGCACTCTGGCCCCGGAGAATTCGATGTTCTCCACCACAATGTTGTCGCCTGCAACCACCCAGATGCCCTTCCCCAGGGCATACTGGCCCGCGGCATCGATCCGCGCCCGGCCGTTCACACCGCGGATCGTGAGATGGTTCCGGTAAATGGCGCAAACATCGCCACTATAATTGCCGGCCGCGTCGATCTCGATCACGTCGCCGTCCTGCGCGGCGGCGAATGCCTGGCACGGTTTTGCGTACGGCTGGCCCGGTCCGACACTGCGGACGGCGGCCGTGGCAGGAGTCAGGGTGAGAACGGCAATGAACAGCGGAAGAAGTCGCATGCCCGTCCATCGTCCGTGGCCGCGCCGCCCTGCATGGACCGGATGCCTTATGACGCGCGCATGTTAGGGACGGCCGTACTACGGCACACGCCTGACGGACACCGCTTCTCAGGCGGCCGATCCCAGCCGCCTGAGGGCGAATGCGTAGGCCCCGAGCGAAACCGCCTCGCTCGTGCCGAGCCGCGTCAGCCCGATGGCGGTGCGCTGCAAAGCGTCGTAGCGGATCGTGCGCTCCGAGCGCGGCACGCGCAGCTCGCGCGGCTCGCCGCGCAGAAAGCGCTCCCGTTGCGCCGGATCATCGAAATCGAACGCCTCGAAAACGACCCGCCGCAGCGGGCGCCCGTCGCGCGCGAAGACGCCGTTGACTGCATGCAGCATTGACGGAAGAAACAGAGGAGCGGCACCGGAAAGCCCTCCGCCGATCACGACGAGGCCGTCGATCAGCGTCAACGCCTGCGCGATCGCGTCGCCCGCCACTTCGCCCAGGCGGCGGAACGCCTCCCGCGCGGCTTCCCGATGGCCCGGCGCGCGCCCCATGCCGATCTCGAAGATCTCCTTCGGCTCGGGCGTCTCTTCAAACGCGATGCCCGCGATCTCGCCATACACGCGGCGCACGGCGCGGATGGAAGCGCCCTCTTCGGCGTTCCAGTCCGGGGCGAGCTTGTTGCGCAGCAGCCAGACCTCGCCGGCCATGGAGTTGTCGCCGATGAACAGCTCCCCGTTGCGCACGATGCCGCCGCCGAGCCCCGTGCCGAGCGTGATGCCGAGCAGGTTGGCGTAGCGCTTCGGGCTGCCGGCGTCGGCCAGCATGCGGTTCACTTCGGGCAGCAATCCGCTGATCGCCTCGCCGTAAGCGAAAAGGTCGCCATCGTTGTTCAGAAACACCGGAATTCCGAAGACGTCCTCGAGCATCGGCCCCAGAGCGACGCCGCCGCGAAATGCGGGCAAATTGTTTTCGTTGAACACGACCCCCGCGGGATAGTCCGCCGGACCGGGAAAGGCGAAACTGATCGCCGCGGGCGCGTCCGGCAGCAGCGCGCGCACGCGGCGGAAGCCTTCGATGATGTTGTCGAGACAGGCCTCGAGGTCCGTGGGCGCGGCGGGCAGGTAGACCGGCTCAAGCAGCAGCCGGTTGGAGCGGATGGCGGAGAATTTGAGATTGGTGCCCCCGGCGTCGAGGGTCATGACGATGCGCGGATCGGTGGAAGCGTCGACAGTCATGGCAGTGAGCAGCAGCGATCAGGCATGGGCGCGGCGCTGATTCAGCAGCGCCGCCGCACTGATGTACAGCACGCAGGCGAGAGGCACGAAGAAGCCCGCCTGCGCGGAAGCGAGCAGGTCAGATACGTAGCCCATCAGCGGCGGCACGAACGCCGCGCCGACGATCGCCGTGACCATCAGGCCGCTGAGGGCGTTGGTGTGCTCGGGCAGCGCATCCACCGTGATCGAGAAGACCAGCGGAAAGATGTTGGCGAAGCCCAGTCCGGTGATGAAAAAGCTGACAGCCGAGACCGTGGGCGACGGCACGAAGATGCCGAGCAGGCCGAGGATCGAAACCAGGCACGTAATCAGGAAGAACGTTCTGGGCTTCATCCAGTTCAGGATGAGGCCGCCGGAAAAGCGCCCGAGGGTGAGCGCGAGAAAGAACAGCCCCGTGCCGAGGAGCCCCGTGCGGCTGATGTCGATGCCGAAGCGGTCTTTCAGGTACAGCGGAATGCCCGCGCTGACGCTGACTTCCGCGCCGACATAAAGAAAGATGGCCAGCACCATCATCGACACATAGCCGTTCTTCAGCAGTGCAAGGCACGATGCCAGCGTGGCGGGCTTCTGATCGGGCGAGCGCTTTTCCTCCACGCGCAATGGCAGCGTGGCGAGAATCGTGATGATGACGGCGGCGGAATAGATCGGAAACACCACTTGCCACGACGCGCCGTACCAGCGCGCCGCCAGCACCGGCAGCAGCGGACCGGAGAGCGAGCCAATGGCTTTCACGAACTGCGCCAGCGACAGGTTGCGCGAATAGAGCCCGGGCGGCGAAACGTCGCGCATGATCGGGTTGCCAGCCACTTGCAGCGTCGTCGCTCCCGCGCCGAGCAGCAACACGGTGATGAGAAAGACCGGGAAAGTCGTGAAGCCCGCGATGGCGGGAATCAACAGTCCGGCAAGCATGATCGCCAGCCCGGCCAACAGAATCGTCTTCTTGCCCGTGCGGTCCTGCACCAGCCCCATCGGGATCGACAGCAGCCCGAACATGATGAAGCCCGAGAAGGTGATCCACTGCGCGGCGAAGTAGGACAGTTGGAACTGCTCGCGCGCCAGGCTGACAAACGGCCCGGCGGCGTCCGCGAACCCCATCGCGAGAAAGGCGAGAAAGACCGGAAATGCGCGTCTCATGGAAACAGACAGCATACTACCGAGACCGCGTCGAGAACGGACGAGCATCCGGCGGACCTGTACCTCACAGGTCCGGAGGGGGCGCTTTACTCATTTGAGTATCAGGCCGTAATATCTCTGTCTGGAGCCGCCCTGGACCAACCACTGCGGGCGAGGGCAGAAAGGAGGATTCCATGACACGGCCGTGGGGGAGCACGGTCACGATTGACGACGTCCGCTTCAACGCCCACTCGGTCAGCTTCAACTTCACTTCGAGCGCGGACCGTTCCGGCATGCCCATGATGGGAAGCCTGCAGGCCAGCGTCGAGGTGACCATCGACATTCACGACGACGTGAACATGCCGTTCGATTCGCTGAAAAAGCTGTTTCAACTGGCCAACGTGGTGACGCGGGACAAGATCAAACCGGTCAAGATCGAACTCTGGAAGGACGAGAGCCGTCAGGACGCGTTTACACATTCAACGGCTGGATCCGGAACTGGCGCACGGCTTCCGGCGCCGGTGGCAACCACACGCTATACCTTACACTGCAGCCGGCGCTGGACAAACAGAATCACCCTGAAGTCGGAATCCGGTCCTGAAATGACGAGGCCGGTTCAGGATCCTGCGAACGGCCTGTAGGCGACGCAACTCATCCAGCCGTGACAGGCGAAGAGATCCTCGGCCAGCTTTCGAGAGAAACCGACATCCGGATCCATATACAGGAGCCGGCGCTGCTCCATCCCGTAGACGACGATCGCATGGAAATCGGGCGTTTCGCCGTGGTCGAGGTCTCTGCATTCGACTTCATCGAGGAGGGGAAACGCGGTGAAGCAGGGCAGCCTGGCCGCGAAGAACTCTTCGTTCAGGAAATCAACGGGAAGAACTCGAGCTTCGATCAGCCACCCGTGGTTCTTCTTCAGGACCTCCGCCAGGGAGGGCATGACTTCGACACCGGCGGTGCCGAAATCCCTGTTCGTGGCCAGATTCGCTTGCGAGTTCATGTACGCCTGACACTCCTGCACGATGCTTTCCTGATCGACCCGGCTCTGCCGTGTCGCCAGTCCCCACCATTCCAGCGCAGCGGCCCAGCAGGAGGTGGGCGTTTTTTGAATTACGGGCGGGATACTTTCATACTCTTGACGAGTCATGGGGACTCTCCCCACGGCGCAGCATTGTAGCGCGGCCCGGAATCCAGCACCAGCGAGCTCTATTCCACCCGCAGCGCCTCGCCCGGATCCAGCCGCGCGGCGCGCAGCGCGGGGGCCATGCCGCTGGCGACGCCGACCACCAGCAGCGCGGCGGCCGAGACGAGCACAATGCCTGCCTGCACCCGCAGCACCAGATCGCCTTTTCCTGTATCGTCCTCGAACAGAGCGCTGAGCATCGGCAGCGGCGGAATGATCCAGGTGATGGCATAAGACAGCAGCACTCCCAGCGCGCCGCCGGCAATCGTCAGCAACAGCGCTTCGGCAAGGAACTGTCCGGCGACGTGCCAGCGCCGCGCTCCCAGTGCGCGCCGCAGGCCGATTTCGCGCGTGCGCTCCGTCACGCTCACCAGCAGGATGTTCATCAGCCCGATGCCGCCGATAGCCAGTGTGAGGGCGCCGATGAAGAGCAGCAACACCTGAAGCCCGATGGTGAGCCCGTCAATGATCGGGCGGATCGTGGACGTGCCAAACGTATGCAGCGCCCGCTCATCGTGCGGATCAAATCGCAGCCGCTTCGCCATCGCGGCGCGGAACTGCTTCTCCGCCTGCACTTCATAGATGGGCGCGACGGGTTGCAGGACGGCGTTGGTCGGATAGCGGATGTCCCAAAGCTCGCCGGCCGTGTCGTAGGGGATGAAGACGGAGCGGTCGTCGGGGCCGTAGTAATTGCCGAAGGAGAGCTTCCTGTCCATCACGCCGACCACCGTGAACCGCACGCCCTGGATCGTGATGGTTTCTCCCACTGCCGGGCGGCCGGAGAACAGTTTGTCCTTGGCCCACTGGCCGAGGAACGCCACGCGGCGGCGGTCCGCCTGATCCTCGCGCGTCAGCCACCGGCCTTCAGCGGGAAACTCGCTGCGGATTTCGCCGTATTCAGCGCAGACGCCGCGCACATTCAGGCTGACCAGGCGGTCGCCGTAAGTAAGATTCGCCCTTCGGATCAGCTCCGGGCAGATCTGGCGCACGAGCGTGCACTCATGGCGGACCGCATCGAGATCCGCCAGCTCGAACCGGATCTGACGGCCGGCCCTCTCGCCGCCCGCCTGCGTGCTGGTCTGCCCGGGAAAGACAATGACAGCGGTCTTCGAAAAGTTCTGGAACACGCCGATCATCAGGCTGCGGAAACCGCTGCCGTAGGCCATCAGCAGCGTCACCGATGCGATACCCCACACGATGCCGAGCATCGTCAAAACGCTGCGCGTGGGGTTGCGGCGCAGCGAGTCCCAGGCCTGGAGCACGATCTCCCGGAGCATCGCGATCACGGCTTCAGCCTCCCGCCTCGAAGTGCAGCGCCTGGATCGGATCGATGCCCGCGGCGCGCGACGCCGGATACAGCGCCGAAAGAAACGCCACCAGTCCCAGCAGCGCCACGCAGGCCGTTCCAATTTCCCACGATGGCAGCAGTCCGGCGAAATACTGCGGCATCGGCAGCCTGTTGACAAAGTGGCAGACCGTGAGAGCAAAGCCCATCCCGAGCGCGCCGCTGGTGAACACGATCAGCGCCGTTTCCAGGAAAAACATCATCTGGATCTGCCGCCTCGTGGCCCCCACCGACATGCGCAGCCCGATCTCGCGCGTGCGCTCGCGCACGGCCACCAGCATGACGTTCATCGTGCCGATGCCGCCGAGCAGCAGCGTCACCACGCCCATCGCGCCGAGGAAGTACTTCATGCCGTCCGTCATGGTCTTGAAGGCGCGCGATTCGCGCACCGTGTCCCAGAGGGCCGCGGCCATCGTGTCTTCCGGATCGAAGCGGTGCAACGCCGCGAGTCCGCGGCGCACCTCGGCCACGCACGCTTCGTGTTCTTCGATCGAACGAGCCTTCACAATGAGCTGGTCCACCGTGTTGGGCGGCCATGGAGGCGGCTGCGGCAGGTCGCGGACCATCGCCGAGAAGGGCACGAACACCTTGTTCACGTCGCGCCCGTCGTAGCTCGAGTCCTGATCCTTGAAGCGCATCACGCCAATCACAAGATACGGGAAGCCCGCGATCGAGATGGTCTCCCCGATCGCGTTCCGCGAGCCGAACAGTTGCTTCTTCGCGTCCGCGCCAAGAAACGCCACGCGGCGGCCCTGCTGTTCGTCCGCCCAGGAGAAGAACCGGCCTTCGGCTACGGGAAGCGCGCGGAGGCGCTGGTAGGGCGGCTGGCTGCCGCTCACCATCAGCGAGCCCGCGTTGTAGTCGCTGCGGACGGCCACGGCGCCGCGGGTCAGCTCGGGCAGGATGTGTTCGCAGGAAGGTGCAATCGGCCGCAGCAGTTCGTGATCGCGGATCGACCACATCACGCGGCGCCCCGCGCGCTCGCCGCCCGCCTGCATCGAGGTGCGGCCCGGAAACACGATGAAAATGTTCTCGCCGAAATTGGCCGCCACCTGGCGCTGACCTTCGCGGAACCCGTCGCCCGCGGCGGTCATCAGCATGATGGAGACGATGCCCCAGGTGAGGCCGAACATGGTGAGCCCGGCGCGCAGCTTGTGGGCCAGCAGGGTTTCCAGCGTGTCGCGGACGAGGTCGGCGAAACTCAAGGGGCGGCCGTCCTCCGGCTATTGCAGAATCACCTGCGCGCCTTCGTCCAGACCGTTCAGCAGCTCGGTCTTGATGCCGTTGGAGATGCCGAGCTTCACGGCGATCTTCCGCCGGCCCTTCTCCTGCCCCGCGTCGGGCACTTCGACAGACGGCTTGCGGTCCTTGTCATACACAACGGCGGCCTCGGGCACCAGCAGCACGTTCTTTTTCTCTTCCAGGATGATTTCGGCGTTGGCGCTCATGTTGGCCTTCAGCTCGCGGCCCGGGTTGTGGATGGAGACCTGCACTTCGAACGTGGTGACGTTGTCCCTCTCCACGCCGTATGGCGAGATGCGGTAGACCTTGCCCTCGAACTTGCGGTCCCGGAAGCTCTCCACCACGATCCGCGCCGGCTGGCCCAGATAGACCTTGCCGATGTCGGCCTGATCCACCTTGCCGCGGACGAAGACATCGCTGACATCGCCCAGCGTGAACAGCGGCGTGGCTTGCGAGCCCAGCACCAGGATCGAACTGACGGCGTTGCCCACTTCCACGTTGCGCGCCAGCACCAGCCCGTCGATGGGGCTCGTGATGGTCGAGTTGCGCAGGTCCTCTTCGGCGCGCTCGAGCACCGCTCTCGCCTGCGCCACCTGGGCGCGGGCGCGGGTGATTTCGGCGCGGCTCACCGCCAGAGCGCGGGTCGCCGCGCTCTGGCGGTTCAGCGCCAGTTGATAGGCTTTCTCCGCTTCCTCCACCACGTTTTTCGCCACCAGCTTTTCCTGGTGCATCCGCTGGGCGCGTTCCATGGCGGACTTCAGAAACGGGATGTCCGGCCCCTCGGCCTCCACCTTGTTGCGCTCCAGCGTGGCGGCGGCGCTCTCTTCCATCGCCTGCGCGGCCTGGAGGTTGGCGCGCGCCTCGCGGACTCGCGCCTCCAGCTCTTCCTTGTCGAGCTCGGCCAGCACCTGGCCGGCGCGCACGGTATCGCCGTAGTTGACGTAGATGTTCTTGACGATGCCGCTGGCCTTGGACTTCACCTCGACGATGGCCCGCGGCTCGATCTTGCCGGTGGCCACGACCACGCGTGCGATGTCGCCACGCTCGACTTTGGCCAGCTTCGAGGGATCAATCCTGTTGTCGGGCTTGAGCGCCGCCCGGACGGCAATGCCCGCGCCCGCGAGCACCGCTACTGCCACAACCAGCCAGATCCATACCTTGCGGGATTTCCGCCTGCCGTGATTCGCCATGAATGCAAACTCCGTTCATTTGCTTCATACGCACGGCTCCGAAAAATGTTCCGCCGGGACGGCGCCCCGGCCTCAGCCCGCGTCGCATATGATGAAACCCATGTTGCGCAGGACTTTTCTGGGAGCAGCGGGCGCAGCGGCGGCGACCGCCGGACAGGCGCCGGATCTGGATCAGTTGAAGCAGGCGGCGGCGGAGATGGCCGAGGGGCGCCGCAAGCTGACGCAGGAGATGGTGGACTCCATCTACTCGTTTGGCGAGCTCGGCTACCAGGAGTTCGAGACGTCGAAGTATGTGACGTCGATCCTGGCCAAACACGGCTTCCGCATCACGCACGGCGTGGCCGGATTGCCCACAGCGTGGGTGGCCGAGTGGGGCCAGGGAAGCCCGGTGATCGGGCTGATGGCCGATATCGACGGCCTGCCGGAGACTTCGCAGACCCCCGGCATTCCGTGGCACCAGCCGCAGGTGGAGGGCGGACCCGGCCACGGCGAGGGCCACAACGCCGGGCAGGCGGTCAACGTCACCGCCGCGCTGGTGGTGCAGGAGCTGATGCGCCGCCATGGCATCCGCGGCACGCTGCGCGTCTATCCGGGCGTGGCCGAGGAGCTGATCGGCAGCCGTACCTATATGGTAAACGCCGGGCTGTTCCGCGATCTCGACGTGATGCTCAGCTCGCACATCTCGTCCGAGTTTGGCACGAGCTACGGGCCTGTGGGGACAGGGCTGGTGAGCGTGGAATACACTTTCCGCGGCCGCAGCGCGCATTCGGCCGGCTCGCCGTGGGCGGGGCGCAGCGCGCTGGACGCGGTCGAGCTGATGAACATCGGCTGGAACTACCGCCGCGAGCACCTGCGGCCCGAGCACCGCTCGCACTATGTGATCACGCAGGGCGGCGACCAGCCCAACGTGGTGCCGCCCATTGCGAAGGTCTGGTATTACTTCCGCGAGTGGGATTACGAACGGATCAATGAACTCCACGAAATCGGCACGCGCATCGCGCGGGCGGCGGCCATGATGACCGACACCGAGATGAGCGAGCGCACGCTCGGCGCCGCCTGGCCCGGCCACTTCAACAAGCCGCTGGCCGAGGCGCTGCATGCGAACATCGTGCGCGCCGGCATGCCGCAGTGGTCGGAGGCGGATCAGGCGCTGGCGCGCGCAGCGCAGCGCGAGCTGAAGGTGAAGGAAGCCGGACTGAGAACGGAAGTGACCGAACTGCGCCCGCCCGATGCCTCGCGCCGCAGCTACGGCTCGGACGACATCGCCGAAGTCGGCTGGAACGTGCCCACGGTGGTGCTGCGCTATCCGGGCAACATCCCCGGCATGATCGGCCATCACTGGTCGAGCGGCATCGCCATGGCCACGCCGATCGCGCACAAAGGCTCCACCGCCGCCGCCAAGGCGCACGCCATGACGGCTCTGGATCTGCTGCTGAACCCGGCGCTGCTCGAAGCGGCGAAGCAGTATTTCGCCGAGCAGACCAAAGAGACGAAGTGGCAGTCGCTGGTTCCGCCCGAGCAGAAGCCCCCCATCGATCTGAACCGCGAGCGCATGGAACGCTTCCGCCCCGCGATGCGCAAGTTCTACTACGACCCGTCCCGCTACAGCACTTACCTGGAGCAACTGGGCGTGGCATACCCGACGGTGAAGAAGCCATGAAGCAACGCCTGCCCGCGCTCGACGCGTTGCGCGGGCTGATCATGGTGCTGATGGCCGTGGACCACGCGTCGCTGCTGCTGGCGCGCGTGCATCCCTTCGAGATGTGGAACCAGCCGCTGCCGGTTTATGAGAGCGTCTCTTGGTTCTTCACGCGCTGGGTGACGCATCTTTGCGCGCCAGGCTTCTTCCTGCTGATGGGCGCGGGCATGGCGCTGCTGGAGGCATCACGCCGGGAGCGGGGCTGGGACACGGCGCGCGTGCGGCGGTTCTTCCTGCTGCGCGGGGCGATGCTCGTGGGAATCAGTTACCTGTTTGAAGTCGCACCGATGGCGTTGATGCCTCCTGCGGGCATGGGGGCGATGGCGATGTCGCCCGTGGTGCTGGGCGTGCTGGTGACGCTGGGGCTGAGCATGATGCTCGCCGGAGCGATGACAGGGCTGGCGGCGCGGTGGTGGTTCGCGATCGGCACAGCCGCGGTGCTCGCGCCCAACGTGCTGCTGCCGATGCTTGGCGCGGAGCGGGCGCAGCACGCGCTAGCGTTGATCCTGCTGTCGCCGGGGCAATCGAGCCTCGTCATGAGCGGATACCCGGTGATCCCCTGGTTCGGCATCTGCGCTCTGGGGGTGGGACTGGGGTGCTTGTTGCGGCGCAACGCGGAGCGGACTCTGCGGTCCGCTCTGCCAGCAGGGCTTGCGCTCATCGGCGTATTCGCCCTGGTCCGTGCCGGCGGGGGCTTCGGCAACCTCCGGCTGGCGGAGGGCGCGGGATGGATGGCGTGGCTCACGGTGGTGAAATACCCGCCGAGCCTGGCGTTCACATCGCTGATGCTGGGGCTGGATCTCTTGCTGCTGTGGGCGTTCCATCAACTGGGAGAACGGCTCGCAGGGCTCCAGCGCGTGCTGCTCGTCTACGGGCAGGCGCCGCTGCTGTTCTACATCACGCACTTCTATCTCTTCGGCACAGTGTCGATGATCGCCTTTCGCGCCAACCCCGCGCCGCAATGGCTGCTGTATCCGCTATGGCTGGCGGGATGCGCGCTGCTGTTCTACCCGTGCCTCAGGTTCCGCGACTTCAAACGGAGGCAGCCGGAGAGTTCTCTGTGGCGGATGCTATAAGGCTCACTCGTACTTCAGCTCGCTGCCCAGCAGGCTGTGCGGGATGGCGAACACAGCCATCATCACAATGGCCGCGCCCAGCACCCACGCGCCCGCGCTTTCTGGCTTGCGGCGCAGCTTGAGCCAGGCGATCATCCACCCGAGCCACGCTACAGCGGTCTTGTTGTCGGTGAGGTCCGTGCCGAATGGCCAGCCGGTCCAATAAGCGCCGAAAGCATACTTCTGCACGATGGGGCCCAGCACCAGCCCGCCCAGAGTCAACAGCCCCAGCGTCCACAGCAACAGGCGGCCGTAGTCCGGCCTGGGATGGAAGAACTCCAGCCCGGCGCGCGTGCCGGCCAGCATGGCTCCAAACATCGCGATCACATGCATCACCAGCACGGGCAACGGCACTTCGCCGCGGAAGCGGATGATGACCGGCTCGCCGCCCAGCGTGACGCGCTCGCTGCCATCCTCAAGGATCACGCGGTAGGCGAGCTTGCCCGCCGGCGGCTGTTGCGGCAGCCTCGCCACCAGTTGATCGCCCTCACGCGCCATCTCCACATACGTCCAGTCATCGCGCGTCTTGTGCCGCTTCCAGGCGAGCGTGCCTCTCGTCTGCGGCGACACGGCGGGCACCCGCACTTCGGCGTCGCCGCCCGCCATGCTGCGCACAAGCCGGTAGCGGAATTCCTTGCCGGCGAGCGTCTCTTTGCCGCGTTTCGGATGCGTAGGACCGGTCACGCGTTGATAAACCGCCGAAGCAACGGTGATGACAAATGCGAGAATCCACAGAACCCTCGATCGCCGCATGATGAGATCATTCTTTCAGAATCCGCCCGAAGTCCGCACGCGTCAGCCGCATGGTGATCCACTCGTTCAGCCGCTCAGCGCCGAAGCGCTCGTAAAATTCGAGCGCCGTGCGGTTCCAGTCGAGCACCACCCACTCCATGCGTCCGCACCCTCTGCGCTCCGCCTCTTCCACCATGCGCAGGAACAGCGCCTTGCCCGCGCCGCGTCCGCGGAATTCGGGCTTCACGAAGATGTCTTCCAGGTACAAAGTGGGCAAAGCAAGAAAGCTCGAATATGTTTCGAGCACCAGCGCGTAGCCGGCGGCTTCGCCGTCAACGAAAGCCAGCCACGCCTCCAGCCGCGGCTTCTCTCCGAAGATGTCGCGCAGCAGCCGCTGCGCTGCGGCTTCATCCGGAGGCTCCAGCTTCTCGTACTCGGCCAGTCCCCGGATCAGCTCCAGCAGGACGGGCCCTTCTTCGGGACGGGCGCGGCGCACTTCGGGCATATCGCCTCTCAGTGTAGCCGCCCCGCGCGGCCCGCTCCTCAGCCCTTGATGACGCCCATCGGGCGCAGCCGCGCCACTTTGCGCGCCAGCCCCGCCCGGTGCACCACTTCGATCACCTCGTCGACGTCCTTGTAAGCTTCCGGGACTTCCTCGAGGATGCCGTCGCGCGTCTCGCTGCGCACCAGAATGCCGCGCTCTTCGAGTTCGCGCTGCACGGCGCGGGCGTCGCGCCCGTGTTTGGCCGCATGGCGGCTCAGCAGCCGCCCCGCGCCGTGGCAGACGCTGCCGAAGCTCTCCTCCATCGCACGCTCGCATCCGGCGAGGACCCACGAGGCCGTACCCATGCTGCCGGGGATCAGCACCGGCTGGCCCACCGCGCGGTAGTCGGCGGGGATCTCGGGATGGCGCGGCGGGAAGGCGCGCGTGGCGCCCTTGCGGTGCACCAGCACATCCACGCTGCGCCCGTTGTATTGGTACTTCTCGCGCTTGGCGATGTTGTGGCAGACGTCGTAAATCAGCCCCAGCCGCACGCGCTTGCCGAACACCTTCTGAAACGAGCCCCGCACGAAATGCAGCATCGCCTGCCGGTTGGCCCAGGCGAAGTTCGCCGCCGCGCGCATCGCCTTCAGGTAGGACTGCCCCTCGGGGCTCTGAATCGGCACGCAGGCCAGTTGCCGGTCCGGCAGCGTGATGCCGTATTTCTTCATCGCCGCGCCCATCTGCGCGAGGAAATCCGTGCACACCTGATGGCCCAGCCCGCGCGAGCCGCTATGGATCAGCACCACCACCTGGCCCTCTTCGAGCCCGTAGCAGCGCGCGGCTTCTTCATCGTGCACTCGGTGCACGAACTGGATTTCGAGGAAATGGTTGCCGCTGCCAAGAGTGCCGATCTGCGGGCGCCCGCGCTCCTTGGCGCGCGCGCTCACCTCGGCCGCGCTGGCCGCGGCCAGGCAGCCCCGCTCCTCGCAGTGCTCGATGTCGGAGGGCTCGCCGTAGCCGTGCTCCACCATCCATTCCGCGCCCTGTTCGAGAATCTGGTCAAGCTGTTTCCCGCTGATGTCGAGATGGCCCTTGCCACCGACGCCGCAGGGCACGTCGCGGAACACCTGGTCCACCAGTTCCTTCAGCCGCGACCGGACCTCGTCTTTTTCGAGATTCGTTCGGATCAGCCGCACGCCGCAGTTGATGTCGTAACCGACGCCGCCGGGACTCACCACGCCGGTGTCCCAATCCATCGCCGCCACGCCGCCGATGGGGAACCCGTAGCCCTGGTGGATGTCCGGCATGGCCAGCGACGGGCCGACGATGCCCGGCAGGCAGGCGACGTTCATCGCCTGCTCGAGCGCGCGGTCTTTCTCCACCTGATCGAGAATCGGACCGCTGGCGTAGAACAGCACATCGGTGCGCATGCCGTGGCGGGCGCTCTTGGGAATGCGGTGGCGGACTTCGTCGACGTGCTCGATCTGCATATCGAGTCCCCTCGCTTGCCTTCAATATTTCGGACGCAAAATCCAATGGGAAAGGAGGTGGAGGGACTTCATCTGCTCGACAGCCGGAAATAGGCTTCACTGTCCAGGCGCACAAAAGCGGCGTCCACATAGCAAGTGATGCGCCGGGGGCCCGCAGTGGAGAAACTCACGATCTCGAACAGGCCGAAACCATGGTCCTTCAACCAACTGCCAACCTGGATCAAATCCGCCCCGCCCTCGAACCTGTTGGTGACCGAAGTCTCGACAAGAATCATGTCAGCCGATTCAACGGTCCGGACACCGCCCTCCAACACGTCCAGTTCTGATCCTTCCACGTCGATTTTCAAGATCGTCGGCAGAGCAATGTCCGCTGCAAGAGAATCAAGCTTCTGCATGGTGACCCGGCGGACCTGCTCCACCTCGCTCGCAGCGCCGCTCCAACTGTTGCGATAATCGGCGCTCAACGCGTGAAGGCCGGAACTGGTAAGCACTCCCGGACGCACCCGGAACTCGGCCTCGCCCTCCGATCGGCCGAGGCAGCAGTAATGACATTCGGCGTCATATCGTTTCAGGATGGCATCCACGTCCGCAGCGAAGTCCTCCAGCGCCTCCACCAGAACGAAATGCGCATTCGGAAACCCCTCGTAAAGCCACGGAGTGCCCCGGCCCACGCCAATATCAAAAACAGTCCGGGGCTCTGGAGCGACAGACCGGTACATCTGAAGAAACCGGGAATAGCCACGGGGCGGGTTTTCAGAAACCTTGAGGCAGTATCCGAACTTTTCGAGAAGCTGTTCCAGTCCGCCTCGCACCAAAGACCTAAACCACATGAGATGTCAATTCCCTTCCGTCCAACAATGCTTGGTCGCTTGCCTGCTTCAGCATTCGCTCGCTCAGATGTCGAGGAAGACCTCGGCCTCCCACATGCCATTGTGCTCCCGGATGACAAGCTGATGAAAGGTGGCCGCCTTGACGACGATGCGCGGCGGATGGCGCGCGTCGTCGCGCGGCTCGCCCCAGACCAGGGCGCTGACGGAATCGCCCTCCAGCCTGAGATCGTCGAAAAGCGCCGGGAGGAACCGCTCTCCGTCCAGCAGCCAGAGCACCTCGTTCAGCCAGTTGATGAAGCGGTCTTCCAGGGTGGCGCCGGAACACCGCAGGGAGCGCATCTCCAGAGGGGTGGCGCACAGCGGATTCACCGCGATCGACACCAGCGCCTCCGCGGCCTGGACGAACAGCTCTTCGAGGCTCGCCGCGCGGACGCGGAAGCCCATGTCCGCCGTGTGATCGAGCAACTCGTACACCGCCATGGCCTGCTAGACGCCGAGATGCTTCTCGAGAAACGGAAAACCCAGCTTCCCGGAAAACTGATGCCCCGCCTCAAAAATCTCCTGGCCGATCCGGTCTTCCGCGCCGAACAGGCGGTACACCTTCTGCACCTCGCCGAACGAGAACCGGAACGCCTCGATCGGAAAGATGTCGTCCTTCGTGCCGGACTCGCAGAACAGCGGGCGCGGCGCAATCAGCGCGGCGACGTCGTACATCTCGCACCAGTGCAGGATGCCCGGCACATAGTTGTCGATGCAGTGCGAGAGGCTGAAGATCGAGTCGCGGAACGTGTTCAGGTAGCCGCTGATGAGCGCCGCCGAAATGCGCGGCTCCAGCGCGGCGCCAAACGTTGTGATCGTGCCTCCGCCGCTGATGCCCATCAGTCCGATGCGCCGGGCATCAATTTCGGCGCGGGTTTCGAGGTAGTCGACGGCTCGCATGACGTCGTAGACGCGCCAGCCAATCATCGTTTCCCCCATCAGCAGCGCGGCGCCGGCGGCGGGCTGGCAGGAGGACTGGCCGAGCCCGCGGCGGCGGCTGGCCGGGTCGCGGCGGCAGCCGAAGCCGAGCGGCTCGATGGCGAACGCAGCGAAGCCCCGCTCCGCCGCCTGCACGGCGAAATCGAATTGATACGGACCCTTCTCCGTGCGGTCCTGCCCCTTGTCGTCGATGCCCGCGATGTCATCGGCGCCTCGCCCGTGGCCAGGCACGCAGATCAGCGCGGGGCGCGGCTGCGGCCGGCCCCTGGGGATCAGGAAGTAGCCGAAGACGCCGAGGCCCGGGCGCGACTCGAAGATGACGCTTTCGCGCACGTAGGCGGGGAACTCGCGCCGCTCCAGCACCTCGGCGCGCAGCGGCGTGCGCGGCGGGAAGCCGCCGAGCAGTTCGGTGAGCTTCGCGCGCAGCTTGCGCTGCCATGCCTGCGCCTCGCGCACGTTGCGCGCGCGGAAGCCGAGCCGCCGCGGCATCTCTTCATAGCGCTTCCGCGTCCAGGCGAGCGAGTCGAACGAATCCGGCTGAAAGCGCCCTTCGAACTTCTGGAGCGCCCCCCAATACGCGGGCTGCTGCTGCGCGCCGGCGCGCCTGGTGGTGGAGGCGGCAGCCGCCGCCATGGCAAGGTCTCTGCGCGTGATCACACGATCACAAATAGCACTTCCCGCCCGGCGCCGCAGCGGGGGTTAAGCCTCGCGCCACTCGTCTTCCCGGAATCCCAGCAGGATCTTCGAGCCGCGCACGAGGATGGGGCGGCGCAAGAGGTTCGGATTCTCGCTCATCAGCCGCAGCGCTTCCTCGCGCGGCGGCGGGTTGGTCTTCATGCTCATGCGGCGGAAGAGCTCGTTCTTCGGGTTCAGGAACAGGCGGTAATCGCGCGTGCCGATCAGGCGGTCGAGCTCATCCACGGTGAGCCCCCTGGACAGATCCACGACGTCCGCCTCGATTCCCTGCTGGGCCAGGAAACTCCTGGCCTTGCGGCAGGTGGTTCAGGTGGGCTTGGTGTAAAACTTCGGTTTCTGCGGCATGGAGGTCAGTATCGCGGCACCTGCGGATCGATCTGCCGGCTCCACAGATCGATGCCGCCGATCAGGGAGACGCACTGCTCGACTCCCTGCCGGCGGAGCCAGTCCACCACGCTCAGGCTGCGCACGCCGTGGTGGCAGTACACGATCAGCAGGTGCTCGTCCGCCGCCGCCTCCAGTTGCTGGAGCCGTTGCGGCACCGTGTTCATGGGAATCAACTGGGCGCCGTCGATGCGCGCCAACTGATACTCATGCGGCTCGCGGACGTCGATCAGCCGGGCTCTGCCCTCGTTCAGCAGGCGGAGGGCCTCATCCGGCGCGATCTCGAGGGAGAGAACGGAGTCACTGCTCATACTGCGGGGTTCTCAAGAAGCCGATTCTAGCGTAAAATCGGAGTGTGACGCGGACGCCCGCCGCCATGCGGCCCTTCCTGTTTGCCTGCGACTAGGCTCCCCAATCCCCGCGCCTCTCCTGTCATCCTTCGTCAGTCATCCGTTTTCAGGGAGAATCGTCCATGTCCAGCACAACCCGCACCGATCTGCCCCAGATTCTGACGGCGCTGCCCGGCCCGCGCGCCAGGGCCATCGTCGAGCGCGACCACGCCGTGATGAGCCCCTCCTACACGCGCAGCTACCCGTTCGTGATCGAGCGGGGCGAGGGCGCCATCGTCACCGACGTCGACGGCAACCGCTTCCTCGACATGAACGCGGGCATTGCGGTCGTCGCCACCGGGCACTGCCACCCGCGCGTGGTCGAGGCCATCCGCCGCCAGGCGGAGAAGTTCCTCCATATGTCCGGCACGGATTTCTATTACGAGAACATGGTGGCGCTGGGCGAAAAGCTGGCCGCGCTCGTGCCCGGCGGAGGACCGCGCCGCGTGTTCCTGGGCAACTCGGGCGCCGAGGCGGTCGAGTGCGCGCTGAAGCTGGCGCGCTATGCGGCGCGGCGGGACAAGTCCATCGCTTTTCTGGGCGCCTTTCATGGCCGCACCATGGGGGCGCTGTCGCTCACCGCATCCAAGAGCGCCCAGCGCGAGGGCTTCGCGCCTCTGTTTCCGGGCTCGTGTCACATCCCTTACGCTTACTGCTACCGCTGCGCGTACAACCGGACGCCGGACACCTGCAACGTGGAATGCGTGAAGGTGCTCGAACAGGAGCTGTTCCGCACCATCCTGCCGCCGTCCGAGGTGGCCGCCGTGTTTGTGGAGCCGGTGCAGGGCGAAGGCGGCTACGTCGTGCCGCCGCAAAAGTTCTTTGACGAATTGCAGGCGGTGTGCCGGCGGCACGGCATCCTGCTTGTCGCCGACGAAGTGCAGAGCGGCATGGGGCGCACGGGCCGGATGTTCGCGAGCGAACATTTTGGCCTCGAGCCGGACATCATCGCCATCGCCAAAGGCATCGCCAGCGGGCTGCCCCTTGGCGCCACGGTGGCGCGCGCGGAACTGATGACGTGGAAGCCCGGCGCCCATGCCTCCACGTTCGGCGGCAACCCGGTCGCCGTGGAGGCGGCGCTGGCCACGATCGAGCTGCTGGAACAGGAACTGATCGACAACGCCGCCCGCACCGGCGCGCGCATGTTGGAGCGGATGCGCGAGTGGCCGAGCCGGTTCCGCCACGTGGGCGACGTGCGCGGGCTGGGGCTGATGATCGGCTTCGAGCTGGTGAAAGACCAGGCGACGAAAGAACGCGCGCCCGAATTGCGCGACCGCATCGTGGATCTGGCCTTCGAGAAGGGCATCCTGATCCTCGGCGCCGGGCCGAACTCGATCCGGCTGGCCCCGCCGCTCGTGCTCACCGCCGATCAGGCGGACTTCGCCGTGGAAACGCTGGAAGCCTGCATCGAAGAAGCCTCACGCGGCTGAGAGAAAAAGGGGACAGGAACACAATTCCCCTTTTTCCACCGGCCTTCGGGATGGATTTTGGCCATCGGAGTCCCAATAGCGTGCGTTGCGGAAGGCTGCAGGCGGATGTGGAGCCGTCAGGCCATTCCAGATGGAGAAAGGACTCGCCTGCCCCGTTGGGCATCTCCTGTCTCGCTCACCCATCCCCGCACCATGGATGCCGTGCTCATGGCCATGTCCTCCGCATCTGCTGTCAATCGTTGATCCTGAGAACCTTGGCATTCGGCAGGGGCCAGGAATTACACACGCTTTCCTCTTCCCCGCCAGCGAGAGCCCGCTCGCTGGATTGGAGCGCCCTCCGATCCCCGGAAGGTTCTACAGCCTGTTTCCGCGGCGGAAGGAGTATCAATCACCGCGGCGCCTCCCATTTGGCTGACCGGCTGGCCAGATTCACGAGCAGGCGCTGGCCCT
>CAKZUE010000037.1 GCA_937920635.1 uncultured Bryobacteraceae bacterium
CTAATTGCAGAACTGAGAAGGCAGAGTGCGAGGTACGTTAGGGAAGAGCTCGCGCACGAACTGTCGAAGACCCGTATCGAGGATGTTATTCGGCGCGAGTTCGATACGAAAAAGGAGGCGAAATCATATGCGGCTGTCAAGATCCTCGACAGGGTGGAGCATTTGCTCAACCTGCATCTGCAAGACGGATCGGAATTGGTTCGTGCTGCGGTGGAGGACTATGTCGGTTGTTATGTAAACGCATCGATGAAGCTTGAATGTGAGGAGCTGAGGGGAGAATTCCTGGTCCCTTTTGATGCCCAGGGGGCGTTTGCCGGTAGCCTCGCCGGCTTGTCGACACTGGGAGCGCTCGGATTGTGGGCGGCATGTCTGGGTAATCTTGGTGGTTATATCTTGGTTGCGAAGAGCGTCGGCCTGTTATCGGCCCTTGGCGTTGCTACTGGGGGAACTTCCAGCGTCATCTCCGCCATTGCGGCTATTGGAGGCCCCATGGTGCTGGCAGTCGGCTTGGCCGTTGCTGCGGCGCTGCTGTTTTTCGGACTCTTCGGAGAATCTTGGCAATCGAGGCTTGCAGAAGTCTTGGCGGCTGAATTCAAGAAGAAAGGCCTCGTCGACGCGCTGGCAGGAGCGACTGATGCGTATTGGCGTGAGACAGAGGAAGCGTTTGAGGCGGCCTCGAGGGAGGTGGAGGAGAAATACAGGGAATATGTACGCGGTATTCATGAAGCCGTCCATGATTCTGACGGAGCGTCGAGGACAAGAATCGAAGCGACGCTGAGGCGATTGGAGGAGTTACGCGGTTTTTTCGCAGGCATTCCCCTGCGCTCTGGAGGGTTTTTGGGGGTACCGTCAATTGAGAGCGCACCCTAGCGCGGACGAGGCGGCCATGGCACACAGCGAATTTGATTTGGTCGAGGTTGATTTCCGCCCGCTGGGAGCGCAAAGGCAAGCCCGCGGCGCCGCCGGGAAGCGGAGCCGCGGGCTGGAGGTGGCGATGGGGTGATGCGGGATCAGTAGTCCATGTCGGGGCCATGGCCGCCGGGAGCCGGCGCCGGCTTCTTCTCCGGAATCTCGCACACCATCGCTTCGGTGGTGATCATGAGGCCGGCGATGGATGCGGCGTTCTGGAGCGCAGTCCGGGTCACCTTGGTCGGGTCGATGACGCCGGCTTCGACGAGGTTCTCATACTCGCCGGTCTGGGCGTTGAAGCCGAAGTTCGGATCGGAGTTGGCGAGGATCTTGCCAACGACGATGGCGCCTTCGAAACCGGCGTTGCCGGCGATCTGGCGTACCGGCTCCTCGCAGGCGCGCTTCACGATGTTGATGCCGATCTGCTCGTCGTTGTCGCCCTTGATGCCGTCCAGCACGCGGGAAGCGCGCAGCATGGCGACGCCGCCGCCGGGCACGATGCCCTCTTCCACCGCCGCGCGGGTGGCATGGAGGGCGTCTTCGACGCGGGCCTTCTTCTCCTTCATCTCCGTCTCGGTGGCTGCGCCGACCTTGATCACCGCCACGCCGCCGGCCAGCTTGGCCAGGCGCTCCTGCAGCTTCTCGCGGTCGTAGTCCGAGGTGGTCTCTTCGATCTGCGTGCGGATCTGCTTGATCCGGCCCTCGATCGCCTTCTGGTCGCCGGCGCCGTCGACGATGGTGGTGTTGTCCTTGTCCACCACGACCCGCTTGGCGCGGCCGAGATCCTCCAGGCGGACGCCTTCCAGCTTGATGCCGGTCTCCTCCATGATGGCCTTGCCGCCGGTGAGGATGGCGATGTCCTCGAGCATGGCCTTGCGGCGGTCGCCGAAGCCCGGCGCCTTCACCGCGCAGACGCTCAGCGTGCCGCGCAGCTTGTTCACCACCAGGGTGGCCAGCGCTTCGCCTTCCACTTCCTCGGCGATCACCAGCAGCGGCCGGCCGGAGCGCGCGATCTGCTCGAGCACCGGCAGCAGATCCTTCATGTTGCTGATCTTCTTCTCATGGATCAGGATGTAGGGCTCTTCCAGCACTACTTCCATCCGGTCGGGATCGGTGATGAAGTAGGGCGAGAGGTAGCCGCGGTCAAACTGCATGCCGTCGACCGTGATCAGCTCGGTGTGCATCGTCTTGGACTCTTCCACCGTGATCACGCCGTCCTTGCCAACCTTCTCCATCGCCTCCGAGATCTTGTTGCCGATCTCGGTGTCGCCGTTGGCCGAGATCGTGCCCACCTGGGCGATCATCGGACCGGAAATCGGCTTGGAGAACTTCTTGATCTCTTCGACCACCGCTTCCACCGCGCGCTCGATGCCGCGCTTCAGCGCCATCGGGTTGGCGCCCGCGGCCACCGACTTCACGCCCTCGCGGAAGATCGCCTGGGCCAGAATGGTGGCCGTGGTGGTGCCGTCGCCGGCCACGTCGGAGGTCTTAGAAGCGACCTCGCGCACCATCTGCGCGCCCATGTTCTCCAGCGGATCCTTCAGTTCGATCTCCTTGGCCACCGTAACGCCGTCCTTGGTGATCAGCGGCCCGCCGAACTTCTTCTCGATAACGACATTGCGGCCCTTCGGGCCCAGCGTGACCTTCACTGCGTCAGCAAGCTGGTTCACGCCGCGCAGGATCGCCTGACGCGAAGTCTCGCTATATACAATCTGCTTGGCTGCCATACTGTCTTCTCTCCTCTATCTCGTTTGAGAACCCTTACTTCTCCAGAACGCCGAGAACCTCGTCCTCGCGCAAAATCAGAAACTCCTCGCCGTCGATCTTGATGTCGCTGCCGGAGTACTTGCCGAACAGGATCCGGTCGCCCACCTTCACGTCCAGAGGAACCACGGTGCCGTCCTCGAGCCGCTTGCCACGGCCCGCAGCCACCACCTCTCCCTCCTGCGGCTTCTCTTTTGCCGTGTCCGGAATGATGATGCCGTTCTGCACCGTCTCCTGAGCCTCGATCCGGCGCACAACCAGCCGGTCATAGAGCGGACGAATCTGCATCGCTTTGCTTTACCTCCACGATTGTGTTGTCGATTCTCGCTTCGGCGCGTGAAATCGATGTGGAACCCGAGCGGTTCCTCGCACCGCTTCCCATTATTAGCACACTCGGCCGAAGAGTGACAAGATGCTTCTGTAAGTGACTGCATATAAAAAACTTACTGGAATGCCTTGGGGCTGGCTGGTCCGCCTATGCACACGCCATCCTACCCGCCACAGAGAGAATCTTAGTGCGTGCCACTCAATGCCTGGGCATATCCCGCCAGAAAGACCCAGCCCGCTGTGGCAGCCGCTCTGTCCCGCAACCGTGGCGCCCAACCGCGCAGCGGCTGCGGCGTCTCCGCGCCGCAGCAGCGCGTCACTCCGGAGTCCGGACACGGCGAAAACCCGCTCCGGTGCTATTCTGGCGGTATGCTGCGGCGCGTCCGCTGGATGCTGCTGGTGGCCATGGCCGTGGTGGCGGCGGGCGTGGGCTGGGTGTATTGGCGGGAACGGGAATCGCGGCGGCTGTCGCGTCAGGCGCCGCCTTCGCCATTGCCGGAGAACACGTCAGCGGTAGCGGCGCAATGGGAATACGAGATCAAGTCGGGGGCGCAGTCCCGGATTCTGATCCGAGCCTCGCGGTTCGAGCAATCGAAAGAGCCGCCGGTGATCCATCTGGAGGGGCTCGAGATGGAAATCCGGCAGGTGGATGGCCCGCGCTACGATCTTGTGCGGAGCGGCCGGGGCACGTTCAGTCAGAAAGACGGCGTCCTGGCGGCGGAGGGGGCGGTGGAGATCACCCTGGGGCTGACGCGCGGCGCGGCCGCGCCGCCGGGCCGGATCATGAAGATCCGCACTTCTGCGGTGCGGCTGGAAGTGCAGACGAACCGTGCGTGGACAGAAAAGGAAGCGGAGTTTGAGTTCGGAGCAGCCCGCGGCCGCTGCATCGGGGCTTCTTACGATCCCGGCGCGCACGAAATCGTCATGGAATCGCAGGCGGAGCTCCTGTGGACGGGTGCGGCGGGCAAGCCGCCTTTACAGGTATGGGCGAGCCGGGTTCTGTACCGCGAGCTGGCGTCTGAGATCATGCTGACGGCGCCATCCCGGCTGGTGCGCGGCGGGTTTGAGCTGCGGGGGCAGGACGCCTTCGTGAAGCTGAATGAGCAGGGAGAGATCGACCGGCTGGAGACCACGGGCGCCACCGGGACAGACCAAATGCCGGGCAGGCGGCTCGATTATGAAGCGGGTGGCCTTACAGTCCACTTCGGCGAGAAGGCCGAGGTGCGCAGGATTGAAGCGACGCAGCGGGCGCGGCTGGTCTCCACGGCTGCGGCGGGGATCACCGAAGTCACCTCGGACCGTCTGTACCTGGACTTTGCAGCGGGCAAGTCCGGCTCGGAGCTGCGCCATGCGCTGGCCATCGGGCAGGGGCACGTCGAGAACCGCCCGGCGGCGGCCAAAGGCCGGCCACCGCAGCCTGTGCGCGTTCTGGAAGCCGAAATCATCCATATGGCGATGCGGCCGGGTGGCGAGGAGATGGAGCGGGTGTCGACCGACGGACCCGGCCGGATCGAGTTCCGCCCGGCGCGCGCGGAAGACCCTTTCCGTGAGGTGAAGGGCGAGCCGCTGACGCTCGATTATGGCGCGGAGAACGCTCTGGAGTTGTTTCGTGCGCACAAGGCCGAGACCAGGACAGTGAAGCGTGGGCGGGACGGAAAGCCCCTGGAAACGCGGACCCGGAGCGGCGAGCTTCTGGCGAAGTTCGATACGGAAACCGGGGCTTTGGACCAGTTGGAACAGTGGGAGGCATTCCAGTACGAGGAAGGGCCGAAACGGGCGCAGGCGGAGCGCGCCCACTATGAGGCGAAGACGGAGAAGATGGAGCTGCGGGGTGCGGCGCGGGTCTGGGATGAATCGGGAATGACGGCGGCGCCCGAAATCACGCTGGACCAGAAACAGGACGTCATGACAGCCGCGGGCGGCGTAAGCACGGTGATGCGGACGCAGGGCGGGGGGGGAATGATCGAGGGAGGCGAACCCCTGCGCGCCACCTCGGAGCGCATGCGGGTCGAGGACCGCAACAACCGGGTTCTGTTCGAGGGCAGCGCCGTGCTGTGGCAGGGAGATATGCGCCTGCGGGCGCAGCGCGTGCGCATCTTCCGCAAAGAAGAGAGAGTGGAGGCCGAGCAGGACGTGGTGGCCGAGATTCCGGATGCCCGCGGCGGTGCGGGCGGCGCCGCAGGACAGCGCGTCTCCGTAGTGCGGGCGCCGTCCATGGTGTACGAGGGCAAGGCGAAACGTGTTGTATTCACCGGTGGCGCCCGCCTGGAACGCCCGGCGATGACAGTGGAATCGCGCGAGCTGACTGGCTACTTCCGCGAGGAGACGGCGGGGGGGAAGAAGGAGACCCGCCTGGAGCGGTTGAACGCGCAGGGCGCCGTGGTGATCCGCTCGGAAGCGCGCGCCCGCAAACGTACCGGGCGTGGCGAGCACGCCGAGTATTCGCTCCACGACGACAGGATCGTGCTGAGCGGCGGCAACCCGAGCGTGGAGGACGCGGAGAAGGGCATCACGCGAGGGGCGGTGATCACATGGTTCGGCAGACAGGACAGAATGATTGTGGACAACGAGGGCGCCGGTCCGGCAGTGAGCCGCGTGAAACTGAAGGGGAGCTGAATCTGCGGTAAAGCGCCCTCCACCAGCCGGCTGCGCCGGCCGCATAATAAGAGACGGTGACCGGGATTTCGGGCAATGGCCGGAGCGTGCTGCGCACGGAGGAAGTGAGCAAAGCCTACCGCAAGCGGCGCGTGGTGGACAACATCAGCGTGAGCGTGGCCACCGGCGAGGTGGTGGGCCTGCTGGGGCCCAATGGCGCAGGCAAGACGACCACCTTCTACATGATCGTGGGCATGGTTACGCCCGATGGCGGCCGCATTTTTCTCGACGACCGCGAAATCACGGACCTGGCCATGTATGAGCGCGCCCGCTCCGGCATCAGCTATCTGCCGCAGGAGCCCTCCGTGTTCCGCCGTCTCAGCGTCGAGGACAACCTGCTGGCAATTCTCGAGACGCTGCCTCTGCGCCCCGCCGACCGGCGGATGAGGCTGGAAGAGCTGATCGAGCAGATGGGGCTGGAAGCGGTGCGGAAGAACAAGGGCTTCGCGCTCTCGGGCGGCGAGCGCCGGCGCGTGGAGATCGCCCGAGCGCTGGCGATCGAGCCGAAGTTCCTGCTGCTGGATGAGCCATTCTCCGGCATCGACCCGATTCAGGTTCTCGAGCTTCAGCGGATCATTTCGCATCTGCGGGAACGAGGCATTGGAATCCTGATCACCGACCACAACGTGCGCGAGACGCTGGCGGTGACCGACCGCGCCTACATCATCAACCAGGGAAGGATCTTCCGCGCCGGAACTCCTGCCGCGCTGGCGTTGGACCCGGACGTCAGGCGGGTGTACCTGGGCGACAACTTCCAATTGCCCGGTTAGTGCGGTTTCCGCGGCGGACCGGCCGTCATTCGAAACGGACTGGAAGCGCGTGGTCCGCCGGCGCCGCCGAAGGTATTTCCCGGGGCTTGCACAGGGTCCGATCAAGAACGGCGGCCGTTCCGGCTCGCGGACCCTTGGGTCTGCAGGAGCCGCACACATTGCGTTTGCGGTCCGCCTCCCCGGCTGCTCTGTGCGGCGGTCCGGTCCGCCGCGCTGCTCTTCCGGGCCAAGGCGCCACACGCCCGGCGCAGGAGCGTGCTGCGGATCTCAAGATTTAAGCCCGAAATAGTCCTCGGCCAGTGCCGGCTTGATTTCCATGGCCCGCGCCCAGCACTGGCGGGCTTCTTCGGCGCGGCCGGTGCCTTCGAGCACGTAGCCCAGGCCGACCAGGGCCTCCGCGAAATCCGGCTTCCACTCGAGCGCCTGCCGGTACAGGAGTTCGGCTTCCTCTTTCTGGCCGAGTTGCTCATGCAACATGGCGGTGTTGTAGAGCACCTCCGGATCGCTGTGGCCGGAATCGACGAGCTGCCGGTGGTATTGGAGGGCTGCGTCCAGATGATTCTGCTTGAGCGCGTTGACGGCCGCGGCGCGCAGGGCGGGTTCCCAGCCGGGCTTGATGGCCAGGGCGCGCTGGAATGCGGCTTCGGCATCGTCGTAGCGGCCGGACTCGTAGCACGCCAGGCCGAGATTGAGCTGCGCTTCCGCCCAATCAGGCTTTGCTGCCAGGGCCGCGCGGTAGGCATCGGCGGCTTCGCCAAAGGCATGCCGGTCGTATTTCATGTTTCCGAGCCGGAACCAAAGATCCGCGTTGCCCGGCTGCCGCAGCGCGAGCACCTCCAGCAGAGCCTCGGCATCCTCGCGGCGGCCCGCCCTGTCGTGCAACTCCACTGCCATGAAATAGAGGTCAGCGACATCCGGACAGACCTCGATCCCCGCGCGGCAGGCGTTCAGCGCCTCCTCGGAACGTCCGAGCTCGTTCAGGATTTCCGCCACCCGAAGGTGCGCTTCCGCCAGGTCGGGCTGCAAGGCCAGCGCCTGCTGGTAAGCCTGGAGCGCCAGCTCGTGCTGGCCCTCCTTCCGCCGGCAAAGCCCGAGGTTCATCCAGGATTCGACCGGCAACGCCCCCTTCTCGGCCAATGCCTGGAGATGTGCGGCGGCTTGCGCGTAGTCTTCCTTCACAAAGGCCGCATAGGCGGCTGCTTCGCGCGCCGCCGCTGAGTCAGGATCGGCCGCCAGCAGCCGGTTGCTGCACGCCAGCAGCCCATCTCCGTCCTTCTTTTGGCGGTAGATGGAGCAGAGATTGATCAGGCAGTCCTTCCCGTACTCGGAATCCGAAGCCAGTTTCTCGTAGATGGGGATGGCGTGATCCACGTCGCCGGCCAAATGCAACGCCACCGCCTGACCGAAACGCGCCGTCGCGTCGTCCGGGTGGCGGTCCAGATATCGCGTCAACAAAGAAAGTGCTTCCTCGAGGTGGTGCAGCCGCAGGTGCGCCAGCCCCAGTCCAAGCAAAGCCTCATCCAGATCGGGGTTGGCATCGAGCAGTGCCTGGAATTGCTCGGCCGCCTCCTGCCACCGCCCCGCCTTCAGCGTGCATTGTGCGCGCGCCAGCCGGGACTGCACATCGCCGAAGCCCAGGCTGTGATACTTCTCCAGGTCTTCCAGCGCGCGGACCTCCTCGCCCAGCTCCATGCAGAGCATCGCGCGCACCCGGTACGCCGGCGCGTAATCCGGCCGGCGATCCAGCAGCCTGGTGAGCTCCTCTATTGCCTCCGCTTTCTTGCCCAGCAGATGCAGGGCGCCAGCCCGCCCCAACTCGGCCGGAATCGCCTGTGCCGCCTCTACCGTCCGCTCCGGTTGTATTTCCGTGTTCCACTCTGGCATGACAAGTTCTCCGATGCTCAACCAATCATTCCTCTCGCAAGATTCCTGAAAAACGAAAGACAGACGAACCAACGCCGCCCCTTCCCAAGCCCGCTGCCGGCTCCGTTCCCGGGAAGCGGCAAACCAGATGCGGGAGCCTCAACCGCTCCGGATACCCCCGCGCCTCCCTTTCAACATTCCTCTCCAACACCGGACCCGTCACGCTGCGCATCGCGAATTGCCGGCCAAAACCTGAGACCCGGACCGACCGGCCGGGCGCCGGCTGGATCACGTCCGAGACGGATGCGCCCTGAGCGCTCCAGCGCGGTGTTCCCCAGTCGACCCAGCCTGATTCGGCCCTCCCGCGAAGCCCCGGAACCAAAGCCCCGCGTTCTGGCTTCCACCACGAGCCGAAGGACAGCGTGACGGGCGCCTCAGGCACCAGAACGGCTTCCGCGACGGTCATGCCCGAGGGTGACCAGCAAGCCTCTGGCATCCGCGTCAGCGGGGCATCGGGCCGCCGCTTCACCGCCTCTATGCCCGCATCGGTACGGCATACGGCAAACTTCGGCGCACGCCTGGTTGCTGCCGGCTCGGCGAGTGCCAGAGGCCAGTGATACCGCGGCTCAAGACTCCATTCGGGGTGCTCCAAAGGAATGGATGGCGGCCGGAGCACAAAACCAGTGGCCGGCCAGAACCCGGCGCCCCCCAGACGCTCCAGGGTTGCCTGAGGCTGTAGCGGGAACCTGAGTTCGCCACCGGCCGATGCCCAGGTAGCGCCGGCGAGTTCCGTCTGAATAAAGCCCGGCGCCGCAGTCCGCTCAAGATGATGTGGCGCGACCGACAAGCGCTGAGGATGCCGCCGCACCGGCAACCGGCTGGAGAACCGGGGCTCAGGCAGCTTCTCTGAGGTGCCCTGCCAGTCTTCGAAAGCCGCTTTGCTGGAGTCTATGGCTGCGGTCGCGGGCAGGTTGGCCATAGACTCACCCAGGAAGCCGGAAGCTGGCAAGGACTGCATAAATGCCGTCCACTTCCCTGCCTGCGGTAAAGCAGGAATGCTGTCCTGGACCTTTCTTTCCTTCCAGGCTCCGGTTTCCGCCCGAGCCTCTCCTGCGCCAGCCATGCGAACCGGCGGGGAGGGCGTCCACGCGGGGCCGGGTGAGCGAAGCCGGAAGGCCCCCGGGTCGGGACTCGAAGTGAGGCTATTCGTTGCCGCTGCGGGCAGCGCCGCAACCGTCCATGTGGCCCAGGAACGAGATTCCGCCGCCGGACTCGCACCGGATGGAGGCGCCGTCATCTCATGTCTGCCCAGTGGAGTTGCATCTTTCCATCCAGCCCCAAGAACACCAGTGAACTGCCAATGATGGCTCACAATGCGTGTCGCCAAAGCCGAGTGGGACACGGGCAGAGGCCCCATGTGGGCTTCACCTTGCTGGCGCGAGCCGGCGAGTTCCCTCCACTCGGCCGGCGGAGAATCGGGAACCCTCATCCGCTCGTGCGGCCGCTGCGTGAAGGGGGAAGCGGCGCGTGGCAACAATCCGCTTCGCGCCGCAGCCGCGAGCACGCCGCCAGGCGCCTGACAATGACGAACAGACGCGTGTTCCCGCCAGACATCAGCAGCAGTGGCGGCATCCGGCTGAATTCTCGTCACGGCTGGAATCGCTGTCGCCCACGCCGGATGCAAAGGCGCCGGCGCCGCCGCCTGCCACCGCGGGGATGGGCAACGACGGGGCGCAGCCAACGGCTGGGTCATATCGGAATCCGACCAGCAGTCAGCGCGGCGCGGCTCTGGCATTTCGCGGGCTCCGTGACTGGCATGATAGCCCGGCGCCGTCCCAAGCACCAGCCCGCCGCGGCCAAGCCGGCCAGTCCGGCGCCACATGACTTTCAAGGGCAATTCGGGAGGCTTCTCGCCGTGTTCCCGCCAATTCCCCGCCGTCCGGCGGCGGCTATCACCAAGCCCCTCCCGCCAATACGCTTGACCGTTCAACCTCGTGGCCTTGGGGATGCTGCCCCGCAGCGTCCAAATCGGCTCCGGCTCGCGCAACATCAGAGCGGGACTGGTCTCCCGCCATCGCTGCTCCAGTTGGCGCGGCGGCGGCTCATCCGGTGCGCCGGGCGGATCATTGCGTTGGCTGCCCGGGCGGATTGTGACCTTGGCCGTCTCGGAGTGCAGCCGCGACCCTCCGCCCTGGCGGCGGTACCGTCTGACCCGATCCAGGAAGCTTTCGGCCTGCCGGCGGTAGTGTTGCTGCTCGTGCCACTCGGAACAGAATCGGTCTCCTTTCAACCGCGCCAGCAGCGGCAGCGGCTGTCCGCACCACTGGCAGCGGCCTTCCTTGCGGCCCTCGGCCTCGGGCCTATCGCCTCCAGCCTGGAACGCCTCCGCATGCTCCGGCGAGCAGAAGCCGCCATGAAGACGCAGCACCTCCTCGGGAAAATTCCCCTGGCAGTAACGGCACCGGTTTGCAGGGCTCTCAGCCACGGCTACTGTTATCTTCGGCAGAGACCGCCGCCAAGATTAGTCTGTGCTCAGGTAAATTGCCGAGCAAGCCGCCTTTGACCCGCCGTGGTTCGGGATAGAATGCTCCCATGAAACCGCTTTCGATCCTCGTGCTCACCGCCTGTGCGCTCTCGGCCCAGCCTCCGCAGGCCCGCATCAAGATCGACACGGACCGCCGCATCGGCGAGATCCACCCTCACATCTTCGGCAATTTCGCTGAGCATCTCGGCCGCTGCATCTACGGCGGCATCTATGAAGAAGGCAGCCCGCTCTCCGATGACAAAGGCTACCGGAAGGACGTCATGGAGGCCGTGCGCGGCCTTGGCGTCACCATCCTCCGGTGGCCGGGAGGCAACTTCGCCTCCGGCTACAACTGGAAAGACGGCATCGGACCGAAAGACCAGCGCCCGGCGCGCCCCGATCATGCCTGGGGCGACATCGATTCCAACCGCTTCGGCACCGACGAATTCCTCCAATATTGCGAACGGCTCGGCGTGGAGCCCTACATCTGCATCAACGCCGGCCTGGGTTCCATCAACGAGGCGCGTGAGTGGGTCGAATACACCAACGAATCCCGCAAAACCTACTGGGCGGAGCTGCGCCGCAAGAACGGGCGCGACAAGCCTTACAACGTCAAGTACTGGAGCCTCGGCAACGAAATCGACGGCCCGTGGCAGCTCGGCCACAAGAACGCGGAAGACTACACGAAATTCGCTTTGGAAGCGGCCAAGGCCATGCGCCGCGCTGATGAGTCCATAAAACTCATCGCGGCCGGCTCCTCCAACTTCGGCCCCGGCGCCGACTGGATCGCCTGGAACCGCGTGGTGCTCGAGCGGCTCCGGGGCGAGATCGACTACATCAGCCTGCACACCTATATCGGGAACCGCGAGAACAATCTGGAGAGCTTCCTGGCCTCTTCGGCCGACATCGATCAGCGCATTGAAATCACGGAAGGCCTCATCCGCGCCGCTCTGGCTGGACGCCGCGTGCGGCGCCCCATCTACATCGCCTTCGATGAGTGGAACGTCTGGTACCGCACGATGGGACAGTCCGAGTTTGAAACCGGCGCCACGCGGCTCGAGGAAAAATACAACTTTGAAGACGCCCTCGCCATGGGCATGTTCTTCAACTCGTTCTTCCGCCACGCCCACATCGTGAAGATGGCGAACCTGGCGCAGCTCGTCAACGTCATCGCGCCCATCTTCACCAACAAAGAGGGCCTGTTCCTCCAGCCGATCTACTTCCCCATCGCCGAGTACGGCAAGCAGAAGGGCAACGTGGCGCTTGACGCGCTGGTCGAATCGCCGAAATACAAGGCCGGCAACCGCGGCGAACTCGGCTATCTGGATGCGAGCGTCACCTGGAACCCCCAAGAGCGCGCGCTGTATGTGAATGTGCTGAACCGCAGCGCTGCACAGGACATCACGGCGCGCATCGAGAGTGTCGAGGGCCGGCTCGCCCCCAAGGCCGAATTCTGGCAGATGTACCACGAGGACCTGAAGGCGACGCACACCTTCGGCGATGACCGCCGCGTGCGGCCGCGCGTCTGGCGGGAGACGCTGAGGCTCGAGCGCAACGGTTTCGCCTGGCGCTTTCCGAAGCACTCGCTGACCATTGTGAAGCTCGCGCTGGAGCCGTGAGCCGCCCGGTTATTCTGGGTGCATGGGTTCCCTGAGTGGAAAGGCTGCCATCGTCACGGGCGCTTCGCGCGGCATCGGCCGTGCCATCGCGGAGCGGCTCGCCGCGGAAGGCGCGCGTGTCGTGGTGAACTATTCGAACTCCGCCGCCGCTGCGGAAGCGCTGGCGGCGCGGATCGGGGGCATCGCGGTCCGCGCCGATGTTTCGCAAAAACAGGAAGTGGTGGAAATGTTTGAGCGCGCCGAAGGCGCCCTCGGCGGGCTGGACATCGTGGTGAACAACGCCGGCGTGGCGCTGATGAAGCCGCTCGCGGACTTCTCGGACGAGGAGTTCGAGCGCGTCTTCGCCGTCAACGCGCGCGGCGCGTTTTACTGCTGCCGCGAGGCCGCCCGGCGGCTGCGCCAAGATGGCCGCATCGTGAACATATCCACCGGCGCCACCGTGGGCGGCACGGCGGGCGGGGCCGTGTATTGCGCCAGCAAAGCGTCAGTGGAGCAGTTCACCCGTGCGCTGGCGCGCGAGCTGGCTCCGCGGCGCATCACGGTGAACACGGTCTCTCCGGGCTTCACGGAGACCGACATGTTCGCCTCGCTGCCGCACCTTGCGGATCTCGCGCCGAAGCTCACGCCGCTGGGGCGCGCGGGCAAGCCGGAAGAGGTCGCCGCCGTGGTGGCGTGGCTGTGCTCGGAGGACGCCCGCTGGATCACGGGGCAGAACATCCAGGCCGGCGGCGGGCTCACGATGACGTGAGCCCCGGGGGCGGCTCAGGCTCGCGCGGCAGCCGCGCGCAGATAGCCGTCGGCGATGAGCGCCGCGGGCCGCAACCCCGCCGGGTCGGCTGTCCGCAGTATGTGCGCGCCCCGGGCGACGCTGAGCGCAGTGACGGCCGCCGCCATGGCCGTCGAGGGCTCCACGCGCACGTCGGCGTCGAATCCCTGTCCGTCGGGGCTCACCATGACGGGAACCCGCAACCGCTGAAACTCATCCAGCGACGCCAGAAGCTCCGTGTTGGTCTCCTTGCGCTTGCCCATGCCGAAGCCCGGATCCACAGCCAGGCGCGCGCGCTCGATGCCGAGCCGGTTGGCGCGGTTCAGGGCGGCGGTGAGTTCGGCCAGCACCAGCGTCACCGGGTTTTTCCAGGCGCCGAGCTTCGCCCACTTGTCGGGCGTCTCGCGCATATGCTGCAACACGAACGCGGCATCATGTTTCAGCACCACGCGCCCCAGGTCCTGATCGAGCGTCAGCCCGGACGGGTCGCGGATGATCAGCGCCCCGTATTCGATGGCTTTCTCGGCCACCGCCGGCTTCCAGGTCTGCACCGCCACCGGGACGGGGATTTTCCCGCGAAGCCGTTTGAGGATCGGCACCAGCCGCCGCAGTTCGTCGGCTTCGCCAAGCAGCGGAACTCCCGCCGCGTAGCGTTCCACGGCGATCTCGATGAAGTCCGCTCCGGCGTCGATCAGCTCATTGGCGCGCACGAAAGCGCGGTCGGGCTCCTCATAGGTGCGCACCCCGCGCTCCGGCGGCGCCCAGGCTTCCACCACGCCGCAGACGAGCGTCCGCTCGCCCATCCGCCAGAGGTCGTTGCCGACCTTCCACTCCACACGGTTCCGAGGCATCTTCTTTCATCCTACGCAGATGCGAGCCGCCGCTCCCGCAGAGCCTGTACAAGCGGCTCAGCAGCTTCGTCGGCCTTCGCCGCCATGGGCATCGCGCTGAGCCACAGCTCACAGCTTCGCCCGGCAACGGGAATGATCGCTTTCTGGATTAGCCGCTTGCGCCGCTGGAGCGATTGCCACGTTTCTATTGTGCATGGGTAGATCAGCAACGCCAGCGTCGTGGGGGCAGCGAACAGGCCAGAGTAGGCAAGCACCTGAAGGATGTCAGCCCGGTGTCGCTCTCTTGTATCCTCTGCGATGTCCCAACGTTCGTGAGAGGCGAACTCCTCGAGATGCCGCTTATATTTGGCATCCGCTATGAGTGTGAAGTCGCCGGCTTCTAGCACAAAGTCCGGCAGCAGGCTCAGCTGTGTGGCCGCTGCGGGCGGCTCCCAGTGCAGTGGCACCAGCGTCTGTCTGGTTCGCCCCCTGTGAAGAACTCCGCCAGTTTGCCGAGTCACGTACTCGAGTACGTATTCCACCCAAGCCTCGAAGAACTGATCCATGTCCATCACCCACGGGATACCCTCGAGTTCGCAGAGTCCCGCCAGCCCGCGCTCCTCTGCGGTCCATTCGATGGCCTCCAGACCCTGATGAAACACCTTGCTGCGTAGGGGCAGGCGTGCCACGGCCCGAGTCAGTCCTTCTGATGGGCGAACTGGCGCAGCGTCCCATACGCGAAGAAGCAGGCCGTGCACCCGCTCCAAAAGCTGATGGATGAAGCCGCCGTGCTCGAGCTGGGAGCTGAGACTTCGCGCCTGTGTTTCCAGTGTCCAGCGAATCATTCCTTTCAGCACGCGATCATCCCGGAGATCGGGGAAGCGGCAGGGTACATGGTGCAGATTGCCCCTCGCGAGCTGTTGGCAGATGTAGGGTAGCCAGAGGATGGTTCCTTTCGGTGCCGACAGGGTGTCGTCACTCAGTTCGAATCTCCGCACGAGTTGGCGCACCAGGAGCTCGATCCGCTCGATCACCATTAGTGAGATCACCCAAGGCGGAACGCGGCGTTCGGAACGGCGCAGCAGTGGGAGGCGCAAGGGGCGGGGAGCCACTCGCCATCCCATCTGCCCGAGCATCGGCCCCAGGCCCGGCCACGGAAATCGCGGCTGTACGACAAGCCCAAAGTCCATTTTCCCGCTCAGTGGAGAAAGGAACGGAACTGCGCCGACTGCCGACGACGACTTCAAGGTGAGATAAACCCGGCTACCGTCAAACTCTGTTGAAGCGCGCAGTCCCAACACGTTGAAAAGGGGCCGATTCCAGGCGAGCATCTGCTCTACCAGGCGGCCGTGCGTAGAGAGCACCGTCCGTTGGTCTCCATCGCCGAACAATCTTTCACAGGCAAAACGACCGCTGGAGTGGTCTTCCAACTCGAGACAGACAGAATCAATGGGCGGTATCTGGAGTGCAGCAAGTGCGCTGTGACGCTTTTTCGGTGCTCTCTGTTTTCCGCGCGTCATCGCAGTGCTTCGACTTCCTGCACGAGAGCCCGGACGCTCTCGGCGAAGCCGGATACATAGCCCTGAGCAAGATATTCTTTCAGCAACGGTAAAAGCTCCCACTGAAGTTTCCAGCGGGCTTCTTCATCGCTTTTGGCCAGAAAGTAAGAATGGCCAGGAACCAGTGACATTCCCTCTTCCGAAGCATGTTCAACGAACAGAGAGAGAGTTTTTTCGAAGTATTCCTTCGCAAGGGGGCTACCACACTCCGTCACCGCCTGGAAGTCCGGCCACACATCAACGAAGGCGAACCTGCGCCTGACCGCCACGTCGACGAGCGCGATGCTTCGATCCGCCGTGTTCATGGTTCCGAGCACGTGTAGGCCCGGTGCCAGACGCAGTCTCGATCCGATTGGGATACCGAAGTCGTAGGGCAGGGTGACCTCGCGATCGGGCTCCCCGGGCTCAAGCAGCAGGATCGCTTCTCCCAGCACCTTGGCGAGATCCGCCCGGTTGATTTCGTCGATCACCAGGAGGTATCTCCCGTCGGAGGTCTCTACGACCGCCTCCGTCAGGTAACCGCGACGGGGGGCAAACCGCAAACCAGTTTCCCCCAGATCCTGCACGGGAGCGAGTCCACCAATGAAGCTCTCGTATGTCGTGTTGGCATGAAACTGCACGAGGCGACCCCGACCGGCGTATTCATCCCGCAGTAATTTCAGCGCCATCCGGGTCTTTCCCGTGCCCGGTGGCCCCTGAAGAATCACGAACCGGCGCTGGTCCAAAAGACGAGCCACCTCGCCTTGCTGAATGGACGGAAGAAGGTGGGCCAGCCATTCCGCCCGAATGCGTTGCGCACTCGGCAGATGCGCGGTCAGCGGTTGGAAGCCTCGCTCCTCAATCAGAAGGTCCAGAAAAGCCAAAATGGCCTCCCGTGTAAGTTCAGTCGCTTCGGCGGAAGGCGGGCGGAACAACGCATAAATTACCCTCTCGTACTTTCTAAAGACAGAGTCCCATTCCGAAAAGCACCGTTTCACCGTTTCGGGCATGGCAATGTCCAACCGCGTCGGACTCTGTTTTGCCCACGCCGATAGCTGTTGCCTCCGATTAAGCCATGAGCAGATGGCGTGGGTCTTCCGCGCATGACCCGGCCGGCTGAGGACAGCCTCATCCGGGTGGAGCCCCTGTGTTCCGACCACCATGCTGATCAAACAGGGCTGATCCCATTGAGCAGGCGGAAAGAACACCAGGGAAGTTCCACCATAAGCACCACTGTCCGGGTTTTCAGGATGAATATAGGCCGCGAAGGGGACATCTGCCCCTTCAGGAGCGCGGAGCTTTATTTTTTCTCTTGCGTCTGAATGGTAACGCCCGCTTTTTGCACCAAATAAGGAGTCAAGTATCCGTTGATGGTTTTTTGCCCAATCATGCTTGGTTGGTTTCAAAATGAAAGAGACCAGCTCGTCAACGGCCATTCTCTATTCATACCGCAAACTCACCACCGGGTCGAGGCGGGCGGCACGGTCTGCCGGCCAGTAGCCGAACACGATGCCCGTCAGCGCTGAAAGCGTCACCCCCAGCACCGTCCACAGCACGCTGACATAGGCCGGGATCGAGGGCACAACCGAGCGCACCGTGTAGGCGATGCCATAGCCGGCTGCCAGGCCGATCAGCCCGCCCAGCATCGTCAGCGTCACCGCTTCCAGCAGGAACTGCACCCGGATGTCGGCCGCGCGCGCTCCGATCGCCTTGCGGATGCCGATTTCCCGCGTCCTTTCCGTGACGGAAATCAGCATGATATTCATCACCCCAACGCCGCCGATCAGCAGGCCAATCGACGAAATCACCGTCGTCAAAATAACGATCGCTCCGGTGAGCTGATTCCAGAGATTTGTCAGAAAATCTGAACTGAATATCTCGAAATCGTTCTCCGCATTGTGCGGCACCTTGCGGATCCGCCGCAGCGCTTCGGCCACCTGGTCCGCGGCGATTTCCGGGGCCACGTCGCGGCGCACCGTGAACGCCAGGAACACCTCCTTCATGTCCGGATTGTGCTTGCGGAAGCTGCTTAACGGAACCAGCACGAACTGGTCGACTCCCGGTCCGCCCAGGAATCCCTCGTCGGGCGCGAACACACCCACCACTTCGTAGGGCGCCCCGTTTACCAGGATGGTCTTGCCAACCGGATCCGCCCTCCCAAACAGGGAGTTCGCCAGCCCGGCGCCGATCACCGCCACCTGCGCCGAGCGGGCGTCCTCCGCCGGGGTGAACATCCGCCCCTGCTCAATGGTGAACAGCGGAATGATCTCGCAATAATCGGCATTCGCCCCGCGCAGAATGACATTCTCCACTCGCTGCCCCCCATAGCGCGCTTCGTTTGACGCGCCGAAGAAAAAGGCGCGCGTTCCCATGGCGGTGATCTTCTCCACCGCCGGCGCCAGCTCCTTCACTTTCTCCGCGTAATCGTACTCCAGGTGTTTGCGCTTGCGGATGTGCTCGGGGAGCCTTCCGGGATCCATGCCGAATCCCATGCGCCCGACGAAGTAGCTGCGCGAGCCGAGCTGCTCGACCTTGTCCGAGATGAACTTGTTCAGCCCGTTGATGATCGCCGCCACGCTGATCACCGACGTCACCCCGATGACAATGCCCAGCAGGGTCAGCGACGAGCGCACTTTGTGCGCCCGCAGCGTGTCGAGCGCCACCATCAGGTTTTCGTGAAACTCGGCGCGCGTCATCTCACTCCGACCTCAGCGCCTCTACAGGATCGAGCTGCGCCGCCCGCGATGCCGGATAAATGCCGAAAAACAGTCCGATCGAGGAAGCCAGCACAATGCCCATCACCGCCACCCGCCCCTGCACGGCGGCGGGAAAGGTGGTGAAACGGTCCAGCAGTTCCGCGCACAGGAATCCCAATCCGATGCCCAGCAGCCCTCCGACAAGACATTGCAGGACGCTTTCGGTGAGGAATTGCCGCAGGATGTCTCCCGCGGAAGCGCCCACGGCGCGCCGAACGCCGATTTCGCTGGTCCGCTGGGTCACGCTGACCAGCATCACGTTCATGATCACGATCCCGCCCACCACTGCGCTGATGGAACTCACCAGAATGAACACCGCGAAGAACGCGCCGGAAATCTGATTCCACAACTTGATATAGGAGTCCTTCGTCCCGACGAAGAAATCCTCTTCCTGATTCGGGCCGATGTGGCGGCGTGCGCGGAGAATCAGCCTCGCCTGGTCCATGGCCCGCTCGAACCGGGCGGGATCGCCCGGCACCTTGACGTTGATGGTCAAAGAAGCGCGCCGGCCGCGGATATCCAGAAAAGTATTCAGCGGAATCACCGCAAAATTATCCGCATCCTGGCCCAAAACGGCGCCGTTTTTCTCATACAGGCCGATCACGGTAAATTCACGGCCTTCCAGCTTGATCACGCGGCCCAGCGGATCCTGTCCGGGAAAGAATCTGTCCTTCAGCGTGTATCCGATCAGGCACACCCGCCGCCCTAACGAGTTCTCCACGTCGGTAAAATACCGGCCCAATTCGATGGTGGAGGAGTCGATCCGCTCCATCGACGGCGTCTGTCCGGTCAGCGTGACGTCCGGCACCTCCTGGTCGCGGTACTGCGCCTTGGTGGTCATGCGCCCCGTGGCGCCGGTGATCGTGCAATCGGAGCACAGGTCGCGCACCGCCGCATAATCCTCCCACTGGATGCGTTTGAACCGCAGCGCCTTGCGAACGACATCGAAGTCGGTCACGGCGAAGGGCATGCGGGACAACTGAAAGACGTCGCTGCCCAGATTGGCGATCTTGGTCTCCACATAGACGTTCGCCCCCTGGACGATCGTGACCACCGTGATCAGCGTGCCAACCCCCATCATCAGCCCCAGAATGGTCAGGGCGCTCCTCAGGCGGTGGGCGCGCAACGCGTCCACGGCGAGTGCCAGCGTGTCCTGAGGCCGAAGCACCTTCTTCTCTCTCAGACGCGATCCTGACCGGGCTTGTTCTAAAGCCGCGGCCGCTTTCTTCGAACCCGGGGTCTCAGACCCGCACCCGCGCCCATTTCTTTCCCGCCCGGATTATGTGTTCTCCCTGCGCCAGCCGTTCGGCGGGAATCTTCACCACCTGCCCATCCACCTCCACCGCGCCCGCCTTCGCCAGCCGGTCGGCGTCGGTTCCCGAGGCTGCAATTCCGGCTGCCAGCAGGCATTGCCGCAGCCGCGGATCGGAGCATTCCACCAGAGGCAGGTCCTCGGGAACCTGGCCCTGGCTGACGTCATGAATCCACTGCTCGCGTGCCGCGCGGGCCTCCGAAGCGGGATGGAAGTCGGCCACGATCCGCTCCGCCAGATCCAGCTTCAGGTCGCGCGGGTTGCGCCCGCTCCGCTTCAGGGCCGCGATTTCCTCCGTCGTCAGGTCTGTCAGCAGCTCCCAGTAGCGCCACATCAGTTCGTCGGAGATCGACATCAGCTTTTTCACCATCACTGCGGGCGGCTCCGTGATGCCGACGTAGTTGCCCTTCGATTTGGACATCTTCTCGACGCCGTCCAGTCCTTCCAGCAGCGGCGTGGTGGCGATGATCTGCGGCCGCTGCCCGTACTCGCGCTGGATATCGCGCCCCACCAGTAGATTGAACTTCTGGTCCGATCCGCCCAGCTCGACGTCCGCCTCCAGCGCTACCGAATCGTAGGCCTGCGCCAGCGGATAGAGGAACTCGTGGATCGCGATCGGCACGCCCGACTGAAAGCGCTTGGTGAAGTCATCGCGCTCCAGCATCCGCGCCACCGTGTAGCGCGAGGCCAGCCGGATCATGCCTTCGAACCCCAGCCGCCCCAGCCACTCGTAGTTGAACCGGACCTCGGTCTTGGCCGGATCGAGGATCTTGAACACCTGCTGCTTGTATGTCTCCGCGTTGCGGTCGATCTCCTCGCGCGTCATGGGCGGGCGCAGCGCGTTGCGCCCCGTGGGATCGCCGATCAGCCCAGTGGCGTCGCCGATGACGAAGATCACGCGGTGGCCCATGTCCTCGAAGTGCTTCATCTTCCGGATCAGCACAGTGTGCCCCAGATGCAGATCCGGCGCCGTGGGGTCGAACCCCACTTTCACCTTCAGCGGGCGGTTCTGGCGGATCGACTCTTCGAGCCGCTCTTTCAATTCCTCTTCGCGGATGATCTCTTCGAAGCCTTTGCGCAGGTAGGCGAGTTGCTCTTCAACGGGAAGAAATGCCACGAAGACCATTGTATCGGGCGCCCCTTGGCGGCTCTTCGCCCCGCAGCGCCGGAGCCTCACGCGGACCGCCTCCGCGGCCCCGGGCGCTCTGAAACTTCCTGACGCGCGTTGCGCATCTCGCGGCCGCCCAAGGCAGTTGTCACTCGAATGGGGAAGTGTCATGATAACCGCGGCCATGGCCGCAACACCGTCTCGCCGCCTGTTGACCTCCTGGAAGGAAGTCGCTGCGTACCTCGGCGTCTCGGAGCGTACGGCACAGAAGTGGGAGCGGGAGCGCGGACTGCCGGTGCACCGCCTGCCCGGCGAGAGAGGCCGCCTCACCGCCTGGACTGATGAGCTCGATCACTGGCGGGTCTCCGTGCTCGACAGGCCCTCCTGGTGGGTGAGCCTGAAGTTCTGGCACGCCGCCGGCGCCGCCGGGGCGTTGATCCTGGCGGCCGCGGCCATCTCAGGCGCGGTGATGGGCTGGCTCCGGCTGCGTCAGGGTCCGCCGGCGCAGTTCCGGCTGGATCTCCGCACCCTGATCGTGACCGATGAGCGGGGACGCGAGGTCTGGCGCAGGGCTTTCGATGAGCCTTTCTCTCGGGACTTGACCGCTGAAGTGATGCACGCACTTCACCTGGTTTCCTTTGCCGACCTCGACGCGGACGGACGCACGGAGATGCTGTTTGTCTACCGCCCGCTTTCGGAAAACAGCCGTGGCAACACGCTCTACTGTTTCTCCAAGAGTGGCGGGGAGCTCTGGCGCTATCAGATCACCCGCACTGTGTCCACGCCGAGCGAGACTTATGCTCCGCCTTTTTTGGCCCAGCTCGTCCTTGTTGTGCCCCCCCCGGCAGGGACGGCAGGCGGAACGTGCTGCTTGTATCCCATCACTTGAGCTACTTCCCTGCTCAGGCGGTGCTCCTGTCTCCGGAAGGCCGCGTGCTGGGTGAATACTGGCACGCGGGGCACCTCATTCTGGCCGAGGCCGCCCAACTCGAGGGGCTGGAGACCCCGGCCATCCTGCTGGCAGGCGTCAGCAATTCGTACCGGACCACGACCCTGATTGCGCTGGATCCGGACAATATGCGGTGCGCCTCGGACGAGACGGAGCACCCGGACTACCAACTCGACCCGCCTGGCCGGGACTGCGAGCTGGCGCGGATTCTGTTCCCCCGTACCTGCATCAATCGGAAGTTCGAGCCATACAGCCACCCGAATGCCCTCATCGTGCACCGGGATCTGATCCAGATGGGGACTTCGGAACACGCCTCCCGCGAGGGAAGCAATGCCGTGTTCTACCTGGACCGCCGGCTGGCGCTCCGGTCGGCGGAGGTCATCGACCAGTTTCTGACTTATCACCGCGAACTGGAGGCCGCCGGGCAGTTGGATCACCCCTTCACCGAGGCCGAACTGCGCACCCTTCAGCGGGTCCGGATTCTCCGCCACTGGAAGCTCGCGGCCGCTTCCTCCAGCCCGTCCGGCGCGCCGCCGCGTTCCGCGAAGCGCTGACTCCTGACCCTTCCGTGGCTGTCTTGGCCCGCTGCGAGGAATTCCGAAAGATTTCCGAAGCTCCCTTCGCGCCTCCACAAGGGCACACTGGGGCTGGAGGAATTGAAATGTGGACCGGCTCTGCGCCCCATTGCAGTTCGACCCTGGTGGACGCGCAACCTGTGGCGCGCATGGGCATCGCTTCGCCCCGCCAGATCTTCCACCCGGAACACTGACCGGGAGGCTTGCGGACATCGAAAGACGGCGCGTGAGCGCCGAAGAAAGGAGTCATCCATGGCCTGGACCCGAAACGACTGGATCGTCTGGACGCCCCGCGTGCTTTCCATCCTCTTCGCCTGCTTCATTTCGCTCTTCGCCCTCGACGTGTTTGCCGAAGGGCGTCCCTGGACCGAAACCCTGGTGGCGCTGCTCGTGCACCTGATTCCAACCTGTGTGCTGATTCTGATCCTGGTGTTCGCCTGGAGGCGGCCATGGATCGGCGCTGCCGGATACACGCTGCTCGCTGCCGCCTATGTAGTGTTCGCCCTTCGGCGGGCGCACTGGGAGTGGAGCCTGACGATCTCAGGCCCGCTCCTCGTTGTGGCGGCGCTCTTCCTGTGGTCCTGGCGCGCCGGGCTGCCTTCCAGGCAAGGGGCCTGAAGCCCGGCGCCTGCAGGCGGAGGACCGGCCGGGGGATAGCAGACCGGCTCCCGGCGCGTCCGGGGCGCCAGCCGGGTTGCCCTACTCCTCCCCGCGCGGCACAAGCGCCCGGATCCGCTCCTCGATCCGCTCCAGCCGCTCGGCCTGCCGGCGCAGCACCGCATGCAATTCGTCGATATAGCGGTCCCGCACGGCCATTTCTTCGCGCAGCCGGCGCAGTTCCTGATCCCGGGCGGCGATCAGGGAGCTCAGCCGCTCGATCGGATCCAGCAGAGGCTCTTCGGGCAGGCGGGCGGGTTCCGCCGCGGAATCGGACCGCACAGAAGATAGTAGCTTCCCGGCGGAAATCCTCTCGCGCGAGCTACTTCTTGAGGCTCTTCAGCGAGGGCGGCGTGCGCCGGGGCGCGCCCACCAGGCGGAAATTCACCTCGACATTCGCAGTGGAAGCGACCGCCCTGCCGTCTTCTGTGGCGGGAGTGAAGCGCCAGCCGGCCAGCGATTCGATCGCCTTGCGGTCCAGCCCCGGATCGAGCGACCGCAGCACCCGCGCCCTGCGGGGGATGCCCTGATCGTCGATGTCCACCGAGAGCAGCACCGCGCCTTCAACGCCTTTCTGAAGCGCCTCGGGTGTGTAAGCGGCGGGTGCGGTTTGCGCCACGCGGGGAGGCGTGCGCACGGGCTCGCGAGGCGGAGCCGGGGGTTCGTGCTGTTCCACAGCCGGGTTGGCGGGGGCGGGCTTCGCTTCGGCAACGGCGGGTTGAGGCTTGGGTTCGGTCTGGGCGGGAGGCGGCGGAGCCGGCGTTTGGGCCGCCGGCGCGGTACTTGTGCCCGCCGCCGGACTCGTCCCCGGCGCCGCTGTCTGCGTGGCTGGCGGAGACGGTTTGGGCGGCGTGGCCGGAGGCAGAACAGCGGGCCGTGGGGGCGAGAACTGCGTGGCAAGGCTTGCTGTCACGGGCGCGGGCTTTTCCGGCGCCGGAGCCGATGAACCTGGAGCGGGGGACGCCTGCTCCCCAGCGGCGGCTGCCTGTGCGGCGGCGGGCGGCTGCACCTTGGGGGCCGGCTCCCGGAGCCGGACCGCCATCCACCCGATCAGCGCGATTCCAGCACACACCACCGCCGCTGCCGTCAGCGCGCGGACCGGGATGCGAACCGGCGGGCGGGGCTTCGCAGGACGCTCCTCCGGTGGCGCGGCGTTCGGCTTCGGGACCTCCTTTGCTGCTCTCGCCGCCGGCGTGCGCAGCGCCGCCTCCATTGCCTCCACGAACTCCGTGCACGTCCCGTAGCGCGCCGCGGGGTCTTTTGCCAGTGCCCGCAACAGCACCGGACCGATCCGCCCAGCCAGGTGCGGCGGAACGGTCTCCAGCGGCGGCGGCGCCTGCTGCGCAATCTTGTATACCAGCGACGACAGGGTCTCCGCTTCGAAGGGCTTCTTCCCCGTGAACAGTTCGTAAGCCACCACCGCCAGCGAGTACTGATCCGTGCGCCCGTCAATCGGCTCAGCCTTGATCTGCTCCGGGGACATGTATGCGGGCGAGCCCAGAACCGTGCCCGTCATCGTCACCGTCTGCGTGAGGATTTTCGCTACCCCGAAATCGGCGATCTTGAGAATCCCTTCCGGCGTGACGAGCAGATTGGCGGGCTTGATGTCGCGGTGGATGACGCCGCGGCTGTGCGCGTAATCGAGCGCCGCCGCAGCCTGCCTGAGGAGGCCGATGATCTGTTCCGGCGGTCCGGCGCGCAGGGTGTCGAGCAGCGCCGAGAGGTTCGCACCGGGGATGAACTCCATGGCCAGAAAGGCCGAGGTCTGGCCGGGCTGGAGCTCCGCGTAGCCGATCTGGTAGATGGTGACGATGTTGGGATGGGAGAGCCGTCCCGCCGACTGCGCCTCCCGTTGCAGCCGGTCCTGCATCTCCTGCCGTTCGCGCGAATCGGCGATCGCGTACAGATGGATCGTCTTCAGCGCCACCTCGCGGCCGATCAGCGGGTCGTAGCCGCGATAGACCACGCCCATGCCTCCGCGGCCGATCTCCTCCCACACCTGGTACTGCCCCAGTTGCATCCCGGTGGATTCAGTCTAGCCGAAATCCCTCCGCCCAGGAATACGAATTCTCTGCCCCAGCCCGGCACAAGATCGCGCCGCGCTGGTAAACCATTGCCGCCATATCCCGTCACAGAGAGGTGAAAGGCCGAATGGCTAAGACGGAAATCGAAACGGAAGAAGGAGAAGCAGCAATGAGGTACGCATGGATCGGAATCGCCGCGCTGGCATTGCTTTTCGTCGTGCTGGCGCCGGCTTCGGCGCAGCCGCCTGGAATGGGGCCGGGCGCGGGTGCTTTTGGCCCGCGGGCTGGAATGGGAATGGGGCCGGGTGCCGGCGCAGGTCTGGCCGCACAGCCTCAGGCGTTTGCCGCGCTGAAGGACGCGCTCGGATTGACCGACGCGCAGATTCAGCAGATGATCGAGATGCGGCAGAAAGCGGCGGAAGACAACAAAGCCCTGGCCGAGCAGATCCGCGCCAAGCGGCTGGAGCTCGCCGAGTTGATGAAGGCCGCCAACCCGGATCCGGCCAAGATCGGCCAACTGCAACTGGAAATCCGCAAGCTGCATGAGCAGCGGCTGGCACGGCTGGAGCAGCTCCGCACGCAGATCATGACAGTGCTGACGGCCGAGCAGAAGGCGAAGCTGGCGGAGCTGGAGAAAGCGCTGACGCTCGCCCAGGCGGCTCGTCAGGCCGTGGCGCTGGGGTTGATTGCGCCTCCGCAGGCGGCACCCGGAGCTGGTATGGGCATCGGCCGCAAAGGCGGCAGGCCCGGCCGCGGCGGCGCGGGCTGGATGTGATCTTGCGGCTCCACTGAAGCATCGGGAAGAGGAAGGAAGGGCCGGCGGCCGTGACCGCCGGCCTTTTTGCTGTTCCGGCGGGCTGCGCGTTTTGCTCCCGTCCGTCCAGCGGAAGTACAATGCAGGGCGGGTATCCATGCCACCGTTGCGCCGCTCCCGGCTTCGCGAGGCTTGGCTCGTGCTGACGTTTGCGCTGACGCTCCACGTCGCGGAAGGCGCTCTGCGGAATTACCTGGATTTCTACAACCCGCTCGCGATGTCGCTGCGCGACATGCTGCTCTGGACGTGGATGCCGACGTTCACCTTCGCGGCATGGATCGGCGGCTGGATCGTGATGCTGGCGGCGCTTTACGGCATGGCATGGTTCGCTGCCTACCCGGTCCGTTGGATCACCTGGGCGGCCATCGCCTATGCCGAGGTGATTTTCCTGTTCGCGGCGGCCAAGCTCGGCTTCGCCATCTATCTTCAGAAAGCGATCCCCGGCATCTACACCGCGCCGCTGCTGCTGGGCGCCTCCTGCTGGCTCACGATCGAGGCGGTTCTGGCTCTGCGCCGGCGCTCAGTGTGACCAGCGTCGCGCCCCATCCGCCCGCCTCCGCCGGCGCATCCCCGAACCATTCCACGAACCCGCACCGCGCCAGAACCTTCCGCACCATCTCGCGCTGCACGCCGATGCCCCGCCCGTGAATCACCCGCACGTGCCGGTAGCCCCGGGCGCGCACCTCTTCGAGCCATGCCTCCAGCGCCGCCTTCGCGTCCCGCGGCGCAAAGGCGTGCAGGTCCAGCACGTCGCCGATCTCCACCGGCGCCGGCTCGTCAAAGGGCGGCTCGTCAGCGGGTGAACTCATGGATTTCGAACACCGCCGCTCCGTGCCTGTCGGCGATCAGCGCCACGCAGCGCCGCTTGTAGCCCCGCGCCTCGGCGAAGGCGATCAGCTTCTTCCGCGTGTCCGGGAACACGTCGCGCCCTTCAGTGAACGTGATGAAGAGCTGCTTCGGATCGGCCAGAGCCTGTTCCAGCTCCCGCGCCGCCTGCGGATTGCCGTCCGATTGCAGCACGATCCCGTCGGCGTGGCCGATCATCGGGATGCGGTTCTTCCCGTAGAAGAGGATCTCGTGCAGGATGCCCCAATCGGCTGCGAACGCCGCGCGTCCCGGCTGCGCCTCCAGAAACTGCACGAGCGTCCGCGAAGCGTCCGTCCACACGGTCTGGGGCCCGCACGCGATCATGTGAGCCATGTAGGTGCTCAGCACAGCGGCGTTCGACACGGCGCAGCCGGCGAACACCGCCAGCACCGCCACCGCCGCCTTGCGTCCGGCGCGCTCGAACACCGCTGCCGCCGCCAGCGCCGCCTGCAAGTGGAACAGCGGCCACAACAGAATGGCGTGATGCACGCTGCCCCCCGCTTCGCGCGTCCAGGCCATCTGCGCCCACGCCAGGGCGACCGCAACACTCACGAGCACCGCCGGTTTTCGCCGCCCGCTCCGCCAGTTCAGCAGCGGCGCCGCCGCCAGCGCCACCACCAGCAGCAGCGCCTGCCAGCTCTGTCTCGGCATGCCCAGCCGCGCGGCAACACCCAGAAACCCTCTCTCGCGATCTGTCAGATCCGCGGGAGGCCCTTCCGGCGACTCGCGCACCAGATAACCGATCAGCCCGCTGCCGTCCAGCGTGCGGTCCAGCACCACCGCCTTCAGGAAGACCGCGCTGAAGTCATCCCGCCGGGCATTTCCTTCAAACGTCCGCCAGCCGGTCTTCAGGTTGTAGTGCAGGAACGGCGCCGCGCCCAGCACAAACCCGAGCACCGCCGCGCCCGCCAGCCTGCGGTCGCGGGCGATCCGCCAGACATCGCGCGGGTAGACCAGAAGCACGCCCACCCCGAAGCCGCCGAGCACCCACAGAAACAGCGCCTTGTCCCACACGCCCAGTCCGGCGAAAAACGCGCCCGCAAACAGCCACCGCGCCCTGCCTTCCTGTCCGAAGCGCACCATCGCGTACAACCCCGCCGTCAGGCAGACGTGCTGGATCACCACCGGCCCCCAGTCGAACACCGCCGTCAGCAGATAACAGGCGTCGGTCGCCAGCAGCGCCGCCGCCGCCAGCGCCGCCTTTGCGCCCCCCAGCCTTCTTGCCGTCAGGAAAAACAGCCAGACCGAGACGGCGCCGAGCACCAATGCCGGCACGCGCAGCGTCCAGTCGCTGAAGCCCCACAGGCGGAACACTGGCGCATACACCAGCGCCTTCAACGTGCCCAGGTAGGTCATCTGCATGGTGGGCACGCGTCCCAGCCGGGGCAGTTCCATCCAGAATTCCGCCACCTGCGGCCGGACCACGCCGTTCAGGAACAGCAGCTCATCGTATTGCGCGCCCGGATAGGGAAGAAACAGCAGGCCGATCGTCACAAAAAGCGCGCACAGCAGCAACGCCCCAGCCACGGGCAGGCGCTTTCGCAACTCGGTCAGCCTCCAATCGCGTACATCGGGCGCGGCGGCGGCACGAAGCCAGCCCGCTGAATCTCGTGTCCCAGCCACTTGGCCGCCACCGTGCGCCGGATCGTTTCGCGGATCTCCTCGTCGCCGGCGCCGCCCCGCAGCAGGCTCTTCACGTCGGTCTCTTCCAGCGCAAACAGGCAGTAACGGAGATGCCCGTCCGCGGTCAGCCGGATCCGGTTGCAGTTCAGGCAGAACGGCCGGCTCACGCTGGCGATGAAGCCCACCGTGCCCTGCCCGTCCGGGAAGCGGTATTCAAGCGCCGGCGCGCGCGGATCGGGATCCGGCACAGGCTCCAGGGGGCCGAACTCCTCGCCAAGCAGGCGCAGGATGTCCTCCATGAGCAGGACGCGGCTGCGGTCCCACAGCCCCTGCGCATCCAGCGGCATGAACTCGATGTACCGGATCTGGAAGCCGTGCTGGCGTCCGAAGCGCGCCAGCGGCACGGCGTCGCTCTCGGTCAGTCCCTTCACCGCCACGGCGTTGATCTTGATCGAGTCAAACCCGGCGCGCCGCGCCGCTTCCAGCCCTTCCAGCACGCGCCCCAGCTCGTCCCGCCGCGTGATCCGGAGGAATTTATCCCGCTCCAGCGTGTCCAGGTGCACGTTCAACCGCCGCAGCCCGGCGCGGCGCAACGCCTCTGCCTGATCCGCCAGCAGCACTCCGTTGGTGGTCAGCGCGATGTCGCGGATGCCCTCGATCGCGGCAAGGCTCCGCACCAGCCGGTCGAGATCCCGCCGCACCAGCGGCTCGCCGCCGGTGAGGCGCAGCTTCGCCACGCCCAGCGTGGCGGCGATGCGCACAAAGCGCTCGATCTCTTCAAATGTCAGGATCTCCGCCCGGGGCACGAACTCCACGTCTCTCTCCGGCATGCAGTAGTAGCAGCGGATGTTGCAGCGGTCGGTGACGCTCACCCGCAGATTGTCGTGGAGCCTGCCGAAGCTGTCGATCAGGGGTGTGCCGTGGCTCTCCATGGAGGCGCCGCGAGGGGCAATTCAAAGTCTACCGCAGCGCCAGCATTCGCTCGAGCGGCGCGCGCGCCCGCTGAATCAGCTCTGGCGCCAATTCCACCCGCGGCTCCAGCTTCAGCAGCGAATCACGGAGCTTTTCGAGCGTGTTCCGCTTCATGTACGGGCACTCGCTGCAGTTGCACTGCTCGTTCGGCACGAAGAAGAAGCGCTTGTCCGGCGCGCGGCGCTTCAGCGTGTGCTGTACGCCGCTCTCGGTCATGACGATGAACTCCTGTCCCGGATGCGCCACGATCCAGTCGATGATCGCTGAAGTCGAGCCGATAAAATCCGCCAGCCGCAGCACCTCCGGCGGGCACTCGGGATGCGCCGCCACCACCGCCTCCGGATGCTCCATCTTCGCTGCCGTCAGCCGCCGCGCGGCGAAGGTGGCATGAACAATGCAGGTTCCCTGCCACAGCGTCAGGTTCTTGCGCCCCGTCTGCTCCTTCACATACCGGCCCAGGTTGACATCGGGGACGAACAACACCGGCTGGTCCGCCGGAATCGACTCCACCACCCGCACCGCGTTCCGCGAAGTGCAGATGATGTCGCTTTCAGCCTTCACCTCCGCCGACGTGTTGATGTAGCTCACCACCGCGTGATCCGGGTGCTTCCGCTTCCAGGCACGCAACTGCCACGCCGGGCAGGCGTCCACGAGGCTGCAGCCCGCTTCGGCATCCGGCACGATGACCGTCTTGGAAGGGTTCAGGATCTTCGCCGTTTCCGCCATGAACCACACGCCGCAGAAGGCGATCACGTCGCCGTCAAAGCTCTGCGCCCGGCGCGCCAGCTCCAGGCTGTCGCCGATCGAATCGGCCAGCTCCTGGATCTCGCTCTCCTGGTAGTGGTGCGCCAGCAGAATGGCGTTGCGCTGCTTCTTCAGTTCCAGAATCTCGCCGGCGATGGTGGTGGTGGCAGGCATCTCCCGCAGTGGCCCTGTGCTCTTATTGTAACAACCGGGTGAACGCAGCCCGGCGCTTTACTCTTTTTCGATGTCGCGGTGGGCGGCGCGGACGGAATAGCCTGCCTTTTTCAGCCGCCTCGCTACTTCCCCGGCGATCATGACCGAGCGGTGCCGTCCTCCGGTGCAGCCGAAAGCGATCGTCAAGTAGCTCTTGCCCTCGGCCACATAGTGCGGGATCAGGTACAGCAACAGGGCAATGATCCGGTCCAGAAACTCCTTCGTCTGCGGGAAGCTGAGCACATAGCGCGCCACGCCTGCGTGGCGGCCGGTCAGCTTGCGGAATTCCGGGATGTAGTTGGGATTGGGCAGGAACCGGACATCGAAGACAAGGTCGCTTTCCTGCGGCAGCCCGTGCTTGTAGCCGAAGCTCATCACATAGATCTGAAGGCCGGCGGCATCGGGCGCGCAGAAGGTCTCGGCCACCTTCCTGCGCAGCTCGTGCACGTTGAGTTCGCTCGTGTTGAGCACGAAATCCGCCATCGCCCGGATGCCGGCCAGCTGCTTGCGTTCCAGTTGCACGCTGCGCAGCACGCTGCGCTTGCCGCCCAGGGGGTGCGGCCGCCGGGTCTCGCTGTAACGGCGCACGAGGGCCTCGTCGTCGGCATCGAGAAACAGCAGCCGCGTCCGCAGCTTCTTGCGCAGATTGGCCAGGATCTCCGGCAGCCGCTGCAAATGCTCGCGCTCGCGGATGTCGACCACCAGCGCCGCCCGCCGGATGTTGGGGGAGTCTTTGGTCAGCTCCGCAAACGTTTCGATCAGGTCCAGCGGCAGATTATCCACGGCGTAGTAGCCGCGGTCTTCCAGCGTCTTCAGAACGGTGCCCTTGCCCGAGCCGCTCAGGCCAGTGATGATGACCAGCTCGGGCGCAGGGCTGGCAGCGGCCATGGTTCAGGCTTCCACCAGGTCCACCGCTCCGTCGCTGCGCCGGATCAGGATGTGCGGCCTGTCGGTGTCGGCGTCGCGGTAGAGCAGGTAGTCGCGGCCGTCTTCCATGGCCAGCATGGCCTCTTCGAGCGTCATCGGCTTGCCGTTGACGCGGGACGAGGACCGCACGACGCGCGCCGGACGCAGCGGTTCCGCCTCTTCGGCTTCGCCTCCGGCCTGCCGCTTCGCCTTCTTTCCCTGGCGGACCGCCGGCGCCTCCTGCAAGGGTTCCGCCATCTCCGCCGCCAGAGCGGGTTCCTTGCGCGGGGATGCCGAGCGCTTCAGCTCCCGCCTCTTGTCCAGCAGGCGCTGCGCCTGCTTCTCCACCTTCTCGACCGCATCCATGATCGCCGTAAACTGATCCGGCGCCGATCCCTTGCCGAACAGCGCGTGGTCGTAGAAGTTGACGCGCACCTCCGCGTGGCGGAGGTGCCGCTCTTCAGTCAAGATGACCTGGGCTCCCTTCTCGCCGCGCCGCTCGAGCAGCTTCGAGAGGCGCGCGAACGACATGGCGAGCTTGCGCTCCTGCGACGAAGTCAGCTTGTCCTGCTTTCCGGTGAATGTGATCTTCATGGACTTGCCTTTCCATTCCCGGCGCGATTGAGGCCGCGCGAAGGACTGCGGGTCAGTCCTTGACGCGGCGGTGGTGCGTCGAGGGAATCTTCATGTCCTCCCGGTACTTGGCCACGGTGCGGCGGGTCACCTGGATCCCCTGCCGCTGCAACGCGGCGGCGATCTGATCGTCGGTGAGGGGCTTCCTCCTGTCCTCTTCCTCGATCATCTTCTTCACCATCCGCTTCAGCGTCAGCAGGGGAATGGCGCCCCCCGACGGGCCCTGCACCGCCTCGGAGAAGAAAAACCGCAGCTCGAAGACGCCCTGCGGCGTGTGAGCATACTTGTTGGCCACCGCCCGGCTCACCGTCGACGGATGCACCCCGATCTCCTCGGCCACCTCCTTGATCATCATCGGCCGCAGCGCGTCGATCCCGTTTTCCAGAAACTCGCGCTGCCGCCGCACGATCGACTCGCACACCCGCAGGATCGTCTGGCGCCGCTGCTCGATGTTGCGGATCAGTTGCAGCGCCGACTGATACCGCTCCTTGACGTAGTTCCTGGTCTCTTTGTCGGCCCCCTGGCCGGGCTCCAGCAGCCGCCGGTAGCTGCCATTGATCCGCAGCGGCGGCAGATCCTCGTCGGAGAGCTGGATGACGTATTCATCGCCGTTCCGGGTGATGTAGACGTCCGGCTCCACCTGCCGGGCGCCAGGTCCGGAATACTTCAGCCCGGGCTTCGGATCCAGATGCCGGATGACCTCCAGCGCGATCTCGATGTGTTCCTGCGGCCGGCCCAGCAGCCGCATCAGCTCCCTGACGCTGCGCGATTCGACCAGCTTGAGATGATTCTCCACGATCTGCCACGCCACCCCCCCGCGCGCCCCCCGGCTCTCCAGTTGCAGCAGCAGGCATTCCTGAAGCGACCGCGCCCCGACTCCGGCCGGGTCCAGCCGTTGCACCGCCCCGAGCGCCTCCTCCAGCGCCCGCGCCGAAAAGCCCTCCGCCTGGGCAATCTCTTCCAGGCTCACCGAGAGGTAGCCGGTTTCGTCCAGATTGCCGATGATCGCGTCCGCCGCCGCTCGGACCTCCTCGTCCAGCACCACCAGGGCGAGCTGCTGGCGCAGGTGCTCCGTGAGCGTGACGGGCGCCGGCAGAAACAGCTCGAAAGACGGCTTCTCGGGGCTTTCGGCGGCCGGTGTCCGGAAGCCCGGGTCCATCCATTCATCGAAGTAGTCGCCGAAATCGACCTGCTCGAACGGGTCCGCAGCCTTCTCCGCAGCCGCCTCTGCCGGCGCCTCGGCTGAACCGCTCTCGGCGGCGGCTTCTTCCGGCGGCATTCGTTCCCCGCTGTCCGTGGCCGCCTCTTCGGCCGCTGCCATCGTCACCTGGAGCACCTCCGAGTCGGAGGGCTGGGGCCGTTCGGCTTCCAGCAGCGCCTGGACCTCTTCCGGAGTCAGTTCCTCGCCCTCCTCGCTGGCTTCCAGGACTGGGTTGGACGCGATCTCCTGCGCAAGCTTCTCGCGCAGCTCCAGCTTGTTCAACTGGAGCACGGTCGCCATCTGCACCAGTCCGGGCGTGAGAATCTGCTGCTGCTTGACTCCCAGTTGCAGGCGCTGCGAGATCAGGCTCATCTGCCCCCATCATACTCCAGCCTTCCCAGGTTCCGACCCGCAATTCGCCTCAGCCACAGACGCGAAACACCGCAAGCGCGCAGTTCCGCGCCGACGTTGCGCCCGGCGTCGGTTTTGCTGCCGGGCGATGGAACCGCGAGCGCAGCGCGCGCATCGCGAATGGAGCCGCGACGGAACAGTGCGAAGCGCCAGAAGGGAGCGGCGCCGCGGCAGGGTGAAGCGCAGGAACCGCCTGCTCTGGCCGTTCCAGCGGCCTTCGCGCACAGCACAGAAAAACCAGCCGTGTTCAGCACAGCGGCCGAAGGGCGCGGCACCGCTTTCGGTGCAGCGACGGAAGCGCCAAAGGCGCGGGAGGGAGCAGCCCCGCAGCGACACCCTGCGGCGCCACCCCCGCTGGGGGCCGTTCCCTCGAAAATCACCCCGCAAGTGAGTATAAAAAGGGCTTACGCTCTTCATTCGGCGCCATGGGGCAGGCGGGGCAGGTCGCGCCGATTTTCATCCATGCTGATGTCCCGCAGGGGCATGGTGGCTTGCTCCGGCGGCTGGCGCCGCCTCCACGCGCGGCTCTTTTGCGCAGGCAACCCCCACGGCAGCGGGCCGGCGACACGCAGGACAGCGGCAAGACCCCACAGGTTCTTGCGAACGCGGTGTTGAGAATTTCAGCAGATCTGCCTGGGGTCTTCTTGCAAGGAGCCCACAAAATCGGTGATTAGGGCCATTTAATGGGAAAGGTTGAAGATTCTGTTGTCATGGTATTGCATTTTTCCGCAATCTGCGGTTTAGTAGAAGTAGACCTGATTTACCGAATTGGTCGGCGGCGCAGAGTTCCGGTGCTAACTCCTCCGGCACGCGGTGCTGCGGGCCGGTCGGCCAATCGGATACTGCCGTGAAGGGATCGAAGCCCCCTCCTTCGATTCACTTCCTGAAACCGCGGCCCGCTGGCCTCCTCCTCCAGCGGGCCGTTTTCATTGGCGCCGGCTGCAAGGCTCGCTTCGCGGCCGGCAGACGCCGGGGAGAGGATCCACGGCTCCGCTCGGCAGGGCAAGGCATCGGGGGATTCGGTCCGGTTCAGTCCCGGCGCTGATCCGGGCTGGGAGGCCGCCGGACGGCAGGGACGCTCGTATCGGCGGCGCCCGTCCGGATGTGCAGCGCGGCGGCGATGGATCTGGCAATCTCGCCCTGAATGGCGGAAAGGCCGTCGGCGGTTGTCTCGTAGCTTCCCGCCCATAGCGTTGCGCCCTTCCGCACGCCCACCATCCGCGCCGTCACCCGCAGCCGCTGCCCCTGCCGGCGGACGCTGCCCTCCACCAGCATGGAGGCGTTCCACTTGCCGGCCACCTCATCGAGCGACGGCGGCTTGCCCCGGTAGGCGGCAGTCAGGTTGCCGTTGACCACCCGGATCCCCGGCGTGCGGGCCAGCCGCTCGAGAATGCCCTCTCTCAGTGCGCCGGCGAAAGACTCGTCATCGGGATCTCCGCCAGCGGTCTCAAACGGCAGCACGGCGATGGTGGCCACCGGCGCCTCGCGCAGCTGCCGCATGGATTGCGCTTGCCACCAGCCGAGCAGGATTCCAGCGGCGGCCAGCAGCACCAGAATGCCAGCGAGCCTCCAGCCGCGGGGCATCGGCGTGAGCCTCGCGCCTTCCGCCGGTCCGGCGGCCGCAGGCAAATCGGAAGAATACAGGAACTCCGGAACGTAGGCGCCTTTGGGCAAAGTGATCCTGACAGCCTCCGTCCGCCCCGGACCCTGATAATACGCTTCCAGCCGCGCACGGAGCCGTCGCGCCTCCACGCGGACCACCGAGTCAATTCGCGAATCGAACGACTCACCGCGGCCGAAAAACTCGATGCCGAGCGCGGATTCCTTCAGCCGGTCCGTCTCTCCGGCGAGGGTGGCTTCCACGAGGTGCTGGAGGAACTGCGGCAGGCGGCCGGCAGAGGAGAAACCTTCGCTGGCGACGACCTTCGCCAGCGCCGCCCGCACTTCGTCAGCGCCTGGCCGGCCGGAATGGATCTCCACGGGCTTCACGGGCAAGTATAACTCGCACCGCTTCCCTGTGCGGCCCCCGATGGTGTGCCGCGCGTGGAGGCGGCGCCAATCCGTTTCTGTGCGGCGCGCGAAGGCCGCTTGAGCGGCCGGAGCAAGCGGTCCGCACGCGGCGCCGTGCCGTTGACCGCTCCTTGCGGGCGGTCGAGCGCCCTTCAGTCGCGGCACAGACTACAGCCTGCGGGTCCCCTCAGCCGTGATTGTTTGCACGGCCAGCGGGCCGTGGGCGCAACAGGCGGCCCCATGCGCCGGTCTCAGTAGCGCAAGCGGTAATACACGAGCTTCAGGTACTCGTTGTACACGCCGAGGAAGCCGTGCTCATTGTCCCACCACCGCTCGACGCTGTAGCGGCGGTCCGGCACGGCGAAGAACGCAATGCGGATGTCCGAGCCCCGGAGTTCCCTGGCGAAGATCCATCGCGCACGGCGCGTGTGGATGGCGTTGGTGACGATCAGCAGCGAGCGGACGGGATGTTGCCGCAGCCACGCGCGCAGCGCCAGCGCTTCATCGCGCGTGCTGGTGACCCCGCCTGGGAAGGGGATCTCATCGATCACCACCCGCGGCACGCCCTCGCGCTGGAGCATCTCCAGCGCCAGGTCGGTCACGTTCGGCACCAGGCCCATCTGCACGGCGCGGGAGGACTCGCTCCGCGCAATGGCGATGCGCGGCCCCAGCCCCTGCCTCCACAGCGCGGCGGCAGCCGCAGGGCGGGTGTCAAGATCGCCGTTCAGAAGAAAGATCAGATCCACGCGCTGCTCGGGGTCGGAATCGACCAGAAACGCGCCCGCCGCGGCCAGAATCCGCACCCGGGCCAGCCAGAGAAGTCCCGCCACGGCCAGCAGGGCCGCCAGCGCCACGAGCCAGCGCCGCCGGATTTGCATCATAAACTCAGCGTATCCCTGCGGCCCGGCCTGTTACACTCGGGAAGGCCCCATGGCGCTCCTGCTTGATTTCCGCGTGCATCCTGGCGAATGGGCGGTGTGCCGGCTCGGTCCGGCAGATCCGTTGCCTGCCTGGGCGGCAGGCGCGTTCATCAGCATCACCCGTACCCCGGAGGAGCTCTCGATCGTCTGCGCGGCGGACGCGGTGCCGGAGGGCGTGCGCGCGGAGCGCGGCTGGGCGATGCTCAAACTCGCCGGACCGTTCGAGTTCCAGACCACTGGCGTGCTGGCCTCGTTTCTGGCCCCTCTGGCGGCGGAAGGCGTGCCGGTGTTCGCCATCTCCACCTACGACACCGACTGGGTGCTGGTGCCGGAACAGCGGCTGGCGGATGCGCTGCGGGCCCTGAAAGCCGCGGGGCATAATGAGATTTGACCCCCGACAATCCCATCGAGCAGGCGCGGCAGTGGATTGCCGCCGCGCAGCGCGTGGCCGCGCTCACGGGCGCAGGCATCTCGGCCGAGAGCGGGATTCCGACGTTCCGGAGTTCGGGCGGGCTGTGGCGGAATTTCCGCGCCGAGGATCTGGCGACGCCGCAGGCGTTCGCGCGCGATCCGAAGACGGTCTGGGAGTGGTATGACTGGCGGCGCGGACTGATTGCCGGAGCGAAGCCGAACCTGGGCCACTATGCGCTGGCTCAGCTCGAGCAGCGGCTCGGGGACCGCTTCACGCTGATCACGCAAAACGTGGACGGGCTGCACAACCGCGCCGGCTCGCAACGGGTGCTGAAACTGCACGGCGACATCTGGTGGACCATGTGCATCGCCTGCCGCGCGGTGCGCAGCGACTTCCGCGTGCCGCTGCCAGAGCTGCCGCCGCGCTGCGAGTCCTGTGGCGGGATGCTGCGTCCCGGAGTGGTGTGGTTCGGCGAGCCGCTGCCCGGCGCCACCTGGGAGCAGGCGGAAGAAGCCGTGCGGCGGTGCGAGCTGCTGATCGTGGCGGGCACGAGCGCCGTCGTGTATCCGGCGGCGTCGCTGGCGCCGCTCGGGCAGAGCCACGGAGCGCGCGTCATCGAAATCAACACGGAGGAAACGCCGCTGAGCGGCTCGGCCGATCTCTGCCTGCGCGGTCCGTCAGGCGAGATCCTGCCGCAGATCATCGAATCATGAAAATCGCCTATTTCGACGCTTTTTCCGGCATCGCCGGGGACATGACCGTGGCTGCGCTCATCGACGCGGGCGCCGGGGCTCAGGCGCTGTTCGATGCGCTCGATTCCCTCGGCACGGGGGCGCGGTTCCGTGCGGAGAAGGTGAAGCGCAAGGGCATCGCCGCCACGCATTTCACCGTCGAACACGAGGACCAGAAAAAGCACCGCCACCTGCCGCACATCGTGAAGATGATCGAGGGCTCCCGGCTGGCCGACCGGGCGAAACAGAACGCTATAAAAGTGTTTGAAGCGCTGGGCGCGGCCGAGGCCAGGGTGCACGGAGTCCCCATCGAAAAGGTGCACTTCCATGAAGTGGGCGCGGTCGACTCGATCTGCGACATCGCCGGCGCCTGCCAGGCGCTGGAGATGCTGGGCGTGGAGGCGGTGCACGCCTCGAAGGTGAACACGGGCAGCGGTACGGTGGAAGCGGACCACGGCGTCATGCCAGTGCCTACGCCGGCGACGGCGCTGCTGCTGGAAGGCGTGCCGGTGTACTCGCGCGGGCCTGAGACGGAGCTGACGACGCCGACGGGCGCGGCGATCCTCGCGGCGCTCGCCCGGGGATACGGCGCCATGCCGCCCATGACCATCGAGCGCGCGGGCTTCGGCGCGGGCACAAAAGACTTTCCGATGATGGCCAACGTGCTGCGCGTGCTTATCGGCAAGGCGAGCGGCGCGCCGGAGACCACGCTGGTCTCCGTGATCGAGGCCAACATTGACGACGCGGCGCCGGAACTGCTCGGCCACGCCATGGAGAGGCTGCTGGAAGCCGGCGCGCTGGACGTGACGCTGGAGCCGGTGTACATGAAGAAGCAGCGGCCGGGCGTCCGGCTGTCCGTGATCGCGGCGCCGGAAGCGCGGGAGCGGCTGGCGGCGCTGCTGTTCGAGGAGACCACGACGCTGGGCGTGCGCTTCTGGGAGGCGGAGCGCCGCGTGCTGCCGCGCCGCCACGTGGAGGTGGAGACGCCCTACGGACCTGTGCGCGTGAAAGTAACGCCTTCGGGCAGCGCGCCCGAGTTCGAGGACTGCCGGCGGCTGGCGTTGCAGGCGGGCAAGCCGCTGAAAGAGATCTACGCCGCGGCGATCGCGGCCTACAGGAATTCGCAATGAGCGACAAATTCTACATCACGACTCCGATCTACTACGTGAATTCGGCGCCGCATCTCGGCACGGTGTATTGCACGCTGGCCGCGGACACGATCCGCCGCTACCAGGGGATGCTGGGCAAGAGGACGCTGCTGGTGACTGGCAGCGACGAGCACAGCCAGAATGTCGAACGGGCGGCGAAGAAAAAAGGACTTTCTCCTTACGATTTTTCCACCGAACTGGCGGCGGAATTCCAGCGGGAATGGGATCTTTTCGGCGTCCCTTACCGCTTCATCCGGACGTCCGATCCGCGCCACCACGCCACCGTGCAGTGGCTGTTCGAGCGCTGCCGGGCCAACGGCCACATCGAAAAGGGCGCATACACGGGGCAGTATTGCTTCAATTGCGAGCTTTACGTCAACGACGCCCAGCCGGGCGACCCGTGCCCGGACTGCCAGCGGCCCACGGAAACGGTCACGGAAGAGAATTACTTCTTCAAGCTGTCGGCATTTGAAAAGCCGTTGCTCGATCTGTACGAAAAGCAGCCCGATTTTGTTGTTCCCGATTACCGGATGAACGAAATCCGGTCGTTCGTGAAGGGCGGGCTGCGGGATCTCTCCATCACGCGCTCGAACCTCCAGTGGGGCATTCCGGTGCCGGTGGAGGGGCGGCACGTCTTCTATGTGTGGTTCGACGCGCTGATCAGCTATCTGACGGCGGTGCGGGAAGAGGAGTGGTGGCCTGCCGACGTCCATCTGATCGGGAAGGACATACTGCGCTTCCATGCCATTTACTGGCCGGCGTTTCTGATGGCGGCGGACCTGCCGCTGCCGAGGCGGATCGTGGCGCACGGCTGGATTCTCAAAGATTCGGTGAAGATGTCGAAGTCGCGCGGCAACGTGGTGCGCCCGGAGCCGCTGCGGCAGGTGATCGGCGCCGACGCGCTGCGCTACTTTCTGCTGCGCGAGATCCCGTTCGGGCAGGACGGCAATTTCAGCTACGATGCGCTGATCACGCGCCTCAACGCGGATCTGGCCAACGGGCTGGGCAATCTGGTGTCGCGCACGCTGACGATGATCCGGCAGTACCGCGGCGGGCGGATTCCCGCGTTTGCGCCGGACGAGGCGGTCCGCGCGCAGGCGGAGGAGACGGTCCGCGGCTGGCGGGCGTCGTTCGACGCGTTCGAGTTTCACCGCGGACTGGAACAGTTGTGGTCCCTGCTGGGCGCGGTGGACAAGGCGATCGTCGCTTATCAGCCGTGGATTCTGGCCAAGAAAGAGGACGCGGAGAGCCAGGCGAAACTCGACACCATTCTCGGAACGGCGGCGGAGGTGATCCGCATCGCCGCGGTGCTGCTTGCCCCCGTCATGCCGGAGGCGATGCAGAAAATCTGGTCACAGTTGGGGCTGGCAGGCATCGTGACAAGTGAGAGAATCGACCGGCTCGCCTGGGGCGGTTTCGAGGAAAACCAGGCGATCGGAGAGGTGGAGGCGGTGTTTCCGCGCCTCAACATGGGGAAGACCATTCAGAAAATCGAGGAGCTGGACGAGGTGGAAGCCGACCGCATTCAGGTGTTGCTCGGCAAGGCGGAAACGCCTGCACCGGCGCCATGGCAGCGTCCCGAAGGCGTTCCGCCGCTCGAGCCGGAGA
>CAKZUE010000038.1 GCA_937920635.1 uncultured Bryobacteraceae bacterium
CCGATGCGGTCTTGCGCGGCGAACCCGACCACGCGGCGATCGGTGTTTACCGCGCGCGCAAGCGCAGTCAGCCGCCGACCGCTGTGCCGGAGGTGAGCGATGCTCGCTGACCTCTGGGGCCCGACGATGGCGGCGCTTCACCTGCCCTGCTGGCTGTTGCGGGTGCTGCCGAGAGGGGTGCTCTACCGCCTGCTGATGCTGCTGAAGGGACGCAGGGAGCGGCGATTGCGCCGTCTTGAGCGGCGCGCCGAACGAGTCGAGCGCGAGCGTAGGCTGGCTGCGCTGGGTGCCGATATCGTCGCCGGTGCAATCGAGCTGCTCGGCGAGGTGCGCCGTGGACGCTGAAACCATCGCCGCCAACCTCGGGCTCAGGCGAGTTGCAACCGGCACCTGGCGTGGACCCTGCCCGCTGTGCGGCGGATCGCGCCGGTTCCAATTGCGCGCGGGCGAGAGCGCGGCGTTGTTTTGGTGCTTCGGCGGTTGCGAGCAGCGCAACCTGCTCGCTGAGCTGCGCCGCCGCGGGCTGCTGCCGGACCGCGCGCCAGAGGATGCTCAAGCACGAGCTGAGCTGCGCCGGCGGCGCGAAGAGGCGCGGAACTTCACTCGCGGCGCACGGCTGCTTGCGGAATGGGCGCTCGAGCAGGCGCGCGGAACCGATCCGGGGCGCGCCGACCTGGCGGACCTGCTCGAGCGGCTGCGCCGTGATCCGGTGGGCGAGTCCGCGTGGTGGCGACAAAATCAGCCGGGTTTGTTTCAGGCGATGCTCACAGCCGGGCGGCGGCAAGAGAAGCGCTGGCGCGCCCGCGCGGCGCGGATGGTTGATGCGGCGGCTGGAGGTGCGGCATGAGTGACTGGATTGCGCCTGCCGAGGAGCAGAGCGCCGAATTCAGGCGGTGGCTGTCTGCTGCCGGGCCGGCGCAGCGGACGCGGACCAGCACGGGCGATGTCTGGCCAGAACCGGAAAGTATCGGCGGCAGCACGCCGTCTGTGCTGCCGTTCAATGAAGCCATGCTGCCCGGGTGGCTCCGCGGGCTGGTGGATGATACAGCCGAGCGAATGCAGGTGCCATTAGACCTGCCAGCCGCAGCCGCAGTTGTTGCAATGGCTGGCGCTGTCGGGCGGCGGGCGGTTGTCCAGCCGAAGCGCGCCGATTCGTCGTGGACAATCCCGGGCAACCTGTGGGGGGCGATTGTGGCTCCTCCGGGCTACCTTAAGAGTCCAGTGCTCGAATCCATTCTCAAGCCGTTGCTCAGAATCGAGCGCGATTACTGGAGTGAGTTCGAGGACGCAAAGCGGGCGCACGAGCTTGCGATCGAGGAGCGCGATTTACGTCTCGCGGCGTGGAAAGACACCTTCCGCCGCGCGCTCAGGAAAGGCGAAGCGCCGCCTCCGCGGCCGGACGAACAACCCGCTGAACCGGCGCCCAGGCGGTTGCTTGTCAATGACGCAACCACCGAAGCGCTGCATTCGGTTCTAGCGGCGAATCCCGCCGGCGTGCTCGTGGTGCGCGACGAGCTGACCGGCTGGCTGGCATCACTCGACCGCCAGGGGCGCGAGGGCGAGCGTGCTTTTTACCTTGAGTGCTGGAACGGATCGAATTCTTTCACTATCGACCGCATCGGGCGCGGATGCATTCGAGTTGAGCACGCCTGCGTTTCCTTGCTCGGGGGGATTCAGCCGTCGAGGCTGCGGTCCTATCTTGAGGAAGCCGTCCGAGACGGTCCAGGCAACGACGGCCTGGTTCAGCGCCTCCAGGTGCTTGTATGGCCGGACCTGCCGCGCGACTGGCGCTACATCGACCGCCCGCCGCGAGCCGACCTTCAGGCGCAAGCGGAGGCGGCGATGCGGCGGCTGGTGAACCTCGACCCAGAGGAGCCTGTTCTTTTCCAATTCGACCACGACGCGCAGGAGTTATTTGTTGCCTGGCTCGGCGAATTGGAGTCGAAAATCCGCGGCGGTGATTTGCATCCGGCGCTCGCCAGCCACCTTGCCAAGTACCGCCGGCTGATGCCAGCCCTCGCGATGCTGCTTGAGCTGGCTGAGGCTGCCCCCGGGGGTTTTGATGGTTTTGTCGGTTTTGTCGGTAAGGGGGTGCTGCCGATAAAACTGGAACAGGCGCGGCGCGCTGCTGCCCTGTGCGCCTACCTGGAATCGCACGCGCGGCGGATGTATTCCTGTATTGTTTCCCCTCAAGTAGTTGCAGCGCAGGAGCTTGCCCGCCGTCTTAAAGAGAGGCGGCTGGGCGACTCATTTTCTATCAGGGACATCTACGTAAAGGGCTGGAACGGGCTGGATTCTCCCGAGCGCGCGCGGATTGCCGTTGAAATTCTTGAGGAAATGGGATGGGTGCGGCGGGTTGTTTCAGAGAGTGGACCACAGGGTGGGCGTCCGTCCAGCCGATTCATTGTAAATCCGAGGATTTGGAGTGATAAGCAATGAACAGCGTCGAGCGATGGCTTCAATGGAACCCTGATACTGGGTCCTGTTCCGGCGGAGAAATTCACTCGCACGAGCCGATGGACCCTACCTACAAAACCTACAAAACCTGCAAAACCTCTGCTGGCGAGGTTCGGGAGAACGAGGACCCTGCCTGCAAAACCATCAAAACCATCAAAACCTCCTCCTCTGAGGGGCGGGCGTCTAAAGACCAAGCGCCCGCCCCTAAACTCGACTGCGCCGTCTGCTTCGACGTGCCTGGTGCGGGCGACGTCTGGCTCGTGCCGGACGAGCAGGCGGCGGAGCGGTTGAACCTGCCGGCGGGATGTTGGTTGACTCCGGGCGATCTGGCGCTGCTTGAGCCGCTCGAGCCGGAGGAGCGCCTTGAGGTGCTGCGCTGGATGCGCGAGACCGGCGGGCGGCTGGTTGCAGCGCCTGCGCCGGCGCGGCGCTGGGGGCGCGGCGAAGCTGGCTGGCAGCGCTGGCGGCTGGCGAACCTCGACGAGCAGATTGCGGCATACCGCGCCGCAAGGCGGTGACGAATGGAGGTGAAGCGATGCATGAATACGTGATGGGAAACTGGACAGGGTTGACTGATGCCTGGCGGCCGGAACCTGGTGGTGCGCTCGTTGGTACCGTGATCGGCTACCGCCGGGCGCTCACCCTTTACGGTCCACTGGCTGCGGTGGACATCAGGGGCGTTGATGGCACGATGCGCTCGGTCTGGCTGACCGGCGAACTGTTGCGCGAATTCGCTCGGCAGCAGCCGCGCCCCGGCGAGCGCGTCTGCTTGCGCCGCCTTGACGGGCGCGAGGAGCGCTTCCAGCTTGCGGTGGACCGGAGCGATGGCGTGAAAACAAACTCACTGTGAATTGTTTCGAACGGAACGGAGGCGAAATGAAAGGCAAGAGTGCAGTGGAATTGGCGCAGGCTGAACTGCGCGCCTGGCGGCAATTGGTGAGCAAGCGGACTGAGCTTGGACGGCTCGAGGAAACCGCGGCGCTTGAATTGGCGAGCGACGGCAGCTTCGGCGGTGCGGCGGATCAAGTGATGCGCCTGGGAGCCGAAATTCGGCTGGCTGAAGCTGCGATCCGCGGATTGCGCGCGCAGCGCGCGGCGGCGCTTGCCGAGGAACTGCGGCAGCGCGCGGCGTGGTTGCGGAGGGATGCGGATGGGCAACGCAAGGAGCTTGACAAGCACAAGAGCCGCGTGAAGGCTTTGATGGGTGAGCTGGCGAAGATTGAAGAGGCGGAGGTTGTCGAAAACCTGGTGACGACGACCGAAACCAGGTCCGAGCGCCTCGCCCGCGAGATTTTCGCGCTTGAAGCCAAAGCTGGCGAGATGGACCAGCGCGCTGCCAATCCGCCAGACAGCGGCCGGGCGGAAGCGGCGAGTGTTGACGAGCTGATCGAGGCGGTTGTTGCGTCCGCCGGCGAGTGTTTGATCCCACCGCTTGAGGATGTCGAGGCCTGGGCGCGCGGCTGCGAGGAGGCGATGCGCAGGACCGATCCTGCACTCGAGGCTGAGCCGCGGCGCTACCTGCTCGTATGGGCGCGCGGGCAGATCGTTCCTGCCGAGTCGTTCCTGGCTATCAGTGTCAAACACTTCCGCCCGACCGGCGCGGGGGCGGTCTACGCTCCGTAACTGGCGTGGGTCCTTCCTTGAGGGCGGCGCGGGCGGGTGGATCGATCGCACAATTTCGCTTGCGTCACACTCCGAGAGAGGTGGTCAGTGGTCAGTGGTCGGTGGTCTCATGGTCGCGCACGATGACGTAGATCAGCGCCGGGCCCGCTGGATCAGGCTGCTGCTGGATGATCCGGCCCGTGCGCGGCGCGAGCGGCTGCGCGCTGCGCGTGAATACTGGCGGCATCGCGTCGAGCTGCTCGAGGAGCGCCTACGGGCGGCTGAGGACCTGCTCAACGAAGCGCTGCAACCGCCGCCGGAGGATGACCTTGAGCAGCCGCCTATCCCGCCGGTGGAGGTATGGCGGCTGCGCTGCGCCTGCGTGGTTGCCTGGGCGGATGTCCAGGAGGCGCGCGCACGGCTTGAGGGGATCGACCGCGAACTGGAGCGCCGATGAACGAGAAGAACCGCGACTGGATGAGCGCCGGCGAGGCTGCTCGGGCGCTGGGCATCAGCGCCCGCACGGTGCTGCGGATGATCGAGCGGGGCGCGCTGGCTGCCTGGCGCTGGGACGGGCGCGCGCGGTGGCGCATATCGCGCGAGGCTGTCGAGCGCATCCTGCGCAATACTGGAACAATCCCTCCCGATTCTGTTTCGGAGTGATTCGGACGCTTCAGGAGCACTAATGACGTGCAGCCGCCGGATGAGCTGATCCCCATCTACTCGCCCGCCGGCGCGCTGCTGGTGCGCTGGACGGTGCGCGAGGTCGAGCGCAACGGCAACCTGCGCATCGTCCGAACCCGGCGCGGACGCATCACGCGCGCCTACCTGCGCGCCGACGATTCCGCGCTGCTCGAGCGGCTGCTCGAGGAGCGCCGGCGCTCAGGCT
>CAKZUE010000039.1 GCA_937920635.1 uncultured Bryobacteraceae bacterium
GCGCAGGGCCTGCCAGTCGAACCCGCGGGGGCGGCTCTCAGCGGCCGCGGGCGGCCGCACCATGGCGAGGCAGGCAGCGGAGATCACCGCGCCAGGCGCCGCCGCCCACAGCAGCCGGGACGGGCCGAACCACTCCAGAAACTCCTTGAAAAACACCGGCGCCGCCGCGATGCCCAGCGTGCCCGAGCTGATGAACACGGCCATCCACCGCGCCCGGTGCGCCGCCATGCCCGCCGCCGCCCAGCTCGACGCCTGCGGATGAAACGCGCTGACGCCGGCGCCGCCCAGCGCCATCAGCGCCACGGCCGAGCCGTAGCTCGGGGCGAGCGCGCCGGACAGAATAAAGAGACCCGCCACGACAGGGCCCAGAGCGGAAAACAGCGGCGTACGGTAACGGTCTGACAGGAATCCGTACAGGGGTTGCGTGACCGAGCTGCTGAACACCAGAATGCCGCCCAGCAGTCCCGCCTGCGCCAGCGTCAGCCCCAGCCGTCCGACGATCATCGGCTGCAAAACGCCCAGGCTGCCCGAATAGAGATCGACGCAAAAATGGCCGAGCGAAAGCAGGATGAGCGTCACCGCGCCAGTGCGGAAGCGCGCGGCGGCTCGGGTGGCGGGCAATGCCGGGGCGGAAGCGCTCATGGCGGGGATCACTTTCAGTATAGCGGCCGCATCCCGCCGCGCCCGTCTATGCTAGGCTTTGGCCATGACGCGCTCTGCCCATGTGCTGTTGCTCGGCCTGCTCTGCGCCCCGTGGCCGGTTTTCGCCCAGTATGACGAATTCGGCGGCGATGTTCCTTACGTGCCCACCCCGCCGCCCATCGTGGAAGCGATGCTGAAGCTGGGCAAGATTCAGTCCTCGGATTTCGTCATCGACCTCGGCTGCGGCGACGGGCGGATCGTCATCATGGCGGTCGAGAAGTTCGGCGCCCGCGGCATGGGCTTCGACCTCAACCCGCAGCGCATCGCCGAGGCCAAAGAGAACGCGAAGAAGGCCGGCGTCGAGGAAAAGGTGGAGTTTATCGAAAGAAACCTGTTCGAGGCCGATGTCAGCAAGGCGACGCTGGTCACCCTCTATCTGCTTCCGGACGTGAATCTGCGGCTGCGTCCCAAGCTGCTCCGCGAACTTCGCACGGGCGCGCGGATCGTCAGCCACAGCTTCGACATGGGCGACTGGAAGCCCGACAAGAAGATCGAGGTCAACGGCAAGACTCTCTACTTTTGGGAAGTGACCGAAAAGGCGAAGAGGGACTTTGGCGAGCCGCAGGCGCAGTAGATCCGGCTCCAAAGCGGACCGATTTGTGAGTCTGTGCCGCGGCTGAAGAGGGCCTCAGGCCGTGTTCAGCGCCGTGCGCCAAGCGGCCCAAGGCCGCGGGAGCGGGCGGTCCTGGTCCCGGGCGCGAGACGGGCGCCAGGCGCCTGTCACGTCTTTCCAGAGTTTTGCATCCAGATTGCTACAATAAGAGGCGCCTATGGCCGCCGAGCCCCCCAGATACAAACCCAATCCCAAATTGCCGCGGCAGGCGCTGCCCCTGCTGGATCCTGACAAACGCCGCCGTGCGGCCGACGAAGTGGCGCTGGGCTTCTCTGCCGAGCAGGCTCAGGCAGAGGCGATGCGCTGCCTCCAGTGCCGGAAGCCGGTTTGTGTGGAAGCCTGCCCGCTGCACATCGACATCAAGCGGTTCATCTCCCGGATCGCTCTGGGCGACTGGCAGGGCGCGCATGACGTGATCAGCGAGCAGAGCCCGTTTCCGGGCGTCTGCGGCCGCGTCTGCCAGCACGAGCTGTTCTGCGAAAACGCCTGCGTCGTGGGCAAGAAGTGGGACCCGGTGGCGATCGGCTCGCTCGAGCGCTTCGCCGCCGACCATGCGCGCCTGCGCATGAAAGAACTCGCGGACAGCTACCCCAAGCCGACGGGCAAAAAGGTGGCGCTGGTAGGCAGCGGCCCGGCATCGCTCATCGCCGCCTATGATCTTGTCCGGCTCAACTACCGCGTGACGGTCTTCGAGGCGCTGCATCAGTTGGGCGGCGTGATGGCGTACGGCATCCCCAACTTCCGCCTGCCCCGCGAGATCCTGCACGAGGAGATCGCGCGCCTGCAGAACATGGGCGTCGAGTTCGTCCCCGATTTCATCGTGGGGCGGACGGCGACGCTCGAGGATCTGTTCGAAGAGGGCTACGAGGCGGTCTTCATCGGCACGGGCGCGGGACTGCCGTACCTGATGGGCATCCCCGGCGAGAACCTCATCGGCGTGTACACGGCCAACGAGTTTTTGACGCGCGTGAACCTGATGGAGGCTTACAAGTTCCCTGAATCGCCCACGCCCGTGCGGGTCGGCCGGCACACCATCGTGGTGGGCGGCGGCAACTCGGCGATGGACGCGGCGCGATGGGCGGTGCGCCTCGGCAGCGACGTCACCATCCTGTACCGGCGCGGCCGCGCCGAGCTGAAGGCGCGGCTCGAAGAAATCGATCACGCCGAGGAAGAGGGCGTGCGCTTTGAATTCCTGGCCGCGCCCGTCGCGCTCCATGGCGATGAGAACGGTTATGTCCGCGAAATGGAGTGCATCCGCATGGAACTGGGCGAGCCGGACGACAGCGGCCGCCGGGCGCCGGTTCCGATCCCCGGCTCGGAGTTCCGCATTCCGGCTGAAACCGTGATCGCCGCCATTGGCCAGGCACCCAACCCGACGCTCCAGAAAGCCACTCCGCAACTGATGACCAAACGCGGCAAGATCGTCATCAACGAATGGGGCGAGACCTCGCTTCCGCATGTCTTTGCCGGCGGCGACGTAGTGCGCGGCGGCTCCACGGTGATTCTGGCGATGAAGGACGGCCGCGCCGCCGCACGCGCCATTCATGAAGCGCTCAGCAGGGAGCGCCAGCCGCAGGAAGAGGTGAAGGCATGAGCGCGCGCATTCTGAACAAACGGCAGTTGGCGCCGGAGATCACGCTGTTGGATGTGGAAGCGCCCCGCATCCAGAGGCGCTGGCGCGCCGGCCAGTTCATCATCATCCGCCCGCTCGAACACAGCGAACGCATCCCGCTCACCATCGTCGATTCCTGCGCCGAACGGCAGTCGATCACCATGGTGATCCAGGCCGTCGGAAAGACGACGCGGGAAGCTGTCGCTCTCGAGCCGGGCGAATCCCTCTGCGACCTGGTGGGGCCCCTGGGCGAGCCGGCCGAAATCTGCACGGGCGAGCGCGTTCTCTGCATGGCCGGCGGCGTCGGCGTTGCGGAACTGCTTCCCGTGGCCCGCGCTTACAAGGAGGCCGGCAACACCGTAGTGGCCCTCTGCGGCGCGCGTTCGGACTCCTACCGGATCCTCGATGAAGAGCTGCGCGCCTGCTGCGACGAGCTGCACTGGGCCACCGACGACGGCACCTTTGGCTTCCATGGCAACGTCGTGCAGCTGTTGCTGAGCCTGGCCGGGCCGCGCTCTTTCGCCGAAGGCCACGTCATCGGTCCGATTCCCATGATGAAGGCCGCCGCCGAGGCCACCCGCGAGTGGGGGCTCAAACTCCATGCGAGCCTCAATCCGATCATGATCGACGGCACTGGCATGTGCGGCGGCTGCCGCGTCACCGTGGGCGGGCAGGTGCGCTTCGCCTGTGTCGACGGGCCGTGCTTCGACGCGCACAAGGTCGATTTTGACGAGATGACCCGCCGCACCCGCGCCTACCGGGACCTGGAGCAGATCGCGCTCCAGCACGATTGCCGCATCGGCCTTGGCAGATAACGGACGCCACGACAGGCCCGAAAAGGGGGGACAGGCCCGCCTGGCACCAATTTCTTCAGCCCGGCCTGTCCCCAGGCGAAGCCCGCCATCATGCCACTCCGGCGGCCGCATCACTCGCCGCACAGAACCGCGCCCCAACCAGTGCCATCGAGGAACCAGCGCCGGCCGTCTTCTGTGACGCGACTGCCGGGCGCGAAGCACTTTGTGAGCCGCGACTTAAGGGGGCCGCAGGCCCCCGGAGGGAGCGGCCCCCATGGGGACTTCCAGCGTTGTCGAGCACTGCGCTCGACCGCTGACTCCGTCTGGAATCCTGCCGGATTCCAACCTCCGTGCGCGCCACAGCATCCGCCGGCGCACGATGAGGCCGACGGCCATGGCCGCAGGCAATACAGGCCGGCGGCTCTGCCTTCGTCCTTTACGCGGGCTACTTCTTCGGCGTAGACTTCGCAGGCGCGGCCTTTGCGCCACCCGCCGGTTTGGCGGCAGGGGGAGCGGGTGCAGGAGCCGGGGGCTGCAACTCCGCCAGCCAGTTTTTGGCGAACGCCACGACTACGCCGGTGGGTTCCTTCCCGTTCCGGTAAATCAGCTTCCAAAGCGCGTCTTTCTTCTCGTATTCGGGATTGACAAAAACCTGGCGGCTTCCTTTGGCTGTGGTCTGCGCCGCAAAGTCGACTGTCGCTGCCGACTCCAGAAACTCGGTGAGCGTCTTCCGGATGACGCCCTTTGTGGAGAGTTCGTCGTAGAGCCGTTGCGCCCGCTCCTTGCGAAAACGGTCCGCCTCCGCCTCGGTCTTCTCCGTTCCGTAGGCGAGCATCGCGCAGCGGAAGGCGAGCAGACGGAAGCGGTCGGCGTCAGAATCCGCCAGAGGAGCGGCGTCGTCATAGCATTTCTTGGCCGCCGGATTGCCCGCCTGGTTTTCGCGGTCGTTCTGAAACTTGCGTTTGACATCCGCAAGCGGCTTCGTGAACAGGACGAGCTCCGCGTCGAAGGCCTGCTCGACGCCTGCCTGGGAGGCTTCCTGCTGCACCTTCATGAATTCCTGCATGAAACCTGGTTTTTGCATGACAGCGGGGTTCCTTTGCATCTGCCGGGACAACTCCTCGAATCGTTTCCCAGGATCAGTGCGGAAAGGCAGATTCAGTCCGTGATCGACGGCGCCGTGCTGGATGGCCATCTGTTCGTCATGCTGCTTCCGCACCGCTTCCGACATGGCTGCCTGCTTCACCAGCGGCAGGGCCGCCTCAAGGGCCGCAACACGTGCCTGTGCGTCCATCTGCCTGTAAACGCGGTTCGCGGGCAGGGCAATCAGGCGCTGGAACTCGCCGCGCAGCGCATTGTGCTCGCCAGACATCTGGTCGAGCAGGCTTCGGATGCGGGAAACGACGGCCGCGTCTTCCGTGCGGTATTCCGGGGGAAATGTCTGCGCCCCCGCGCCCGCCAGCATCCACACGGCCAGCAAAGCCGTCCTTCTCATTGCCATTGGTTTTTTCCTCCGGGTACCCAGATTTGAGCGCACCAGCGCCCGCCGTGACGGCCGAGGCGCACGCCCCTCTGCTTACTGAATCGAAAAA
>CAKZUE010000040.1 GCA_937920635.1 uncultured Bryobacteraceae bacterium
CATCCATTGCGCCTCCAGCCCGAGCAGTTCTTCTACGAGCCAGTCTCCCTGCGCGCTCCGTGGAACCCCACGCCGGGCCGTTACACGCGCTTCGGCGACGTTATGGAGCTGATCACCCACATCGACGACCGCATGGTGATCATGGGCTCGGGCGACGAACTCGGGCTCGAGTTCGATGCGCTCTCGCTGCCTGCGCTTCCCAGGGGCTGGAAGCGCGACTGGCTGCTTAAAGTCGATGGCTGGGCCAAGGACCGCGACGCCAACACCGCTTATTCTCAGACCGTCGAGCCGCTCCCGTTCCACGGCATGAGCGGCTACCCCTATGGCGCGGGAGAAGCGTTTCCGTCTACTCCCGCCCACCGCGAATGGATCGAAAAGTACAACACGCGGCCGGCTCTGCGCATCCTGAGGGCGCTGCGCTGACCGCCGGGGCTGGAAAACTGGGCTCGTCAGACTGCTGGGCATGATGAGAAAGCATTGGTCGAAAGGCTGGATCCGCTGGACCGCGGCCCTGGTTGCCGCTGTCGTTTTGTTCCCGCTCTCCATCCGCCTCGCCTGGCCGCGCGGCGAAAAAGAAGTCCGCAACCCGCTCTCCGTTCCTCTCTCCATGGAGGAAGAGGGCGCAGGACCGCAGAGTCCCTTCTGGCCTTCGGCCGCGCGCACCACCACGGGCGGGCTCATCCCTTCTTCCTATTTCATGGATTCGAAGCGCTGCGGCGATTGCCACCAAGAGATTTATAAACAGTGGCAGTCTTCCATGCACCGCTGGTCCAGCTTCAACAACCGCTTTTACGCGCGCTCCATCGAGCACATGCAGGAGATCAGCGGCACGCGCGGATCGAAATGGTGCGCCGGCTGCCACGATCACGCCATGCTGTTCTCCGGCATGTTCGAGCGGCCCGTGGCGGAGCAGATGGACAAGCCCGAAGCCCACGCCGGACTCGGCTGCGTCTCCTGCCACTCGATTGTCCACGTCGATTCCACCGCCGGCAATGGCGGCTTCACAATGGAATACCCGAAGCTCCACGCCATCGCCGGCAGCCAGAATCCCATGTTGCGCAACGCGCATGATCTGTTCCTGAAGGTCGAGCCCTCGCCCCACTCGCGCACCTTCCTGAAGCCGTTTATGCGCACCAGCGAGTTCTGCTCCGCCTGCCACAAGGTTCACCTCGACGAGCCCGTCAACCACTACCGCTGGCTGCGCGGCTTCAACGAATATGACAACTGGCAGGCGTCCGGCGTCAGCGGCCAGGGCGCGCGCAGCTTCTATTACCCGGAAAAGCCGCTGGAGTGCGCGGGCTGCCACATGCCCCTGGTGCCTTCGAAAGACCCTGCCGCCCGCGATGGCAAGGTGCACGACCACCGCTTCGCCGCCGCCAACACCGCCGTGCCCGCCGCCAACGGAGATGAAACGCAGCTCGCCGCTGTTCGCGGCTTCCTCCAGTCCGGCTTCATCACCGTCGACATCTTCGCCGCCGGTCCCGCGGACACGAGCCACGGCGCTTCCATGGTCCGGCGCGGCGCCGCGGAACCCCAACTGATGACCACCTTCGCCGTGGGCGAGGAAGCCGCCGCCGGCGGAGGCGCGGTTCTTCTGCGCGAGGTTTCGAAAATCGCTGCGCCGCTCGACGAGATCCAGCCCCAGCTCGAGCCCGGCTCTTCCATCCGCCTCGATGTCGTCGTCCGCACCCGCAAGATCGGCCACTTCTTTCCCGGCGGCACCGTCGACGCCTTCGATGTCTGGCTCGAATTGGAAGGGCGCGACGCCACGGGGCAGCCTTTCTTCCACTCCGGGCGCGTGGAACAGGACGGCAGCATCGACCCAGGCGCCCACTTCTACCGCTCCTACATGCTCGACGGCAGCGGCAACCCGATCAACAAGCGCAACGCCTGGCAGGCGCGCAGCGTGCTCTACGTGCGCCTCATTCCGCCCGGCGCGGCCGACACCGTGCATTACCGTGTCGTCATCCCGAAAAACGTCCGCGGCCCCGTCACTTTTGACGCCCGCCTGAATTACCGGAAATTCTCGAAATATTACACCGAATTCTCTTACGCATTACAGCCGAAACCCGGCCAGAAAGCAGAACTGGTCAGCCTCCATTACGACGCCCGCGAATACGGCCCCGTTCCCGGCGCCCGGATTCCCCAGGTTCCCATCGTCACCCTCGCCCAGGCCCGCGTCACGCTGCCCGTCGCCCCGCCGGGCGGCAAAACCGAATGGCGCTACTCGGCGGACCGCCGCCACTGGGAGCGCTGGAACGACTGGGGCATCGGCCACCTGCTCCAGGGCGACCTCAAGGCCGCCGAGTTTGGCTTCCTGCGCGTCACCGAGTCCCGCCCCGACTACGCCGACGGCTGGTTGAATGTCGCCCGCGCGCTGATTCAGGAAGGCGAAATCGACCGCGCGAAGCTGTTTGTCGAAAAAGCCATGAAGCTGGATTCTTCGCTCGGCCGCGTGTGGTTTTTCAAGGCCATGGCCGAAAAAGCCGAGGGTGACTACGATGCCGCACTCGCCTCCCTGCGCGAAGTCGAAAGGCGTCACCCGCGCGACCGTGTCGTGCAAAACCAGATCGGCCGCATTCTGTTTCTGAAGCGCGACTTCCGCGGCGCCGTCCAGGCTCTGCAAAAGGTGCTCGAGATCGACACCGAGGACGTTCAGGCGCACTACAACCTCATGCTGGCATACAAGGGGCTCGGCGAGGAGGAAAACGCCCGCCGGCACGAGCGCCTCTTCCGCCGCTTCAAGGCCGACGAATCCTCCCAGGCTCTCACCGCCAAAGCCCGCATGCTCAGCGCCGAGGACAACAACGAGCGCCAGCCGGTCCACGAGCATGAATCGGCGCCGCTGGCCGGAGGCCGCCGGTGAGGAGCGCCGCCGCCCTGTCTGCGGCCCTCGCGTTTGCCGCTCTGGCCGCCGCCCAGCCCCGCTTCACCGACGTGACAAAACAGGCCGGAATTGTTTTCCGCCACGACGCCCAGAAGAGCGGGAAGAAATACCTGCCCGAGACCATGGGCGCGGGCTGCGCCTTCGCCGACCTCGACGGCGACGGCTGGCCCGACATCCTGCTGATGAACCCGCAGCCCGCCCTCTACCGCAACAACCGCAACGGCACGTTCACCGACGTCACGGCCTCTTCCGGAATCCCCCGCTTGCCCCGCTGGCCCATGGGCGCCGCCGTTGGCGACTACGACAACGACGGCCGCCCCGATCTCTACCTCACCGCCCTGAGCGGAGACCGCCTCCTGCGCAACGAGGGCGGCATGCGCTTCCGCGATGTCACCGCCGCCGCGGGCATCGCCAACGGCTTTTTCGGAACCTCGGCCGCCTTCTTCGATTACGACCTCGACGGCCATCTCGATCTGTTCGTCGCCAACTACGTCCAGTGGTCGCCGCAGACCGACCTGTTCTGCTCGCTCGACGGCGTCAACAAGAGCTATTGCACGCCCGAGTCCTACCGCGGCGTCAGCTCGCGCCTCTTCCGGAACCTCGGCAACGGACGCTTCGAGGACGCCACGAAAAAAGCCGGCCTGTACGACCCGTCTTCCAAATCGCTCGGCGTGGCCGTGCTCGACTTCAACAACGATGGCTGGCCCGATCTCTTCGTCGCCAATGACACGCAGCCCAACAAGCTCTATCGGAACCTGAAGAACGGCCGCTTCGCCGAGGAAGGCGTGGCCGCGGGCGTGGCCTTCGGCGAAGACGGCGTCGCCCGCGGCGCCATGGGCGTCGATGCGGGAGATTACGACCGCAGCGGCCGCGCGCATCTGCTGGTGGGCAACTTCTCCAACCAGATGCTCGGCCTGTACCGCAACGAAGGCACGGGGCTCTTCGTCGACGAAGCGCCGCGCTCCACCGTCGGCCGCGCCTCGCTCCTGCGGCTCGCCTTCGGCGTCTTCTTCTTCGATTTCGATCTCGACGGCTGGCTGGACCTGTTCGCCGCCAACGGCCACATCGAAGAGGAGATCGCCCGCGTGCAGCCCAAGGTCACCTATGCCCAGCCGCCGCTGCTGTTCCGCAACTCGGGGCAGGGAAGATTCGAGGACTTCTCGGCAAAGCTCGGGCCGGATTTGCAGAAGCCGCTGGTGGCCCGCGGCGCAGCTTATGCAGACTTCGACAACGACGGCGACCTGGACATTCTGCTCACCTCCAATCACGGTCCCGCCGTGCTCTACCGCAACGACGCCGCGCCGCGCACGCATCACTGGGCCGGGTTCCGGCTTGTGGGCCGGCGCTCGAACCGCAGCGCCATCGGCGCCGTCGTCCGCATCGAGACGTCCTCCGGCCGCCAGTGGTCCATGGTCAAGTCCGGCTCCAGCTACTGCTCGGCGTCCGATCTCGCCGTCCACTTCGGCCTTGGCCGCGACACCGTGATCCGCTTCGTTGAAATAGAATGGCCGGGAGGAGGCCGCCAGCGCCTCTCCGGCGTTGCTCCCGGCCGCTATCACATCATCGAGGAACAGCCGGCATCATGACTCCCAAGCTTGAGCTCGCCGCCATCACCGACGAATTTTCTCCCGATCTGAACCCCGCCGCCGCTGCCATGGCCGCCATCGGCATGACCGCCTGCGAACTGCGCGTCGTCTGGGGCAAGAACATCATGAACCTCACCGACGACGAGGTGAAGCGCGCCATGGATGTGCTCAACGCCAAGGGCATCCGCGTGCTCGGCCTGTCGTCGCCCATTCTGAAATGCACGCTGCCCGAGGGCGGGGAAGTGGACTCGCGCTTCCAGCAGGACATCTTCGGCGCCACTTTCACCATGGACGATCAGCCGCGGCTCGTCGACCGCGCCATCCAGCTTTGCGAGCTGACCGGCGCCCGCCTCGTCCGCGTTTTCTCCTTCTGGCGCACCGTCGATCCCGACCGCTGCTTCGAGCCCGCCTGCCGCGCCATCGAAAAGATCGCCGATCAGTTCAAGGCCCATGACATCATTTGCGGCATCGAGAACGAGCACGCCTGCAACATCGGCACCGCGGCCGAGGCGGCGAAGTTCCTCGCCGCCATGCCCCACAGCCATGTGAAGCTCGTCTGGGATCCGGCCAACGCCCTCGTCGCAGGCGAAGAGCCCTACCCGCACGGCTACAGCCTGCTGCCCAAGGACCGCATCGCCCACGTCCACGCCAAGGACTGCGCCATGGACGGCCACAAGCCCATCTGGGGCCCGCTCGGCACGCGCCACGTCGATTGGAAGGGCCAGATCGCGGCCTTGATCCGCGACGGCTACCGCGGCGCCGTGAGCCTCGAAACCCACTGGCAGGGCCCGGCCGGCAACAAGTTCGAAGCCAGCGTCATCTGCGGCTGGAACCTCCGCGGCCTGCTGGCCGCCTGAACCAGCGCAACAGGCTCCGGCCTGTTGCATCTGAATCCCGGAGCCCGCGCGGCGCGAGAACCGGAGCTCCTGCCCAGGCAACAGCGGCATCGCGGGTCTGAAAACTCATTCTGGCGGGTTGTCTGACCAGCGGATCTCCCGTTGCGCCCAGTCGAAGACGAGTTCAGCGATCCGAATCGCCTCGTTCAATTCAGAAGTGGAGATCTCACCCTGAAAGCCGGGATAGCGAGTCTCCACCTCATACGGAGTCAGGGCTCCTGCAACGCGGATCTCTTCCGGAATAGGGATGCCGGCGTCCTCGGCAAGATGCAGCAACAACTCAAGGTCGTGAGTCAATGGGAATTCCGCTCCGCGCGATCGCAACACAGCCTTCAGCGCCTTCTCCGCCGCCTGTTATGCGTGGAAGCACGCCTGCTCCGGAAGAATCGATGAATCGTCTCCGGCAATCCTTGCCATGCGCAAATCGCTTGCGGCGAATTCCAGCCACGTTTCCGGCGAGCCTGGGACTTTACGCCGCTTCGGCGGATTCATACACCACCTTTCCTGTCCGAAGCGCCTCCCGGTACACCAGGCCAGGCGTGTCTTTGAGATGCTCCCACTGCCCGCGCGGGACAACAAGTACGTCTATCGCCATGGGGATGTCCCGCAGCGCCCGCCGGATGCGGGCGCTTTCCTGCCGCGGGTTGGCCACGGTGTCGCCGGTGATCACCAACACGTCCAGATCGCTGTTCCATCCCTGGGTTCCCCGCGCGAAGGATCCAAACACGATGATCTTTTCCGGCCGGCTGACCTCGACGATTCTTCGAACCGCCGCCTCAACCTTTTCTGGCGTGACGGCCCAGACAGGTGCTTTGGCCTCGCTGTTCACTGTACCGATCCTTGTGCCCTTCCCGGTGCTTCCGGCCGTGTCCAGCATTATCGTTACCCCGCGGCCGGTTTGGCAAGCCGGGCATGGGCGGTGTCCCGGACCGCTGCTGCGCTCAGAGCAGCCTGGGGTTCCCCTGTCCGCCGCCCGTCCGCTGGCTGGATAATGCCAGCTTCATCTGCGGCTGGAACCTCCGCGGCCTGCTGGCTGCCTGAACCCGGCGCCACCCCTCTGCGGGCATTCCCCTCAGCCTTGGCCGAGGGCTGCGCTGGACACGCGATTCGGCATCCCGCCCGGTCCCGCTGCCAGCTCAGGCGCAGCAGAGAGAGACCCTGGCGGGGCCGCGAAAACCCCAGTCGGACGCCTGCTTTCGTCACGGGAATCCAGCGTGGCGGCTCGAGCCGTTCCAGCCGGCCGGCCGATTGCAGCCGCGCTTGCTGTTGCGGCGCTGGCGCCTGCGGCGCGCCCATCTCCTTCCACGCTATGTGGGCGTTGCTTTGATGATTGTCGATCCGCAAGTGCTCC
>CAKZUE010000041.1 GCA_937920635.1 uncultured Bryobacteraceae bacterium
GGAAATTCTTCTGGGCGGCGTAGGCGACGCGCCACCACTGCCGCAACAGCGCCTTGAAGGGCGGCGTGCGCCACTGGCCACTTTGGTTCGCGCCGCCGAGGAAGGCTGGAGTAAGAAATTGGATCTGGTATTTCTGGTGAATCCAGCGCAAGGAGTCCGGCATGGTTGGTCCGCCTTTTAGACATCAAATACCATGCCCGTGTAAAAAGCAAGCTCTGACAACGTTGTCGCTGATTGGATTGGCAAGATTGTGGCGGCGAAGACGAAGGAAATTTCACTTCCAGCCCGCCGGCTGGCCGGTCACGGCAAGGACGGATTTCCAAAGCTCGCCGTCCAGGCTGACGGTCTTTCGCCCCTCCGTAATCATGTGGGAGGGCACATGCACCATGCGGTTGTGGACAAGGCCGATGATGAGGCCGCTGCGGCCGGTCATGGCGGCGTGGACGGCGTTGCGGGCCAGACCGTCGCACAGGATCGAGTCCTCCGTATCGGCGGGCAGGCCGCGGATCATGTAACTGGGATCGATATAGCGGACATTGACGGGGATGGATTTTGCGCGGAAGTACGCCGTGATCCGGTCGCGCAGAAAAACGCCGATGTCGGCGTGCTTGATGTTTCCCGAGGCGTCTTTTTCGACGGAATCGCGGGGAATCAGATGCTGGCCTGCCCCTTCGGCGACGACGATGACGGCATGGCGCTTGCGCGCGAGGCGCTGCTCGAGCACGGCAAGCAGGCCGCGCTCGCCTTCCAGTTCAAAAGGCTGTTCGGGGATGAGGCAATAGTTCACCTCCCCGCTGGCCAGAGTGGCGCCGGCGGCGATGAAGCCGGAGTCGCGGCCCATCAGCTTGACGAGTCCGACGCCATTGAGTACGGCGCGCGCCTCGGTGTGCGCCACGTTGATGACCTGGCGTGCGGCATTGACGGCGGTGCCGTAGCCGAAGGTGCGGCTGACGTAGAGGATGTCGTTGTCGATGGTCTTGGGGATGCCAACGACGGCGAGAGAACGACCGGAGGCGCAGGCGGCTTCGTGAATCTTGTAAGCGCCGCGCTGCGTGCCGTCGCCGCCGATGGGGAAGAGGATGTTGACCCCGAGATCGCGAAGGCAGCGCACCATCACTTCCGGGTCTTCCGGACCGCGGGAGGTGCCGAGGATCGTGCCGCCCTGCTCGTGGATGTCGCTCACCATCTCCGCCGTCAGATCCATGGGCGGGAAGCCGTTGGCGGGATTCAGGCCGTGGTAGCCGTAGCGCATCCCGTAGATCCGCGTGACACCGTATTGCGAGCGCAGGCTGAAGACGAGGCTGCGGATCACGTTGTTCAAACCCGGACAAAGCCCGCCGCAGGTGACGATGGCGGCGGCGCTGTGATCGGGATCGAAGAAGATCGTTTCGCGCGGGCCAGCCTTCTCGAACAGGACATTGCCCGGGCGGTCGAGCCCTTCATAACGCGTGATGTGCAGCGGGATGTAATGGCTGTCGGCCACGAACGGATTGGGATGCTCGGGGTCGATGTCGCGCGAGGGCAGCGGCGATGGAATGCGCGCATCGCCCAGGCGCTCCACATAAGCGATTCTCGTGTCCATGTGCAGGCAAGTGTAGCGCAGCGCGTGACGCCGGTACCGCAGGCCGCCCGTCAAGTAGAATGACGGGCATGAAGAGACTTTCTGGACTCATGGTGATGGCCCTGGCCGCCGCGTGCGCGCTGCCCGGGCAGCAGATCAAGACCGGCGAATGGGCGCCGATGTTCAACGGCAAGAACCTCGATGGCTGGAAGGCCAACGAGAACCCGCAGGCGTGGGAGGTGGTCATCGAAGACGGCCAGCCGGCCATCAAGACCACCGGCTTCCGCAGCCACCTGTTCTGGATGGTGGAGGAGTGCGAGGACTGCGAATTCAAGGCGGATTTCAAGGTGACCGACGGCAGCAACTCGGGGATGTATTTCCGGGCGGCGTTCGAGCCGGGCTGGCCCAAGGGCTACGAAGCGCAGGTCAACGCCACCCACAAAGACCCGGTGAAGACCGGCAGCCTGTACAACTTCCACAAGAACTTCGAGAGCCCGACGAAGCCGAACGAGTGGGGCACGCAGCACATCATCGTGCAGGGCAACCATATCGTGATCAAGGTCAACGACAAGGTGATCACCGACTACGTGGACGAGAAGAACACCTACCAGAAGGGCTGGCTGGCTTTGCAGGGACACGACCCCAATTCGACCACCTATTACCGCAACCTGTATTACAAGCGGTTGCCGAAGAAATAGGAGCGGACACGGGAAGGCGGCGCGCGGACCGCAACGCCGCCTTAATTCTTCTGCTGGGCGCCTTCCCGCGCGAGGCGGATGCGCGCGTTCTCGAGTTTCTTCCGGATCTTCGCCACCTCTTCATGGTCGATGTCGCTGGGGGCGCTGGACTGCCACTCCTGGAGAGAGCGCTCCCAGTGCTGCACGGCGTCCTTCAGGCGGCTCATGCTGTAATACACGTCGCCCATGTGGTCGTGGACGGTGGGATCGCGGCTGCTGCGGGCGAGCGACTTCTGGAGATACTCGGCAGCCTGCTCGAGCTGGTTGAGCCGGTAGTAGACCCAGCCGAGGGAGTCCAGAAACGCGCTGTTGTTGGGCTCTAACGCCACCGCCTGGCGGACCAGTTCCAGCGCTTCCTGGAGGCGCACGTTGCGGTCGGCCAGCATGTAGCCGAGGTAGTTGAGGGCGGAAGCGGACCTGGGGTTGATTTCCAGGACTTTGCGGAATTCCGCCTCGGCCAGATCGTATTTTTTCTGCCGTTCATACATGGCGCCGCGCATGAAGTGAATGACTTCTTTTTCTTCCGGCGTGGAGGAAAGCTTGCCGGCTTCATCCAGCGCGCGGGCCATTTCGGCGAAATTCTTCTGTTTTTCGTACACCTGCGCGAGCGCAATCCATGTTTCGCGGTCGTTCTTGCCGTCGAAGGAGGACTTCAGCAGCGATTCGGCCTCCCGGTGGCGTCCGAGATCGGCGTACACGGTGGCGGCGAGGCTCTTGATCAGCCGGTCGTTAGGGTATTTCTGCAGCGCAGCTTTTGCTTCCTTTTCAGCGGCCGCAAACTCTTTGGCTGCCCGCAGGGCGTCGATGATCTGGGCTTCAGCGCGGGCGGCGGAGTCCGGGTCCACCTGGGCCATTTCGCGGAACGCGGCGATGGCATCGGCCGTCTGCTCGGCCATGCGGTGGAGCAGCCCGAGCCGCTCGAGCAGGATCGCGCGGTTCGTTCTTTCCCCGAAAGAGCCGGGGCGGCGCTCGATGGAAGCGAGAATCTCCTTCAACCTGGCGATCGCCTCCGTCAGCTTGCCCTGCGCTTCCAGCAGGCTCACCTCGTTGTACTGCACCTCGAGATTGGCGGGGTCAAGCGCGGCGGCCCGCCTGGCGTACTCTTCGGCCTTTCCGAAATTCTGCTTCTGGCGGTGGATCTGGGACAGCCGCAACAGGGCGAGGAGGTCGTTGGACTCCGCGGACAGCAGCTCCTCAAACGCGGCCTGGGCTTTCTCGTATTCTTCAGCAGCGAATAGCGACTGCGCCCACGCGCGCTTCAGGTCGAGGTTATCCGGTGTGAGCTCGAGGGCGCGGCGGTAGGTCTCAGCCGCCTCGCGGTACTGGCGGAGCTGCTCGTAAGCGGAGGCGAGAGCCAGCAGCGTGCGCGTGCTCGGGTTCTTCTCCGCCACGCGCTTCAGCATCTGGCTGGCGGACGCAGTGTCGCCGAGATCGGAGTAGACCATGGCGAGCCCGGTGAGGGCGTCTTCATTGGTCTCGTCGATCTCCAGCACCTTCTTGAAGGCGCGCTCCGAGGCCGGCGAATTCTGGAGGAGCTTGTAGAGCCGCCCCAGCATCAGCCACGCTTCCTTGTCGCGCGGCGCCAGCTCGGTGACTTTCTCATACTGGACGACGGCCTGTTTCAGCATGTCCTCGTTCATCCGCGCGGACTGGCCCTCGCGGATGCGGGCTGTGTACAGTCGGCCGAGGATGCGCCGGGAGTTGACGTCAGCGGGATTGCGGCGCACGGCCTCTTCCAGCTCGCTGACGGCGGAGCGGATCTGGCCGCTCTGGACGTAGAGTTCGGCCAGCTCTTCGGCCAGCGACGATGCCTCCGGGTCGAACTGCACGGCGAGCCGGTAGTTCTCGATGGCCTTCTGGACGTATTCGCCGCGCCCGCCGAATTGAGCGGCCAGTTCGGCGTACAGGTGGCCGAGTGCGGCGTGATAATAGGCCGAAGCCTTGTCTGGCTGGGCCTGCCGCGCAGGCGGCTGCACCTGGGCGGCGAGAGGAGCCACGGAGGCCGCCAGTACAAAACAAACAAGAGTGGAAATTTTCATCGTCGCCATCCCGGCCCGGGCGCCGGACCGCCACTGCAAAAGTGGCGGCGGCGGAGGCCGTTGTTATCCTAACTATATCTGATGTGTAACAGGCGCGCCGCGGTTCCCATCCGCCGCGGTTTTCCGGATTGACCATGACGAATCAGGCAGGCGGCGACCATCCGCTGCTCGTCATTCTGGGGCCCACCTGTTCCGGAAAGAGCAGCCTGGCGCTCGAAGTGGCGCGGCGCCTGCACGGAGAGATCGTCAATTGCGATTCGCTCCAGTTGTACCGCGGGATGGACATCGGCACAGCCAAAACCCCGCCGGAGGAGCGCGCCGGGGCGCCCCACCATCTGTTCGACGTCCTGGAACCGTGGGAGGTGTTCAGCGCCGGCGCCTACGCCCGGGCGGCACGGGCTGTGCTCGAGGAGATTCGCGCCCGCGGCGCGTTGCCCGTGGTTGCTGGGGGCACGGGCTTTTATCTGAAGGCGCTGCTGGAGGGGCTGGCCGAGGCGCCCCCGCGGAACGAGGCGCTGCGGGCGCGGCTGCTGGACAGAGAGCGGACACGCCCGGGCAGCCTGCACCGGATCCTGCGGCGCCTGGATCGGCGCACGGCTGCCTCGATCCACCCGAACGACGTCCAGAAAACAATGCGCGCGCTGGAGATCTGCCTGGCTTTGCGCCGCCCTGCGTCGGCGGTATTCGCGGCCGGAAAGAGGCCTCTGGCAGGGTACCGCACCCTGAAGCTGGGACTGCGCCCGCCGCGCGAGGCGCTGGTCGCAAGAATCTACGGCAGAACCCGGCGGATGTTCGAACAGGGTTTGATCGAGGAGGTGCGAAGCCTTCTGGCACGCGGCGTTCCCGCCACGGCCAAGGCCTTCGAGTCGATCGGCTACAAGCAGGCCCTCGCTGTGCTGCAAGGGCGCCTCCAGCCGGAAGACGCGGTGGAGCTGGCCGCCATTGCCACGCGCCAATATGCGAAGCGCCAGATGACATGGTTCCGGCGGGAACCGGGAGTCGAGTGGTTTGAAGGATTTGGGGACGATTCCCAGACCGCAGCCTGGGCCGTGGGGCGCGCGGCGGCGTTTCTCGGCGAATTTTACATCGATCCTTAGAACTTGGCGAGCGGCTGAACCGTCTTTATAAATGAGAAGCGGAGACAGGGACAGGCTTCGCGCTTAGTGTGTTTGTGTTAGCTGGAACAGATAGCACCACTTAGAAGTTGGAAATTTAATGTAGCGGCCCTGTTCAAAGCCAATCGGATCGAATATACTGAGACTAGGGAGTGTCCATGATGACCAAAACCATGAAGTTTTTGGCTGTTTTTCTGACAATCGGATTGCTTGCCGCGTCGGCGGCGACTTATAACGTGACGCTTTTCCAGCCATCCCAGGTGGCGGGCAAAGAGCTGAAGCCTGGCGATTATAAACTCATTCTCGAAGACGGCAAGGCCATTATCCAGAAAGGCAAAGAAAAAGTCGAGGCGGGCGTGAAGGTCGAGCAGGGCGACTCGAAATTCAGCTCCACCTCGGTCCGATATGCCGAAGAGAATGGCAAGTTGAAGATCCAGGAGATCCGGCTGGGTGGAACTACGATGAAAGTCGTCTTCAATTAAGCCGGGAAACGAATCTCTATTCCCTCCCAGAAAAGTGCGCCCCCGGCGTTGTCCGGGGGTGCATTTTCTTTCCGGGCTTTCACAGCGGCGATTGGCAACCCCAGGGGCAGCCGCGCGGCAAGAGCGGCGTCACAGTCCCATGATCTGATAGCCGGAATCGACGTAGACGATGTTGCCGGTCACGCCCCGGCCGAGGTGGGACGCCAGAAACACCGCAGTGTCCGCCACCTCGTCGGGCTCGGTGGGCCGGCGCAGGGGCGCTTTCTCCGAGACGGCTTCCAGGATCTTGGAAAAGTCCTTGATGCCTCTGGCGGAAGCCGTCTTGATCGGTCCGGCGCTGATGGCGTTGACGCGGATCTGTTGCGGCCCCAGTTCAGAGGCCAGGTAGCGCACGCTGGCTTCGAGAGCGGCTTTGGCCACGCCCATAACGTTGTAGTTGGGCAGCACGCGCTGGCTGCCGAGGTAAGTGAGAGTGGTGATGGAGCCGCCCTGCCGCATCACCGGGGCTACGGCGCGCGCCACCGCCACGAGCGAGTAGCAGGAGATCTCGTGGGCAAGCAGAAAGCCGTCGCGCGAGGTCATGTAGAAGGGGCGGGCGAGATCGTCCTTGTTGGCAAAGGCGATGGAGTGGACGACGGCGTGCAGGTCGTCGCCTTCGGCCCGCAGCATCTCTGACAGCCGCTCCATGTCGGCTTCCTGGGTGACGTCGCAGGACATGACGCGGGAGGCGCCCAGTTCACGGGCCAGTTCTTCCACGGTCTCCTGTTGGCGGTCGCCCTGATAGGTGAGAATGAGCTGCGCTCCCTCGCGCCGGAAAGCCCGCGCAATGGCATAGGCGAGGGACCAGCGGTTGGCAAGGCCGAGAACAAGAGCGGTTCTCTCTTTCAACAACTGCGGCATGAATTCTCCATTGTAGCCCGGGACCCAGGCTGCGCTCTCTCGGCGGGCGAGCAGCGTCAGGGAGGCAGCGGCGGGGCATGAAGCCGGGCTTCAGTTGGAAGCATGGAAACGCTGGGCTCGGCCCCGCCGCTGGTCTGTGCCGCGCAAGAAGGCCGAGCCTGCGCGCTTCTGTGCCGCGAACGCAGGGTGCGAAGCGCCCGAGAGTGAGCGGTTCCCGCGCGGCGGCTGGGCTGCGGTGGTTGTTGCAGCGGTGTTGAGGCCGCCTGGTCGCGCCTGCGGCGCTCCCACACGGCTCCTTCGCCTCCGGCCGCTTCGCTCGCGGCGCTGAACCGAGCCGGGTTCCGCTCTCCGCACCAGGCTGCCACCTGCACGGCGCGATGCCAGGGCGCCCGCGATTCTTAAGAGAGAGACCCGCCTGGCGCCACTTCTGCAGTGAGAAAAAAGGGGAATTGTGTTCCTGTCCCCTTTTCTACGGCCGCGCGGATCGTGATGGGCTTCTCCGGAGTTCCCTCCAATGTGAGCCACTGCGTGCCGTCGAACGGCGCCATCATCGGATCCACATAGTTCAGCCGCTCCGGGCGGTACAGTCCTGCGTGGAGGACGATGGTGTCGCCCGGCTGCGTCGGCCGCTCCCAGACGACGCTCCAATCGCCGAGCCCCGCCCCGGGAGAAAAGGGGACAGGAACACAATTCCCCTTTTTCTCGCGCCGCGACAAGCGGGGCAAGCGGGTTCGCCTGGAAAATGCCATCTGCCTTGACTCCCTCGTCAACCGCCGCCGCGATGACGAAAGAGCCACAGCGGCCGTGCCGGAAGCCGAGCTTCACCTGGAAGCGTGCAAATGCAGGGCTCGGCCGCGTCGCTGATTTGTGCCGCACACGAGGGGCGCCAGCGGCGGCATGTTTCACAACCGCCCCTGAATCCAGATTCAATGCCCAACCTGACCGGGCGTTGCCGCCGCCGCGGCGGAGTCCGGCAGGAAGTAGAACGCCATGGCGAGCATCAGGTACACGGCCAGCAGCATGGCGCCTTCCAGCCAGTTGGACTCCCCGTCGGAGGCGATCTGCGCGGCGATCACCGCCGTGACCACCACCGCCAGCACCTCCGCGGGCGTGAACACCAGATCCATCGGCGCGGGTCCGAGCCCGTAGCTCAGCAGCACGAGCAGCGGCGCCACAAACAGCGCCACCTGGATGCTGGACCCCACGGCGATGGACAGGCTCAGGTCCATGCGGTTCTTCCACGCCATCAGGATGGCGGAGGAATGCTCGGCGGCGTTGCCGATCACGGCCACCACAATGACGCCGACAAAGACCTGCGACATGCCCCACGCATGCGCCGCCTGCTCGACGCTGCCCACCAGGATCTCGCTCATCCACGCGATCAACGCTGTCGAAACGGCCAGCACGGCAATGCTTCTCCGCCGGCTCCACGGCGCGTGCGCCTCCGCCGCCTCGGCCTCCGTGCTCGACGGAAGCCCGCTGAAGAAGCTCCGGTGCGTGACCAGCGAGAAGATGAGATGCGCGGCGTAGATGGCAAGCAGCACCAGCGAGATCTCCAGGCTGAGATCCTGCTCCACCTCGCGCGAAGCCCGCGCCACATAATGAAACACGGCCGGCACCACCAGCGCGATCGCCGACAGGATCAGCAGCGTCGCCTGCGCCCGCGCCGCCAGCGCCTGGAACGTCTGCGTCGGGCGGCGCAGCCCTCCCACCAGCATGGCCAGCCCCGCCACCAGCAGGATGTTGCCGATGATCGATCCGGTGAGCGACGCCTTCACCACGTCATGCAGGCCGCGCTGCAAGGCGGCGATGGCGATGATCAGTTCCGCCGCATTGCCGAAGGTCGCGTTCAGCAGCCCGCCGATTCCCTCGCCCGTGTGCGCCGCCAGATGTTCGGTCGCATGACCGAGCCAGCCCGCCAGCGGCAGGATGGCCAGGCACGCCGATGCGAAGATCCATCCGTGCGCCGTAGGAGCGAACCACTCGAGCGCCGCGGTCACCGGCACAAACACGAGCAGCCAGTCGAGGGAAGGTTTCAGTGTCATGCGCATATCCAGGCGAGCCCGTGCTGACAGGCTTCCGCCATTTTCGCATCCCCGAAGCCGCGAATAGCTATCCTGCGGTCATGAACCACGATGGCAGACCGGCGGGCGCCCCGCGCAGCGCCGCCCTGCGGCTGGTTGTGCTCCTCGGCCTCGTCAGCCTGTTTTCCGACATGACCTATGAAGGCGCGCGGAGCATCTCCGGGCCGTTCCTCGCCCTGCTCGGCGCCAGCGGCGCCGTGGTGGGCCTGGTGGCGGGCTTCGGCGAATTCGCCGGATACGCGCTGCGGCTGGTGGCGGGCTGGATCACCGACCGCACGCGGCGCTACTGGACGCTGACGATCACGGGTTACGCCATCAACCTGCTGGCCGTGCCCGCGCTGGCGCTGGCGGGCCGCTGGGAGATCGCAGCCGCACTCCTGATGATGGAACGGATGGGGAAGGCGTTGCGCAATCCGCCGCGCGACGCCATGCTATCCTTCGCCACGCGCAACGTCGGAGCTGGCTGGGCCTTCGGCCTCCATGAGGCCATGGACCAGACGGGCGCCATCCTCGGCCCCCTGATCGTCGCCGCGATCCTGCACTGGCGGGGCGGCTACAGGGAAGGCTTCGCCGTACTGCTGATCCCGGCGCTGATCGCGCTCGCCGTGCTCCTGCTGGCCCGGCGGACGTTCCCGCGGCCGCAGGATCTCGAGCCGCGCTTCGCCCCCCTGGAAGCAGCCGGACAGGCGAAGGCTTTCTGGACGCTCGTCGCGGGCGCGGCGCTCTGCGCCGCCGGATTCGCCGATTTCCCGCTCATCGCGTTTCACCTGGAAAAGACGCGGCTGATGACCGGCGCCTGGATCCCCGTGCTGTACGCCGTGGCGATGGGCGTAGACGCGCTGGCGGCTCTGACCCTCGGGCGCGCCTTTGACCGTTTCGGCCCGCGCGTCGCGGCCGCCACGCCGCTGTTTGCGGGTTTGGCGGCGCCGCTGGCTTTCCTCGGAGGCACAGCCGGCGCATGGGCGGCAGCGGTGCTGTGGGGAATCGCCATGGGCGCGCAGGAATCGGTGCTCCGCGCCGCGGTGGCCCGGCTCAGCCCGGCCGAACGGCGCGGCACCGCCTTCGGCATCTTCCACGCGGTGTTTGGAACCGCATGGTTCCTTGGCAGCGCGCTGCTGGGCCTGCTCTATGACCGGTCCCTGCTGGCAGTGGCCTTGACAGCGGTGTTCTTCGAAGCCGCCGCGCTGCTGGTTCTCCTCCGGCCGCCGAAAACGGCATCCTGATCGGGATACCCGCCCGCGCTCTCGCGTTCAGAACGGCCGCTTCGGCGCGGGCTTCGGCTTCTCGCCGACGAACACGAGCAGCACGTCCACGCTCTGGCTCTTCTCGTCCACCTTCTCCTCGGTCTTGATCTCGCTGAGGAAATCGAACAGGTCCATCTCGCGGATGCGCTGCGCGAAGGCAGCCGCGTAGCCGCCGCGGTATGGCTCGCCCGGCTTGATCGCCCACAGCTTGCGGATCGCCGGCTCGGATTCCAGATCCAGCCCCTTGATCTGCAACCGCCCCATCGTGTACACGGGGCCAGGGTCGATGTCCACAAACAGTTCCACCGCCTGCCGGTCCTCCCAGAGCCGCCGCACCGCCTTGTAGGACGCCTTCATGTGGCCCTTCTCCTTCAGGCGGTCGATCACCCGCAGGATGCCCTTGCCGATCTCGGACATCAACGCCGCCTCGCCTGTCTTGAACTGGCCCGCCTCCTGAATCTCCTCATCCGAGAACGGCGTCCCCCGCACTTCGATCTTCTCGAGCTTGAAAACCGGCCCTTCGTCCACCTCCACCGTCACCACCACGCCGAACACGCCCGGCGCGGGCGCGGCCTCGATCTTCTTCCAGGAAGCTTTCAGCCGCCCCACGGAATCATAGACGGGCCGGATCTGGTTTTCCAGGAGGAACCGGAAATTCGGCTCGAAAAATGGAGTTCCTACAGCCAATTGCACCATCTCTTTTTGCAGATAATCCGCCCGAATAGCCTTTGTATTCACGAACCGGACATCGGCGATATTCGGCGGAGGCGCTTTCGGCCCGAACACGATGGTCAACTGGTCCTTCCCGACCAGCGTCACGCGCCCCGCCATCGGCTCCCGGACGCCTTTCTCCGCCGCCAGCTTCTCCAGAACCGCCGCCAGCCGCTCCAGCAGCAATCCGGAGGGCGGCAGCGTTTCGGCCATCAGCGGGAACTCCTGCCGCGCGCGCGCCTCGAACTCCTCCCGTCTCACCGGAACCCTGTCCAGCATCCAGGGCAGGAACTGCTGGGGTTCCGTCACCTCGAAGGTGACTTCCAGCCACTGCTGCGGAGTCAGCTCGTACTTCCACCCGACTCCCTCGAAGCAGTGCGTGGCAAGCAGCCGGTCCCGGGCTTTCTCGATGTCCGCCATCCGCACCCGCTGCTCCAAGCGCAGCCCCAGCACCGAAAGCACCTGTTCGAACGTGTAATGCCTGAGCCCCGTCACTTTGAGCGAGCGCAACACGTACACGTCCGCCGCTTCCCCCGCCGGCTTCGGCGCCGCCGGTCTCTTCGGCTGCGGGCGCGCCTTCGGCGCCTGCGCGCACACCGGCAGCGCCAGCATCATCGCCGCGATCACGAGGCATGTCATTTGCTTTCATTATGTTCGAAAATGCCCGATGTTACACTGAAAGCAATGGCTTACGACCTTCTCGTCATCGGCAGCGGACCCGGGGGCTACTCGGCTGCGATTCGCGCCGGCCAATACGGGCTCAAGACGGCGCTCATCGAAAAGGACCCCTATCTGGGCGGCACCTGCTTGCACGTCGGCTGCGTTCCCACCAAGGCGCTGCTGCATACGGCCGAGGTCTGGGACTACTTCCGCAATCCGGCAGCGCAGGGCATCGCCTGCGAGAGCCCGCGCCTGGACTATCCGAGGGTGCTCGAGCGCAAGACGAAAATCGTCATGTCGCATGCCAAGGGCATCGAGTTCCTGATGAAGAAGAACAAGGTCGAGGTCATCCGGGGCTACGGGCGCCTGCTGGGGCGCGGGCGCGTGGAAGTGCTCTCAGGCAACGAGTCGCGCACGCTGGAAGCGCACCACATCATCCTCGCCACAGGCAGCGAAGCGCGCATGCTCCCCGGGCTCGAACCCGACCAGAAGACCATCGTCACCAACATCGAGATCCTCGCCCGCACGGAGGTCCCGAAGAGCCTGCTGGTGATCGGCGCCGGCGCCGTGGGCGTCGAGTTCGCTTCGATCTTCAAGCGCTTCGGCAGCGACGTGACCATCTTCGAAATGCTCCCGCGGCTGGTGCCGGTGGAAGACGAGGAGATCAGCAAGGAGCTCGAGCGGCAGTTCAAGAAGCAGGGCATCGCCTGCGAGACCAGCGCGAAAGTCCTCAAAGTCGAGCGCACCGCCGCCGGCGCGCGCATCGAAGTCCAGCTCTCCAGCGGCAAGGTGCAGCCATATGAAGCCGAGATGCTGCTGGTCGCCGTCGGGCGCAAGCCGAACACGGAGAACGTCGGGCTCGACAACACCCGCGCCGAGCTTGACCGCGGCTACGTCAAAGTGGATGCGTATCAACGCACCGCCGAGCCCGGCCTGTACGCCATCGGCGACATCGTCGCCGGCACGCCGCAACTGGCGCACGTCGCCACCATGGAGGGCCTCGTCGCCGTCGGCCACATCGCCGGCAAAAACCCGCGCCCGGTCCACAAGAACCGCATCCCCGGCGCAACTTATACCGAGCCCGGCATCGGCAGCGTTGGTCTCACTGAAAAGCAGGCGCGCGAGCAGGGCTACGATGTCAAGGTCGGCAAGTTCCCGTTCGCCGGCAACTCGAAGGCCTCGATCCTCGGCAGCCACGGCGGCTTTGTCAAGGTCGTCGCCGACGCGCGCTTCGGCGAAATCCTTGGCGTCCACATCATCGGACCGCACGGCTACGAACTGATCGCCGAAGCCGTCGCCGCCATGGAAGCCGAGGCCACCGTCGAAACCATGATGTCCACCATCCACGCCCATCCCACGCTCTACGAAGCGGTGGGCGAGGCGTTCAACAGCGTCTACGGCCTGGCCATCAATGCGTAATTTCGTCGTCCGCGAACTGGGCTGCGTGCCCTACGGCGAGGCGTGGCAGTTGCAAAAGGACCTCGAGCGCCGCCGCAAAGCCGGCGAGATCCCCGACCACCTGCTGCTGCTCGAGCACCCGCACGTCCTTACGCTCGGACGAAACGGCAAGCCCGAGCATCTGCTGGTCAGCCGCAGCCGCCTGGCTCAGCTCGGCATCGAATACTTTGAGATCGACCGCGGCGGCGACATCACCTACCACGGACCGGGCCAGATTGTCGGCTATCCCGTCATCGACCTGCGCGAGTGGAAGCGCGACGTGGTGGCCTATGTGCGCGGCATCGAGGAAACCGTGATCCGCGCGCTGCGCCGCTTTGGCATCGAATCCTGGCGCGAACCCGGCGCCACCGGCGTCTGGACCTCCGCCGGCAAGATCTGCGCCATCGGCGTCCACATCTCCCGCTGGGTCACCACCCACGGCTTCGCCTTGAACTGGACGACGGATCTGAAATACTACCAGTACATCGTGCCGTGCGGCCTGCCGAAACCCGTGGCGTCGATGGAAGCGCTCGGGGCGCGCCCGGACCGCAGCCAGGTCCACCGGGCGCTGATCGAGGAGTTTGCGGAAGTCTTTGAATACAGCTCCGCGCCTGCTTTCGCCGGCGCGGAATGAGAAGAAGATCGGAACGAGGAGAACTGAATCATGGCTGATGTTGTCATGCCGCAGATGGGCGAAAGCATCGTGGAAGGCACCCTGACCAGGTGGCTCAAAAAGGTCGGCGACCGTGTCGAACGAGACGAGCCGCTGTTCGAGATCTCCACCGACAAGGTCGACACCGAGATCCCCTCTCCCGCCGCCGGCGTGTTGAACGAAATCCTCGTTCAGGAAGGCGCCACCGTGGCCATCAACACCGTGGTCGCGCGCATCGCCGCCGAGGGCGAAGCTGCTGCCGCCCCCGCGCCCGCTCCGGCTGCTGCCGCCCCTGCGCCCGCGCCCGCCACTGCCGTTGCCGCTCCGGCGCCCGCCCCCGTTGCCCCCGCGCCTGCTCCGGCCGCCGAGGAAGCCGAGGAGGCCCTCGGCCCCGTTTCGCCGCTCGTCCGCAAGATGGCGCGCGAGTACAACATCGACCTGCGCGAAGTGAAAGGCACCGGCGCCGGCGGACGCATCACCAAACAGGACGTCGAGGCGTATCTCGCCTCCCGGCAGGCGCCGGCCGCTGCCGCACCCGCCACTGCCGCACCCGCGCCATCCGCTACGGCCGCCGCACCCGCAGCCCCTCCGCCGCCCGCCCCGCTGCCGCGCGTCGAGCCCGCCAAGGTGAAGGTGGTGCCCATGTCGATCATGCGCCAAAAGATCGCCGAGCACATGATCCACTCCAAGCACACCTCGGCCCATGTCACCACCGTCCACCGCGTCGACATGACCCGTATCGTGAGGCTCCGCGAGCGCATCAAGGCGGACTTCCTCGAGCGCTACGGCTTCGCTCTCACCTACCTGCCTTTCATCATCCGCGCGACCGCTGAAGCGCTCCGCGCCTTCCCCATTCTCAACTCGTCCATCGAGGGCACAAACGTCCTCTACTACAACGAGATCAACATCGGCATCGCCGTGGCGCTGGACAACGGCCTCATCGTGCCCGTCATCCAGAACGCCGATGAAAAGAACATCGTCGGTCTCCAGCGCGCCATCGTCGATCTCGCCGCGCGCGCCCGCGCCAAACAGCTCAAGCCCCAGGAGGTCCAGGGCGGCACGTTCTCCATCACCAACTTCGGCAGCTTCGGCTCGCTGTTCGCCACGCCCGTCATCAACCAGCCGCAGATCGCCATCCTGGGCGTGGGGGCGATCGAGAAGATGCCCGTTGTGGTCGAAGGCGATGCCATCGCCATCCGCCACATGGCTCATCTGGCCCTCACCTTCGACCACCGCCTCATCGACGGCGCGCTCGCCGATCAGTTCTGCCAGAAGATCAAGTCGATCCTGGAAAACTGGAACGAAGACATCCTGTAGCACGCCCGCATCCGCCGCGGCGCTCTTGCGCTGGACGCCGCGGCGCTACCATGGGTCGAGAGTCCCATGGTCTCTGCGGAACACGTCTTCCTCGAATTCTCCGTCGCCAAGCTGCGCCAGTATCTGGCGCGCATCCATGCCTGCCTGGAACGGCTAGACGAAGAGCAGGTCTGGCGCCGTGCTTCGGAAGCATCCAACTCGATCGGCAACCTCTGCCTGCACCTGGCGGGCAACGTGCGCCAGTGGATCCTTCACGGAATCGGCGGCGAGTCCGATGTCCGCCGCCGCGATGACGAGTTCGCCGCCCGCGGCGGCGTGCCGAAAGCCGCTCTGCTCTCGCGCCTCGACGAAACCGTCCGCGGCGCCTGCGAGCTGCTGGAATCCCTGCCGCAGCAACGCCTGCTGGAAACCATCCGCCCCCAGAACTACGAGGTCACCGTGCTCGAAGCCGTCTACCATGTCGTCGAGCATTTCTCCGGCCACACCGGCCAGATCATCGCCGCCACCAAGGCCATGACCGGTTCCGATCTCGGCTTTTACCGTCACCTCTCTGGCGCTGCCCAGCCCCCGCCGCCGCCTGCCGGCCACGAGATCCCCTGAAATGCGAACAGCCGCTCCCCGCAGGGGGGGCGGCTGTCCGGGTCGGCAAAGGGAGCTCTCTAGAACAGGCTCCACAAATACTGGTTGTACACCTCGTGGTGGTACTGCACCTCGGGGGTCTTCACGAACGTCCCCAGCAGCCGCGGGCAGCGGTCTGCGCTCGCCTGTTTCAGATCCGCGTAACGGCCCTTGACGTCTTCACCCAGCAGCTTGTCGGTCCACGCGGACTTGCGGAAATTCTCGATCGCGTCGTAGATATTGTCCGGCAGATACCGCTCCGCCTGCCGCAGATTCTCCATGGCCGCAATCTCCCCTTCCAGCCCGGTGCGGAACAGCGAATACAGCACCAGGTACGGGTTTGCGTCCGGCCCAACCGAGCGCACCTCCACGCGCATGCTGCGCGCGTTGCCGATCGGGATGCGCACCATCGATCCGCGGTCCACCGCCGAGGCTTTGATCTGGTTCGGCGCTTCAAAATGCGGATCCAGCCGCCGGTACGCGTTCACGCTGGCATTCAGCAACAGGCAGATGTCGTTGGCGTGCGTCAGAATGCGGTCCACAAATTCCCAGCCGAACGCGCTCAACTGCTCCTCGCCCTTCTCGTCCCAGAACAGGTTCGTCCCGTTCTGACTGACCGAGACGTTGGTGTGCATCCCGCTGCCGTTGACGCCGACCACCGGCTTGGGCAGGAACGAGGCGGTCAGCCCCATCCTCGTAGCGATCTGGCGGCAGATCAGCTTGTAGAGCTGGATCTGATCCGCCGCCGAGACCACGTCCGCGTACGAATAGTTGATCTCGAACTGCGATGGCGCCACCTCCGGGTGGTCCTTCTCGTTTTCGAATCCCATCGCCCGCTGCGCTTCGGCTGTCGAGTCGATGAACTCGCGCAGCGGGTCGCCCGGCAGCGAGTGATAGTAGCCGCCCGTGTTCACGTACTCGAACTTCTTCGTCTCGTGGTAGCTCCGCTCGGCATCCACGCCCTTGAACAGGAAGCCTTCAATCTCGTTGGCCGCGTTCAGCGTGTACCTCTTCTCCTGATAGAGCTTCTCCGCGTATCCTTTGAGCACGCCGCGGATGTCAGCCGTGTACTGCGAGCCGTCCTTGTCGCACACCAGCCCGAAAACGAGCACTTTGCCAGGCCCGAAGATGTCGGCCGGCGCCCAGTAGAACGACGGCCAGTCCACTGCCAGCCGCAGGTCGCTCTCCCGCTGCGCCGTGAATCCGCGGATCGACGAACCGTCGAAGGTCAGGTTGTCCCAGTTCTTCACCAGGAACTTCTTGTCGTAATCGAGCATGTGCAGGCGCCCTTCCAGGTCGCTGAACAGCACCGTCACGGCCTTGATCCGCCTCTCGTCGGTCAGGTAGCTCAGCCGCTCCTCCTGGATCACATGCAGCGGCACCCGGTTCTTCCGCTGCTCCTTGGCCTTCAGATTCAGCTCCTCGAGCTCCGCGTAGGAGAGCATCAGGAATTCACGCAATGAAGTCGGCATCCTTACTCCTGTTCTGGTCTTCGCAGTCTGTTGGGGAGTCTCTCGTCGTGGAGAGCGTGCGCCTTCGGGGCTGGCTGCTGAAGGCCGCCTGCGCGCACCGCCGAAGGCCGCGCCCCGGGCTTACTTGTCATTATGCGGACAGCTCCCGTGCGCTTGGCAACAGTGGACGCCGCCAATTCCCATCGCATTTTTTTATGAGGGCGGTTCGAGGAATTGATCGAAGGCCGCATCTCTGTGAGGCGGTGTCACTTGTCCGGCATCCAGCCGCCGGCCGGGCAGATGCGTCCTTCGCCAGCCCGCAGCCTCTCTGTTACACTGCCCCCGTGAGCCAAAGCTTTTCCCAGGCAGAGCCCATACGGAGCCGTTTATGACCCCAGGCGCAGTCCTTGACCTCATCCGCCAGAAAGGCATCCGCCAGATCGACATCCGCTTCACTGACCTTCCCGGGCTTGCCCACCACATCTCTTATCCCGTCAGCCAGCTCACGGAAGCCAGCTTCGAAGAGGGCTTCGGCATCGACGGCTCCAGCATTCGCGGCTGGGCCGCCATCAACGAGAGCGACATGCTGCTCCTCCCCGATCCCGCCACTGCCTATCTCGATCCCTTCTTCGACGTGCCCACCCTCTGCATGGCCGGCGACGTCCAGGACCCCATCACCCGCCAGCGCTATGACCGCGACCCCCGCTGGATCGCCCGCAAGGCCGAACTCTACCTGCTAAACACCGGCATCGCCGACGCCGCTTTCTTCGGCGCCGAGGCCGAGTTCTTCATCTTCGACAACATCCGCTTCGACCAGAACGCCCAAAGCGGCTTCTACTTCATCGACGCCGAAGAGGGCCGCTGGAACTCCGCCCGCGAACAGAACAACCTCGGCTACCGCCCCCGCTACAAGGAAGGCTACTTCCCCCTGCCGCCCACCGATCACTACCAGAACCTGCGCGCCGAGATGGTGGAGTGCCTCCAGTCCGTGGGTCTGGAGGTCGAGTGCCACCATCATGAGGTCGCCACCGGCGGGCAGGCCGAGATCGACATCCGTTACGACACCATCGTCCGCGCCGCCGACAGCATGATGCTGTTCAAGTACGTCGTCCGCAACGTCGCCTACCGCCGCGGCAAGACCGTCACCTTCATGCCCAAGCCGCTGTTTGGCGACAACGGCAGCGGCATGCACTGCCACCAGAGCCTCTGGAAGAACGGCCAGCCGCTGTTTGCCGGCGACGGATACGCGGGCCTGAGCCAGCTCGCCCTCTGGTACATTGGCGGCCTGCTCCGCCACGCCCGCGCCTTGTCAGCCATCATCGCCCCCACTACCAACTCGTACAAGCGCCTCGTGCCCGGCTACGAGGCGCCCGTCAATCTCGCCTACTCCCGCCGCAACCGTTCCGCCGCCATCCGCATCCCCATGTATTCCTCCAACCCGAAGGCGCGCCGCATCGAGTTCCGCCCCCCCGACCCTTCGGCCAATCCCTACCTCGCCTTCGCCGCCATGCTCATGGCCGGCCTCGACGGCATCCTGAACCGCATCGATCCCGGCGAGCCTCTCGACAAGGACATCTACGACCTCTCGCCTGAAGAACTGCGCGGCGTGCCCGCCATGCCCGCGTCGCTCGACGAGGCCCTCCAATGCCTCGAACAGGACCACGAGTTTCTGCTCCGCGGCGACGTGTTCACCGAAGAGCTGATCGAAACCTGGATCAACTACAAGCAGAAGAACGAGGCCGACGCCGTGCGCCTGCGGCCCCACCCTTACGAATTCGCCCTTTACTACGACATCTGATCCATGCGCGGCATCATCGAAGCCGTGTGCGTCTCTCCCGGCGGGCTGCCCAAGCTGGCCGTGCCCTTGTCGATGGCGGGCGTCCCGGGCCTGGAGGGCGACGCCCACAATCATCCTCGGATCCACGGCGGTCCGGACAAGGCGCTGTTGCTGATCGCCGCCGAATCACTCGAGCAGCTGCGCACAGCGGGCTTCGCCGTTGCGCCCGGAGTGCTCGGCGAGAACCTCCTCACCCGCGGCATCGGCTTCGCGCAGCTCGCCGCTGGAATGCGCTTCCGCGCCGGTGATGCGGTGATCGAGCTGACGCGGCTGCGGAAACCGTGCCGCCAGCTTGATTTCCTGAACACGCAACGCCCCGGCGCCATTCAGCAGCGGCTCGCCGCGCACCCGCACCTCGGCGGCTGGTACGCCCGCGTTTTGCTGCCAGGCCTCATCCGCGCAGGCGATATGATCGAGCTGACGGAGCACTCCGTCTGAGCCTCTCTTGAACCCGGATCTCGCCGCCCTGGAAGCCATCGTCCCGCCCGAGTTCCGTCCCGGGCTCTCGCTGCTGCTTTCGCGCTGCGCGGACCGGTCTTTCGTCGTCAGCGGGTTCCGCTCGCTGGCCGCCTCCCGTCCCGCCGAGTTTCAGCAGATCCTGTATACGCCCTTCGGCATGCAGGCGCTCGTCACCGTGTTCTCCACCAGCCGCTTCCTGTCGCGCGAGATCGAGGAGCGCCCGGATTGGCTGCTGGAGATCCTGTCCTCGGGCGCGCTGCACCGCATCAGCCTCCGCGAGGAACTCGACGCCGCGCTGGCGCAGTGGCTCGCTGGCGTCGAGGGAGTGCCGGAACCGGTGCGGCTGGCCGCGTTCCGCCGAAAACAGATCCTGCGGATTATGTTGCGGGATACGCTTGGCTTCGGCGCGCTGGCCGAGATCATGGAGGAACTTTCCCTGCTGGCCGAGTGCCTCCTTGACGAAGCCTGCCGCCGCCTGCGCCGCGCTCTCTCGCTGCGCCACGGCCCGCCTCCGCCGGATCCTGCCGTCCCCTGGGCCTTCTCCATCCTCGCCGCCGGCAAGCTGGGCGGGCGCGAGCTCAACTACTCTTCCGATATCGACCTGATCTTCCTCCACACCGGCGACGGCCAGACTGCTGGACCTGAACCTTTAACGGCCGCCGAATTCTTCCGCCGCCTCGCCCTCGACATCACGCGCCTGCTCGGACAGATGACGCCTGAAGGCCTCATCTACCGCATTGATCTCCGCCTCCGTCCGGAAGGCCGCCACGGCGAGGTCTGCCCCTCCCTCGACTCGGCGCGCCGCTACTACGAATCGCGCGCCCGCGACTGGGAGCTCCAGATGCTGATCAAAGCGCGTCCCGCCGCCGGCGACCCGGGCCCGGCAACGGCGCTGCTGGAATCGCTCCAGCAGCGCATCTACTCCACTTCGCTCGATTTCCGCGCCATCGATCAGATGGCCGAAACGCGCGACAGGCTCGACCGCAAACTGCTCGCGCGCCGCCACGCCGCCGGCGTCGATGTCAAACTCGCCCCCGGCGGCATCCGCGACATCGAGTTCCTCGCGCAGTGCCTCCAGCGCCTCCACGGCGGCCGCGAGCTCTGGCTCCGCAACGCCTCCACTCTCCAGGCGCTCATGCGCCTGCGCGACAAGGACCTCCTTTCCGGCGCCGAATGCGCCCGGCTCGTGGCCGCCTACCAGTTCCTGCGCACGCTCGAGCACCGCCTCCAGCTTGAAGAGGACCGTCAGACCCACTGGCTGCCTGCCTCGCCGGAGGCTCTCGAGCGCGCCGCCCGCCGCATGCCTGCCGACCTGCTCGGCGGCGATCCTTCGGCCGACCGGCTCCGCGAGCGTCTCGAGAGCCACCTCGACGCCGTGCGCTCCATTTACGACCGCATCCTCTCCGCCCATCAGCCCGCCGCCCCGGCCGTCACCCTGGTGCCCATGCCTGCCCTATCCCCGGACGAATCCGCCGGCAGCCGCTCCGAACCGCCCCGGGATTCCAACCTCCTCCGTTTCCTCGACCAACGTTGCCCGCGCTTCGCCGCCGCTGTCCGGCGCGCGCCTCTCGGCATCTCCGCCGCCGCTTTCGATCACTTCCTCGAGCGGCTCCTGACGCAGGGCGGCGCCCTTGCCGCGCTGGACGAAGATCCCGCAATGGCATCGCGCCTGCTCGATCTGGCCGCGCACAGCCCGTATTTCGCCGATCAACTGGCGCGCCGGCCGGAGTTGCTCGGCGCGCTGTCCCGGCCGGACGAGCCGGTCCCGCTCGAAGAATCGTTCTCGCGCATTTCCGATGCATCGGCCCTGCGCCGCCATTTTCAGGCGGAAATGTTCCGGATCCAGGCGGAAAGCGTCTGCCATCAGCGGCCCGTCTTCGAGACGCTCGGCGAGGTTTCCCGCCTGGCCGACGCCGCCATTGCCGCCGCCGCCCGCATCGCCGCCTCGGCCGCCGGCTCACCGGACTGCCGTCTCATGGTGGTTGCGCTGGGCCGCCTCGGCATGCTGGAGTTCGACCTCGGCTCCGACGCCGACCTCGTCTTCATCCTGCCCGACGAGCATGCGCCCGAGCTGCCGCAATGGACGCGCGTGGCTGAATCGATCATCGCCGTGCTCGGCTCGTACACAAGCGACGGCGTGATGTTCAGCGTCGACACGCGCCTCGGCCCGGAAGGCCTATCCGGCACGCTGGTGCACACCGAGACGGCTTGCCGCGAGTATTTCCGCTCCCGCGCCGAAGCCTGGGAGGGCCTGGCCTGGATGAAGGCCCGTGCCGTCGCCGGCCCCGTCGATCGCGCTACCGCGCTGCTCGAAGATCTCCAGCAGATCGACTGGCGGCGCTACGGCCAGAACGCCCGCTCCCGGGAAGAGCTCCGCGCCATGCGCCTGCGGCTTGAAAAAGAGCTAGGCGCCGAACAGCCGCTGAAGGCCGGTCCCGGCGGCTGGTACGACATGGACTTCGCTCTCACATGGCTGCGCCTGCGTGGCGCCGGGCTGTTTTTCAAGGCGCTGAACACACCCGCGCGCATCGCCGTGCTCGAAAGAATGGGGCACCTGGACTCTGCGCAGGCGCGCTTCCTTCTCGATGCGGCGACGTTCTTCCGCGCCCTCGACCACGCCCTTCGCATCGCCTCCGGCCACGCGCCGGCGACACTGCCGCGCTCGCCGCGCCAGACGCGCCTGCTCGAAGCCCTGCTCCGCCGCTGGCTCCCGCCCCACCTCTGCGACCAACCCCTCGAAGAAGAACTCCTCCAGATCCAGTCCCGCACCCGCCAGTTCTTCGACGCCCTCTTCGAAAAAGGGGACAGGAACACAATTCCCCTTTTTTGACTGTCGAAGGCGAGACGCTTTCAAACAGGAAGCGGGGCAAGGGCCGGCCATCAAGCCAGCCTTCGCCTGGAACCACGAAAACGCTGTGCCCGGCCCCGCCGCGGGTCTGCGCCCCGCTTCTGTGCCGCGCACGAGCGCCGGAATTCGCCCGAATTCAGGCCGCAGGAAGCGGCCGGCCAATCTCTAGCGCAACGGGCGAAGCCCGCGCGGGGGCCGCTCCTTTCGGGCGCTCGCGCGCCTTTCGGTCGCGGCTCAGTAATCGCTTCGCGCCGCTGTCCCGCCGGATCAAGGTGGCGCTTCCCGTTTCCCCGGCTTCACGCCGGGGCTCCCACCCATCCCGTTTCGCCTCTGCTCACCCCCGCTTGATGTCGTCCAGCGCGAAGTCCCACTCCACCATCCGGTGAGCTTTCACGCTCTCGTTCACCATGTGCGCGCACGCCGCCGCATGATGTCCCGCCGCCTCGTTCTGCCAGTACGGCTTGCGCGACCGGATCGAGTTCAGGAAATGCCAGAAGTGGATGATCGTTGCATCCTGCCCTTCTTCGCGCCACACGTTGCCGCCGTCGACAAGCCGCGGCTTGTTCAGGTGCCGCAGCTCCTCCTGCTGCACCTTCGGGTTCTTCCAGTATTCCTCTTCGAGCTTCCGCGGCCAGCTCTCCACGATCCAGCGGTTGTCCTCGCGCACGTTCTCCGGCCAGTAGCGCAGCTCGCCCCAGCCCACCGCAATCGTGCCCTCGGTGCCCAGGAACGTAAAGCTCGCCTCCGACGACGACTGGTTGTTGAACGTCGACGACAGGTTCACCGTGAAGCCTTCCGGATACTCGAGCACCGCGTTCAGCGTGTCCGGCACCTCGCGCGACTCCTTCCACCGGTACAGCTCGCCCATCGCCATCACCCGCGCCGGCATCTTCGCGTCCATCAGGTAGTGGATCGTCGTGCACAGATGGACGAACAGGTCCGTCGCAATCCCGCCCGAGTAATCCTCGTAACACCGCCACCGGAAAAACCGCTCCAGGCTGAATGCGCGCTTCGGCGCCGGTCCCAGGAACATCTCCCAGTTCACCGTCTCCGGACCGGCGTCCGGCGGGATCGGGTAGATCCACGCCCCTGAAGCCGTGTTGCGGTTGTACGCCGCCCGGATCATCGTCACCTTGCCCAGTTTGCCGCCGCGGATCAGCTCCCGCGCATGGTTCTGCGTCATCGACGACATCCCCTGCGAGCCCACCTGCACGATCCGCCCCGTGCGCCTCGCCGCCGCGATGATCTCCAGCCCCTCGCTCGAACGGTACGTCAGCGGCTTCTCGCAATAGACGTCCTTGCCCGCCTCCAGCGCCTCGATCACCATCTGCTTGTGCCAGTGGTCGGGCGTCGCCACCACCACCGCGTCGATTGACTTGTCCGCCAGCGCCTCGCGGTAGTCTTTCAATACCCGCGGCGCGGCGCCGCGCCGCCCGCGGATGCGGTCCTGCGCGCGTTCCACTCTGCCCTTGTAGGCGTCGATCACCGCCGGAATCTCGAACTGCGGGTGCGCCATCATCGCCTCCATCAGTTCGTGCGCCCGCGCGCCGCAACCGATGAATGCCGCCCGCACCCGGTCGTTCGCGCTCACCCGCGCCTGCATCGACGCAGCCAGCGCCGCCTGCATCGCCAGAAATCCGCGCCGTGTCATCTCCATGCCTGTGCGACCTCCAGCGCTTCGTATTGTATGCTTTCTCTCGGAGCCAGATGAGCGAAACGACATCCGCCGCGCCCGTCATCCGCCGCGCCACGCTCGACGACCGCCAGGCGATTTACGAAATCCAGCGCGCCGCCATTCTGGAAACCTGCCGCCGCAGTTATCCCGAAGAAGACGTCACCGTCTGGGCGGGGCTGCTCTCGCCGGATTCCTACCACGCCATCCAGGACCGCTACTTCATCGTCGCCGAGCGCGGCGGGCGCATCGAGGGCTTCGGTATGCTGGACGAGAACGAAGGCGAAGTGGAAGCGATCTACGTCTCGCCGGCAGCTTCGGGCAAAGGCACGGGGGCAGCCATCCTCCAGCACCTCGAAGACCGCGCCCGGCAGTGCGGACTGAAAGAGCTGAAAGTTCGATCCACTCTGAACGCCGAGTCCTTTTACGCCCGCCACGGCTACCAGCATCTCGCGCTCATCCGCTACCGCCTTGTGCCCTCGCTCATGCTCAACTGCGTCGAAATGCGCAAGCAGCTGTAGCCGCGCACGCAGATCTATTCCCTGCCCCAAAACTCTGCCGTGCCGCGCGCTGCTCTTCTGTGCCGCGCGTGAAGGCGGCGCAGCCGCCGGAACAAGCGGTTCCTGGCGCCGCGCGTTACTTCTTCTCCCCCTCGCCGTCGTCCAGCAGCCGCATTCCTTCAAACGTCTGCGGACCCAGCAGCCCCGCGTGCGCGTACACGCGCAGCTTCTGCCGCGAATCCTCGATGTCCAGGTTCCGCATCGTGAGCTGCCCGATACGGTCCGCAGGCGTGAACGCCGACTCGCCCTTCTCCATCGTGAGCCTCTCCGGCTTGTACGTCAGGTTCGGGCTGTCGGTGTTCAGAATCGTGTAGTCATTGCCGCGCCGCAGCTCCAGCCACACATCGCCGGTGATCGCTTTGGCCACCCACCGCTGCAACGTCTCGCGGATCATCAGCGATTGCGGATCGAACCACCGCCCCTCGTACAGCAGCCGCCCCAGCCGCCGGCCCATGTCGCGGTACTGTTCGATCGTGCCCTCGTTGTGGATGCCCGTCACCAGCCGCTCGTAGGCGATCCACAGCAGCGCCATGCCCGGCGCCTCGTACACGCCGCGGCTCTTGGCTTCAATGATGCGGTTCTCGATCTGGTCTGACATGCCCAGCCCGTGGCGCCCGCCAATGCGGTTCGCTTCCAGCACCAACTCGACCTCATCCTCGAACCGCTTCCCGTTCAGCGCCACCGGCAGCCCTTCCTCGAACGTGACGCGCACCTCTTCCGGGCGGATGTCCACATCGTCCCGCCAGAACGCCACGCCCATGATCGGCTCGACGATCTTCATCCCCTTGTCGAGGTGCTCCAGATCCTTGGCCTCGTGCGTCGCGCCCCACAGGTTGGAGTCGGTGGAATACGCCTTCTCCTTGCTCATGCGGTAACCGAGCCCGGCGCGCTCCAGCAGCTCGCTCATCTCCTTGCGCCCGCCCAGTTCGTCGAGAAACGTCTGGTCGAGCCACGGCTTGTAAATGCGCAGCTCGGGGTTCACCAGCAGCCCGTAGCGGTAAAACCGCTCGATGTCGTTGCCCTTGTAAGTGGACCCGTCGCCCCAGATGTGGACGCCGTCCTCTTTCATCGCGCCCACCAGCATCGTCCCCGTGACGGCGCGGCCCAGCGGCGTCGTGTTGAAGTAATACAGCCCGCCGGTGGAGATGTGGAACGCGCCGCACTGGAGCGCGGCGAACCCCTCGTGCACAAGCTGCTTGCGGCAGTCGATCAGGCGCGCCTTCTCCGCGCCGCACTCGAGCGCGCGCTTCGGAATCGCCTCGTAATCGCTCTCGTCCGGCTGGCCCAGATTGGCCGTGTAGCAGTATGGAATCGCGCCTTTCTCGCGCATCCAGAAAACGGCGGCGCTCGTGTCGAGTCCGCCGCTGAAGGCGATGCCCACACGCTCCCCTACCGGGAGGCTCTGCAAAATATGACCCATGCTGGAAACCCTGTTCGGACTGGAATGATTCGCTCGCGCGAACCTTTCATTGTAGGACGTCCGTGCCCGCGCGCGCCCCTGATAGGATGGCAGTGATCATGCGTGTCGCCATCGTTGGTCTCGGATTCATGGGGCTGACCCATCTGAAAGCGTACCGGCGCATCCCGGGCGTCGAGATCACCGCCATCAGCTCGAACGATCCGCGCGTTCTGGCAGGCGACCTGTCCCACATCCAGGGCAATCTGGACACGGGCTCGGAGCCGGTGGACATCTCGGCGTTGCCGCGTTACGAGGACGCCATGGAGTGCATCCGCTCGTGCGAAGCCGATGCCGTCGACCTGTGCCTGCCCACGGCGATGCACGCGCCGGCGGCGATCGAAGCGCTGCGCCGCGGGCTGCACGTGCTGGTCGAAAAGCCCATGGCCCTGGACGCCGCCGAATGCGAGGCGATGATCGCCGAAGCCCGCAGCGCCGGGCGCACGCTGATGACGGCGCAGGTGCTGCGCTTCTTCCCCGCCTACCTGCCGCTGATCGACGCCGCGCGCGCGGGCACGCTGGGCGCCGTGCGCCATGCGCTGTTCCGCCGCCGCTGCGCCGCGCCCAAATGGGGCGCCTGGCTCAGCGACAAGAAGACGAGCGGGGGCGGCGTCTTCGACCTGCTGATCCACGACGTGGACATGGCGCTGGTCTGCTTTGGGCTTCCTGCCGCCGTCTCCGCCACCGGCCACGAAGATCTCGCCGCGGGCATCGACATGGTGACCGGACAGCTCCATTATGATTCCGGGCTCGCGGTCACCATCACCGGCGGCTGGCACCTGCCGTCGGCGTATCCGTTCTCGATGGAATACACCGTCGTCGGAGAAAACGCCGCCATCGAATACAGCTCCGCGGGGCGCCCGCCGCACTGGTATGGGCGCGAGAAAGACTTTGATATTCCGCTGGAAACGAAAGACGGTTATCAGGCGGAAATCGAATATTTCGTCGACTGCTGCCGCACTGGCCGCGCTCCGGAGCGCTGCTCGCCGGAGTCTTCCGCCGCGGCCGTGCGCGTGGCCCGGCTGCTCGACGAGGCAAGATCAAAGAAGGGAGAACCCGTGCCATGCCGTTGATCCGTGACCGTGAAATCGGGATCTTTTTCTGGGCCGAACCCGACGCTGGAGCCACCGTGCGCGCCGTGAAAAGCTGCGGCGTCGTCTCCGGCCAGCTTGGCGTGGATGGCAGCGTCGTTTTGAACGATGAGGCCGCCGCCCGCTGGAAAGAGGCTCTCCAGCAGGAGGACTTCCATCTCTTCACCGTGTTCGCCGCTTACGAAGGCGAAAGCTACGCTGACATCCCCACCGTGCAGCGCACCGTCGGCTTCATCCCGCGCGATACGCGCGCCGCGCGCGAAGTGCGCACTCGCGCCGTCATCGATTTTGCCGCCGCTCTCGGCGTCAGGAGCTTCGGCTGCCACGTCGGCTGCATCCCGGCGGACCGCAACGATCCCGACTACCGCGAGGTGCTTGAACTGGTCCGCCGCATTGCCGACTATGCCGCGAGCTTCGGCATGACCTTCTGTCTGGAAACCGGACAGGAGCCCGCTGAAGAGCTGCTCGCCTTCTTCGAAGACGCCGCGCGCAGCAACCTGAAGATCAATTTCGATCCCGCCAACATGATCCTCTACGGTTCCGGCGAACCCATCGCCGCGTTCCGCCTGCTGCGCCGGCACGTCGTGAGCTGCCACGGCAAGGACGGCGACTGGCCCGATCCGGCAAAGCCCGGCTCGCTCGGCACGGAGCGCCCGCTCGGCGAGGGCTCGGTCAACATCCCGAAGTTCATGGCGGCGCTCCGGGAAACGGGCTTCACCGGCCCCATTTGCGTGGAGAGCGGCGTCCATGGCGAAGAGCAGCGCTGGCAGGCGCTGGCGCGCGCCGTACGGCTGCTGGAATCCCTGCGTTGAACAACGCCAACCTTGTCCCCGGGCGGCTGACCGCGCCCGCCCCGCGCCTCCATTGCAGCGTTCTCGACTCATCTGCTAGCTTGCAGACTGGTAGCGGATACCCATGAGCATGGAACACGAAGAGCGGAGAATCGTGCGCACGCGGCGCGTGGATCAGGTTGATTCGTTCGACGAGTTGCTGCGCCACTGCCTGCCCGCGTTCGGCGGCGCCTACCTGCGGCGGATCTACACAATCCTCGACAACGCCATTGGCATGGGCTGCCCGATGACGGTGGCGGTGGCAGGGCCTGTCACCGTGAGCGGCCAGCACCAGGCATGGCTGATCCCGCTGCTCGAAACAGGATGGGTGGCTTATGTCTCCACCACCGACGCCGTCTGCTACCACGACGGGCACCGCTCGCTCGCCGGCCGCCGCGACTGCGTCTTTGAAGTCCCCATCTTCGGCGACGACGGCGCCCTGCGCGAACAGCGCATCATCCGCGTCGCCGACATGGCCTTCGACGAAGACATCCTCTTCGATCAGGACCGCTTCCTCTCCGCCCTCCTGCGCCGTCCGGAGTTCCAGAAGAAGATGTCCGGCACCGAGTTTCGCTACAAGCTGGGGCTCTGGTACGCAGCGATGGAGAAGGCTGGCGGCGCAGAGCCGGGGCTGCTATCCACCTGCGCGCGGATGGCGGTTCCCGTCTTTGTCGGCGCGCCCAGCGACGGCAGCGTGTTCCTGAATTCCATGAAGCTGTGGGCGATGCGCGAAGCGGGGCTGATCGAACGCCACGATTTCGAACTCGACCTGCATCTCGAGGTCTTCGAAAGCTGCGCCTTCCACCGCTGGGGGCTGTTCGAAAGCGACGCGAAGGCGCTGGCGACGCTGATCCTCGGCGGCGGCGTCCCCAAGAACTTCAACCTCCAGCCTGAGCCCGCGCTGGGACAGATCCTCGGGCTGCCGGACATCCGCGGATACCTGTTCGATGTGCAGATCGTCAGCGCCCCGGTCACGGACGGGTCGCTCTCCTCCTGCTTCCCGGCGGAAGCCGTCACCTGGGGCAAAGTGGATAAAGACCACTACCAGCAGACGACGGAGTCGATGCAGTGCGACTACTCGATCGTGCTGCCTCTGCTCGTCAAGGCGCTTCTCGATAACCGCGCGCGCTACCAGCGCCTGGCGGCGGAAATCGGCGAAGAGGCGCTGTTCGAACAGGAGCCCAGGGCGCGCGGCTACCTGCGCCCGCGCGAGGGCTACCGCCTGTTCGACCGCCGCGCCGAGCTTGTAGAGAAACTGAAAGCCGCGGTGCGCGAGCAGCGCGATTGGCTGCTGGAGTCGCTGGAGTATCCGCTGCCTCCCGCGCCCTGAAAAGGCAGAGCCTGCGGCTCCCGCCGCAGCAGGAAATGATGACCGGAAGGAGATCTCCTTTGCCACACTCGCCACAGCCGGCAATGCTGCGAAGGAGCAGGCGCGCGTGGTTGTTTGCCGGCGCGGGCCTGGCGGCGCTCTCTCTCGTTGCGCACTTCCGGGCGCTGGCTCAACCCGAGCCGTCACCCGTGAAACGCCCCATTTTCCGTGATGCCGCCGCGCAATGGCCTTTCCGCTACGTTTCCAACAACAGCCTGTACGGCAGAAAGTGGTTCCCGCAGCCGATGTGCGGCGGCATCGCCGTGCTCGACTACGACAACGACGGGCGCCTTGACATCTTCTTCACCAACGGCGCCCGCTTCCCCGAGCGCAAGCGCACGGATCCCACGTTCTACAACCTGTTGCTGCGGCAGAAGCCCGATGGAACGTTTGAAGACGTCACCGAACGGGCAGGGCTGCTCGGCAAAGATCTCGACTTCAACTTCGGCGTCGCCGCCGGCGATTACGACAACGACGGCTGGACGGATCTGTTCATCGCCACCGCCGGCAGGAACGTGCTCTACCGCAACATGGGCAATGGCACGTTCCGTGATGTCACCGCCTCATCCGGCATCGGAACCAAGCCTCAGGACATGTTAAGCGTGGCAGCCGCGTGGTTCGACTACGACCGCGACGGCTGGCTGGATCTCTTTGTCTCCAACTACACCATCTGGTCCCCGGAGACCGATCACCGTTGCGCGATGAGCGACATGGACCTGTATTGCGATCCGCGCCGCTACCCGAGCGTGCCGCACCAGCTCTTCCGCAATCTCGGCAACGGAAGGTTTGTGGACGTCACCGAAAAAGTGCGCCTGCACGAAGCGCCCGGCAAAGGCATGGGCGTCTCCATCGCCGACTTCAATGACGACGGCTGGCTCGACGTGTTCGTCGCCAATGACACGGATCCGAATTTTCTCTTCCTGAACCGGCAGGGGAGATTTTTCGAAGAAGCCGGTCTCCAGCTTGGCGTCGCCTACAACGAGAACGCACAGGCAGGCTCGTCCATGGGCTGCGATGCGAAGGACTACGACAACGACGGGCGCGTGGACATCTTTTACAACAACCTCCGCTCGCAGATCTGGGGGCTGCTGCGGAACACGGGCGAGGCTTTCGAACTGGTCTCCACGCCAACGCGAATCACCTACCTCAGCCGCCCGTATTCCGGCTGGAGCAACGGCTTCATCGATTACAACAACGACGGCTGGAAGGACATCTACTCGTCCAACGGCGACGTGGACGAGTTCAACGAGCTCTCCCCCCAGAACGACACGATGTTTGAAAACATCGGCGGCAACCATTTCATCGACGTCTCCGCCGAACTCGGCCCGGACTTCACGCGCAAAGGTTTCCAGCGCGGCTCGGCATTCGCCGACCTGAACAACGACGGAGCGATGGACATCATCGTCACCTCGCTCAACACGCGTCCGCGCATCCTGATCAACGGAGGCGGCACGGGCAATCACTGGCTGCTCGTCGATCTGACCGGACGCCGCAGCCCGCGCGACGCCATCGGCGCCCGCATCAAATTGATTACCGCCTCCGGGCGCGCACTCTACAACCACGTCGCCGTGAGCGTCGGCTTCATGGGGTCGAGCGACAGGCGCGTGCACTTTGGCCTTGGCGGCGAGAACCGCATCCGCAGCATCGAGATCGTCTGGCCCGGCGGCGCGAGACAGACGCTCGAAAACATTGCCGCCGATCAGATCCTGAAAATCTCCGAGCCTGCCGCCGTGAAGCCCAAGCCCGCCGCAGCCAAAGCGAAGCCCTCCGGGTGAGATAAGCTTGTTGGCCGGCATGGCCCCGATGCTCGATGAACTTGCCTCCTGGAAACATCGCTACGGCGAGGACCCCGCGCCGCTGGTCGAGTTGCTCTACCGGCTCACCGATGCGCCCTTCCCGAGCCCCGAAGACCTGATCCGGCTGCACGAGGATGCGCTCTTTCTGCGCGCGTATCCGCAGAGTGAAGCCGTGGCGCGCGCTTGCGATGAGCTGCTGTGTGGCTTCGGCGCCCGCCTGGCGGCTTTGGGAGAAACGCCGGAGGAGCTGGAAGAACCCGAGGTGTCAGGGATTGCAGGAACTTCCCTCACGGCGATCTTCTCCTATGAAGCCGCGCGCTCTCTGGCCGCGCGTCATGGCGGCTCGATCGACATTGCATGGGAGGACTGCCCGGAGCCGGACCGGTTCGGCCCGCTGCTGGCGGCCGTCTTTCCGGCAGCTCGCGAAGAGTGGCCAGTGGAGGCGCACTTCCCCGCCCGGGACTGGGTTGATCGCGCGCGCAAGCCGGATCAGACATCGCTTGAATGGATCTTGCAGCGGCTGGAAAGACTCGACGGCCCCCGCGCGCGGCGGGCCGAACTCTACGACGGCGCGCGGATCATGCTGCACTGGCGCATCGGCGAATCCTCGGCCGCGCGCACGCACACGCGCCGCGGGGCGCCCTCGTTCTTCCACACGGCGCCGCTGTTGCGGCGGAAGGACGTCGATCTTCAGCGGGAGCTGAGCGGTCCGCCGCTGCCGGTGCGGCGGTTGCCTGTTTCCGAAGCCCGCTCCGTGCTGGCGATGATCCAGGACACTTCGGCCGTGCGTTACCGCGAACTGTACGGGTTCAACTTCCCTGACCTGAAGCACGTCTACAGCGTGGACCCCGGCCGGGGGCTGGAAATCGTGTTTTTCGGCGCCGCGCCGGAAGCCCGGCTGCCGCTGCGCGCCTATCACGCGGGGATGTTTTTCAAAAATGGCGTGCCCTCCGGCTACATTGAAATACTGTCATTGTTCGAGCGCGCCGAGGTGGGATTCAACCTCTATTACACGTTCCGGGAGGGCGAAACTGCCTGGATTTACGCGAAACTCCTGCGGCTCTGCGGCCAGATGCTTGGTGTGAACGTCTTCTGGGTCGACCCGTATCAAATCGGGCATGATAACGAGGAAGCCATCGAATCAGGCGCCTTCTGGTTCTACCGCAAGCTCGGCTTCCGGCCCGTGGACCCGCTGATCGAGGCCATGGCCCGCAGGGAAGAGTCGCGCCTGGCTGCCGGCGGAGACAAACGCACTTCCAGTCGTCTGTTGCGGCGGCTCGCCGAAAGTGCGATGGTCTACGAGCCGGTGGAGGTCCTGCCCGGTGAGTGGGACCGCTTCCATGTCCGGCGCCTGGCCGCAGCCCAATGGCCAGCCCAGGTGCGGCGGCGCTTTGCAGCACTCGCCAGGCTGAAAGCGTCCGGCGAAGAGGCCCGCTATCTGCGCGCATTGCAAGACGATGCCAAGCTGCGCGCCGCACTGCTCGATTTGGGCACAACCGGGACATCAGAGACAGCCTGAATTGTGCGCTCTGCAATAACGCATTGGGGACAGGGCGCTCAATTCAGGCTGGCCCCTCTGCTGTCTTCGTCGCTGGGTTCGGAGCGGGCCGGCGGCTATTTCCGCAAGTAGGTCTCGAACAGTTTCAAAATCCGGCGGTATTCGTCCGTCCAGCTCGATGCATGCACAAAGCCGTGGTCCTCCACGGGATACATGGCCACTTCCCAGTTTTCCTTGCCCAGCTCAATCAGCTTCTGCGCCAGCCGGACGGTGTCCTGGAAATGCACGTTGGCATCCGCCATTCCGTGGCAGATCAGCAGCGCGCCCTGCAAGCCTGCCGCGTGATAGATCGGCGAACTGCGTTTGTAAGCCTCCGCATCGTCCTGCGGCAGGTTCAGAATGGCGCCGGTGTAAGGATGGTTGTAATGCGCCCAATCCGTAACCGGGCGGAGCGCGGCGCCCGCGGCGAAGACGCCCGGTTGCGTGAACATCGCCATCAGCGTAATAAACCCGCCGTAGCTGCCTCCATAAATGCCGATGCGTTTCGGATCCACGCCATGTTCGCTCACCAGCCACTTTGCGGCGTCCACATGGTCGTCCAGGTCTTTTCCTCCCATGTGGCGGTAAACAGCGGTGCGCCAGGCGCGCCCGTGCCCCGCTGAACCGCGGTAATCGAGATCGAGCACGATGTAGCCCCTCTCCATCAACAGATGATGGAACAGGTTTTCCCGCGGATAGCTGGACCAGCCGCGGTCTACATTCTGCAAATATCCAGCGCCATGAACAAAAATAACCGCCGCGCCTCCCTTTTTCCAGGCTTTCGGCTTGAAAATATGGGCGGGAATTTTTGCGCCGTCCCGCGCCGGAATTTCTACAATCGGCTTATCGATCCACGGATATTGGGTGAATTCTTCCGCAGGCGAGACGGTCACCCGCTGCATGGGCGCCTGCGGCTTCGCATCCATAAGATAAAGTTCCGGCGGCTGGTTCGAGCGGCTGTGGATGACGGCAAGCCGCGCCCCGTCCGGCGAAAGCTCGCCCTCGTACAGCCCCGGCGCGCTGGTCAGGCGCGTGCGCGGTCCTCCCTGGGAGGGCATGACGTACAGGTGGTGCTCGTAAGGGTTCGTCTCGCTGGTGACGAGGAGAAACTGCTTCTTGTCCTCGGTCAGAAACGCCCTTTTAACCTCCCAATTGCCCTCCGTCAAAGCGCGGACAGAACCGGTTTCCCAGTCCGCCGCGTACAGGTGCGACCAGCCGGTCTGCTCGGACTGGAACCACACTTCGCGCCCGCCGGGCAGCCATCCCAGCGCCATCGCCCCCGGTCCGTCCACCCAGGCTTCATCCGAAGTCTGGTGCAGCACGCGCATCTTCGCCGTTTGCGGATCCACGGCGAACACCCAGCGGTCCTTGAAATCCGCCGCGCGCCCCAGCACCGCCAGCCGCGTGCCCTCTTCGTTCCACTGAGGATTGAAAAGGAGTATAGGGCGCTCCACTTCCTTGCCCTCGCGCGTCGTCTTGACGCCCGGATCGAGCCATTTCGCTTCCCCCGTCTCGACGCTGATCAACGCCATGCGGGCGCGCGGCTGCAAGTCGCCCACCTTGGTCCGAGTGGGCTGCGTTTCCGTGTACGCCGACTCGGTGACGTAGAGCGGCATCAGCGCGGTCTTGGCTTCCTGCGGGCGCTCCATGATGGTGGCGAGCACCTGCGTGCCGTCCGGCGCGAGCATCAGGTCAGTGACCGTCTGGCGCGGAGTCAGCTTGAACGGTTTGCGCGGGTTCTCTTTCTTGCGCTTCGCCTCGCGCTCCTCGCGCTGCCGGGCGCGCTTTTCCACCGCGTCCAGCAGCTCCCGCTCCTGCTTCTTCAGCCACTCCTGGCTGGCCGTGCCCTTGCGTTCCTCGTCCGGATCCGGCTGCCCCGGCGGCAGGATGTGGGTCAACTGCTCGATGGCGCCCGATTCGAGCGAAAGCAGATACAGATTGCTGCTGCGGACAAACGCCACGGCGCGCCCGTCGCGCGTCAGGCGCGGCGACGATTCGGCGTCGCCGGTTTTCGTCAGCCGCCGCATGCGGTCCGCCTGGAGATCGTACAGGAAGATGTCGCCATCCCGGGCGAACACTACCCTCGTGCCGTCCGCCGATGGATTCCCGAAGGGCGGCGGCGCCTCTCTCGCCTCCTCGTCGCTCAGCCGGCGCAGTCCGGCGCCGTCGCGGTTCACGACCCACGTCGACCATTCCTTTTCCTGCGGCTCGGAGGCCTGCTTCCATTCAAAGTAGACACGCTGCCCGCCGCCGCTCCAGCGCACCGCGCGCGGCGCGTAGCCATACAGCGCCGGCCCCCGCATGATCCATTCGACTGTCAGCGGCTTTTGCGGCTGCTGCGCCAAAGCCGGAGCGGGCGCGCACAGCAGCGCCGCCATCCAGATGCATGTCAGTTCTCTCATAGCCGTTGAAAACGGGATTCTCTCACACATCCAGGCGGGGCGGGACTCACCACCTTCGCAAGACCTGCACGAGAAAGGAGCGGCCCGGCGCATCCACGCCGGAGCCATGGACGCGGAAATTCCGGTCGAACGTATTGTGAATTCCCGCGGAAATCACCCAGAATTCTCCCGCATTCCAACCGCCTCTGACATCGAAACGCGCCCAGCCGGGCGTCGCCGCATAGAGCGGCGCGCGCTGTGCGTCCGTGATGCCCAGCGTCGCCGGCAGCACGCGGGCCATGATCTGATCCGGAGTCTCGCCCGTCGGCCGGAACCTGCCCTGCCCGTCAAGGAACCCGCTGGCGCGCGCGCCGGCGAGAAAAGCCCGGATGTCATTCCGGCTCCGCGCCGCGCCGATGCGCTCGTCGTCCAGATCCCCGCCGCTCAGCCGCCGCTGCGCCCCCGCGGCCAGCACGCCCGCCTCGGCCCACCACCGCCGCCCCGCATCCCGCCGCAGCGCGAAATGCCCGCTTTGCGGGGGCAGCCGCCGCACGGGCCGGTGTGGATCCAGATCGTTGCCGGCGATGAAAGAATAGGCGGCGCGAGCGCTCCATCGCGGCGAGAGCCGCCACCGCAACAGGGACTCCACGCCGCGGTAGTCCGTCCGCCCGTCGTTGACAAACGCCTTCACCGCGCGCGCATCGAACGGCGTGGCCACCGCCACCACGCCCTGCACCGCCTGCTGCGGCGTCTGCGGCAACATCCGCACCGGAATCCCGCCGAGAGAATCCGGCACGCGCGAGGCGTCGAACAGCAGCGTGCGGCGCACAATCGGATCTCCAAGCCGCGCCGCGAACACCTGCACGCGCGCCTCGACACGCGCCCACGCGCCCTGCCAGCCCGCCTCCGCATTTTTGAGCCTTTCCGGAGCGAGCGCCCGCACCCTCACGCCCTTCGACAACGCGCTCTCGCCCGCATTAGCCGCCAGCAGCGGCTGCCAGGGCAGCGCGTCCCGCACCGGAATCTCGTAGCCGAGATCGTTCAGCCCCAGCGCGCCCAGATCATTGAGATTCGGCGCGCGGAACCCAAGCCCCGCCGCCCCGTGCAGCCCCCAGCCACGCCCTCCGCGCCACGCCACGCTGCCGTTCCATGTCCACTGGCCGAACCGAAGCGAAGCGGCGGGCACGCCGAATGACGCCGACTCCCGCGAACGGAACCGCACGTCGGTCCAGCGGACGCCGTAGCCGAGCCGCACCCGCCGCGACAACAGCTCCGTCGCCCCGTGCCCCGACAGCGCCGCCGTGCGGTACGCCGAGCCATCCGGATACAGCGGACGGGCCGGAGCCAGCCCTTGCAGGCGCGAAGACGAGATCCGCTCGCCGTACCACTCGCCCTGCAACCCGAGGCTCGAATGCCTCCCCGCGCGCCGCAGCGCCTGCCCTTGCCAGCCCAGCACACGCACTTCGTTCTCGTCCCGGATCACCGCATCGCTCGCGCGCAGCCCCTGCCTCCGGCTCCCGTCGAGCATCCGGTTCCAGCTCAGCCGCGCGCTCACGCTGTCAAAGAGTCCTCCGAAGCGCTCCCACCGCGCATAACCGAAGTCCAGTTGCTGCGGCCGGAACTCCGACTGCAGCCGCCCGAGTCCACCCCACAGGTCCTTGTATCCGCGCACCCCGGAGATGACGCTGCGCTGCACCCAGCCGCTGACCAGATCGCGTGTGCCTATCCTCCACGCGGCCTTGCCGTAAGCGCCCGCGCGCGACCATGCCGTATCCTGCAACCGCGCGCCCGTCAGTTCGCGGATCTGCGCGGGGTCCAGCCCCAGCAGCCGCCGGAACACATGATGCGAATCGAAGCCGCCACCGGCCCGCAGGTCCTGATGCCGCGCTCCATGCGCCCCGCCCAGCAGCCACACCGGACCCCGCGCCACGGAGAGCTCCGCCTGCCCTTGCGAACTCCAGTCCGCGCTCTCTCCGCCTGCCAGCAGAAAACCGTGCCCTTGCCAGCCGCCGCCGGAGGCGAACTCCGCCGCCGGCGTCAGCAATTGAACCGTGCCCCCAAGCCCATCGCTGCCGTACTGCGTGCCGCTCGGCCCGAGCATGGCTTCCATCCGCTCCGCCTGCGACGGCTCGAAAAACGCCAGATACTGATTCGGCCCGCTGCGGAACGTCGAGTTGTTGAAACGCACGCCGTCCACCAGATGCACAACGTGATATCCGGTCAGCCCGCGCAGAAAGGGCGATACCTGTCCGGGAGTTGTCTGTTGCACCAGAATCCCCGGCGATTCCTCCAGCAGGTGGCCCGCCGTGGGCGCAGACCTGCCTGCCTGCTCCCCGCGCCGCAGGCTCCAGACCAGCGGCGCCGCCTCGCGCGCCTCTTCCAGCGCCCCAGCGCGCGCGGTCACTGTCACCGACGTCGGAAGAGCCGCGGGCGCGATTGTGATCACGTCTCCGCCCGAAGCGCGGAGCTCCACGCGCCCGAAGCCGTCCTTGCCCGCCGCAAGCCCCATGCCAGGCGCGCCAGAGGCGAATGCATAGCGCCCGCTCTCATCCGTGATGCTGCTCTCGATCACGGTTCCGCCCGGCGTGCGCAGCTCCACGCGCACGCCTGCAACGGGAGTCCCCCGGGGATCGACCACGACGCCCGTGAGCCCGCTTTGAGCCGCAGCCGTCAGTGTCACCGCGCATAGGACAGACAGGGCGAGCCGCATCGTTTCGAGTCTCGCAAATCGCAGCTCGCTGGCGCGACTCGCAACTGTGTCAGCTCGGTCACAGGAATCAACCGCCGCCCCTGCCTCAGGCGGGTCCTCCGGCATCCTGCCCGGCAGCGCGGGACGGGCGCCAGGCGGCCTGTTCAGCCGAGCTTCCAGGGCGCGCGGTATTCGCGCTTCAGCAGCGCATTGGCCGCCTCATTGCCGGTTACGCGCTCCGAAGCAGCGTCCCACTCGATGCGGCTCTTTGACCGCAGCGCGATGTTGCCCAGCGCGGCCACGGCCGAAACATGATGGCCGACGTCGAGGTTCTCCACCGGTTGCTGGCGCGACTTCACGCAATCGAGGAAATTGCGCGCATGGGCCACGCGCGCGTTGTCGCCCGCGGGCGCGCGCCGCCGCATCTCGACCACCCGCTCGCGCTTCTTCGGCTCGGCCACCACCTCCCAGCCGTTGTTGTCGACGATCAGCGTGGCGTCCGCGCCCGTGAAAACGACGGCGTGCTCGCGGCGGTCTGGCCCGAGGCCGCATTGCACGGAATGCTCCCAAAGGAGCGTGTAGGAGGGGAAATCGTAAACCGCGATCTGCGTGTCGGGCGTCTCGGTGTTGTCCTGCAGCACATACTTGCCGCCGCTGGCCACCACGCTTTTCGGCCACTCCGGCCCCATCGCCCACAGCGCGATGTTCACCAGATGCACGCCCCAGTCGGTCATCAGCCCGCCCGCGTAATCCCAGAACCAGCGGAAGTTGAAGTGGAACCGGTTGCGGTTGAACGGGCGCTTCGGCGCGGGGCCGAGCCACATGTCGTAATCGACACCCGGCGGAACCGGCTCGTCAGGGGGGTTGCCGCAGTCGGTGACCCAGTCCAGATAGGCGAAGCAGCGCACCTGCCGCACCTTGCCGATCTTCCCCGAGCGAACCATCTCAACGGCTTCCGACCAGTGCGTGCCGCTGCGCCACTGCGTGCCCATCTGCGCAATGCGGTGATGGCGGCGCGCCGCGTCGCGCATCATGCGGCCCTCCCACAGCGTCGTCGCCAGCGGCTTCTCGACGTAGACATCCTTGCCCGCCTCGAACGCCATCACCGTGGGCAGCGCGTGCCAGTGGTCCGGCGTGCAGTTCAGGATGACGTCGATATCCTGGCGCTCGATCACACGGCGGAAATCCTTCGCCGTATCCGGGCGCTTGCGCCCGAGATCCTCCAGACGCTTCAGCGTCTTCGCGATCATCGCGTCATCAACGTCGCAGATAGCCGCGATCTCGCACTCTTTGTGGGCCAGAAATGCGTTGGAATCGGCCACGCTGATGCCGCCGCAGCCGATCAGGCCGATGCGCACCCGGTCCGAGGGCGGGGCGGGCTGTGCTCCCGCGGCCCAGGCGGCCGAAGCGAGAGATGCCGAGAAGGCGCGGCGGGTCCAATGGCTGGAACGCATATTGTGCTCTCCTGTCCACGGAAAGCATACACCCGCGGGCGTCTGTCATCGGGCGTCAGGCGCCGCTGCAGGCGCGCTGCGAGCACGCGGCCAGCAGGCGCCTCAGGTCGTCGATGTGATACGGCTTGGCGAGATAATCGTTCATCCCGGCGGCCCGGCACCGCTGCACGTCCTCGGGGAATGCATGCGCGGTCAGTCCGATCACAGGGACGGGATCTCTCTTTTCGGCGGCCTCGATCTCGCGGATGCGCCGCGTCGCCTCCAGTCCGCTGACCCCCGGCATCTGCACGTCCATCAGAATCGCGTCAAAACGCTCTGCCCTCGCCAATTCCACCGCTTCGGCGCCGTTGGCGGCGAAACGCGGGAAATGGCCGTCGCGCCGCAGCAGGCTTTCGAGCGCCCGCCGGTTGATCTCGTTGTCTTCGGCCACCAGGATGCGGAGGCCGCGGACGATGCACTCCTCCCCCAGGAAGTCTTCGGTGGCGGCAGCACTGCCGCCCGCCTTCGGAAGGGGAATCGAGAAGGAAAATGTCGAGCCCTGCCCCGGCGCGCTCTCCAGCCGCATCTGACCGCCCATCAGGCGAACCAGGTGGTCGCTGATCGTCAGGCCCAGCCCCGAGCCGCCGTATTGCCGGGTGGAGGAACCGTCGCCCTGGACAAAAGCGCGGAAGATTTCTTTCTGTTTTGCAAGAGGGATGCCTGGACCGGAATCAGCCACCGAAAAGCGGACCTTTCCCTCGCCATCCGGTTCCACCGCCAGCTTCACCCATCCGCTGTGCGTGAACTTGACGGCATTGCTGAGCAGGTTGACCAGAACCTGCCGGATGCGCCCGGCGTCGCCCGTCACCGCGTCCGGCAGCCGCCCGTCGATGGACACCTCCAGCCGCAGCCCCTTTTGCTGCGCCTGGACGGCGATCAGCGGCAGCAGTTCTCCGATCATCTGCCGCAGCGAGAACGGCTGCGGCTCCAGCCTCATCTTGCCCTTCTCGATCCGCGAAAGGTCGAGGACATCATTGACGATTTCCAGCAAAGCGCGCGCCGAGCTGCGGATGGTCTCCAGGTAGGACCGCTGCTCCGGGCCCGGATTGGATTCCAGCGCCAGCTCGGTCATCCCCATGATGCCGTTCAGCGGCGTGCGGATCTCGTGGCTCATGTTGGCCAGGAAGCGCGATTTGGCCTCCTCCGACTGCCGCGCTTCGATCATCAGCCGCCGGATCTGGGCCGTCTGCCTGCGCACCGCGCGGCGCAGCAACAACACCCAGAGTCCGATCGCCAGCGCCAGCCCGGCGGCAGCCAGCAGCGAGGCGCGGAGCCTTCTCATCTGCGCCGATTCGGGGTGCTCCAGCAGCGCGATGTCGTCCGCCGTCCGGAGGCGGATCTGATACTTGTTGCTCTCTTCCGGGATGAGGATGCCGGTGACCTCCACGGTGGCGCCCGCCGGCGCCGACCGCTGAACGGCTGAGGGCACAGACGGCTCCCGGCGGAAGTAGACCTTCAGTGCCGGACCCGGCGGACCAAGCCAGAACACGTCGCGGGTCTCCCCAATCGACACCCGCTGGACGACGCCACGCACCTGCACCAGCTTGCCCGCCGCGGCGCCGTCCATCGCCTGGGAGATAGACAACGGCTCCGGCGCGGGAAGCTTGGCCTTGCCAAGCAGCCTCACCTCAGCCTGCTCGATCTGCGGCTCCAGTCCCTCATACAAGCCCATCCGGCCGCATGCCGTCACTGCGGCGCCCCGGGGCACCGGCTCGGGTCCCGTACCCTGCACGGCGATCCCGCCCGACGGATCCTGCACATAAAAGTCCCAGGACCCCGAACGCAGAAGCCCGGTCTCCATCGTCACCACGCCCTGTACACAAACCCGCTGCTCCGTATAGCTGGCAGCGCGGGCGCGCGCCTCCGCCACCGGCAGGAAAGCGGCGTCTTCCCTGCCCTCCAGGCCGCCAGCCGGCACGGCCAACCAAAACGATGCCAGCAGGACCAGAGTCATGACTGCCCTTCTTACTTCTCGGTCGAACCTGCCGCAAGCCTTAACAGAAACCGCGCTGCTCCAGACGGGCGCCCCCATCACTGCCCCAACTCCCGGGGCCGGATGATCCTGCCCTCCGGCCGCAACACCCGCAACATCTCCGCCGTGGGCGCCTCCGGCTGCTCATCCAGAATCAGGTCGAACCACGCCTCGGCCCACGGAATCTCATGGCGGCTGCCTTCGATGAACATGACATGGTCGAGATCCGCGCACAGCCGGCGCGCTTCCCATACCTCCTCGCGCCCGCCCAGCCCCACCAGCGCCCCGCCGCGCACCGCCTCGGCCAGTTCGCGCAGGCGCGCTGCGCCGGCAAGCGATGTCAACAGGACGCGGCCGTCCGGCCTCATGACGTCGAATCTATCACGGCCCTGCGGCGCGCGCCGCTGCCACGCTTCGGGGCCTGCGATTCCCCTGAGCGTGCGTGCGATTTTGTCTCAGCCTGCGCCTGCACTCCCGTTTTTCCCGGTTACCCAAGCAGAGCGGCATCGCGCTGCAAAGGCCGGCTGGCCGTGCACTCGGGCTCTGCCGCGGCCGGACCATCCATCAGAGGAGCATCCATGTCGAAGACAACCGCAAGATTCTGCTGGGCACGATTTCTCCCGGTGCTGCCCGTGCTGGCGCTCGCCGCAGGCTGCAACATCGGCAAGGTGAGCCGGATTCAGGTGCTGCCGCCGAACCCTGGCGAGACCACCCCCACCTGCAAACTGTTGTCGCAGAGCGGCCCCGCCTGCCGGATGGACCAGCCGCTGGAGATCCGCGTGTTCGGCCGCGGCCCGTGCACCCTGCTGGAAGTCGAGTTCGGCGACGGGCAGAAGACGGAAGTGCGCAACGCCGATCTGGCCAAGAGCGAAGAAGACTTCCAGTCGCCGGTTGTTTTGTCACACTCCTACAGGGGCCTGCCCGGCCCCAAGCAGATCCGGGCGAAGGGCGTCACCAACTGCGCCGGCACGGCCGCGTCCGACTTCGACCTCCTGCTGCCCGACGGCCGGCCGGCCTATGTTCTCGGTTTGCAGCAGCCCCTCCCGACGGCCTGTACGCCCGTGCCCTCGATCGGCCCGCTGCGGGCCGGGACCGTGGTCCGCGTCACCACAACCGATGTCCAGACGACGAACTACGGCTGCCCCTTCGGCGGCTGCGTGTACGGCCCTGATGGCAAACCCGCCTCCTCCGCCGCCGCGCCGTTCCCGTTTCCGGGCATGCGCGAGTTCTCGCAGGTCTGGCGCATCGGGACGCAAATCGAGCAGGGAGGGGCCAGCGCCACCTTCGCCGTAAAACAGGCCGGGCCTCTGGAAATCTGCGTGAACGACCACGTTCTGGCCGACAATCGCGGCGCCTGGCGCGTCGACCTCAGCGCCGACGAGCGCAACGCGCGCTAGCAGCCGCACGGCAGCCCCGCATCGCCGCGCCCGCAGGGCTTGACTGGACGTGCGGGCCCGGTTATACTTAGGACTCCTAAGTATGGCTTCCGATCCCGGCATCGCCCAGCGCATCGCCGCCGGAATGGCGCGGATCTCGCTGCTGCTGCGCCAGCACGCCTGGCAGGCGGGCGCGGCGCATTCGCTCACGCCGACGCAGGCGCAGATCCTGGCCGCCCTGGCCGCGCACCCGCCCCGCTCGCTTCGTCTCTCCGGACTGGCGGAACTGCTGGCGCTCACGCTGCCCACTGTGAGCGATGCCGCCGCGGCGCTTGAGAAAAAAGGCATGCTCCGCCGCCGCGGCGATCCCGCCGACCGGCGCGCCGGCCTGCTGGAACTCACGGCGCGCGGCCGCCGCGCCGCGGCTGCGGCCAGCCAGTGGCCGGACCATCTGCTTTCGGCCGTGGATTCCCTGCCCGCGCCCATGCAGGAGCAGTTGCTGGCGGCGCTGATGGCGATGGTGCGCTCGCTTCAGGAGCAAGGCCGCATCCCGGTGGCGCGGATGTGCACCAACTGCCTGTACTTCGAGCCGGACCGCTTCCCCGGCGCGGCCGAACCGCACTACTGCCGGTTCGTGGAGGCGCCGTTCGGCCTGGGCGCCTTCCGCATCGATTGCCCTGATTTCCAGCCCGCATCCGCTGAGGCGCAGCGGGACAATCAGCGCGTTCTCATATCCATCTCCCTCGCGAAAGGAAACACCCATGGCTCACCCTCACATCCCCGGCTATGAATTCGGCTCGCCCGCGCTGGCGCAGTCGCCTGTCAGCCTGGAAGAGTTCGAACTGCTGAAAAAGACCGTCCTGTTCACGGACGAAGATGCCGCGGCTCTCCGGCGCTCGCGCGAGATCCTCGCGCCCCAGGTGGAGCAGGTCCTCGACGTCTGGTACGGTTTCGTCGGATCGAACCCGCACCTGGTTTCGGCCTTTTGCGATCCCGCAACCGGGCAGCCGGACATGGGCTATCTGGAGGCGGTGCGGAAGCGTTTCGGGCAGTGGATCCTCGACACGGCCTCGGCCGAGTACGGCCAGGCGTGGCTCGACTACCAGCACGAGATCGGACTGCGCCACCACCGTCTGAAGAAGAACCGCACCGACGGAGGACGCGGTTCGGACCATGTAGCCTTCCGCTACCTGATCGCGCTGCTGTATCCGGTGACAGCCACGCTCAAGCCCTTTCTTGCGTCGGGAGGAGCGTCAGCGGAAGAGGTGGAGCGGATGCACCAGGCCTGGATCAAGAGCGTGCTGCTTCAGGTGATCCTCTGGTCGCACCCGTATGTGAGGGACGGCGACTTCTAGGCTGCGCCGGTCGCGGCGCGGCCTCACTCGCCGCGCGGGCGCGGGTAGTCGGGCTTCAGCCGCGCCGGCGCCTTCCGCGCCAGCGACCGGGGATCCAGCAGGTGCATCGGCCGGAACTCGCGTTCATTCCAGCGGCAGCCTGGCTCGAACTGCACGCCCACATACCAGCCGATTTCCTTGTACATGCAGTAGCGCACCACGCCCGAGAATTCGCCCTGGTCGTACGAGATCCGCATGGGCGCGCCCACTGGCACCTTCGTTTCCAGTTGCAGACAGGCGCCGGAGAGGGAAATGTCCTCGAGATTGGCCACCGCGCGCCGCGTCTTGCCGTTGTGATCTTTCCAGCGGACGTCGACTAGATCCGCGCACAACATCCTCGGTTCGGACCGCCGATCGATCATACACCCACTCCATCGGACACGCGCGTTTTCCTTTGCAGACCGCTTCAGGACACTTTTTTGCCTTAGCCCGAATTAGGACACTCGGATCGGCTCTAGGGTTCCTGCACGCCTCTGAATCCTATGGTACTCCTACCACCGGGCCGCTCCCCCGTCGTAAGCCGGGCGTCTCAGATCCTCGACTGCTGCCGCAGCCACTCGCGCCGTGTCATCAGGTCCCGGCTGCTGCGCGCGTGATCCACCGCCAGCACGCCGTCCAGGTGATCCATCTCATGCTGGATCAGCTCCGCGAGCGCGTGTTCAGCCTCCAGCCGGTGGCGCCCGCCTTCCAGGTCCTCATGCTCGATCACCACCCGCACGTGCCTCCGCAGCCGCACCATGAGATCCGGGAACGAGAAGCAGTCGTCCCACATTTCAAACCATTCGGCGCTTTTCTCCACGAACACGGGATTGACCAGTTCATAGCGCCGCCCTTCGGCGAGGAGAAAAATCAGCCGCAGCGGCTCGCCGATCTGGATGGCGCTGATGCCGCGTCCGAAGCCGTGGCGGCGGCGGAAATCGGCCAGCGTGTCCTCCAGGTCCTGCATGACGCGGCGGGCCTGCTGCGGATCGGCAGCCGGCGCCGAGACGCGGCGCAGCGTGTCATCTCCGAGTTCGAGAATCCGCCGGACACCCATGCCTCCATCGTATGCCAGCAGGCGCTGGCAGGACCGTTCCGGTAAGCTAGGGCTGATGACGCCGCAGGGCTCTCCCGCCATCCGTCCGCGCCATCGCGGGGGCGCGCCATGACGGCGCCCGGGGCGGCGCCGCCGGCGCCGTCCATCATCGGCCTTGGCATCCGGGCGGCGCTGTTCCTGCTGCTGGCGCGCATCGGCGCCATGGTGTTTGGCGGTCTGTTGTATTGGGGCTTCGACAGCCTTTTGTTAGCCAGCGCCCTGGGTGTGTTTCTGGCGGCGGCGCTGGCCACGGCGGCTGCGCTGCGCATCTTCGAGCGGGGGCGTCTGGAGGATGTGGGGCTCGGCTGGCCGCGCGCGCAGCGCCACCTGATCACGGGGACGCTGGCGGGACTGCTGGCGGGCGTGGCGGCGGCGGGGCTGCCGGTGCTGTTCGGGCTGGCGTCCTGGGTGCGCACGGCGGAGGCGGAGATGGCCGCGGGTGTCGGGAAGTTTGTGTTCGTGACGGTGCTGTTGTGGCTCGGCGCGGCAGGCGAAGAACTGATGTTCCGCGGCTACCCGTTCCAGATCCTGGCGCGGCGCTTTGGGCCGGGCTGGGTGATCCCCCCTTTTGCGGTGCTATTTGCGCTGGCGCACTTTGACAATCCGCAGTCCAACTGGGCGGCTGTGGCCAACACGGCGCTGTGGGGCGTGGTTCTGGGACTGGCTTACTGGCGCAGCCGGGACCTGTGGTTGCCGATCGGGCTGCACTTCGGCTGGAACTGGGCCCTGCCTCTGGCCGGGGTGAATCTCAGCGGGTTTAAGATGGGGTTGACGGGCCGGATGCTCGAGTGGAAGGCAGGGCCATTATGGAGCGGGGGCGAGTACGGAATCGAGGCCGGGCTTCCCACGACGGCGGCGGCGCTGCTGTTGCTGGCCTGGCTCTGGCGCGGGAAAGGGCAACCCGAGGCCGGTGGAAGCGTCTAACAGAGAGAGGGGGCTGAAGCCGTGCGGCGGCTGTGGGCGCTCATTCTCGTGGCCATGCTTCTGCCCGCGCAGCGGGGCAAGGAAGACCGCGTCCGCAAGCTGACCGACGAAGAAAAGATCGAACTGCTGCGCGGCCTGACGGCCGAGTTCGCCACCGTCAAAGCGTTCATCCCGCGCGTCAAGCGCCCCGTGCAGATCCGCAGCGACGGCACCTACGACAAAGTGGAATGGCGCGAGAAGGGCGATGAATACGGGGCCGTGGCGCGCATCGGCGAACTCGTGCAGATCACGAAGATCGACATTGAAGACGACCGCATCGTGCTCCAGATCAACGGCGGCCTGAACACGCGCGGCAAATGGTACGAGCGGGTGGAGGGCGGCGTAGGCACATCGGGGCGCACCGTGCCCATGTCGCGCAACATCACCCGCTCGGCGGGCACCACAATTGCACTTGTTTTCCCGGGCCGGATTCCGCCCGAGACCAGGCCCGCCGACATCAAGCAGATGCTCAAGCCGGTGCTCGAGTTCGACACGCGCACGGCGACGCAGAACTACTTTGACACGCTGCCGCCGGAGATCCAGGAAGCGATCAAGGCCAGCCGCGCCGAGGTGGGCATGACGCCGGAGCAGGTCCGGATGGCGCTGGGCCATCCGCGCGACCGCTGGCGCGAAACCGTCGACGGCGTCGAGACCGAGGACTGGGTCTACGGGTACCCGCCGGGCAAGATCACGTTCGTCACCTTCGCCAATGGCAAGGTGATCCGCGTGAAAGACTCTTACGCCGGCCTGGGCGGCCAGACCGTGCCCATGCCCCCGCCGCCGCGGTAGTCAGGGAACCAGCAGAAGCTTTCCGGCCGTCTTGCGCGAAGCCAGCTCGGTCTGCGCCTGGCCCGCCTCCGCCAGCTTGTAGACTTTGTCGATCAGCAGCCGGAACCGCCCCTCGATGAGCCAGCGGAACACATCGCCCGCGCGCCACAGCAGCTCGTCGCGGGTGGCGCAGTAGTGCATCAGCGTGGGGCGGGTCAGGAACAGCGAACCTCTCTGGCTGAGCACCAGCGGCTGGAAGGCGGGCACGGCGCCGCTGGCGTTGCCGAAGCTGACCATCATGCCGCGCGGCCTGAGCGAGGCGAGGCTCTTTTCCCAGGTGGCGGCGCCCACCGAATCGTACACGACGTCCACGCCGCGCCCGCCGGTCAGCTTCTTCGTCTCGTACTCGAAATCGTCCTCGGTATAGAGGATCACCTCGTCGCAGCCCGCCTCGCGGGCGATCTTCGCCTTCTCCGGGGTGGAGGTGGTGCCGATGACGCGCGCCCCGCGGATCTTGGCCGCCGCCACGATCCAGCGCCCCGTGCCGCCCGCCGCGGCGTGAACCAGGCACGTTTCGCCCTCTTTCAGCGGATACGTCGAGTGCGTCAGGTAATGCGCCGTCATGCCCTGCAGCAGCGCTGCCGCCGCGGACTGGAAATCCAGCTCCGGCGGAATCGGCACCAGCAGCCACGCCGGCACGGCGGCGTGCTCGGCGTAGGCGCCGCGGTGCATCGCCCAGGCGACGCGGTCGCCCGCTTTCACTTCCTTCACGCCCGGCGCCACCCGCTCCACCACGCCCGCCGCCTCCATGCCCAGCACCACCGGCGGCGCCGCCGGATAGAGCCCGGTTCGGTAATAAATGTCGATGAAGTTCACGCCGATGGCGTGCACCTTCACCAGCGCCTGCCCGTCGCCGGGCACGGGCATGGGCAGATCTTCATAGCGCAGCTTCTCCACGCCGCCGAATTCCGTCACGAATACCGCTTTCATTTCCAATTCCTCCTTGGAAAGCGGGGACAGGCCCGCCTGGCGCCAATTTTTCTCCTCATGTCCGCAGCGCCCTCCGCAGATGAATGTACGCCGCAAAACCGAGCAAGTAAAGCAGTACGAACGGTGCAAAGATCACGCGCGACACCGTGGCAGCGCCCTCGCCCCCGCTCAGCCCCGCGCGGAACAGCAGGAAGTGCGCCATCGTGCGCCACTGGCTGTAATCAAACCAGAAGTAGTCGCCGTTTTCGTTCAGGATGAAAACCTTGGCCGGTACCTGCCAGACGAGCGCCCACTTCCATTTCGCCATCAGCGGGGTGTCCGCGCAGACGATGCCCATCACGTCGTAGCCGCAGCGGCGCAGCCGCGCATACAACTGTTTGCGGGCCGCGCGTCCCTGGTAATCGGACGTGCGGAGGATCTCGCCGCGGCTCGTATCGAAACCGCGCGGCGCGCCGCTGAAGCAGGTGAACAGGTCCACGCGCTGATTCACCGGTTGCCGGTACAGCCCCGGAAGAAGGTTCTCGATCAGGTGGCGGGGACCGCTCTCCACCAGCAGCACGCGCCGCGCGTCTGGGATATGCCGCGAGAAAAAGTACCGCAAATCGCCATTGTACCCGGCCTAACACAATGGTCTGTGCCTCGGCGGAAGGGTGCGCAGGCTCGCAAGGGAGCGGCCGCTCGTGCCGGCCGCGCCTGCCTCGGCATTTTCTTTTCTATTTTCAGCCGCTTTTGCGATCAGGTCGCCTAATCCTGTTGACTGCTTCCACCTTCTGTGGTAAGTTGCGGCTATAATGAGGGTGGAGCGGATGAGAGGGACGCTTTTCTGGGCCGCGGCTTTCCTCGTGGCGGTCTCCGTAGCGCTGAGTTGGCCTGGCCCGAAAACCGGCTTATCCCAGGAACCCGGCGCCTGCTGGGATTGC
>CAKZUE010000042.1 GCA_937920635.1 uncultured Bryobacteraceae bacterium
GCTTTCAGCGGGATCCGGTAGCGGAATTCCCCTTCGCGCCACGTCCGGAACAGGCCCGGCGCCAGCGTTCCCGCCACTTCGAGCTTCGGATCGCCCGCCGCTTTGCCCCCCTCGAAATAGCGGTCCGAGTACCAGACCAGCCCGTCGCCGTCGCGCACCGACTCGGCGCTGCCCGCCGAAATCCGGATCTCGCCCACGGTGGCCGCCGCCGCCAGGTCTACCGGCTGGGAAGGCGGCTTTGCCGCGGCGTTCGGGGCGTCAACCGGAGTCCGCTGCCACAGAAACAGGGCGGCGCCGCCGGCTATCAGCAGACAGGCCGCGCTGACGCCCAGCCACAGCTTGCGCCTGAACTCTTTGGCGCGCGGAGCTTGCTCCGGCGCCGCGGCACCCGGCGCTGGCGGGGTTTCGGACTCTCGCTGCGTCTTCCCGGTGAAGCCTTCCGCTTCCGCTGCCGGCTCGATCCTGCGAAACACCGGAACATAAGTGCCCAGCGGCAATTCAATCCGGATGGCGTGATGCTTGCCTTCCGATTCGTAGTATTCCTTCAGCCTCTTGCGAAGGCGGTGCGCCTCCACCCGAACGATCGAGTCCCGTTTCTGATCGAAGTCCTGCGGACGGCCCAATGCCTCGACGGCGATGTTGTATTCCTTGATCAGCTCGGAGGCGCCCTGAAAGCACTTCTCGCAAATGTAGGTCAGCACCAGCCCCAGCGTGGGCGCCCGCTGGAACGCCTCCGAAGCCAGCACGGCTCTCAGCTCCGCCCTCTCAGCCTGGAAAGCTTCAGGCTCAGCTTCGCGGCGGGTGGAAGCGGCTGCGTCTGGCACAATCGGCACTATAGCACCGATCGCCGTCGGCGTAAACCGCAGGCGTGGCTGCGTTACACATTCTCTCATGGCCATGTAACGCGGTTGATAAGGAAGGACTAATGTGAAGTAACGAGCCCCGGGAGCGCTGCGGTAACCGCTTTATCCTTTCCAAGCCGGGGTAATAGGATTAAGTTAGTGTAGCTGCCCAAGACTTGGCAGCCAATTTAGTTGTGTTGGCATAGGGGTTTCGATGAGACAAAGATCGCGTCAATCCATCCTGTCCAGGTTGTCCGGGCTGGGCGCGGCAGTGTTGCTGTTGTTTGCCGGACTTGCCGGGTTGCAAGCCCAGATCATCACCGGCAGCCTGACGGGAATCGTCATGGACAGCTCTTCCGCTGTGGTGCCAGGTGCCACCGTCACCCTGACCAATGATAGATCCGGTGACATCCGGCGCACAACCACCAACTCTGAGGGTTATTTCTCGATCTCCGGCGTCCTGCCGGGATCGTACACCGTCACCATCGAGATGCAGGGCTTCCAGACCTACAAAGCCGAGAAAGTCACTTTCAACGCCGGCGACCGGCGCACGCTCGGCGAAGTGGTTCTCCAGGTGGCAACCACGGGCACTGAAGTCAGCGTCACGGCGGTGCTGGAACAGTTGACGCCGGTCGACACGGGCGAAAAGAACGTCGTGCTCACGCAGCAGCAGATGCAGGACGTGGCCATTGTCGGCCGCAGCGCCGCCGAGTTCATCAAGATCCTGCCCGGCATGGCGTTCATCAGCCCCGGCGTGGAGAACCGTCCCGGCTTCAACGGCGAGAACATCGGCATCAACGGCAACGGCGACGGCGGCAAGCAGAGCACCATCGGCAACTTCTCGGCCAACGGAACGCGCCCCGAGGCGCTTGATATCGTGGCCGACGGCGCGCATGTCAGCGACCCGGGCTGCAACTGCGCCAACCCCGTGAACCCGAACCCCGAGATGATCGAAGAGTTCAAGGTGCAGCAGTCCAACTTCGGCGCCGAGAACGCCAAGGGGCCCGTCGTGCTGAACTCGATCACCAAGGCGGGCGGGCGCGATTTCCACGGCAGCGCCTACCTGTACGCCCGTCATTATTCCATGAACGCCAACGACTGGCTCAACAATGCCCAGGGCTCTGATCCGAAGACCGGCAAGCCAGTGGCCGGCCGCCCCAACAACAAGTACTTCTTCCCGGGCGGCACCTTCAGCGGTCCGGTGCTGTTGCCGGGCACGAAGTTCAACCGCAACCGGGACAAGATGTTCTTCTTCACAGGATTCGAGAGCTTCCGGCAGACCATCGATACCGGCCTGCTGCGCTCCGTCGTCCACACCGAGGCGATGCGGCAGGGCGACTTCTCCGACACCGCCTATCTCGACAAGCTCCGCAACGCCGCCGGCATCGCCGCCAATCCTCTCAAGGCGGACCGCTATCCAGGTGGCCGCATCCCCGCCAGCCAGATCGATCCCGGCATGGCCAACCTGCTGAAGCTGACTCCTCTGCCCAACATCGATCCGGGCGGCGCCGGCAACGGCTACAATTGGGCGCGCGTGCTCGTCATCAATCAGAACATGTGGCAGAGCCTGAGCCGCGTCGACTACAACATCAGCGACAACACCAAGCTCTTCGTCCGCTACAACCGCCAGAACGAACTCCAGCCCTTCCCCATCATGCTCTGGTGGCGCAACGCCGGCGCCGTGCCGCTGCCCACCCCCATTGAAGGCAAGAACCGCACCGACAGCATCTCCTTCAACTTCACCAAGGTCATCTCCCCCACCCTCACCAACGAGACGGTCTTCGGCTACACCTTCGTCGACTTCCCGAACTCGTATCAGGACTACAACAAGATGACCCGCGCCGCCAACAACTACCCCTACAAGGGCATCTTCAAGCAGGACGACAAGATCCCCGCCTTCTGGACTTGGTCCGCGCCCACCGCCGGCGTCTACTCCACCGGCGGCTTCGACCCCATCCTGTTCGCCACCAAGCACCTCGTCACCCTCACCGATACGGTGAGCAAGGTCGCCGGCACCCACACCATGAAATTCGGCGGCTACTACGGCTACATCCGCAACAACCAGCCAGGCAACGCCAACTCCAACGGCCAGTTGATCTTTGATACCTGGGCCGGCGCCAGCACGGGCAATGTGCTCGGCGACTACGTCGCCGGCATCGCCGTCCAATACAGCGAATCCACCAAACAGATCGCCCGCGACATCAAGTGGAACGAAGTGGCCTTCTTCGCCCAGGATAGCTGGAAGCTCACCCCGCGCTTCACTCTCGAATACGGCCTCCGCATCCAGCACATGCAGCCCTGGACCGCGCGCAACGGCATCGGCATCGCCACCTGGGTGCCCTCCGCTTACGATCCCAACGCCCCCTCGGCGGCGCTGCCTGGCATCCTCTGGCACGCCAAGGACAAGAGCGTGCCGCTGGCCGGCTGGCAGACTCGCGCCCTCTATTACTCGCCCCGCTTCGGCTTCGCCTGGGATCTCTTCGGCAAGGGCAAGACCGTCCTCCGCGGCGGCTACGGCATGTTCTATTATCATGATCCGCAGCTCGCCGCCGGCGCCATGGACCTGCCCGCAGGAGTTCGCAACACCTCGGTTTGTTGCGGATTGACCCTGCCGGAAATTGAAGCCACCGCAACGCAGGGCTCGCTGGCCTTCGGCGGCTCCGCCGTCGACGGCCGCGACGACCGGCAGCCCCGCACCCAGAGCTACAGCTTCACCATCAGCCAGCGGTTGCCCAGCCGCACCCTGCTTGAGGTCTCCTATGTCGGCAACAAGTCCGACCACCTCATCAACAACGGCTACCAGAACATCAACCGCGTGCCCATCGGAGCGATGTTGAACGACCCCGGCGGAAACACCAACGCCTACCGCGTCCTGAGGAATTTCCAGGACCTCAGCGTTCCCAGCCACATCTCCTATTCCAACTACAACTCCCTCCAGGTCTTCGCCACCAAGCAGGCCGGCTGGTCCAACTACACGCTGGCCTACACTTGGTCCAAGGCCATGGGCATCGTCGGCAATCCGATCAAGTCGCTGCCCGAGTCCATCAAGGAAAACTACGGGCCTCTCAGCTTTGACCGCACCCACGTGCTGGCCGCCAGCTATGTCCTGAATATTCCAGACGTCGTCAAAACCGGCAATCTCTTCGCCAGGGGCATCGCCAACGGCTGGCAGATCTCCGGCATCGTGCAGGCCACCAGCGGCGTCAACCTCTGGCAAAACTCCAACAAGAACTTCAACTTCCAGGCGCCGTCCAAAATCCGGCCGGGCAACAACATGAGCGACATGGAAGTCACCGGCACCGACGCCTGGTCGCTGAGCCCAATCCTCGTTTGCAACCCGCGCGCCAACCTCGGGCCCAAACAGTACATCAACGCCGCCTGCTTCGCTCCGCCCATCGCCGGACAGGGCGGGCAGCTCGGCGTCAATGGCCCCACCGTGATGCCCTACTTCCGCGGCCCCGGCTTCTTCAACACCGACCTCTCGGTGTTCAAGAACTTCAAGTGGGGCGAGTCGAAGAACGTGCAGTTCCGCTTCTCGGCTTACAACGTTCCCAACCACCCCAACGCCTCCTTCGTCAACAACGACCAGAACCTGCGCATGACCATGGACGCCGCCGGGCGCGTCACCAACTCGCGGTTCGGCTTTGCCGACTCCAAGGTCGGCCGCCGCATCGTCCAGTTGGGCCTGCGGTTCCTGTTCTGATTCCCTCATCTGAAACGCAACCGGCGCGGGCCGCCCGCGAGGGCGCCCGCGCCGCTTTGTCTTTCCCTTGGTCCTTCCCCCGCAGCCTGCCTGTCTCGCCGGCCTGCCCCCAATCCCCCGCCGCCCCATCTCCGATCCCCGCCCGGCGCCTTCCCCGCTTCATGCCTCCTGTGAGGCAGCTCAAGACTCTGGCAACGGCCAACCACGTCGCGGACTGTCGCCGATCGTCTGCGTCTGCCCAGCCCGGGCTAGTCAGCCCGCCCCCGCTCTTTCGCACTCAGCCGGCCCATCGAAGACATCGCCGGGCTCTCCGGACGTCCAGCGCGGCTCGGAAGACGCCTTGCCGAACTCGGGGGCGCCGCACCCGCCGCAACCGGATTCCGCGCCCCCTGCAGTTCCGCCGGCGCTGCCACAGCAACCAGGCTGTGCGCGCTTTGCGCGCGGCGGTTGACTTCCACCCACGCCGCATATGTGCAGACCAGCGCGTAAAAGAGATCGAATCCCGTGCGCGAAAGAAACGTGGCGCCGACCAGAAATGTCGCCAGCGAACAGGCGATGGCATACAGAATGGCCGCCTCGTCCGTCCTGCCCTCCCGTTCCGTTCTCCGCGCATGGCGCCAGCTCCGCAAGCCCGTGGTCACCAGCAGCCACATGTATAGTAGAAAGCCGAAGATCCCGGTATCCACCAGCACCTGGGCCCATGTGTTGTGCAGCACCAGCCCAATGCAATTGGCGGCGTATTTCGGATCGACGTACTTGAACAGCAACCGCTGCTGATTGGATTCCGTGAAGCCGACGCCGAACAACGGATAATCCATCCACAGCTTCGGCGCCGCCTGTAACATCACAATGCGGTTCCGGGCGCTGGCATCCGCCATCGGGTTCTCGATGGTGGACATCCTCTTCGTGAGCGAGTCCCAGACAAGAAAGCCGATCAGGAGCCCCCCAACCGCCAGGATGCCCAGCGTCAGGGCCTTCCTCCGCTCGCTCAGCATGATCACCAGCATTGCCATTGCCACCGAAAGAACCCCGCCCCGGCTGTGGGTGAACACGACAGCCGCGACGCTACACAGGCTCATGCCGATGAATGCCAGACGGGCCCATCGCCACGGCACCAGCAGGCGGGCAAACCAGCATATCGGCACCGACATGGCAAACGCCAGAGCCATCGTGTTGTTGTCGCTCAGCATGCCCCCATAGCCCTGGCTCACCACCACCCCGCCCCGCAGCAGCCCCCAGAGCCCGAATTTCGTCCCCAGCAGTCCCAGCGACCCCGCGACGACCACGAAAAACCACTTCAATTCCGTCAGATTCTCGATGATCAGCGGGATCACCAGCGCCATGACGAGCATGCGCGAGAACATCACGTAGCGGTCCGTGCACAGCGACGGATCCACGGCGGCGATCACGGAAATGGTCACCACGAGAAAGAACAGCACCAGGTTGCGCAAAGCCGAATTCACCACCAGCGAGGGCAGATTGCGCAGGATTCGAGGAAAATTGGACAGCAGCGCCGACAGCGCGATGAACAGCGAATACCGGTTCGGCCCGGCCCAGGCCAGGATATCGGGCCTCATCATCGCGAACCAGTAATAGCCGTACAGGCCGATAATCGGCCGCAGTGGCGACACTACGCAAACGCCGATGACGGTGAGAAGGACAAGCAGGTAGCGGATGCCCATGGCTGGCGCGCGCCCGTCTCCCCAATCTAGCACGCGCCTCCGGCCCCGGGGACAGCCGCACCCTCATGTGGTATACCTATACCAAGCTCTTCGAGTTCAACGCTACGGGGTGGATTCTGGCGATGACTGCTGCCGCCATGCAGGCGCAAAGTGTGACCGGGCCGCAAGGCGCCGGCGGCGGGATTCTCGATCCCAGCAAAGGCAATTTCTTCCGCTACGACGGCCCGGCCGGCACCGTGGTCTTCCTCGTGGCCCTGCCCCTGTGCCTCGGCATTGCCCTCGCCTCCGGCGCCCCGCTGTTTTCCGGCATCATCGCCGGCATCGTCGGCGGCATTGTCGTCTCGTTTCTCTCCGCTTCCCAGGTCAGCGTCACCGGTCCAGCCGCCGGCCTCAGCGTGATCGTCGCCACCGCGATCGTCAGCCTCGGGTCGTTTCCCGCCTTCCTGACGGCAGTGGTGCTGGCCGGCGCGCTCCAGTTCCTCATGGGCGTCTTCCGCCTCGGACTGCTGGCCGATTACGTGCCCAACTCCGTCATCAAGGGCATGCTCGCCGCCATCGGCATCGTCATCGTGCTCAAGCAGATCCCTCACGCGCTCGGCCGCGACGAAGACTATATCGGCGACTTCGCCTTCCTGGAAAAATCAGGCCTCAATACTCTCACCGATCTGCTCGCCGCCCTCTCTGCTCCGCACCCCGGGGCCATAGTCGTCGCCTCCTCCTCGCTGGCCGTCATGCTTGTCTGGGAGCGCCTTCAGCCCCGCATGTCAGGATTTCTCCGCCTCACGCCCGGTCCCCTGCTGGCGGTCGCGCTGGGCCTCGCCTTAAACGCCCTCTTCCGCGCCCTGGGCTCTTCGCTCGTGATCACCGAGCGCGAGCACCTGGTCTCCTTGCCCGTGGCTGGCTCGCCCCGCGAGTTCCTCCAGTTCCTGACATTCCCCGATTTCACCCGCGCCGGCGACGCCAATGTCTGGATCGTCGCCGTCACCCTGGCTGTGGTCGCCAGCATCGAAACGCTTCTTTCCATCGAAGCAGCCGACCGCCTCGACCCCTTCCACCGCATCACCCCCACCAACCGCGAGCTGATGGCCCAGGGCATCGGCAACATGGTCAGCGGCCTGCTCGGCGGACTGCCCATCACGAGCGTCGTGGTCCGCACCTCGGCCAATGTCTTCGCCGGCGCCCGCACCTGGATGTCCTCCTTCATTCATGGCTGGCTGCTGCTTCTGAGCGTGTTGTTCTTCCCCAAAATCCTCAACCAGATCCCCCTGTCCTGCCTCGCCGCCATCCTCATCCTCGTCGGCTACAAGCTCGCCAAGCCCGCCCTGTTCCGCGCCATCTACGCCCAGGGCTGGAGCCAGTTCCTTCCTTTCCTGATCACCGTCCTGGCGGTCGTGTTCACTGACCTGCTGAAAGGCGTCCTGGTCGGATTCCTGTTCGGCATCTTCTTTGTGATCCGCGCCAACCACCACGCCGCCCTCACCGTGGTGAACCAGGACCGCCATTATCTGGTGCGCTTCAACAAGGACGCCTCTTTCGTCAACAAGAACGAGCTCCGCTCCCGCCTGCGCCGGATCCCCGGCGGCGCCCACGTCATCATCGACGCCACAAAGGCGCTCTATATCGACCACGACATCCGCGAGGCTGTCGAAGACTACCTCGCCCTTGCCCCCTACCGCAATATCACCGTCGAATTGCGCAATTTCTGAGAGGTCTCCATGGAGTCGTACAAGAAGATGCTGCTGGCCAACAAAGCCTGGGTGCAGGACAAGCTCAGCGTCGATCCGCAGTTCTTCGAACGGCAGGCCACCCAACAACGCCCCGAATTCATGTGGATCGGCTGCTCGGACTCGCGCGTGCCCGCCGAGGAAATCACCGGCACGCAGCCCGGCGAACTCTTCGTCCACCGCAACGTGGCCAACCTTGTCGTCCACACCGACTTCAACATGCTCAGCGTGCTTCAGTACGCCGTCGAAGTGCTCGAGGTCAAGCACGTCATCGTCTGCGGCCACTACGACTGCGGCGGCGTCAAGAACGCCCTCACGCGCCACGACTTCGGCCTCATCAACAAATGGCTCCGCTACATCAAGGACGTCTACCGCCTTCACCGCCGCGAAATCGATGCCATCGAGGACCCGCGCGCCCGCCTCGACCGCATGGTCGAAATCAACGTCATGGAACAGGTCAACAACCTCGCCGAAACCTCCATCGTCCAGCGCGCCTGGAAGAAATTCGACCGCCCCGTCCTCCACGGCTGGATCTATGACCTTCGCACCGGCTACCTGAAGGAGCAGGCCTGCCTCCGCCCCGGGACCCGCCTGGAATCCATCTATATGTTCGATTTCTGGGACCAGGCCCCTCCGCCGGACAAGCCCTGAACCATCCTTCGCCTCACGCCACGACGGTGCCGCCAGGCGGGGCGGCAGCCTCCTCCATCCCGGTTCGACCCTGCCCCAGGCACGCATCTGCGCCGCGTTCCCAGCCCGCCTGCCGGGTTCCGTCCGCCCCGCCTCGTCTCGTAACCCGCCTACCAGATCTTGTGGATCGCTTCATCCGATGCCAAAATCTGCTACCAGACCTCTTGCCTTTGCCACCGTTTCGGTGTAAGCTCGAAAGTAACTTGCCCCCCCGAGTGGCCGTGCCCTATGCGCACGCGTCTAATGCAACAGTAAGAGGTTTCCGGCTTTGCTGATCCTGAAACGCGTGGAACTTCAGGGCTTCAAGTCCTTCCCGGACCGCACCGAAATGCGCTTCCCCGGCCGGGGCATCGCCGCCGTCGTCGGCCCCAATGGCTGCGGCAAGTCCAATCTCAGCGACGCCATCAGTTGGGTGCTGGGCGAGCAGTCGGCCAAGAGCCTGCGCGGCTCGCGCATGGAAGACGTCATCTTCGCCGGCACGCGCGACCGCAAGCCCCTGGGCATGGCCCAGGTCACCATGGTGCTGGTGGATCCCACCGGCCAGGTCCAGGTGCCCGGACAGAAGCCCGCCAGGCCCGCCGATGCCGCCCCGGCCAAGCCCGGTGGAACCAATGGCGGCAACGGCCATGGCCACGGCAACGCCGCCTCCCACGAATCCGAAGACGCCGCCGCTCCCCAGCAGGCCGCCGCCCCCGCGGCCGTCTCTCTCGCGCCCGCCCCCGCGCTGCCCGAGAAGGCCCAGGAGATCACCGTCACCCGCCGCCTCTTCCGCTCCGGCGAAAGCGAGTACCTTATCAACGGCCGCATCGCCCGCCTGCGCGACATCCAGGACCTCTTCATGGGCACAGGACTCGGGCCCGAGTCTTACGCCATCATCGAGCAGGGCCGCATCGGCCAGATCCTCTCCTCCAAACCCCTCGACCGCCGCGCCGTCATCGAAGAGGCCTGCGGCATCTCCAAATTCAAAAACAGGCGGCGCCTGGCCGAGGCCAAGCTGGAAGGCGCCAAGCAGAACCTGACGCGCGTCTTCGACATCCTCGAAGAGGTCTCGCGCCAGGTCAATTCCCTCAAACGCCAGGCCGGCAAGGCCCGCCGCTATGAAGAGCTGAAAGCCGAACTCGACTCCCAGCTCCGCATCGCGCTCGCCGGCCGCTACCTCCTTCTCGAACGCGAAGCGGCCCGGACCGCCGCCGAGCTGGACTCCGCCTCCGCCTCCTACAGCAGCCTCCAGGCGCGTGTCGAACAGGAGGACCGCGCCGTCACCGAATCCCGCGAAGAGTTCTTCCGCCTGGAAGCCGCCCTCACCGAAGCCCGCAAACGCGCCGCTGAAACGCGCCTCGAGGCCGAGCGCATCCAGGGCCAGATCGCCTCCCAGGCCCGCGAAATCTCCTCCATCGAACAGCGCCTCCAGCAGGGCGAATCCGAAACCGCGCAGATCGCCGAACGCTCCGCCCGCCAGCAGCAGGAGCGCGCCCATCTCGCCGAACAGCTCATCGAACTCGGCGCCGCCGTGGCCGATGCGCAAAGCCGCCTCGCCGCCAAACAGCAGGAGCGCGACGCCGTCCAGGCCGAACTCACCCGCCAGGAGCGCAGCCTCGAGGAGATGCGCCGCCGCGTCGTCTCCCTGTTGGGCGAAGCCGCCTCCCTCCGCAACCAGCTCGCCCAGATCGAATCGTTCCTCTCCGCCATCGAGCGCGACCGCGCCCGCGTCCGCAAGGACGCCGAGGCCGCCGAGGCCGAACTCGCCCGCCTCCGCGCCACCCGCGACGAACTCTCCCAAAAGCTCGCCGGCCGCCAGCTCGAACTCGAATCCACGCAGGACCGCCGCGCCCGGACCGAGCGCGAGTTGCAGGACAAGCGCGCCCTCGCCGCCGAAACCCGCAAGCGCCTCGACGCCCTCCGCCACGAGGCCAGCTCCCTCCGCGCCCGCCGCGACTCCCTCGGCCAGATCCTCTCCCACCGCGCCTACACCACCGACTCCGTCAAGCGCCTCTTCCAGGCCGCCCAGCGCGGCGAAACGGACGGCTTCGCTCCCGCAGGCGTGCTCGCCGACTTCATCGAACTCACCCACCCCGAGTTCGAAAAGGCCGCCGAAGAGTTCCTTCACGAGGAGCTCGAATACGTCGTCGTCAAGTCCTGGGACGATGCCCGCCGCGGCCTCGACCTTCTCCGCGGCGACCTCGACGGCCGCGCCACCTTCCTCGTCGAGCCGAATTTGCACGGCAGCGCCCCTGCCGTGTCCTCCCCCGTCCCCGAGCCGGCCATCGGCCCCGAAACCGGGATCGTTGGCCGGCTCAGCGAGGGCATCCGCTTCACCAACGGCCTCACCAACGCTCCCGCCGCCCTCCTGCCCCGCCTCGCCCGCTGCTTCCTCGCCGAGTCCCGCGAAGCCGCCCAGCGCCTCGCCGCCGTCCACCCCGATCTCTTCTTCCTCCTCTCCGACGGCGTCTGCTACCACGGCCAGGCCGTCACCGGCGGCCGCCGCACCGGCTCCGGCCCTCTCGCCCTCAAGCGCGAACTCCGCGAGATCAGCTCGCTGTTCGATCAGCGCCAGGCCGGCATCGCCGCCGCCCAGCAGGAACTCGATCAGCTCGAAGCCGCCATCCAGGAGCTCGCCGAATCCCTCGAACAGCTCCGCTCGCAGCAGCAGCGCCAGGAAAAGGAAACCCTGCTGCTCGACCAGGAAATGCGCAAGCTCAACGAGGAGCAGCAGCGCGCCCAGCAGCGGCTCTCCCTCGCCGGCGTCGAGCTGGACCGCCTCAACCGCGATGCCGGCCGCGCCGGCGCCGAGCGTGAGACGAAGGCCCGCCTCGCCGCCGAGAAGGAGCAGCATCGCGCCGCCATCGAAGCCGAACTCGAAGCCGCGCGCGCCGAGCTCGAATCCCGCAAACAGCAGCTCGATGCGCTCGGCGAAGAGCACGCCGTGCTGCGCGTCGAACTCGCCGGCTGTGAAGAGCGCCGGCGCAGCGTCCAGTCCGCCGTCTCCCGCCTCGACCGTGAGATGCAGGAAACCGCCTCCCGCCGCGCCGCCCTCGCCGCCGAACTGGAAGGCCTCGCTCTCAAGCGCAATCAGCTCCTCGAGCTGAACCTCGCGCTCGAAGACCGCGCCGCGGCCGCCGCCGCCGAGCTAGAGAGGCTCGAACTCGAATCCGCCACGCTGGCCGAAAAAGAAACCGCCCAGCGCGCCGCGCTCGCCGAAGCTGAAGAGCGCGTCAAGGCCACGCGCCTGCTGCTGGCCGAAGCCCAGGACCGCCGCGCCCAGATCGAGCTGGAGCTCGTCCGCCGCCAGAGCGATCTGAAGCACCTCGACGAGAACTGCCGCAAGGACCTCGGCGTCCCCGTGCTCGAAGCCGCCGCCCGCCTCGCTCTCCGCCAGGAGGCGGCCTCCGCCCAGGCGGCGCCCGAGCCTGCCGGTGCCGGCACGGACCAGCCTGCTGAAACGGAAGCCGCGGCCGTGGAAGCCGCCGCCGTGGTCGAGGTCGACGAGCTCGCCATCACCGAGGCCGAAGAAAAAGCCGCCGACCTGCGCCGCCGCATCGAGGCCCTCGGCCCCGTCAACCCTGAGGCCCTCTCCGAATACCAGGAGGCGCAGCAGCGCTACGACTTCCTCAACACCCAGCGCCAGGACCTGCTCGACTCGATCCGCGACACCGAAAACACGATCCGCGAAATCGACACCGAATCCCGCAAGCGCTTCACCGAAGCCTTCGCCGTCATCAACGAAAACTTCCGCCAGATGTTCCGCACCCTCTTCGGCGGCGGCGTCGGCGAAATGCGCCTCACCGGCGAAGGCGACGCCCTCGACCAGGGCATCGAAATCGTCGCCCAGCCGCCGGGCAAGCGCCTCCAGAACGTCCTGCTGCTGTCGGGCGGCGAAAAGGCCCTTACCGCCATCGCCCTGCTGATGGCCATCTTCCAGTACCAGCCCAGCCCCTTCTGCGTGCTCGACGAGGTCGACGCCCCTCTCGACGAAGCCAACGTCGGCCGCCTGGTCTCGCTGTTGAAGGAGATGTCCGCCCATACCCAGTTCATCGTCATCACGCACGCCAAGAAAACCATGAGCGCCGCCGAAATGCTCTACGGCGTCACCATGCAGGAGCAGGGCGTCTCCAAACTTGTCAGCGTCCGGCTTCAGCCCGCCGCCGCGCCGCCTCCGCAGGCGGGCGAGCCGCTCCAGACCGCCGCGAGGGCCTGACCCATGGACGCCGAGCCGGGCGCCGCGCCCTCCCGCCTGATCGGGATCGCCGGCCCTTCCTGCGCGGGCAAGACCGAACTGGCGCGCTGGCTCGCCGCGCGGCTCGCCGCGCCCGTCCTCAACCTCGACCACTACTACATCGACCTCTCGCACCTCCCGCTCGAGCAGCGCGCCCGCACCAACTTCGACGAGCCCGCCGCCGTCGATCACGAGGCCATCCTGCGCGACGCCGCCGCGCTCGCCCGAGGCGAGGCCGTCACCGCCCCGCTCTACGATTTCGCCACTCACGCCCGCGCCCGCGGCGGCGAGCGCATCGTCCCCCGCGGCCTCGTCGTCGTGGAAGGGCTGTTCGCGCTCCACTGGCCGGCGCTGCGCGAACATTTCTTTGTCAAATTGTTTGTGGATGCTCCCGACTCGCTCTGCCTCGAGCGCCGCCTCCGCCGCGACACCCAGGAGCGCGGCCGCACGCCGGAGAGCGTTCTCGAGCAGTTCGCCGCCACCGTCAAACCCGGCGCCGGCCGCTTCATCCGCCCCTCGGCCGCCTTCGCCGACCTCGTCCTCTCCGGCGAAGAGGATCTCGAGGTGCGCGGTCCCAGGGCGCTGGCGCTGATTCAGGCCCGGCTCGCCGCCGCGGTCCGGGAGGCGCCATGAGCCGCCCCCGCATCACCGTCCTCGGCGCCGGCCTCATCGGCCGCGCCATGGTCTTCGACCTCGGCGGCGAATTCGACGTCACCGTCGCCGATCTCAACCCGGACAACCTCCACCTCGCCGCGCGCTGGCCCTGCCACACCGTGCGGGCCGATCTCCTCGCGCCCGGCGCGCTCGAGGAGATCGCGGCGCCCGCGGACATCGTCCTGTCCGCCATGCCCGGCGCCATCGGCCTCCGCGTGCTCGAGCGCCTGATCGATCTCGGCAAGAACGTGGTCGATATCTCCTTCACCGAGGAAGACCCCACCCGGCTTTCCGACCGCGCCGCCGCCTGCGGGGCCACGGTCATAGTCGATTGCGGCGTCTGCCCCGGCCTGTCCAACATCCTCGCTGCGCACACCGCCCGCCACCGCTTCGCGCGCCTGGACCGCTACGTCTGCTACGTCGGCGGCCTGCCCCGCCGCCCGCAGCCGCCGTGGTTCTACAAAAACCCGTTCGCCGCCGAAAGCGTGATCGACGAATACACCCGTCCCTGCCGCTTCCGCATCGGCGGCGAGCCGGTCGTCCTCGATCCGCTCTCCGGCCCGGAGACCATCGAGTTTCCGGAAACCGGCCCGCTGGTGGCCTTCCACACCGATGGAATCCGCACGCTGCTGGCTTCTCTGCCTTCCGTCCCCACGCTGATTGAGAAGACGCTGCGCCACCCGGAGCACTACGAGTTCATCGTGAAGCTGCGCGAGGCCGGTTTCTTCGCGCCCGATGCGCTGCCCGCGCTCACCGCCGTCTGCCGCCGCGCCTGGCGCTTCGAGCCGGGCGAGGCCGACATCACCGTCATGCGGCTCCTGTTCGAGGGCCGCTTGCAGAGCGGCCGGCAAGTGCGCCTCCACATGGATCTGGTCGATCACTTCGACGCAGAAAACGGCCTCCTCTCCATGGCCCGCACCACCGGGTTCACCGCAACCGCCGCCGCGCGGCTCATCCTCGACGGCCTGTTTGACCGGCCCGGCGTGCATCCGCCGGAGGCGCTCGGCTTTGAGAATGATCTATGCCGCCTGCTTCTGGAGATGCTGGGCCGGCGCGGCATCCATTGCAGCCTGCGCGAAGAGAAGATCGCGGACTCTTGATCCCGCGCCCGCGCGGACTGTGCTGAGTGGCTTGGCGCGCGCGAAAGCTGGATGGACTTGATCCCGCGCCCGCGCGGCTCCTGCTCGACGGGCTCTCTTGTCGCCCCGGCGTGCATCCGCCGGAGGCGCTCGGCTTTGATGCGGGTCTGTGCCGCGGGCTTGTCGAGACGCTCGATCAGCGCGGTATCCGTTTCATCGCGCGCGATGAGAAGAACGCGGACTCTGGATCCCGCGCCCGCGCAGATCTATATTGCAGATGGAGGTGTCCCATGAGACAGGCACATGTTCTCCATCCCGATCCCCGGGTCATGGCGTGGCTCAAGCTCGCAGGGGTTGTCCTGATTACGCTGGCCGCGCTTCTGGCCCTGATCGCCATCCTCTTCTGGGCCCAACCTGTCGACAGCCAGCCGTTCCTCATCGCCACCGCCTGAAGCTTGCCGCGCATTCCGCCGCAGCCGAGCCGCAACCGCGCCGCAACCGAGCCGCGCGGGAGCGCCAACGGCGCGACCAAGCGGTCCCACCCCTCCGCCCCGCATCCGTGCCGTATCCGAGCCGCAACCGAGCCGCAACCGAGCCGCGCGGGAGCGCCAACGGCGCGACCAAGCGGTCCCACCCCACT
>CAKZUE010000043.1 GCA_937920635.1 uncultured Bryobacteraceae bacterium
AATCTCCGGCAGCCCTGGATCGATTTGATTCACCCGAACACCGGCTCCACGCTGGCCTGCCGTTGCAGGTATTGCCGCAGCCCCTCCTCCGTGGCCAGCCGCTGCCAGCAGCGGCTCCGGCAGTTCCTCCCCGCGCCGCCCCGTCCCGTCGCAGCTGTCTTCTTCCTCGTCCGCCCGCTCCAGCCCCCTGAGACCACTCTCCGATGCTTGCCCGCGTTGGCCTCGATCTTCGTCCCATCGATGGCCACTTGCCCCACCTTCCCCCATCCCGCCTTCCAGCACAACGCCAGCACCTCCGCAAACAGCTTCGCCGGCGCCTTCAGATGCTCCCGCCGGAACGCCGCGCCGGAATCTCTTTTTTGGCCTTTCGATGCTTTCCATCCTCTCCCCGTCGCCCCAAAATCCGCCCCGCGCGCCAATCGATTTCCGGCAGACTCCCCGTCCTGCCCTCGAAGTCTTCAATACCCCTCCGGCACGATCCGGAAAACGCCCCTCCACCGCCCGCCGGGGTCAATCCAGGGCATCTCGCCGTACCAGCCGGCATGCGTGGCGTTGAACGCATTGGTGATCGCCGTCATCGGCTCGAAGCAGATGAACCCCCGCCCCGCCGGCGCATACACCACCGCCACCCCGTAGGCCGCGCCATACTCCACCGTGATGCTCTGCCTCTTGCCCTGCACACGGAACCGCGCCCAGCCGTCCGCGTCCCGCTCCAGCTCATCCATGACGTCATCCAGAACCACGCCCTTCAGGCTCAGCTTCCTCGGATACGGCAGCGGCGCGGTCTCCCCCGTCGGGATCAGTTTCTCGTTCAGCACGTGCCTGCGGCGCGCCGCCAGCGTCACCGTCCACTCGTCGCGTGGCGCGTCACTGATCAGGAAATACGGGTGGAACCCCAGCGACACCGGCATCGGCTCGCCACTGAGGTTCTCGATCACGGTTTCCACCTCCAGCCGCCCCTCGCTGAGCCGGTAGGTCATCTCCACCGTGTGCGCGAACGGGAACTGCGCCATCAGCTCCGGCCGCCTCCAGAACTCAAGCCGCGAGGTCACGAACGCCCCTCTCGCGTCCGTGCCGTGGCGCGCCACCTTCCAGAGATCCGAGTAGGTCACCAGCCCGTGGATCGGCGTGCGGTTCGGCCCGGGGCGTACATTGCCCAGCTCCTCGTTCAACAGGTACTTCCGTCCGCGGACCCAGTAGGCCATGCCGTCGATGCGGTTGGCCCACGGCCACAGGAACGGATTGCCGAGATGCGCCGGCCGGGCTCTGAACTCGGCCAGCGTCCGGTAGGGCGACCAGAACACGGGCTGCCCGCGCACCGTCATCTCATACGAGTTGTTGCCGAGCCCCGGAACGACCTTCACCACGGTCGCAGTCGCTGCGTCCCGCAGCACGGCCACCTCGAAGCCGTCCGCCGTCTCCATCCGGGCCTCATAACGCTGCGCCGCGCCGGTCATCGCCGCAAGGGTCAAAAGCAGAACTGCTCGCATCACACCCGGCAGTCTACTTCAGTTGCATCTCCCCCAGCGCCGGGTCGCGCAGATCCACCCGCATCTCCTCCTGGCAGCACTGGCACCGCCCCGGCGACCAGGCGCGGATCGAACAGACATCGCACCAGTAGGTCACCACCAGGCGTTTTCCGTTGCGCCACACGAAGAGCGCGCGCTCATGGATCGGGTCCACCACAAAGCGGGAAGGCGCGCGGAACCGCCCCACGGCTTCGAAGTCCTCGTCCTTCAGCCGCGCGTCACGCAACACCGCCGTGGAAGGCGCGTCGGCTTCCAGCTCCACCACGCGCCCTTCTCTCGTGAGGATCGCCGGAGGCTGCGCACCGTCCTGGCGCAGCCGCCCGCGCACGCTCTGCTTGTCTTCGGCCCGCAACAGAAAGGCCGCCGCCGGCAGCAGAATCCAGTGTCTGCGCGAGATCATGTCCGTTTGCTTGGATGAGCCGTGGCACGCAGGAGTCGCAAACCGTTGAGCGTAACGATCAGCGTGGCGCCCGTGTCCGCCGCCACGGCCATCCACAGCGTCGCTTTGCCCGTGGCCGCCGCGGCCAGAAAGACGAGCTTCAGCCCCAGCGCAATGGCGATATTTTGCCGGATCACCCGCAGCGCCCGCCGCGCATGCGCCACCAGAAAGGCCACCTTCTCCAGCGCCGCGCCCGTGACAATCACGTCGGCGCTCTCCTGCGCCGCTTCCGAAGACGGCGACGCGACGCTGATGCCTACTGCCGCGCGCTTCAACGCTTCCGCGTCCGCCACGCAGTCGCCCAGCATCGCCGCCGCACCTGTTTCCCGCTGAAGCCGCTCGATCTCTTGCGCCTTTTCCTCAGCCGAAAGCTCCGCCTGAAACTCCGTGATTCCCGCCGCCTCAGTGGCCGCCTGCGCCGCCGGCGCCGGATCGGAGGCCAGCAGAACCACCCGCTCCACGCCCAGCTCTCTCAGCGTCTCCACATGACGCCGCGCCGCCTCCAGCGGCGCGTCACACCACGCCTCCAGCACGCCGCTCCCCTGCCGGCTCGCTACGGTGCAGCCCTCTGCGGCGAGCGAGCCGATCTTCTCCGCTAGAGGGCGCGTCACTCCGCCCGCCGCCGCCCACTTCGGCGTCAATGGAATCCCGCCGCCCTGTCCCGCGCGCCACTGCTGCCATCGCCTCAACTCCCTTTCGTGCTCTTCGCTGAGAGATTCGGCGCGCGCCAGCCGCGGCTCGCCCTGCGTCAGGATGCCCGCTCGGTCCATGGCCAGCGCCTTCAATCGCCCCGCCGCCTCCAGAAACGCGCCGCCCTTCACGAGCACCCCCTGCCGCGCCGCGCTCGCCAACGCCGCCATCACCGTCACCGGCGTCGAAATCACAAACGCGCACGGGCAGGCGATCAGCAGCACCACCATCCCGTGGTACAGCCACTCGCTCCAGCCGCCAGCCCCGACGAGCGGAGGGATCACCGCCACCGCCGCCGCCAGCAGCAGCACTGCCGGCGTGTAGCGACGCGCAAACCGCTCCACCAGCCGCTCGCTCTCCGACTTCCGGCTGCCCGATTCCTCCATCATCCGCAGCATCCGTTGCAGCCGCGTGTCGCGCGCCGCGCGCCTCACCTCCACCAGCAGCATGCCGCTCTGGTTCAGCGTGCCGGCGAACACTTCATCGCCCGCCCGCTTCTCCACGGCCACGGACTCCCCCGTCAGCGGCGACTGATCCACCAACGATTCCCCTTCAAGCACCACGCCGTCGCAGGGGACGCGTTCGCCCGCCTTGACCCGCACGCGAGCACCCGGCCTCAGCGTCTCCGCTTCCACCCGGTGCTCGTGATCCCCATGCACCAGCCACGCCTGCGCGGGCATCAGCTCCAGCAGCCGCGCCACGCTCCGCCTCGCCCTCTCCAGGCTCATCGCCTCCAGCCGCCCCGCCAGTCCGTACAGAAACGCCAGCGTCGCGCCCTCCGCCCATTCCCCGAGCACCGCCGCGCCCGCCAGCGACAGTGCAACCAGCAGGTTCATGTCCGCTCGCGCGGCACGCAACGCCGCCCACGCCTTCCGCCAGAACAGGCTTGCCCCGGCGACGACTGACGCGAGATAACACGCCAGCGCCGCCGTTGGCATCGCATGATGCCGTGCCGCCCCCGTGTGTCCATGCGCCAGCAGGGTCTCCACTACTGACCCGCCATGCCAGAGCTGCACTGCCATCCCCCCTGCCAGCAAAGCTCCACTCAGCCAAAGCGCAGGCCGCTGCCAGCTCCCTGCGCGCCCGGTTGCCGGACGCGCCGCCCAATTCTCACAGCACATTCCCGTGCTTGCCACCGCCGTCCGGATCGCCTCTTCCGTGGTCAGCTCCGGCGAGTACTCCACCTCCATCAGACCCCGTGCCACGTCGAAACGCAGATTTCTCACCCCCCTCACACGGCTCACCTGCGAGCGCAGCAGAGACACCTCCTCCCCACAATCCATGCCCTGCACGCGAAGCCGGGCCTGTTTGTACATGATAATTACTCCTCAATAAGATGCTAGCATCGATCCCGCATTTGGTGTATCAGGGAAGTTAGCTATGACTCAGCATCGGATCCACCCCAATCACGAGCATATCCACGGGGAAGGATGCGGTCACTCCGCAATCCGCCACGGGGATCACATCGACTACCTCCATGATGGCTGTCTTCACACCATGCACGGCGATCACGCCGACGAATGCCAGATCGAGATCAGCGAGCGCAATCCAACTGTCTGCACGCCGGAACACTTGTGCGGCGGCCATCCAGCCGGCCATGTGCATGGCCCCGGCTGCGGTCACGAAGCAATGCCCCATGGGGATCACACCGATTACCTCGTGAACGGCCACCTGCATCATTCGCACGAAGGCCATTGCGACGACCATGGCCCTGTAGAGGTACTGTTTGTGGCAACCCGCAGTTGACAGTCGCAGGAAATGTCCAGCGACTGGCAGCCGCCGCGCACGCCGTTGTTTGGAATCTCGCTGATCCCGCCGGCAACCGCCCCGGCGATTGCCAACGCCCCGGCTGCTGCCGCCGCCGGGCGGAGCGAGGCAGCGGTGGAAGACATCTCCTCCACGACGCCGGCGCAACATGAGTCCCGCGCGGAATCAGCCGGCTGGATCGTAGCAGCCGTTTCGGCTGCCGTGCCCGTGGCCATTGCCGCCGCCGCTGAAACGGACGCCAGCCTTTGGCCGGAGAAATGGCTGCACCCCTCTGAAAGGCGCACGCTCGCCCGTTGGCCGCCCTCCGTACGCCGCCAGGCGCTGGCGCTGCTGACCGCCGCGCGCCGGGCGCTGGTTGAGGCCCTGGCATTGCCCGAGCCCGCCGCAGCATCGGTCGATCTGTCGCCGCTGCTGGATGGCGTTCAATCCCTGCGGATCGGCGGCTGGACCTTGCAGCGCGTGCCCTCGCCTGCCGGCGTCCATGTCGTCGCCGCCGCGCCAGGATCAGGCTGGAGCTATTCTCTGCTTCCTTTTCCGTCAGGAGCCGTGCGGAGGCGCGACTGATGGCCCTGCTGGAAATCCCGTTGACTCATTCGCGGCATGCTGCTGCGCTCAGGCGGGCAGTCCTTACGGCCATGCCGGCGCGGCGCCGGGCATAGCCTCGACCCACGCCGCATCCCCGCAGACGCAACGTCAGGACCGGAAATTGGAGGGCTCCTCCATGTTCACCTACTTGAGCCTGCTCCGTTTCACCCAGCAGGGTGCCCAGACGATCGACTCGCTGCTGGAACGATTGCGGATCACCAAGGCAAAGTTGGCCGAGCCGGGAGGAGAGCTGGTTGGCATGTATCTGACGCAAGGCCAGTATGATCTCGCCGCCATCTCGCGTTGGCCCGACGAGCACAAGGCCATGGGTTTCAATCTGTGGCTGGCAAAGCAGGGCAATGTCCGCTCGGAGACGCTGCGCGCCGACGACGAGCAGGAGATAGCCAGGATCCTCGGCCAATAAAAGCGGCAGCCTACCGCCTCTCGCGCAACCGCCGGGCGAACTCCGCGCCCCGCCGGAACTCTTCCTCCGGCAAGCCGCGCCCGACGTGTGATTTCAACCCCTGGAGCCGCTCCTCGAACAGTCCGATCGCCCGAACAATTTCGTCCCGGTTTGTTTCGACGATGTCCCGCCAGATCTCCCACCCGCTTAGCGACAGCCGCGTCATGTCCAGCAGGCCCGGCCCGGCGGCTTCTTCGACGCCCGGCCTGTCCGCCAGCGCGGCTGAAAGCGCCGTGGAAAGCATCTGCGGCAGGTGCGACGACAGCGCCACCGTGCGGTCGTGCTCCTCCGCGCTCATCACCCGCGGCTCCGCGCCGATGCGCTCGATCCACGCGAGGAACTCGCGTGCGGCGGGCGTCTCCAGATCCTGAGTTCTCACGGGCGTCAGCAGGTACGGCCGCCCCCGGAACAGCTCCGCATCGGCCTCCTCCACGCCCCGCTTCTCCTTGCCCGCCATCGGATGCCCGCCGACAAAGAACGCGCCGCGCAGCCGCGTGCCAGCCTCGCAGATCCTGCGTTTGGTGCTGCCGGCGTCGGTCACCAGCGCGCCCGCGCGCGCCAGCCCGTCCAGCCGCGGGATCGTCTCCAGAATGGCGCGGATCGGCCCGGCCAGGTAAATCAGATCCGCGCGCGGCGCCGCGTCTTCCAGGCTTGCGCCTTCGTCGATCGCGCCCCGCCGCAGCGCCTTCTCGATCGTCTGCGGCGAACTGACTCCCACAATGCGGCCGCGGAATCCGGCGCTCTTCAGAGCCAGGCCGAACGAGCCGCCGATCAGCCCGACGCCGGCAATGACAACCGTTTCCATGAGGGGCTCAGAGGCTCCTTCCCATCGCCGCCGCCAGCGCCTTCAACTGCTTCACCAGCTCCAGGAACTGCGCCGGTTCAAGCGATTGCGCTCCCTCGGCCAGCACCTTCGAGGGATCCGGATGCACGTCCAGCAGCAGTCCGTCGGCGCCCGCCGCCACGGCAGCCGCCGCCAGCGCGGGCGCCAGGTCGCGGCGGCCCGCGGCGCGGCAGGGATCGGCCAGCACCGGCAGGTGCGAGAGCTTGTGCAGCACCGGGACCGCCGTCACGTCCAGCGTGTTCTTCGTGTAGGACCCGTAGGTCCGCACGCCGCGCTCGCACAGCATCACGGCCTCGTTTCCACCCTCCAGAATCATGTCGGCCGAAACCAGCAGCTCCTGCACCGTCGCCGCCGCCCCGCGCTTGAGCAGAACCGGCTTGCCCGCCCGGCCCGCGGCGCGCAACAGCGGGTAGTTCTGCATGTTGCGCGAGCCGATCAGCAGCACGTCGGCGTGCTCTTCGACCACCGGCACATGGTTCGCCTCCGTCACTTCGCCCGCCAGGAACATCCCGAACGTCTCCGCCGCCCGCCGCATCAGCCGCAGCGCTTCGGCGTCCGGCGCCGTCAGGCTCAGCGGCGAAAGATGCGCGCGCAGCCCGCCGGCGCGAAACAGCTTCGCTCCGCCGCGCGCCGCCAGTTCCGCGCAGCGGAACAACTGCTCCTCCCCTTCCACGCTGCCCGGTCCCGCCATCAGCGCCACGCGGCTCCCGCCGATCTCGGCTTCGCCCGCCCGCGCGCTCCGGAGCCGGATCACCGTCCGTTCCGCCTTCGCCGCGCGCCCGGCGCGCTGATACGGCGTCATCACGCGGTAGCACTCCATCACGCCCGGCATCACCTTGAATTCGTCCGGATCCACCAGCTCGGACGGTCCCACCGCGCCCAGCACCGTGTGCACCTCGCCCGTCGAACGGTGCACGTTGAAGTCCAGCCCGATGAGCTTCTCGATCACCGCCTCGATCTGCTCCTCGCGGGCGCCCTTCTCCATGATGATGATCATCGTTCCTGCTCCTTGCGCAGCCGCTCCCGCTGGAGCAGGCGCATCTCGTCGATGACGCGCTCGAACAGCCGCCGCACGGCGCTCTCCGAGAGCGGTCCGCGGTTGTTCGACGTGACGTTTTGGAACACTTCCTCTTCCCGCTTCGGTTCGTACACCGGCAGCTCCGCCGCCTTCTTGACGTCGCCGATCTGCGCCGCCACCAGCGCGCGCCGGTTCAGCAGATCGAGGATCTGCAAATCCAGCACGTCGATCTGCTTCCGCAGCTCGTCCAGCGCCGCCTGCGCCTCCTCCGCCGTCATGCGGTTCCGTTCAGCTCCCTGCACAGCCTCTCCAGCCTTGTCTCCAGTTCCGCATCCGCGCTTTCGTGCACCACGCGCATCACCGCGCTGCCCACCACCGCGCCGTCCGCGTAGCGTCCGACCTCCTCGACATGCGCGCGTTTCGAGATGCCAAAGCCCACCGCCAGCGGCAGAGCCGTGCGCGCGCGCAGCCGCCGCGCCAGCTCCTCCACGCCTCCGCTCACCGATTCGCGCGTGCCGGTGACGCCCGTGCGCGACACCACATATACAAAGCCGCTCGAATACCGCGCCACCAGCTCCAGCCTCCGGTCCGTGCTCGTCGGCGCCGCCAGGAAGATCCGGTCCAGCCCGTGCCTCTGCATCGCCTCCACCGGCTCTTCCGCCTCCTCCACGCTCAGGTCGGTGATCAGCACGCCGTCCACGCCCGCCGCGCGCGCGTCGCGGCACAGGCGGTCGAAACCGTAGCGCATCAGCGGATTGATGTAGCTGAACAGCACGATCGCCATTTCGCTGCGGCGGCGGATCTCGGCGGCGCTCTCGAGCACCCGCTCCACCGTCGTGCCCGCCTTCAACGCGCGGTCTGAAGCCTCCTGGATCACGGGTCCGTCGGCGATCGGGTCCGAAAACGGCACGCCGAGCTCCAGGATGTCCGCCCCGCCGCGCTCCAGCGCCAGCGCCAGCGCCGGCGTCCGTTCCGGGCGGGGATCGCCCACGGTGAGATAGGTGATCAGCGCCGTCCGTCCGGCTGCGCGCGCCGCCGCGAACCGTTCCCTGATGCGTTCACTCGGCTCCATTGTCTGCGTCCAGTTCTGGAAAATTCTCGCGGTAAATATCCGTGTCTTTATCGCCGCGGCCGGACAAATTGACCAGGAAAATCCGGCCTTTCGCCTCCGGCGCGCGGCGGATCGCTTCCGCCACCGCGTGGGCGCTCTCGAGCGCCGGAATGATGCCCTCCGCCCGCGACAGCCGCCGCGCGGCCTCCAGCGCCTGCCGGTCCGACGCCGCCACGTACTCGGCGCGCCCCTGATCGTGCAGCCACGCGTGCTCCGGGCCCACCAATGCGTAATCGAGTCCCGCCGAAACCGAGTGCGTCAGCAGCACCTGCCCGTCCCCGTTTTGCAGCAGGTAGCTGTAAGCCCCTTGCAGCACGCCCGGCGAGCCGCCGGCAAACCGCGCCGCGTGCTCGCCCGGCTCGATCTTCCTGCCGCCCGCTTCCACGCCGATCAATTGCACGCGCTCATCCGGGATAAATGCCGTGAAAATTCCGATCGCATTCGACCCTCCGCCCACGCAGGCGATCACCGCGTCGGGCAGCCTCCCCGCGCGTTCCAGAATCTGGCGCCGCGCCTCTTCGCCGGTCACGCGGTGAAATTCGCGCACCATCATCGGGTAGGGATGCGCGCCCAGCGCCGAGCCCAGCAGGTAATGCGTCGATTCGACGTTGGTCACCCAGTCCCGCATCGCTTCGCTCACAGCGTCCTTGAGCGTCCGGCTGCCCGTCTTCACGCCCACCACCTTCGCCCCCAGCAGCCGCATGCGGAACACGTTGAGCCGCTGCCGCCGCATGTCCTCTTCGCCCATGTAGACGACGCACTCCATCCCGAACAGCGCGCAAACGCTCGCCGTCGCCACCCCGTGCTGACCCGCGCCCGTCTCGGCGATGATCCGCCGCTTGCCCATGCGCCGCGCCAGCAGGATCTGCCCCAGGCAGTTGTTGATCTTGTGCGCCCCCGTGTGCAGCAGGTCTTCGCGTTTCAGGAAAATCCGCGCGCCGCCCAGCTCTTCGCTCAGCCGCCGGGCTTCATAGAGCGGCGTCGGCCGCCCCGCGTACGTCTCGAGCAGCTCCTTCAGCTCGCGCTGAAACGCCTCGTCGCGTTGCGCCTCATAAAAGGCCCGCTCCAGCTCTTCGAGCGGCCCCATGAGCGTTTCGGGCACATAGCGCCCGCCGTATGGACCGAAGTGGCCCCGCTCGTCCGGCCCCTGCATGGTCTTTTCCGTCATTCCGTCTCCCGCGCCGCGCGCACAAAAGCGCGCACCTTTTCCGGATCCTTGCGGCCCGGCGCGCTCTCCAGTCTCGAACACGCATCCACGCCCCACGGCCTCGCCGCGCGGATCGCTTCTCCTACATTGTCGGGCCCCAGCCCGCCCGCCAGCACGATCCGGCCCGGCAGCCCCGCCGCCAGAGACCAGTCGAACGTGCGGCCCGTGCCTCCGCGCTGCGCGCCTGCCGGCGCGTCGAGCAAAAACGCTTCCGCCTCGAAATGTTCCATCGCCCGCCGCACGTCCGGGCCCGCCTCCAGCGCCTTCCACCACCGCAGCCGCGGCACGCCGCACCCGCCGTGCAGTTGCGCCACCTCCACGCCCGCCTCCGCGGCGATTTCCTCGATCCGCTCCGCCGTCTCGTCCACGAACACCCCCACCGCCAGCACGTTGCCGGGAATCCTCTCGATGATCCGCGCCGCCCGTGCGGGCTCGATATAGCGCGGGCTGCGCGGCCAGAAGTTGAATCCCAGCGCGTCGGCGCCCGCGTCGCAGGCCGCCAGCGCGTCTTCCAGCGCCGTGATGCCGCAGATCTTGATGAGCGTCACGAGCCGCGCAACTCCTCGATGGCCCGCTTCGGATCGCCGCTCTTCATCAGATGCTCGCCCACCAGGAACGCCTGATACCCGGCGGCCAGCAGCCTCTCCACATCCGCCCGGCCATGGATGCCGCTTTCGGCCACGCGCACGGCATCCGCAGGAAGCCTTGCGGCGAGCCGCTCCGACGTCTCCAGGTTCACCTCGAACGTCCGCAGGTCGCGGTTGTTCACGCCGATCAGGTCCGCCCCCGCTTCCAGGGCTTTGTCGAGATCCGCGTCATCGTGCACTTCCACCAGCGCCGCCATGCCATAGTGTTCCGCCACGCGCCGGAACTGTTCGATCTGCTTCGCCGTCAGGATGGCGGCGATCAGCAGCACCGCATCGGCGCCCGCCGCCGCCGCTTCCACCACGTCGATCTCGTCGATGGTGAAGTCCTTGCGCAGCACCGGCAGCGGAGCCGTGGCGCGCGCCGTCTTCAGATCGCCCAGCGATCCCTGGAAAAAATCGCGGTCCGTGAGCACCGACAACGCCGCCGCCCCGCCCGCGAAATAGGCCCGCGCCTGCGCACCCGGGTTGAAGTCTTCGCTCAGCACGCCGCGGCTTGGACTCGCTTTCTTGATCTCGGCGATCACCGCCGGCTGCCGGCGCAGCAGGGCTGCGCGGAAGCCGCGCCGCTGGCTCTTCTGGAACGCGGCCGTCTGCTCAAGGCTGCGCCTCAGCTCCAGCTTTTCCGCGACTTCCGCCTTCTTTCTTTCGACAATGCGGGCAAGAATATCGGGCAGCGTCGATTCCATCGGGGGAATCTTTCACCTTACCAGATCCGTTCCGCCGCCCGCGTTTTCTCACAGCCTCCGCACGTCGAGTCCGGCGTCCCACTTCTCGCCGCTGGCGGCCACTTCGTCGTAGGTGAGCGTTCTCCCCGTGTACGCCGCCGTGCGGCCGAGAATCGCGCTCAGCGTGCTTTCGGCGCCCTGCGCGGCTTCGTTGAGGAAGCGCCCGCTCGTGATGCTTTCGATCCAGTGGCGCTCTTTCTCCGCGTCGGCGTCTTCAATGGCGCCCTTGAATGCCCCCGCCACGGCGGCGTCGGTCTCGGTCTTTTCCGGCTTGCCCACGCCCGGAGCGTTCCACGCGCGGCGTCCGGTGATCCGCACCGGCGCATCGTAGCGCAGCTCGGCGTTGCCCTCTTCGCCGAACAGGCGCACAGCCACGTCCCACTCGCCCTCGATGAACTGCGTCGACGTGACAGTGATGTGGAGGTCGTTCGGGTAAGTGAACGTCACGTTGAAGTGGCTCGAGCAGTCGCCCTGATCGCGCCGCCCGCGCCGCCCGCATGTGCCCTGCGCCGAGAGCGGGCGCGCCTCCAGCAGCCAGTTGTTCAGGTCCACCAGGTGGATGTTCTGCTCGACAAAGATATCGCCGCTGATCACCTTGTCATGGATCCAGTTGCGCAGCCGCCGCTCCTGCGGCGAGGCGTTGGGCCACTCGGGGCGCCGGATCGCGCCCGCGTAATAATGCGCAAGGCCGCACACCAACGCGCCGAGATCGCCGCGCCGGATCCGCTCCCGGATCTGCACATACGGCGGCGCGTGCCGGAGCTGAAACCCGATGGCCAGGCTCAGCCGCCCCTGCGCCTTCCTGCCTGCTTCGATCACGTGCTGGCACCCCGCCACGTCCACCGCCACCGGCTTTTCGCAATAGACATGCTTGCCGGATGCCACGGCCTTCGCCAGATGCTCGGGATGAAAGTACGGCGGCGTGGCGATCAGCACCGCGTCCACTTCTTTCGAAGAGAGAACGCGGTCGAGCGAGTCGGGTCCGGCGAACAGTTGCCCGCGGTCGATCACGGGCTTGGAAGCTTTCGCCGCAGCCGTGTCCAGCCGGTCCTTGGCCTTCGCCAGTTGTCCCTCGAACAGGTCGCCCAAAGCCGTCACCGCCGCGCCCGTGTTCGTGATGAAAGAACCCGCCACGCCCGTGCCGCGCCCGCCGCAGCCGAACAGCGCCAGCCGCACGGCCGAGTTGCGCTGCGTGCCGCGCACCAGCTCCGGCTTGACAATCGTGAATGCCGCTGCGCCCGCCGCGCCGAGAAATGCTCTTCTTTCCATGGATCGTTCCTTTCTTTCCAGTCCGCTACTTGGCACCCGCCATCTTCTCTTCCCTCACCGTGAGCGCACGGAAATCCAGCACGCGCCGCACGCCTCCATGCGTCATTTCGAGCCGCGGCTCGCCCGCCCTGCCATGCAGGAACGGCCCGCCGAACGCCGGCCACCCCGCATAATCCAGAGGCTTGCCATCGATGCGTGGCGTCTGCCCGTATGTGAATTCGATGGTCTTCCCGCGCAGCGTGCGGAACTCGACGCGCGGCGCGGGCTCCAGCGCAAACTTCAGCGGCAGCGCCCGCACGGCTTTCCGGAACGAATCGAGCGTCGCATACTCGTCCATGCCGGCAGCCTGCACCACGGTCCCGTTCTTCAGATATGGGCTGAACAGCCGCCGCCCGCCGCCTTCGATTGGCTTCCACACATACGGCGCCAGCGGGCGGTAAGCGATCCACGTCCTGCCGCCGCGGCAGAAAATCCAGCCCGAACTGTCCTCCTCCACCTGCTCGAGATCTTTTGAGAAGAACCCGTTGATGTGCGGGAACCGCGTGCCCGGCGGGATGTCGTAGAGCGCGATCACCGCGTCTTCGCTCTGCGCGATCCGCTCGTACGGCGAGCCGCCCAGCAGCTTGTCCGGCGAATCATACGTCGTCTTGGAGCGCCACACCGCTTCCGTGCCAAAGTCCGGCGAGAAGGTGAAATACTCCTCCAGCTCCACCATCCCCGAATACGGATGCAGCGAGAACAGCGTGTTGTGCACGCCCTCGGGGTCGTCCACGCGCCACGTCACGTCCCAGGAGTGCTGCTGCACCGGTTGCAGCGCGCCGCCCTGATCGGAACCCACTGCATAGTCCTTCGTCATGTACGTGGTCTTGTACACCTGCCCGTGCAGCTCGTCCTGGAAGCGCCAGCGGTTGCGCGTGCGCTTCCTCTCGAGATGCGTGTACGGGCGGCTGCGGTCGGTCGCGATGCGGCGCAGAATCTCCGGCGGCTCGGGACCGTCCGCCAGCGCGTAGAAGATCGAATAGCCGCCGAACGGCGGCGTCTCCTTCACCTGCCCGAACAGCAGCCACGCGAAGTCCGCCGACACGCCCCGCCACTTCTCCACCACCTGCCGGTCGTCGGTGCGCGCGTGCGCGCCCACATAGATGCCGTCGAGATCCTCGGCGGCGAAGTCCGCCGTGATCCACTCGATCATCATCGACGCCTGCTTCTTCATCCGCGGCTCCTCCGCCCACGCCGCCAGATAGCTCAGCGGCAGCAGATACACGCCGATGTAGTGCGTGCAGTCGTACTCGCCCTGCCCCTTCGTGGTGGTCAGCTTCACCCAGCTCTCGATCCAGCGGCGGGCTTCCTCCATGTTCTCTTTCGAGCTCTTCCCGTTGAACCACCCCTCGCCGCCCATCTCCGGCCACATCTGCGCCATCAGGTACATCGACGTGTAGTACAGCAGCCAGTGGTTCTCCGTGTCGCCGCGGAACGGATAGTACGCCTTCCAGGACTTGCGGATCAGCGCCCGCGCCGGCTCGCTCAGCTGCCCGCGGTCGAGGTAGGCGATCGCCGTCATCGGGAACATCCAGAACATGTCGCCGCTGATGCCGCCCTCCAGAAGTTCGCGCAGCCGCCGCTCGGCAGCCGGAACGCCTTCGCGCAGCCAGAGCCGCGCCGCGATGCCCGCGTAGTGAAGCTTGGCGTCCTCCACCCGCGCCATCTTCTCGATCAATTGACGCCGGCGCTGCTGGTAGTCCTGCGCCGCCGCGCTCTGCCATGCCAGCGCCGCCGCCAGCGCCAGTGAGGCCAGCCGCTTCATCGCGCACCTCCCGCGGGCACAAACGCCATCTTCAGAATGATGCTGCCCGGGAGCCCGTCCGCGCGCCACGTCTTCCCCGCATCCTCGGACACGTACAGCGCCTCCTCGTGCACGCCCGCATACAGCCGCCCCGGCTTGTCCGGATCGAACGCCACGCTCCAGACGTCCGGACGTGGCAAGCCCTGGTTCCGCGCCTGCCAGGTGATGCCGCCGTCCTCGCTCACCAGCACCCCGGGACCCCAGCCGCACACGGCGATCCGCCGCGCGTCCGCCGGGTCGAAGGCGATGTCATAGAGGTTCCGCCCCGCCGCAGCATCCCGCGGCGTGGCCTCAAACGTCTGCCCGCCGTCCGTGCTGCGGAAGATGCCGCCCTTCTGCGTCACCGCCAGCCACAGCGAGGCGTCGTGCGGCGACTGCTCCACCCGCATCGCCTGGAAGCCCGCCGCCCCGGCGAGTTGCCATGTTCCACCCAGATTGTTTGAAACGTAAAAACCGTTTTCTGTTCCAATCACCACCCGGCCCTTCCGCAGCCGGTCCAGCCGCACGGCCTTCCCGTACCGCCTCGGCAGCCCCGCGGAGATCTCCCTCCACGTGGCGCCCCGGTCCTCGGAGACGCGGAAGCCGGTGGTGTGGCCGAAGGCCAGCACCCCGCCCGCCCCGGCGCTGATGTCCTGAAGTTCGGTCACCGTCTCGTCGGTGAGCACGCGCCAGCGCCCCTGCGCGTCGATGCGGATCACTCCATCGCCCGCCGCCAGAAACAGCGTCTCCGGGCTGCCGTCGATCCATGCCACTGCGGTCAGCAGCGGATGCCGGTACCCCTCGTTCGCCCACGCGCCGTCCGCCCGCTTCACAAACAGCCCGCTCGGCAGCAGCGCCGCGCCCACCACCCAGCCTTTCGTCGTCACGCCAAGCGCGTGCAGGCGGTGCTCTGCGTGCGCGCACAGCGCCGCCACCGTGAACCACACAAGAACCCTCATGCGGTTCACACTATCAAATCGCGGGTGTCAGAAGCCGTTGATCGTGATCACGTACTCGGCGCCGCCCGCGCGGATGCGGAACCGGTTGGCGCCCGGCGAGAAACTCAGCCGCACGGTGACCCCGAACAGCCCGGGCGAATACTCGTCATAGTCCGAGACGCTCAGGACTCGGCCGCCCTCCAGTTCCTCCACCGTCACGTCCGCGCCGCGCACCGGCACGCCGCTGGAATCCACCACCTTGAACAGCACCGCGTCGCGCAGCGTGGAGCCCCGCCGCGCCGATGTCGACTGATCATAAATCGTGAAACCCTGCGGCTCTCCCCGCGTCACCGCCATCCAGTAGGGAATGCGCAGCGTCTTTCCGCCCGCGGCGCCCTCGAGCACCACAAAGCCCTCCAGCGTCCCCGTCTCCTGCATGCTTTCCGGCCACGCCACGCGAATCTCCGCTTCCCCTCCGGGCGCCAGTTCCACCTGATCCACCGACACGGCAGGCGCCACCGGACCGCGCCGCGGCTCCACCCGCACGAAATACGTCTCCGGCCCGTCGCTGATCTGCTTCACCGAAAACGTGACCGGCTCCACAGCTTCACCCGGCGCAGCCGCGCCAAAGTTCAGCACCGCCCCTGAAGAAACCAGATCCGTGCGCACCGCCTGCTCCACGTCCAGCAGCCCAGCGCCGCTCTTTTGCATCCACGCCGAGGCCTCGTCCGCAACCGCCGACGCCGTGTTCACCAGCGCCGACCGCACGCCCGTGGCGTCCAGTCCGGGACGCGCGGCCTTCACCACCGCCGCCGCCCCCGCTGCCAGCGGCGCCGAAAAACTGGTTCCGTCCACCAGCGTGTACCGGTCCCCGGACCACATCTCGCCAAAGGGATCCAGCGACTGCGTGGCCACCCACATATCCGTCCCCGTGGCGGTCAGTTCGGGCTTGACGGCCAGATCCACGCTTGGCCCGCGGGCGGAAAAGCCGGCCAGCCGCCCCGCCTTCTGCGGTACGCGGCCGTAGCTGAAGTCCATCGACGCCAGCAGCGTCTCGCCCCCGGCGAGCCATTCCCGCACCGCCTGCCCGCTTTCATACGAGATCATCATCGCCGGCAGGTCCGCTCCGCCCACCGCCATCGCAATCGGGTCCGGCGATTCCTCGCGCGCCTGCACCAGAGCCCCGGCCGCGCCCGCCTTTTTCGCGTGGGTCAGCTTCACCTGGAAGGTGCACTCGCCCCGCAGGATCAGCGCGATCCGGCCCGAAAGGCTCCCCTCCGGCAGCTCGCCGCACGCCAGTCCGCTTTCATCCAGCGTGGCCACATCGGCCAATTCGCCGGCGACTGCGCTTTCCGGCGCAGGTCCGTTGCCCGGCAGCGCCAGCACGGCGTCGTGGCCTTCGAAAGCCACGCTCGAGCCAAACGTCCGGCTGTTGGTGGACGCGCCCACGGTCAGCGCCGATGGCGCCGTCGCCGGAGAAGCGATGGTGTCCCAGTCCGGTCCGCTGTTGCCCGCCGAGACTACCACGATCACGCCCGCAGCGGCGGCGTTCTCCACCGCCTGCACCAGCGGGTCGTCCTCGATCCGCGAAGGCAGGTCCGAACCCAGGCTCAGATTCAGGATGTCCATGCCATCGGCAACGGCATCGTCAATCGCCTTCAGCAGCGCCGCATCCGTGGTCGAACCGTTGAAGCCCGGCGTGCCGAAAACCTTGTAATTGCCGATCCACGCCCGCGGCGCCACGCCGCTCACCCAGCCCATCGGCCCCTCGTGCGGCACACCCGCCGCGATCATCGCCGCCGCAGTGCCGTGCCCCACACGGTCTTTGGCCGAGCGGTCCGGATCGAAGTTGCGCAGATAATTCACGTAGCTGCGCGCCACAATAATCTTGCCCGAAACGCCCGATTCATCCACCGTGCCGTCAGAGGGCGGAAAGCCCTCGGGCGGCTTCATGTCCTCAGCCTGAAATGCAGGGTGAGACGCATCGACGCCGCTGTCGATGATGGCGATCTTCACGCCCTCGCCCGCGCGGTTCTCCCCGCCGGCCAGTTCCCAAGCTTCACGGACTTTGTGCAGGGGCAGCGCGGCGTCCATGGTCATGCGGTACTCGCGAACGGCCCGCACCCGCTTCACGCCAGGCACCGAAGTCAGCTTGCCCGCCTGATCGTCGTCGATCTCCACGATCAACGCGTTCGCCGCCAGCCGGACGCTGCCCAGCACCCGGGCGCCGCGCTCCTCCGCGCGCAGCCGGCCCGTCTCCTGCTCCCTGCCGATGGCCGCGGCGTGCTTCGACCAGCCGCGCCCGGCTCTGTCGGCGCGCCCGGCGCGCGCCTGCCGCGTCTCGTCCACCGCGCGCCGCAGAGCGGGCGGTCCTTCCAGTTCGACAATGTAGAGGCCCGGCGCCGCCAGCGCCCCAGCCGTCACCGCCAGCAGAAGTGAGAAGAGGATTGCCACTCTTGTGGAGAGTTTGCGCCAATGCATGGACCGGATCTCCAATCGTCCGACAATAGCGCAGATTCTCCCGCCGCCGGCCCGGTTTCATTCGAGGCCGGGGATTTTGGGATTTAACACTTCTTCACAGCCGCGGTCATTGCTCGCGCCGGCTTGGTTGCGTCTACAGTTTCGGGTAGCTTAATCAGTGGTGAAGAGTGCGCCCGTTTGGCAACGGTTGTCCTGGACGCTGCCGGTCCTGCTGATCGTGCTCTGCGCGAGTCTCGGCGTGCTGCAATACCGCTGGATCGACGAAGCCTCCCGCGCCGAGCGCGACCGCCTGCGCGCTGGCCTTCAGGATTCGATCACCCGGCTGGCCATCGCCGTCAATGCCGACATCACCGCGGCGGTTTCGGCTTTCTTTCCCTCGGGCCGGCCGCCGGAGGACGCCCTTCACCCGGAGCAGCTCCGCGAGATGTATGCGCAATGGCGTGAGGCCACGCACCACGATGAGCTGTTCGCTGCCGTCGGCCTTGTGACGGTCAATGGAAGGAGCCTGGAGCTGTCATTGCTGGATCCTGCCAGCGGCGAAGTGCGCGCCTCCGGGTGGCCGCCCCACTGGAGTGGAATTCGTGCAAGAACCGAGTTCCGGCTGGCGCAATGGCTCGGCCTCCCTCCGGACCGTGATGGCAAAGAATTCCGCCCGGGACCGCCGCCGCCGGAAGAAGCGATGGTGTTCGAACTGGCGCGCTTTGGCCGGGGTTCCGCCGAACCGCGCCGCAACGCCGCCTGGCTCGTCTTCGAGCTGAATGAGCGGTATGTCCGCGAATCCCTCATTCCGGAACACCTGCGCCGCTACCTCGGCCAGTCGCTGCCGGACTATATGGTCGAAATCTCCAACCGCGCGGACCCGTCCCGGATCTTTTACCGCAGTGACCCGCAGGCGCTGGGCGGCAAGCCGGACGCTGAGACGGCGCTGCTGGAGATCCAGTACGACCGCCTGTTCCGCCGCATGAGCCCTCCCGGCTTGCGGGAACCGCCCCGGGCGCGCAACGCTGGCGCCGAGTTCGGGCGGCTCCAGCTTCGCGTCCGCCACCGCGCCGGCTCGCTCGACGCCGTGGTCGAGCGCACCCGGCTGCGCAACCTGGCCGTCACGTTCTCCATTCTGCTGTTGATGGGCGCGGCGCTGGCGGCCATTCTCATCTCCACGCGGCGCGCGCAGCGCCTGGCCAGCCTCCAGATGGACTTCGTCACCGGCGTCTCGCACGAACTGCGCACGCCGCTCACCGTGATCCGCACCGCCGCCTACAACCTGCGCGGCAAACTGGCCGCCAACCCGGCACTGGTCGAGAAGTACGGCGCCCTGATCCAGAAAGAAAGCGAGCGGCTCACCGAGATCGTCGAACAGGTTCTCGAGTTCGCCCGCTCGCGGTCGGCTTCTCACAGGCTCCAGACTGAGCCCGTGGCTGTCCATGAGGCCGCCGGGCAGGCTCTGGCCGCCTGCCAGCCGCTGATCGAGGCCTCCGGCGTGCAGGTGGAAACGGATATTCCGCCGGATCTGCCTCCGGTGCTGGCCGAGCCGCGCACGCTGGCCCACTGCCTGCAAAACCTGCTCTCGAACGCCGTCAAATACGGCGGCGAGGGAGGCTGGGCCGGGCTCTCGGCGGCGGTGGAGGGAGAGTTTGTCGAAATCTGCGTGGCTGACCGCGGGCCCGGCATCCCGCCGGATGAATTGCCTCACGTGTTCGAAGCTTTCTTCCGCGGGCGCCGCGCCATCGACGATCAGGTGCACGGCGCCGGGCTCGGCCTCGCGCTCGTCAAGAGCGCCGTCGAGGCCTTCGGCGGAGAAGTGGAAGCACGCAGCCGCCCGGGCCGCGGGGCGGCGTTCCTCCTCCGGCTCCGCGCAGCCGCCGCTCCAGCCGCCGAGCCCGCGCAGCCGGCTCCCGCCGGAGGGAAGCCCGCATGAGCGCGCGCATCCTGATCGTGGAGGACGAGCCGGGTCTCGCCCTCACGCTGACGGACCTGCTTGCCGCCGAAGGTCATGAGGTCGAGTCCGCCCGGGATGGCGTGAGCGGGTTGCGGAAAGCGATCGAGGGGCGGTTCGACCTGATCCTGCTCGACGTCATGCTGCCCGGCAAGAACGGTTTTGAGGTCTGCCGTGAACTGCGCCGGCAGGGGCGCGACACCGCCGTGCTGATGCTGACGGCTCGCGGGCAGGTGGCCGACCGCGTCGTCGGGCTCAAGCTCGGCGCCGACGACTACTTGGCCAAGCCTTTTGATCCAGCCGAGCTGACCGCCCGTATCGAGGCGCTGCTGCGCCGCACCGGCCGCAACATCTACGGACCTTTGTCGCGCTTCGAGTTCGGCGACGTTGTGGCGGATTTCGATCATTCCCACGTGACCAAGGCCGGCAAGCCGGTGCCGCTCGCAGGAAAGGAACTCCAGCTTCTGCGCTATCTCGTCGAGCACCGCGGTCAGACCATCCCGCGCGAGCAGTTGCTGGAAGCCGTCTGGGAGTATTCCGCCGGTGTGACGTCGCGCACCGTCGATGTCCACATCGCCTGGCTGCGCCAGAAACTCGAGGATACGCCACAATCGCCGCGCTGGATCCACACCGTGCGTGGCGTCGGCTACCGGTTTGTCCCTTAGAATCCGTCAGCCCGGGGTGTCCTGAAGGCTGGCTCTCGAAAATCTTCGCCACCCTCGGCTCTTTCTGACTTCGGATTTCAGGCGAAACCGGGGATTCCCTCATCCCATCCTGTGGGGATATGCTGGAGGCGAGGTCTTCTGCCGATGGATTCGGGTGGAAGATGCCTGCTGGCAGAGAGCGGGGAAATTCCAGCCGGGATGGATGAATGATGCCTCTTCGAAGATGCTTCCTCTGGGTTGTGGCGGTGCTGCTGCTGCCCGTCTTCGGGCAGGAGACCGTGCCGGGGCGCTTCATTGTGGAGTTCGCCGGCGCGCCGGCGATCCGCCATGCGCAGCCCGAGCGGCGCCGCGCCGAGATCCGCCAGCAGCAGCGGAACGTGGAAGGGTTGCTGCGGGCGCGGGGCGCTCGGGTGCGGGCGAGGCTCGACACGGTTTTGAATGCGGCGGTCGTCGAAGCCCCGGATGCGGCGCCGCTGCGCCGGCTGCCGGGCGTGCGCCGCGTGACGCCGGTCCGCGTCTATGAGCTGTTCCTCAACCGGGCTCTCGTCAACCACAGGGCGGCTGAAGCCTGGGATCTCAGCGGCGGAGTGGAGCAGGCGGGCAAAGGGGCGAAGATCGCCATCCTCGACACCGGCATTGATCCCCGGCATCCGGGCTTCCAGCCGCCGGAAGGCTGGGCGATGCCGGAGGGCTATCCGCCCGAGGGTCTCAGCGAGGAGAACCGCGCGCTCACCAACGCCAAGATCATCGTCGCGCGCAGCTATGACGGGCAATCGGCGCGGGACACCGACGGCCATGGAACGGCTGTGGCCATGGTGGCGGCCGGCGTCCGCCACGAGAGCCCGCGGGGCGTGATCTCCGGCATGGCGCCCGCCGCGTGGCTCGGCGTCTACCGCGTCAGCAACCCCGGGGACGGGCTCATCTACAGCGATGTCGTGTTAAAAGCCCTCGATGACGCCGTCAAGGACGGCATGGACGTCGTGAACATGAGCTTCGGCTCGGTCGGGGCTCTCCCCTCTGATGACGACCCGCTGGCGGAGGCGGTGGGCAATGCCATCGCCGCGGGCATCGTGGTGGTGAACGCCGCGGGCAATACCTCGGGGCCGATGACCGTGGATGACACGGCGTCAGCGGAAAAGGTGATCGCGGCTGGTTCAAACGATCCGGCGCCCGAAACGCAAGTCATACCCTCGGTCGGATCGCCCGCGCCCGCGCAGGCCTCCAGCAACGTCGTCTCGCATGAGCCTGTGATGGCGCCTCTGGTCGATGCGGCCTGGTTCGGCGACCGCTACGGGTGCAAGCCGTATGCCGAGGGGGCCCTCAATAACAAGATTCCCCTGATTGAGCGGGGCGTGTGCTTCTTTCACGAGAAGCTCGCTTTTGCTGCCGCCGCGGGCGCTCCGGCGGCGATTGTGTTCAACACCGCCAATCCCTCCAGCGGCACGCCGGAAGATCTCGTCATCATGAACGTGGATGACAACCCGACCATCCCTGGCATGTTCATCCGCAACAGCGACGGCACGCGTTTGCGGACCTACCTCACCCTCTGGGACGACCTCCAGGTGACCCTCCGGTTTCCATCGCAGGACGCGCTTCCCGATCGCATTTCCTCGTTTTCCAGCCGCGGTCCGTCGGTCGATCTGCGCATCAAGCCGGACCTGCTGGCAACGGGGTCACGCGTTTACACCGCCGCAGTGATCGACAACTCCTGGGCGTGCGACATCTGCGACCCTTCCGGCTATACGTCCATATCCGGGACCAGCTTCTCCGCGCCGCTGGTGGCGGGCGCGGCAGCGGTGCTGAAGGCCGCAAGGCCTGATCTGGGCGTTGATGCCTACCGTTCGCTCTTGATCAACGCCGCTCATCCTTTCCGCTTCTCCTCGGGTGACGAGGCGCCGGTGAACTCCGCCGGCGCGGGCCTTCTGGATGTGGCGCAGGCGATGAAGTCCATGGTCGCCGCCGATCCGGTCTCGATCAGCTTCGGCGCAGGCGGTGGCACGCTGGAATCCGAGCGCGCGCTGAAGCTGATGAATCTGTCCGGCAAGCCGCTCATGCTTGCCCTGGAGATCGCCTCCGTCAACGAGTCCAGGCCGCAGGTGGAGCCGGCGGAGCTGACGATCGAGCCGCAGGAGTCCGCCACCGTGAAAGTGCGATTCGCTGCCTCGGATCTGGCGCCCGGCGTCTATCAGGGATTCGTGGTGATCAAACCCACGGAAAAGAAGCCTGAGTCCGAGGGGAGCGAACAGGCAGGCGAGCCGGGCTCAGGCAAGCCTGCGGACGGCAGAACAGCGATCCAGACCGCGCCCGGAAAGAGCGCGGAAGCAACCACTGAGGGAGAAGGCGAGGGAGACGGCGACGGTGACGCCGGGCCGGATGCCCAGCTCGATCCTCAGCCAGCGGCGCTGCCGCCGCAGATCCGCGTGCCTTATTGGCACGGGGTTCGCGGAACAGGACCCGATTCGATGATCGTCGTGCGGAAGAATCCCAGCAACCCCCGCCCCAACCGCGTGGTCACGGTATACATCAGAATCCATGACCTTGCAGGCTTGCCGATGACGGAGCCTGTCCCCCGCGTCTATCCAGTCTGGGGCGGCGGCAGCGTACGGTCCGTGGAACTGGCCGGCGGGATCTATCCGGGATGCTGGCGCGTCGAGGTGGTCACCGGTCCCATCTCCGGCGCCAATACCTACCAGGTGGAATTTGCCGGACGCGAGTTCACATTCCAGATCTCGACTTCCAACTGAGGCCCGCCCGGGACTGCGCTGCGGAGCTGCAGCGGCGGCGGGAGGAATCTCCGCGCCGCGCCGCTTCTGTTGTGCTACGCTTGGCTGAAGTATGGCCAACCGCAGCGTCAACAAGGTCATCCTCATCGGGCATCTTGGCCGCGACGCCGAGACCCGCTACACGCCGTCCGGCGTGCCCGTGACCCGCTTCACCCTCGCTACCAACCGGCGCGTGAAGGATGCTTCCACCGGCGAGTGGAAGGACGAGACCGACTGGCACAACATCACCGTATGGCGTCAGGAGAACCTCGCGCAGTACCTCACCAAGGGCAAGCAGGTATACGTCGAAGGACGGCTCCAGACCCGCAGCTATGACGACCGCGAATCGGGCCAGAAACGCTACATCACCGAAGTCGTAGCCGAAGAAGTTTTCCTTCTCGGCTCGCGCGGCGACGCAGGCGGCGAAGCCTATGAGGGCGGTTCCCGCGCAACAGGCGCGCCCAAGCCGCGTCCGGAACCCGCCGCCGAAGAGCCGGATCTTTCCGGCCCCATCACGGACGACGACCTGCCCTTCTGATTCCACAAACAGAAAAGGGGACAGGAACACAATTCCCCTTTTCCCCGGCCCCCGGACAAAGCGGGGACAGCGGCCAGAAAAAACGGAAAAAACGGGGGACAGGCCCGCCTGGCACCACTTTTTCAGGGCCCCCATCGGGACTTCCCGCCCTCGCAGCCTGCGGACGCTTCGCCCGCATCACGGAACGCGAGCACCCCGCTGCTTTGGCGGTTCCATGGGCGGTTCTGTGCCGCGCGCAAACCCGGCGCCAGAACACTTCTCTGCCGCCAACCCGGGGCGCGCAGCGCAACTTGAGCCGCGACGGAAAGGCGTGGCCCCAGGGCTTGTCCCCGGCGAAACAACGGAGACTGCCCCTCCGGGCGCCCGTCTCTGTGTCCTTTTTGACCCTGCCCTCCCCGGAAGCCATCAGCGGGCTCCATTCAGCGCCTGATTCTCGTGGCAGCCTCCGCAATCCGGCACCCCAATCCTGGAGAAGCGGACTGGGCTGGTTCTTCATGGACGGTGAGCCGAAGAAGCTCTCGTGCGCTCTGTCACGGCTCTTTGACGCTTTGTTAATCCCTTAGATACGTACAGCCCGTAGGCTGATCAGGCGAGGTTCCGCAGCCGCGGATCCGCTCGCGCACCACATCACACGGGAGGAATTCCTTGTTTCTGTTCAGGTTTTATGGTCTCGCTACAGCCCTGCTCCTGGCGCCAAGCCTCATGGCACAGAGCACGCTGGGTGCAATACTCGGCACGGTAACGGATCCCAGCGGCGCCGCCGTCGAGGGAGCGCAGGTCACCGTGCGCAACACGGCGGAGAATCTCGAACTCGCCACTCGCACCAACGCCAGCGGTGATTACGAGGTGCTCGATCTGAAACCCGGCGCGTACTCGGTAACCGTTGCTGCGCCGGGCTTCCGCCAGTTCCGCGCTACGGATCTCTTGCTCCAGGCAAGAGCGCGGCTTCGTGTGAACGCCAGGCTCGATGTCGGCGAGCTGACCCAAACCGTCGAGGTCGTCTCCTCGGCGGGCGTCATCGCCACCGATACTCCAGCCATCGCTTCCTACCTGACCGCCAACAAGGTTCTCGATCTGCCCTCCAACGTGCGCGGCGCGGGCAGCACCAGCCCGTACGCACTGCTCCAGACTTTGCCCGGCGTGCAGGCGGACAACGGGCTCGGGCTCTCCGTGCAGGGCGGTCTGCCGGCGCAGAGCGAGTCCAGCGTCGACGGCATATCCATCACGCAGGTCACCGGCAACAGCCCGAACCGCAACCAGTTTCTCTCCGTCGAATCGATCAACGAGATCCGCGTGCAGGGCGTCGGCAACACGGCGGAGTTCGGCCAGCCCGGCGACATCACCGTGATCTCCAAGAGCGGATCGAACGACTATCACGGCGCCCTCTTCTGGTACCACCAGAACAAAGCCTTCGACGCCCGCTCCTACGGGCAGAACGTTCTCCCCGCCAAGATCGGCAACACCTTCGGCGCCACCGCCGGCGGTCCGCTCTCCATCCCGCGCCTCTACAACGGCAAGGACCGCACGTTTTTCTACTTCACCTGGGAGTCGCTGCGGTTCCCCCGCCAGGGCACCATCCAGAACACCGTGCCCACCGCCTTCGTCAAGCAGGGCGACTTCAGCCGCGAAGGCGTCAATATCCGCGATCCCCTCACCGGTCAGCCCTTCCCTGGCAATCTCATCCCCGCGGCGCGGATCAACCCGGTGGCCAAGGCCATCCTGCCCTTCTATCCCGACCCGAATACCGGCCCCACGGACCGCCGAACCGCGGCCAACTTCCGCGAGAACCGCTCCACCTCGGTCGACTCCGACCAGTTCGAGCTGCGCGGCGATCAGAACCTCGGCTCCAGTCACCGCATCTTCGGCCGCTTTTTCTACAAAAAAATCCCCTCGCTCGCCCCGAACAATCTCACCCTGCCCTCCGACACGATCCAGGAAAAATACTGGCAATACACGGGCAGTTGGTCGTATACCATCACGCCCTCGATTCTCAACGAACTGCGCGCCGGCTTCGTCCGCTCCGATGCCTCCCGGATCTTCAATTTCGACGGCCGCGCCTTCACCAACAGCCTCGGGCTGAAAGACATCCAGCGGGACATCTTCTTCAACGGCCTGCCCAACTTCAGCATCGACCTCTACACGGCCTTCAACAAGGGCAGGCCGGGCTACGGCATCTCGGACAATTTCCAGATCATCGACAACCTCACTTGGGTCCGCGGCCGGCACACGTTGAAGTACGGCGGCGACATTCGCAACCTCCGGGCACGGTCCGATCTCAGCTTCACCACTGGAAACAACTACGGCGACTTCGCCTTCGGCCCCACCTTCACCGGCTACGGTTTCGCCGACTTCCTCCTCGGCGTGCCTTCCCAAAGCGCCATCGCCTTGCTCGGCAGCGACAACGACGGCCAAGCCTGGCACTACAAGTTCTACGTGCAGGACACCTGGCGCGCCACCAGCCGCCTGACCATCGATCTCGGCCTGCGATACGAACTCCACCCCGGCTACAAAGACAACGGCCTCAACATCGCCAACTTCGACCGCTCCATCCCGCGCACCGGGCGCGTCATCATCATGTCCGACCCCAAGGCGCGCGAATACGTCGCTCCCGGCGCCGCGCTTTCCTTCAACGCCTGCCCGGCGGCGGCGATCAACGGCATCCCGTGCACGCCCATCGTCACCGCTCAGGAAGCCGGCCTGCCGGAAGGGCTCCGCAAGACCTACAAGACGCAGTTCCTGCCGCGCCTCGGGCTCGCCTACCGCCTCAACAACCGCACCACCCTGCGCGCCAGCGGCGGCTTCTACAACATGATCGTCCTCGGCTCGGTGTTCTACTCTCTGACGGGCACCGTCCAGAGCGACGTCCGCAACTTCAACAACGTTGGCGCCGACGGACGGCCCATCTTCACCCTGCCCGAGACCCGCACCCCGGGCAGCGGCGTCCGCGGCGGCTCCATCGGCACCTTCGAGTTCCGCACCGCCAACCAGATCGATTTCCACCCGCCGCAGATGTTGCAGTGGGCGCTGTCGATCGACCGGGAATTGAACACGAACACCGGCCTGCGCGCCTCTTACATCGGCAGCCGCTCCTATCACATGCCCTGGGCGCCAGACGTCAATCAGATGGTGCCTTCCGACCGCTTCTTCGCGCAGCGCAGCAACCTTGAACGGCCCTTCCCCAACTTCGGGCTCATCTTCAGCCGCGACGCCGGCGCCAACGCGCTCTACAACTCGTTGCAGCTCGAGCTGAACCGCCGCCTCGCCTCCGGACTCGCCTTTACCACCGCCTATACGCTCGCCAAGAATCTCGCTGACAACGCCGGTCCCGCACCCTCGGGCTTCGCCGGCGAGACCGGCGGCGGCCGCGTCACCAACTCGCTCGACCGCCGCGCCGACCGCGGCGATGTGTACGCGACGCGCCGTCACCGCTCCGTCAACACCTTCGTCTATCAGCTGCCCTTCGGCCGCGGCCGCCGCTACCTGGCGCAAGCCTCCCGCCCCGTGGATCTGCTGCTCGGCGGCTGGCAGATCTCATCCATCCTCACTCTGCAATCGGGCCCCTTCCTGACGCCTGTTTTCTCGGGCGGCGATCCCTCCGGCACCAACGCCCCCAGCCGGGGCGCCCAAAGGCCCGACCGTCTCGGCGCCGCCAATGGCAGCCTGGCCGATCCCAACCGGGACCGGTGGGCCGACCGCGCCGCCTTCGCCTGCCCCGGCCGCGCGCCCGGCGCGCTCCAGTTTGATTGCCGTGTCGGCGCCGTCCCGGGCCGCGACCCCAACCCCATCGCCCGCTTCGGCAATTCCGGCGTCGGCATCCTCACGGGGCCGGGAACCTTCTCCTGGAACGCCGGCATGCACAAGCGCATCATGCTCAGCGAGACCGTGAGCTTCCGTCTCGAAGGCAGCTTCACCAACCTGCCCAACTGGACCAACCTCGGCGATCCGAACCTCAACATCGCCGACAACAATTTCGGCCGCATCACCGGCAGCCGCGGCGTCGATTTCGGCGGCGGCCGCACCGGGCAGGTCTCGCTGCGGCTCGAGTTCTGAGCCTTCCGCTACCCCTGCACTCCACGCGGAAAGGGCCGGCCCTGCGCGCAGCAGAGCCGGCCCTCTTTTTGCCTCGGAATGCGCCAGCGATCAGATCTTCGCCTCCGCCAGCTTCGCTCCCGTGGCTTCCTCCACTTCGGCGTGCAGCGAGTTGCCGTGCGCGTCCATGGTGACCACCGCCAGGAAGTCCTCCACCAGCAGGTGCCACATCGCTTCGGGGATGCCGAATTCCAGCAGGTGCACGCCAATCACCTTCTTCACGGTGCGGGCGTAAAACTGCGCCGCGCCTCCGATGGCGTGCAGATACACGGCGCCGCACTCCTGCAAGCCTTCCAGCGTCTTCTTGCCCATGCCGCCCTTGCCCACCACGGCCTTCACTCCGTAGCGGCGCAGGATCTCGGCCTGGTAAGGCTCCTCGCGGATCGACGTTGTCGGTCCAGCCGCCTTCACCTGCCAGGTCTCGCCCGTCTTGAGCATCACCGGGCCGCAGTGGTACAGGACTGCGCCTTGCAGGCTCACTGGCGGCTCGTTCTTCATCAGGTGCGAGTGCACGGCATCGCGCCCGGTGTACATCTCGCCACGCAGCAGCACCACGTCGCCCACCTTCAGCGCCCGCATCTGTTCAGCGGTCAGCGGCGGCGTGAGCACGATTTCGCGCCCGGTGAGCGGGAAGCCGCTGTCCTTGGCCATCTTCTCCACCGGCCGCGACGGGTCGCGGTAGAGCCACTCGGTGATGGCGCCGCTGGCCGCATCCAGCCGCACGCCCAGCCGGCGGAACGCCCAGCAGTCGTAAGCCACGGAGACGAAGAACGACGCCGGCAGGCGGTTCGCCGCGCGGATCTTGCAGCCGATCAGCGCCACGCCTCCGCCCAGACCCATCGCGCCGATGCCCAGTTTGTTGGCTTCTTCCAGGATCTCCGCTTCCAGCTTCGCCAGCGCCGGATCGGGATTCGTGTCATCGAGCGGGCGCAGCAACTGCGTCTTCGCCAGATGGTAGCCGTGCGCGCGGTCCGAGCCGATGCAGACGCCCAGCGCGCCGGGCGCGCAGCCCTGTCCCTGCGCCTGCCACACCGCATGCAGCAGGCACTTCTTCACGCCTTCCAGATCCCGGTTGGCCCGGCCCAGCCGCGGCAGCTCGCAGGGCAGCGAGTATTGAATGTTCTTGTTCTCGCAGCCCCCTCCTTTCAGGATCAGCCGGATCTCGATGTCGTCCCGCTCGTGCTGTTCGAAGTGGATCACGGGCGTCTCCGGACCGAGATTGTCGCCCGAGTTCTTGCCCGTGATCGAGTCCACGCTGTTCGGGCGCAGCTTGCCGCGGCGCGTGGTTTCAGCCACGGCCTCGCGAATGGCCTGCGCAATCTGCATCTGGTTCGCGCCCACCGGCGTGTGCACGAAGAACGTGGGCATGCCCGTGTCCTGGCAGATCGGACCCTCGTCTTCTTGCGCCATGTCGGTGTTCAGCGCCATGATCGACAGCGCCTGATGCGACTGCGTGCCCGGCTGCTCGCGTTCCAGCGCGAGGCCCATGGCCGCGCGGACGTCCGGCGGCAGATTGACCGCTGTCTGCGTGATGAGCTCGATGAGACTGTCCTTGAGAAACTGCATGAGTGCCGCTCCTTTCGACAATCCCATCGTAGCGCCCGCGCCGCGCGCGGTTTGTGGGGAGTGCGGTTCAGCGCAGCTTCAGCCGCGCCACCGCCGTCATGCCCGGCCGCACCAGCGGCGAAGGGCTCGTGAAGGCGATGACGACCTGCTGCCTGTCCACCGACTTGACCTGCGCTTCCAGCGCCCCTTGCGGCAATTCCGCCAGCACGACGAGAGCGGCGTCCCCCGGGCCGAGCCGTTTTGCATAGGCTTCGGGCGCATCGGCGAGAAGCTCCAGATGCGTCCATTCCGAAGCGATCTCCACCAGCCCCTCGAAGCCTTCTTCCACCGTCTCGCCGGGGCTCTTGCGGATCTGCACGACGATGCCGTCCACGGGCGCCACGATGTTGCAGCTCGCGGCGCGGCTGCGCGCTTCATCGAGCTTCGCCTGGCTCTCGGCCAGCGCTTTCCGCACATTCTCGAGCCCCGCGGCGGCTTCCCTGACGCGGTCCTGCGCCGCCGCCAGCAGCGCCTCCACGCGGTCCCGCTCCTGCGCCGCCTGCCTGTAGTCTTCCTCCGCGCGCTGGAACACGAGCCGCGGCGTGGCCCCCTCGCGGATCAGCACCGACTGCCGCTGGTAGATCTTCTCCACGCGCGCCAGTTCCCCGCGCGCCCGCGACGCCTCGGCCGACAGCCGCGATTCTTCCAGCCGCAGCGCCGTCAGCTCCGCCTCCGCCGCCCGCAAGCGCGCCTCGGCCCGTTCCAGTTCGAGCCTCGCTTCCACTTCCTCCTCGCGGATCGCATCATTGGCGATGCGGCCGATCACCTGGCCTTCGGAGACTTCATCTCCAGGCGCCACGGCGAACTCTTCGAGCACGCCAGAGACCGGCGCGCTCACCGGCACCCTCTCCACCGCGCGGATCAGGCCTTCCAGCGTGATCTCCGTGCCGGGAGGCGGCCCGGTCTGCGTCTGCTGAACCGGAGGTGCGGGCGCGTGCCTGCGGTACCAGACCAGCGCGCCTGCGGCTGCCGAGCCGAGCACGACAATGCCGGCGATCAGGATCCACTTTCCGCGCATCCTGATTCGATCATAGGCCATCACCCCCGCCGCGGCAGCCATGGCTTTGCGCGGGAAAAAGCCGAGCCTGGAGGCGGCGGCAGCCGCCGGAAGAAGCGGCCCGGTGCTGCCCAGGCGGTGCTGGTGGGCCGCGCCCTCCCGTGTTTGACCCTCGGGATGTCCCCGCGATTCTTACCAGGCGGGGGCTTCGCGGCGGACTTCGGCGTCGATCTCGATCAGCCGCGCCGCCATCGCGCGGGCGCGTTCCGGTTCCACGTCCCAAAGGTTCCGCTCCTCGCGCGGATCAACCGTGAGATTGTACATCTCGAACCTCTGGAGCGGCACGTCCCGCACACGGTTCAAATCCCCGGGCTGGAAACCGCCGCCCGGGCGGCGCACGGGCTCTCCGCTGCCGATGCCCAGGATCTTCCACCCGCCGTCGCGCAGGGCCGCGCGGGGCGGGTCGATGGCGTTGAAGTAGTGCCAGTGCAGCGGCAGCGAGCGCTGCCAGGCGGGCGAGCCGAATAGCGGCGCCAGGCTCTCTCCATCCAGCGGCTTCTGCGGCAGGCGCGCGCCGGTGATGGCGCACAGCGTGGGGAGGATGTCAACCAGGCTGGCTGGCGTCTGCACCATCTGGTGCGGCCGCACCCGCGCGGGCCAGCGCAGCAGAGCGGGAACGCGGATGCCGCCCTCATAGAGCGACAGCTTCTGGCTGCGCAGCAGCCCGGCGCTGCCGTGCGAGCGCCACGATTGCGGATAGCGGTTGAGCCACTCCGGCCCATTGTCGCTGGTGAACAGGACCAGCGTGTTGTCACGCAGGCCGCGCTGATCGAGCGCCGCCAGCAGGCGGCCGAAGGCGCGGTCGATCTGCGTGACGTTGGCGTAGTAGAGCGCCTCGCCGCGCTTTTTCGCCTGCGGATACAGATCCACGAGATCCGGGGCGGAGGCGACGGGTTCGTGCGGTTCGTGAAAGGCGAGATACAACAGAAAGGGGCGGCCCGCGGTCGCCGTCTCCAGCCAGCGCACGGCCTCGTCTACGATGAGATCCGCGGAGAAGCCTTTCAGCTCCCCCGCGGGGCGCCCGTTGCGATAGAAGTTGACCGGGTTCTCGTGGGACGGGGCGGCGTTGTTCTGGGTGGCGAACCAGTGGTCAAAGCCGTGGCGCGACGGCGAGCCGGGGCCCTCCACCGCCTCGATGCCATTGAGATGCCACTTGCCGGAGAGGCAGGTCGAGTAGCCCTGTTCGCGCAGCAGCGTCGCGAGGGTGGTTTCCGAATCGCGCAGGTGCACGGGGCTGCCCGGGGAAATCCAGTCGTAGATGCCGCAGCGGTTGGGCGTGCGCCCGGTCAGCAACCCGGCGCGCGAAGGCGAGCAGACCGGCGCGGCGGCGTAGAAGCTGGTGAAACGGATGCCGTCGCTGGCGAAGCGGTCGAGATTCGGGGTGCGGATCCACGGGTGCCCGGTGCAGCCGAGGTCGCCTGCGCCAAGGTCGTCGCAGAGGGCGATGACAATGTTGGGCGGCTGAGAACTCTGGGAGAAGGCGCGATGGGACGCGGCCAGTCCGGCCAGGCCGAGAAACGTGCGCCTGTGCATCGCGAACAGCTTAACACTGGAACCGGTGACAGGCAAAGCAGAAGACAATTCCGCGCCCGGGAGGCAAGACGTTTCCACGGCTGGCTCGTCTGTCAGAACGGATGCGAACAAACGGAGCGGCAGCAGAACGGTTGCGCAGCGTTCACAGCCTGCCGCAGGAATCAGTGAGGTTTGCCATGAAAGTCCCCGGAAATCGGGCTCAGCTTGCCGGCGCGGCGGCGCTCGCCGCGCTGATGATGATCACAGTCCCGGCCGCGGGACAGCCGGCGTCTGTCTGGAGCGAACAGGAACAGGAACTGGCGATGCAGCCGCCCCCGCCGGCGCCGCCCGCGCCGCCGGACACGTGGATCTACCTCCAGAGCGGCGGCACGTATCTGGGTGTGGGGGTGAAAGAGATCACCGCCGAGCGGGCCAGAGCGCTGAAGCTCAGGGAAGAGTACGGCGTCGAAATCACCACGGTGGAGCCGGACAGCCCGGCGGACAAGGCGGGACTGAAGCCCGGCGACGTGGTGCTCGAATACAACGGCCAGCGCGTAGAAGGCACGCAGCAGTTCGTCCGGTTCGTGCGCGAGACGCCCGCGGGGCGCACGGTGCGGCTGACCGTGTTCCGCAACGGCGCCGCGCAGACCATCACCGCCACAGTAGCGGAGCGCAAAGGGCGCTCGTTCAACCTGCCGGGGCCGAACTTCGGCGAAGATCTCCGGATCCGCATCGACAAGGAGATGCAGTCGGCGATGCGCGATATCCCGAAGGTCACCATGAGCTGGCGCGCCGGGGTGCTCGGCATCGAAGGCGAGCCGCTGAAGGGCTCGCAATTGGGAGACTTCTTCGGCGTGAAAGAAGGCGTGCTGGTGCGCACCGTGATGCAGGGCTCCCCGGCTGAGAGGGCGGGACTGAAAGCGGGCGACGTGATCGTGAAGGTGGACGACCGCAAGGTGGAGGAGCCGCGTGACATCTCGGCCGCCCTCCGCGCCGTGCGCGACGCCTCGAAGAAGACGATCCCCGTGGTGGTAATTCGGGAGCGGAAAGAGATGACCGTGCAGGTGACGCTCGATGAACCAGCTGCTCCTCCGCGCGCGCCCCGGGCACGGCGCGTCACCGCACCCGAAGGAAGGTTCTGAAACTCCGTCTGTCTCTTGTGCCGAACGGCCCGGCGCGCCTCCCTCGCCGGGCCGCTTTTTTCTTGAGCACGGCCGCGGCGCGCAGCCCGGCGCGCGTGCAAGAACCGCCCGCTTCAGCCGATGGCGCCGCGGACGTCGCCGCGCATCAGCGTGTCCATCTTCTCGTTGGGCACGCGGATGCCGATGAAGAACTGGCCAAACAGCGCGTAAACGGCGCTCACCTCGTCAAAGCGCATCTCGTAGATCAGCCGCTTGAACTCCAGCGGATCGTCGCTGAACAGATCCACGCCCCACTCCCAATCGTCGAGGCCGATCGAGCCGGAGATGATCTGGCGCACCGAGCCCGCATACTTGCGGCCGACAAGGCCGTGCTCGTGCATCATGCGCTGCCGCTCGGCGAACGGAACCTGATACCAGTTCTTCGCCTCGCCGCGGCGGCGGTCCATCGGATAAAAGCAGATGTAGCGGCTCTCGGGGATCTCCGGCCAGAGGCGCGAGGCCATCGCTTTGCGCTGCCTCTCGAGCGTCTCCTCGACGGCCGCATCCCACTCCGGCGTTCCCGGAGCAAGCCCGCGCGCGGCCAGTTCCTCATGGATCTTCCGCGTGGATTCGTACAGGCCCAGTTCGACGACGCTGAGAAACGAGTGGGTGATGTCGAGGTAGCGTCCGATCCGCGCCTGGCGGACGTTCTGCTCGGCTTCCAGCAGGCCGGTGAAGTCGCGGCGGAAGTGCAGCAACATCAGGTCGCCCTTGTGGCCGAGCATGGCGTAGGCGGCGGACTGCTCGCCCCCTTCGGCGCCCTCCTTGATCTGGAGCCACTCGCGCGCCTCCTCCAGCGCCACATGGCGCGAGTGGGCGTCGAGCGCGCGCCACTCGTCCCAGCGGATGCGGAACATCTGGTGGAGCACCGCCGCGCCTTCCAGCGTCATGGGAACAACGGGATCGCTCATCTCGCCTCCTCGGAATCCGGAGTCAGGTTCAGCCCCACGGGTGCTTGTAGGGGGCGCGGTAGGCGCGTTTCAACATGCCGTGAGCGGCCGCATCGTTCGGAATGCGCTCGCCCTGCTCGTCCCACTCGATGGTCCGCCCGGCTCTGTAGGCGATCATTCCGAGCTGCACGGTGGCGGTGGAGCGGAAGGCGTCCTCGGGCGTGCAGGGAGCCGGCTTCGAAGCGCGGACGCATTCGAGGAACTGCCGCATATGCAGCCGGCTCAGGTCGGTTGCAGGCTTGATGTCGGCAACGCGCCGCTGCGCGTCTTTGCCTTTGGGCAGCACGATCCAGCGCTGATCGGTGACGAACACGGTTTCCTTTTCGCAGAACACGGTGACGCCGTTGGAAAACTCCGGGTCGCGCTCCACCGCGCCCCACAGGCGGTGGCGCCAGACCACCGGGCACTGCTCGAATTCAAAATGGGCGGTCAGCGTGTCCGGCGTGGTGATGCGGCCCTTGTAATGATAAATGCCGCCAGCGGCGGTGATCTTCTTCGGCATGCCGAGGCCCAGCAACACGCGCGTGGCGTCGATCAGATGAATGCCCCAGTCGACGAGATGGCCGTTGCCGGTGGTCTGCTCCAGCCGCCAGGCGCGGTGGCCGATGTTGGGTGAATACGGAAGCTTGGGCGCGGGACCGCACCAGAGGTCCCAGTCGAGCGTGGGCGGCGGAGCCTGTGGCGTGTTGTCCAGCGTCGCGGCCGTGTAGTGGATGTTGACGTCCACCTGCACGGGGCGGCCGGGCGCGCCGCTGCGGATGTAATCCGCCGCGGCGGCGAAGGCTTCGCTCTGGCGGCGCTGAAAGCCCACCTGCACGATGTTGCCCGCCTTTTTCCACGCATTCACCATGGCGCGGCCTTCGCGGATATCGTAGGCGAGAGGCTTTTCCGCGTAGATGGCCAGCTTGCGGCGGGTGGCGGCGATGAAGGGCAGCGCGTGCCAGTGCGGCGGCGTGGCCAGGATGACGGCGTCCAGTCCGCCCGCATCGAGCATCTCTTCGTAATGCTTGTACAGCCGCGGGCGGCGGCCCTCCTGCTTCTCCACCGCCGCCGCCATGTCGTCGAGCATCTTCGAATCCGCGTCGCACAGAGCGGCGCAGGAGACGCCGCCTTCCTGGTAGGCCGCGCGGAGGTTCACGCCGCCCCACCAGCCGCAGCCGATGATGCCCAGGCGCACGGTGCCTGGTTGGGCGAGAGAGGCAACGGCGCCAGCCGCAAGAAAACTCCTTCGGTTCATGCAGTCCTCCTGGCGCGGCAGAGTGTCACACTCATCGCGCGGGGTTTCTTCCCATGAGTTCAGCATCATTGTACCGCGCGGCCCGCAGCGGCTCGCCGTCCTCAGCAGCGCGCGCGCCATCGGCGTGCGGCGGACAGCGCCAGCAGCCCGAGCGCAGTCAGGGCGTATGTCGACGGCTCAGGAATCGGAGGCGGCTCCGGCACATCCGGCGGCGGCGAGCCGTCCGGCGGCGGGATGAGGATCTCCGGCGGAGGATCCGACAAAGGCGTCTCCGGACCCGATGGCGGCGGTGGCAGCACCGGCGGCGGCAGCGGACCCGGGGGTGGCACATCAACGCCCGTGGGCGGCTGGGCGGGCGGAGTTCCCGGGTCCGACGGAGGCGCAGCCGGCGGCGGATTCACCGACGGACTCCCGGGAGCAGGCGGCGGCGTCCCCGGCGGCGACACCGGAGGGGTTCCCGGCGTGCCGGGAGGCGTCCCCGGCGGCGTTGCTGGCGGCGTATCCGGAGGTGGCGTCCCCGGCGGTCCGGGCGGGGTGGTGGGGGGCGTGCCCGGCGGCGTAGTGCCAGGTGGAGTGACCGGCGGCGGCGGAATTACCTGCGGAGGCGGAACCACAGGAGGAGGCGGAACCACCGGAGGGGGCGGAACCACCGGAGGGGGCGCCCCGGGTTCCCCGGGACTGCCGGGAGGCGGAGGCGGCGCCGCGCCGCCTGGACCCGAACTGGAAACAGGGGGCAGAAACCCCGGTCCGGCGATCGGAGGTGTCAGCCACGTGCCGCTGGCGCCGCGCGCCGGCATGTCCAGGGGCGCAAAGCCGGGCGGAGGCGTCACCGCCGCCAGGGGTGTCTCCTTTTCTGGAGACTCCACCGCCAGCCCCGGCGCCACGGGCACGGCGCGCTCCGGCTCCGGCTCGAGCTTCGGAGTGTTCAGGATCTCTTCGGGCGGTTCCTCCGGGCTGACGGCCATCTGCGGCGCCTCCTCCACCTTGTTGCCGCAGCGGGCGCGGATGGTGGTCTTGCCGTCCGTAATGACCTGCTCCCCGGCGAAGAGCCGCACCGGCTTCTGCGTGAAGAAAACCTCGTCCCTGATGCGGTAGGAGACGTAGGCGAGCCGCGCCTGGCGGAGCGTGACGGTTCTCGCCCGCCGGGCATCGAAGCCCGCATAATGGCGGGCCACGACCGGATCGCGCCGCGCCGCCTCCACCACTTCCTCAGGCGAGGCGACGCCGCCAGGGATCACGGAATAGGGGTACACCACCCGCCCGGGCAGCCTGGTCTTCCGTTCCAGGAGACGATCCAGGTAACTCGGGAATGGACCCTCTTGGCCAGTGCTGCCGCTCTCTCCCGATTGCTGCGCCTGCCAAACCGCCACCATTCCCGCCGCACCGGTCAGGAAGAGGGCGGCCAGAAACAGGGGCGCCCAGCCGCCGGTGAGCTGTCGCCGCCGCACCACTTTGGACTGGTATTTATGAAGCCTGATTCGAATCGTCAATGCAAAAGCTCATGCGCGTCAGGTGCTCCGCTCTCTGCGGGACTCACCTGAGGGCCTCTTCCAAAAGACCCTAATTTAAGGCTACATGGCTCATCTCCAACAACAAAGACGCACTGGTACCGTGACGAAATCTCTAGTACATTCGCTCCAGCAGTAAGGGGGGTATCAGGCGCGATCCGGCTTAAGTCCTTTGCCTTCTTCAACGACGAAGCGGCCGCCGGCCTTCAGGTTCTTGTATTCTTCCGTCCGCCCGCTGGGCCAGAAGATGGTCACGCGTTGCAGGGCGTCGCGGCGCCCCAACCCGATGGTCACCGGCAGCTCGCACTGGGACAGGTAGCCGGTGGCGGATTTCACGATCCGCGTGCCCGCCAGCCCGGAAGCTTCGAACTTGACCACCGCGCCGATGGCGTCCCGGTTCGATTTCGTGCCGGTCAGGCGGAGGCGGACGCCGCGGTGGCCGTTGTCGAGATCGTTCCTGTATAGATAGGCGGGCCCGTTGTTGGTGGTGATGAGCACGTCGAGATCGCCGTCGTTGTCGAAATCGCCGTAAGCCGCGCCGCGGGCGACCTTGGGCGCGGCAAAAGACTCGCCGGCGAGCCGGCTGACATCCCGGAAATTGCCCTTGCCGTCGTTCATGAACAGGTGCGGCGGCTGGGCATGCGTCACGTTCCGGCGGGCGCGGCTGATGGACTCGTCAATATGGCCGTTGACGATCAGCAGGTCGAGCATGCCGTCCAGATCGGGATCGAAGAAAAAGCAGCCGAACCCGAGCGAGTGCCGCGTGGCTTGGCCGATGCCCGCTTGCGGGGCGCGGTCCACGAACTGGCCGTCGCGGTTGCTGCGGTACAGCCCCATCATTTCGTTGTCGAAGTTGGTGACGATGATCGAGACGAGGCCGGAGTTGTCGACGTCGGCGGCGTCGACGCCCATGCCGGCGCGGGCGCGCCCGTCTTCGCTGAACGCCAGTCCGATGCGCACGGCCTGTTCCAGAAAGCGGCCGTTCCGCAGGTTGGTATACAGCTTGTTCGGCTGCGTGTCGTTGGCGACGAAGACGTCGGGCCAGCCGTCGTTGTTGAAGTCGAGCAGCGTCACGCCCAGCGACTTCGACGTCGTGTCCAGCACGCCCGCCTTGGCCGTGACATCTTCAAACGTGCCGTCGCCCCGGTTGCGGAACAGCCAGCAGGTGACGCCCCGGTACGCCTCCGGCGTGCAATAGGCCTTGCTGTTTCCATCGAAGGAGCAGAAGATGTCGCCTTCCTGCGTCCACCGCACATAGTTGGTGACGAACAGGTCGAGCAGCCCGTCGCGGTCGTAGTCGAACCACATCGCCGACGTCGAGAACCCTTCGTGCTCCCATAGGCCGCTCGAGCGCGTGACGTCGACAAACGTGCCCTTGCCCGTGTTATGGAACAGCCGGCTCTGGCCAAGGCAGGAGACGAAAATGTCCGGGTGGCCGTCGTTGTCATAATCGCCGATGGTGACGCCGAGCCCGTACATCTCGACGTCCAGCCCGGCGGCGCGGGTGACGTCGGTGAACGTGCCGTTGCGGTTGTTCCGGTACAGCTTCAGCGGCGTTCGCCGCCGCTTGTGCCCCGGCCAGTCCATGGAATTGATCAGCAGAATATCCTGCCAGCCGTCGCCGTCATAATCGAAAAAAGCGCAGCCGGAACCCATGGTTTCCGGAAGATATTTCTTGCCGAATGCGCCGGAATTGTGGACGAAATCGATGCCCGCGGCGCGCGTGACATCGGTGAACCGGAAGCCGGGCCCCTGTTGCCCAAACGCCGGCGCCGCCAGCAGCCCCCCCAGCCCTGCAAGAAACTCCCGCCGCAGCATCTCCGCCTACTTCTCCGGCCCCGGGCCTTCCGGCAGCGTCACCAGCCCTTTCTTGATGGCGTACACGACAAGGTCCGCCGTGCGGTGGATGCCGAGCGCCTGCATCAGGTTGGCGCGGTGCACGGCCACCGTGTTCACGCTCAGGCCGAGAATCGCCGCAATCTCCTTGTTCGAGCGGCCCTGCACGATGTGCTGGAGCACCTCGCGCTCGCGCTGCGTCAGCTTTTCAAAGTCGCTCGGCGTCTCCTGCTGGCTCGGCGGCGTCAGCCCCGGGGCGATCACCATCCGCCCCGCGGCGATCTCCTTGATCGCATACGGCAGATCCACCTCCAGCGCGTTCTTCAGCAGATACCCTTTCACCCCCGCGGCAAAGGCGTTGCGCACGTAGGTGTCTTCCGAGTACATCGACAGCATCAGAACGCCGGCGCCGGGCAGCTTCTTCAGAATCTGGCTGGCTGCCTGGATCCCATCCAGTTCCGGCATCGCCAGGTCCATCACCACCACGTCCGGCTTCAGCCGTTCGGCTTCCTCCACCGCCTGCAAGCCCGTCGCCGCTTCGCCCACCACCTCGATGTCGGGGTCGTCCTCCAGCATCCGCCGGAAACCTTTGCGCACCAGCGAATGGTCATCGGCCAACAGCACGCGGATCCTGCTCATCCCTTGCCTCCCTTCACGCCCAGCGGCGCCTCGACGTGAACGACGGTTCCGCCGCCGGCCCTGCGCCGGAACTCAATGCGGCCGCCCAGCAGTTCGGCCCGCTCGCGCATGCCGATCATGCCAAGCCCGCTCTCCTGCGGCTTCTCCGGCAGCCCGGTCCCGTGGTCTTCAATCTCCATCTCCATTTTCTCCGGCGCGTAGCTCACGCGCACCCATGCTTCCGTCACGTGCGCGTGCCGCACCACGTTGTTCAGCGATTCCTGGAGGATGCGGTACATGTGAATGGCCACCGCATCGCCGATCCACGGCGCTACGCCGCTCTTCTGGTAATGCACCTTCACCCCCGTCTGCTTCTCGAACTGCCCCAGGTACCATTCGATGCTGCGCTCCAGCCCGTAATCGTCGAGCACCGGCGGGTGCAGCATCTGCGACATGCCGCGCACGCGGTCCAGCGTCTGGTTGGCGATCTCGCGCACCTCGCGCAGGTCCTCGCGCCCGGGCGCCCCCTCCGGCAGCCGCCTCTCCACCCGCAGCAGCATCATGCCCACCGCGGTCAGCACCTGGCCGAACTCGTCGTGCAGCTCCCGCGCCAGCGTCCGGAACAGATCCTCCTGCACGCGGATCACCTGCCCGGCCAGCTCCTTCCGCTGCTCCGACAGGTGCGACACCTGCGCGAACATCCGCCGGTCGTGCCAGATCACCAGCGAGCCGGTGATCAGAATCGCGGCCAGCACCGCCGCCAGCAGGTAGTACAGGTTGCGCTCCACCTTGGCATGGATCGCCTGGATCTCCTCCACCGCCGCCGCTTCGGCCTCGTTGTTCTGGATCAGCAGCCGCGAAATCAGCGTGGCCAGCGTGGCGCGCTCGGCCTCGATGCGCGTGCGGATCAGCGCCCGCGCCGCTTCCGGCTTGCCCTCCGAAGCAAGCAGCCAGAGTTCGTCCACCACCGTCCAGAACCGCGCAAACACGGTCTCCAGCAGCCGTTGCTGCGCCTCCGTCCGCGTGGCGGGCATCAAACGGGCCTCGAGCGCCAGCGCGTTTTCCAGATCCTCGCGCAGCCGCTGGAACTGCGGCCGGTAAGCCTCCATCGGGTACGGCTCCGCCCCCTCGGCCATGTCGCGCAGCGCGAGGCCGAGCTGCGCCACGTCGTCCTGGATGCGGATCAGTTGAAGCGAGTCGCGGCGGTTGCGGTCGACGATGTCCGAGCCGAGCCGCCGCAGCTCCTCCACCTGCCGCAGCGTGAACACCGAAAACGACCCCACCGCGGCCAGCGTCACCAGCAGGCCGAGAAGCTGGATCAGCGTGGGCGTGCGCGGCGGCATCAACGTCATCTTAGCCGGGCCCGTCTCACGCGCGCCAACAGCGGAGCCCTCTTTCGTACACTGGGATTTCCACTCTCTCTCGCCGTGTCGTTCGATTCCTCCACGCCGGTCCAGTATGTGAAGGGCGTCGGCCCGAAGCGCGCCGAAGAGCTCAAGGCGAAGGGCATCGAAACCGCGGGCGACCTGCTCTACTACGCGCCATTCCGTTACGAAGACCGCTCCAACCTGAAGCCCGTCAACCAGCTCGCTCCCGGCGAGACCGCCACGGTGATCGCCACCGTGGTGCGCGTTCAGGCGCCGCGGTTCCGCCGCCGCGACCTCGGCATGATCGAGGCCGTGTTCACCGACGGCTCGCGCATGCCCCTCGCCGCCCGCTGGTTCCACGCCCAATACCTGGCCAGCGTCTTGCAGCCCGGCGTGCGCGTGGCGCTCTATGGCAAGGTCGAGTTCGACCCGTACCAGGGCGGGCTCATCATGCTCCATCCGGAGTTCGAGATCCTGCGCGGCGAAGAAGACGACGAGGAAGCCGGCCTGCACACGGGGCGCATCGTGCCCGTGTACGAAGCGGCGGGCAAGGTCTCCACGCGGGTCTTCCGCAATGTGCTCTTCCGGCTGACGGCGGCGCTCGGCGGCATGGAAGACCCGCTGCCGGAATCGGTGCGGCGGCGGATGCGGCTGCCGGCGTTGGCCGAGTCGCTCCGCGAACTGCACTTTCCGCCGCAGGAAACCGACCTGCGCCTGCTGAACGCCTTCCGCACGCCCGCGCAGGTGCGGCTCATCTTCGAGGAGTTCTTCTGGCTCCAGGTGGGCCTGGCGCTGAAGCGCGATGAGGAGCGCAGCGCCGCCGGCATCTCCTTCCAGTTGACGGAGCGCGTGCGCGAGCAGATCAAGAAGATGCTGCCGTTCAAGCCCACCGCCGCGCAGAAGCGCGTGCTCGGCGAGATCGCCCGCGACATGGCCTCCACGGCGCCCATGAACCGCCTGCTCCAGGGCGACGTCGGCAGCGGCAAGACCATCGTCGCCGCCCAGGCGGCTGTGATCGCCGTCGAAAACGGCTACCAGACCGCGATCCTCGCCCCCACCGAAATCCTCGCCACCCAGCACTGGCTCAACTTCCGCAAGATCTTCGAGCCGCTCCGCTACAACATCGCGCTGCTGCTCGGCTCGCTCAGAAAGAAAGACAAAGAACTGAACAAGCGCGCCGTCTCCACCGGCTTCGCCCACATCGTCATCGGCACCCACGCGCTGCTCGAAGAAGACGTCGCCTTCGCGCGCCTCGGACTCGTGATCATCGACGAACAGCACCGCTTCGGCGTGCTGCAACGGAAGGCGCTCCAGCAGAAGGGACTCACGCCCGACGTGCTGGTGATGACCGCTACCCCGATCCCGCGCACGCTCGCGCTCACCGTCTACGGCGATCTCGACCTGAGCGTCATCGACGAGCTCCCGCCGGGGCGCAAGCCCATCCAGACGATCCACAGGACAAAGCACGAAATCGAGCAGGTCTACAGCTTCCTGCTGCGCGAGATCCAGGCGGGGCGGCAGGCTTACATCGTCTACCCGGCGATCGAAGAGAACGAGGCCACGGCGCTCAAAGCCGCCGAGGCGGCCTACCGCGAACTCTCCCGCCACGTCTTCCCGCAACTGCGCATCGGCCTGCTGCACGGCAGGCTCTCTGCCGAGGAGAAGGACCGCGTCATGGACGCCTTCAAGCGCGGCGAGCTCCAGGTGCTCGTCTCGACCACGGTGGTCGAGGTCGGCGTCGACGTGCCCAACGCCACCGTCATGGTGATCGAGAACGCCGAGCGCTTCGGCCTGGCGCAGTTGCATCAGTTGCGCGGGCGCGTGGGGCGCGGCGCGGCCCAGAGCTACTGCATCCTGGTCACAGACAGGCTCTCCGAAACGGCGCGCGAGCGCATCCGCACGCTGGTCGAATCCGCCGACGGCTTCCACATCTCCGAGATGGACCTGAAGCTGCGCGGACCGGGCGAGTTTCTCGGGACGCGGCAGAGCGGACTGCCCGTGTTCCGCATCGGAAACCTGATCCGCGACCACGACATTCTGGAAGCGGCGCGTCGCGAGGCGCTCGACTTCGCCGCGCAGCCTCCCTCGCGCGAAGAGTACGAGCGGGCGATGCGCTACGTGCGCCAGCACTGGCAGCGGCGCTACGGCCTGGCGCTGGTCGGCTGAGACATGCAGGAAAGCAGGAAAGGAATCTTCACACGCCAATGAGAGTCATCGGCGGAGAGTTTCGCTCGCGGCGGCTGAAGGCGCCGCACGGCGACGCGGTGCGGCCCACGCCGGACCGGCTGCGGGAAGCGCTGTTCAACATCCTGTCCCCGCGCATCGCCGGGGCGGTCTTTCTGGACGCCTACGCGGGCTCCGGCAGCGTCGGCATCGAAGCCCTCAGCCGCGGGGCGCGCCACGTCATCTTTCTCGAAAAGAGCCGCCCGGCGCTGCGGGCGCTGGAAGAAAACATCCGCATGCTCGACATCGCTTCGCGCTGCGAAGTCCACCCGGGCAACGCCGCGCCGGTGATCACCAGGTTCGACGCCGATATCGTCTTCCTCGATCCTCCCTACCCGCGCGAACGCGAGTACGAGCTGTGCCTGGCCGCGCTCGGCGAGAACCCCCGCCCGCTCGTCATCGTGCAGCACGCGTCGAAATTTACGCGCCATCTGCGGGACTCGTACGGCAGGCTCACGCGCGTCCGCATCCTCAGCCAGGGTGACAACTCGCTCAGCTTTTACGAACCGCGCCCCTGAGAGCGCCTCCCCATGCTGCCCCCTGTGCTCGCCGGGTATCACGAAGCCACCAAACACACCCCTGAGCGGCTTCGCGCTTCGCGCCATTTTCTCGATTGGGCCAACATGCCCTCGCCTTTCCGCCACTACGAAGGCGCCCCGCTTGTCGATCTGCCCGCCGATCCGCCGCTCGCCCCCTTTCTGGCTGGCGCCGAGGCGCTCTCGGCGCTGTTCTATTACTCCTGCTCGATCAGCGCCACCAAGCAGGCGCCGTCCGGCTACCGTTACGCTCTGCGCGTCAACCCGTCCTCGGGCAACCTCCACCCGACGGAGTTCCACTTCCAGTCGCGTGGTCTTTCTGGCTGGCAAGACGGCCTGTACCACTACCGCCCGTCGTCGCACTCTGCGGAGCGCCGCGCGCGCGGAGACGTCCTGGGCGGTCTTTCTGAAGCGCCTCTGGCTGTGATCCTCACATCCATCTTTTGGCGCGAAGCCTGGAAGTACCGCGCCCGCGCCTACCGCTACGTGAACCTCGACCTCGGCCACGCCATGCTGGCCGTGCAGTACGCCGCCGGCGCCCTCGGCTGGCCCTCCCGCGTGCGCGGTGTGTTCGACGATGCGCGGCTGGCCGCCGCTCTCCGCCTGGCTGAGGACGAGCAGCCGATGCTTCTTGTCGAACTGTGGCCGCAGGCGGAAACAGGACCGCCGGAAAATGTTGTTTGGACGCCCGGCCGCCCCAACCGGTTGTCGCAGGAGGCCATCGAATATCCGCTCATCGCGCGAATGCACGCCGCCACGCTCGCCTGCCCGGAGACCCTCGATCCGCCCCCGCCGCGCGTGGTCCGGTGGGTGCATGGCGATTACGCCGCGCTGGCGCGGCGGCGCCGCTCCGCCCTCGACTTCCTCCTCGAAGGCCGGCTGATGCCTCGCCAGGCGTTCGAGACGATCCTCGCGCTGCTGGAAGAGCCGCTCGCCGCCGATTGGGGCGGACCGTTCGTCACGGCGTTCCTTTTCATCCACAGCGTCGAAGGCCTCGCTCCCGGTCTCTACAGGCTGAAGCGGGGCGCGCTGCGCCGGATTCGCGAAGGCGATCAACGCGTCATCGCCGCCGCGCTGAGCCTCGGCCAGGACCTGGCGGGCAATTCCTGCTTCACCGCGGGCTTTGTGGCGGACTTCGGACGCGCGGCGGCGCGTTTCGGAGACCGCGCGTACCGCTTCCTGCATCACGAGGCGGGCGCGCTCGGCCACCGCCTGTATCTCGCCGCCGAGGCCTTCGGTTTCCGCGCCACCGGCATCGGCGCGTTTTACGATGACCACGTCCATGCGTGGCTGGGACTCCATCCGCAGGGTCCGCTACAGGTGGTCTATCATTTCGCCGCCGGCGATCCCGTCTCCGATCCCCGGCTCGCGCCCGAGGTTTGACAGAATACAGCTATGTCAGTGCCGGCCGATTTTCCGCTGAGCCGCAGGGCCTTCCTCGCGGCGCCGGCAGCGGCGGCGCCCGAAGTGGTGCGGCTGCCCAGAAAGGTGCGCGTCGCCGTGTGGGGCCTCGACGGCCACGCCGGCGAATACACCAGACCGCTGGCCAGCTACCCCGATGTCGAGATCGTCGGCGTGCAGCACTCCGATGCCGCCGCCGCCGAGAAATACGCGAAAGGAAAGGCGCGCGTCTATTCCGATCCCCGCCGGATGCTGGATGAAACGAAACCCGACATCGTCGGCGTCTGCAACGACAACGGCCGCCGCGCCGAGGCCATTCTCGAGTGCCTCCGCCGCGGCCTTCACGTCGTCGCCGAGAAGCCTCTGGCGCTGACGTCGAACGATCTGGACCGCATCAAGAGGGAGCTGAAACGCTCCGGCGTCAGGCTCGGAATGCTGCTGCCGATGCGCTGGGAGCGGCCCTACCTCGCGCTGAAAAAGATCGTCGACTGCGGCGACATCGGCGAGGTGATCCAGATCTCGGCCCAGAAATCCTACGTTCTCGGCGAGCGCCCGAAGTGGATGCGCGACCGCGCCACTTACGGCAGCACGATCCTCTGGATCGGCATCCACATGATCGACCTGATGCGGTGGTCGAGCGGACGCGAGTTCCGCGCCGTAGCCGGTTTCCAGGGCATCGCCGGAGACCTCAGGCAGGGCGCGATGGAGACCACCACCGCCTCCTCTTTCCGTCTCGACAATGGCGGCACAGCTTGCCTCCACATGGACTACTGCCGCCCCTCGACCGCCGGCTCGCACGGCGACGACCGCCTGCGCCTGGCCGGCACCCGCGGCGTCGCCGAATACATGGCCGCCACGGGCGTGACCCTGCTCACGGCTTCCCGAAAACCGGAAAAGATCGTGGAGCTGCCGCCTGCCGGCTCGCTGTTCGCCGAATTCCTCGATCACGTCTACCTTGGCAAGCCCACCACGCTCCCCCACAACGAAATCTTCCGCGTCTGCGAACTCACGCTCGCCGCTCACGAGGCCGCGCGCACCGGGAAAGTCATCGCCGTATGATCCTCCAGCCCTCGCTCTCCCTCGAATCCCCCTCCCTGCAACAAAAACTTCAGAAATTGTTTGAACTGGCCGCCGCCAAGGTCCGCCTGCTCGATCAGAGCTGGGACCCCTCGCGCGGCTCGCCCGTGTTCACCTCCGGTGGCCGCTACACCGCGCGCGGCTGGACCGAGTGGACGCAGGGCTTCCAGTTCGGCATGCCGCTGCTTGTCTTCGACGCCACGGGCGATGCGGCCATGCTCGAGCTCGGCCGCAGCCGCACGGTGGACCGCATGGCCCCGCACCTGACCCACACGGGCGTGCACGACCACGGCTTCAACAACGTCTCCACCTACGGCAATCTCCTGCGGCTGATGAACGAGGGCCGCATCCCGGAAACGCTCTGGGAACGGCGTTTCTACGAGCTGGCGCTCAAGGTCAGCGGCGCCGTGCAGGCGGCCCGCTGGTCGCGCATCCACGGCGGGGGCGGCTTCATTTATTCCTTCAACGGCCCGCACTCGCTCTTTGTGGACACCATCCGCTCGCTGCGCGCGCTGGCCCTGGCCCACCGGCTGGGCCACGCGCTGATGGGCGAAAACGACGAGCGCGTCTCCCTGCTCGCGCGCCTCGTGGATCATGCGCGCTCCACCGCGCGCTACTCGGTTTACTACGGCGAAGGGCGCGACCACTATGACGTGCGCGGACGCGTGGCGCACGAGTCGGTGTTCAACACGAACGACGGCCGCTACCGCTGCCCGAACTCGCAGCAGGGCTATTCGCCATTCTCCACCTGGACGCGCGGCCTCGCCTGGGCCATGCTCGGTTTCGCCGAGCAGCTCGAGTTCCTCGAAACCCTCGCCGAAGACCAACTCGCGCCTCTCGGCGGCAAGGCGCAGATCCGCGCCGAATGGCTCAAGGCCGCGCAGGCCACCTGTGATTTCTACATCGAGAACACCGCCGCCGACGGCATCCCCTACTGGGACACCGGCGCCCCGCTGCTCGAAAAACTCGGCGGCTGGCGCAGCCGTCCCGCCGATCCGTTCAACCCTTGCGAACCCGTGGACAGCTCCGCCGCCGCCATCGCCGCGCAGGGCCTCATGCGGCTGGGCCGGTATCTTGGCGACGACCGTTACTTCCGCGCCGGCCTTGCCGTGCTCGATACATTGCTCGACGAACCCTATCTGTCCACGCAAGCCGCTCACGAGGGGCTGATCCTGCACTCGGTCTATCACCGCCCCAACGGCTGGGACCGCATGCCGGACGCGGACCGCGTCCCGCGCGGCGAATCCTCGATGTGGGGCGACTATCACGCGCTCGAAGCCGCGCTGTACGCGCACCGGCTGGCATCAGGCCGGGACTACGTGTTCTTTTCCGCGGCCCGGTGATTCTCCACGATCCTGCCGTTCGCGCCCAGCCGGATCCGGCGCCCGCGCCACCACGCGGTGTTGCCGCACCACGCCGCCGCCCAGACCGCAGAGGCGAACAGATCCCACAGCGGAATCAAAGGTGCGGCCAGCAGCGCCGGCCAGTGGCCGAGCACCGCGAAGCCCGCAAACGCGCCCATCGCGCTCCGCGCCAGCCACAGCGCTGCGGCAGCCCCTACGTTGCCCGCGGCGAGGTTCGCCACCGCCCACACGCCCGCGTGCGTCGCCGGCATGCCCGCAAAACCGCCTGGGCGCGAATGCCGGATGGTGCGCGCCCAGCGGAGCTGATGCCGCCAGACGCTGCGCCAGTCGGGATCGGCCAGATAGGTCACCACGGGAATGTCGGCGAATGCAGCGCGTTTGCCGAGCGACACAATGCGTGAGGCGAGCTGATAGTCGTCGGCAATGAAGTCGTCGAATGCGGCGAAGCCGCCAAGGGCGTCCAGGTCCGCGCGCCGGAAGCACAGCGTGGAACCGAAGCCGAATTCCCGCACGCCCACCCACGGCGCCACCAGCGCCGAAGGCATGAAATCCGTCGCGATGCCCAGCGCCTCGAAACACCCCGCCAGCGAGGAAGCGCGCGCCCGGTACAGGCAGGTCACCACGCCCACGCCCGGCTGGCTGAGGCTCGCCACCACCTTCTTCAGATAGTCCGGCCGAACCATGATGTCGGCGTCGTTCACCACCAGCACGCCGTGCCGCGCCTTCCGGCTCAGCCCGTCCAGCACGCCTGTCTTGGCGTTCATCGCCCCGGTCTCGATGATCTCGATCCGCGCCTGCGCCTGCGGATGCTGCTTCAGCAGACGATCGAGCACCGGGATGGCTGGGTCATCGGCGCGCTGGAAGCCGATCAGCAGTTCGTATTCCGGGTAGTCCAGCCGCAAGTGCGACGCCACGGCCTCTTCCAGTTGCGGGTCGAGCCCGTAAACGGGCTTGAGGATGGAAACCGGAGGAAGCTCTGCGGGAGGCGGCGCGGGAGCAAACCGCGCTCGAAGGAAGAACGACACACTCGCGGCCAGCGCCGCCGACTGATACAGCAGTGCCACGGCCGCTGCCGCCAGCAGCAGCCACCCGATCAATGCGCCAGCAGCGCGACGCCGGCGGCCGCCAGCACCGCGCCCCCCCATCGCTTCCAGCCCACGCGCTCTTTCAACACCAGCCGCGCCAGCAGCGTTTCCACCACCAGGCTGGCGGCTGTCGCGGGCACCGCAAAGGAGAGGTCCGCGATGCGCAGCAACTGCGTAAATGAGAAGAAGGAAGCCGCCAGAAACACGATCGACAGCGGCACCTTCCAGCGCGCGCCGCCGCGGCGCATGCCGTGCGATTGCAGCAGGTCCGCGCAGGCTGTGCAGGCCACCACCGCGGCTACCAGCAGCCACTCGGCTGTCATGCGGCCTCCCCGTCGCGCCGCTCCGAGGCGGGTTCCGTCCGGCCCGCGCCCGCGCCTTCAGCCGGTGTGATCGAGGTCAGCGCCGCTCCCCCCGTGATCAGCGCCGCCCCGGCCCACCGCGCCAGGCTCACGTGCTCGCCCAGGAATGCCGCGCCCATGGCGGCGTTCAGAATGTAACCCACCGCCGTCAGCGGCAGCACGAAAGACAGGTCCGCCATCTGGAGCAGCCGTAGCCGCAGCAGCATCCACGCGATGAGCAGCATGATCCCCGCCATGGCGGCCGGCTCCAGCAGCGCCAGCACCGGACCCGCGGCCGCCGCGGCCCGCTTCATCCCCACAGCGAGGGCGAAGTTGCCGGCGGCGTTCAGCAAAACGACGCCCGCCGTGTGCCACAGCGCCCTGGCGTTCATCGCAGATCAGTCTCCGCTGGCGGCCACCGTTTCCCCGGCGGGCGCCGTCTCCCCGCCCGCCTTGTGATCGGCCACGAACTGCTTGCGCTTGGCGCGCAGGCTCAGATACTCGCGCGCCTCCTTGAACAGCCGCTTCACGTCGCCATTGAGCACCGCTTTGGCCACCACGCGGAAGGCGGCCTTCGGGCGGTAATAATACTCGTCGTAGAAGCGCTGCACCCACTCGACCAGCTCGGCGCGGTCCAGCCCCGGGTACACGATGTTCGGCAACTGATGGCCGCTCTCGTCCGTCATCGAGACGCCGAGCTGAATCAGTCCGTTCTTCTGCGCGTAATCGTAAAACTCCGTGCCCGGGTACGGATGCGCAATCGACACCTGGATGGTTTCCGTGTCGAGTTCCTTGGCGAACTCGATCGTGCGGCGGATCGATTCCCGCGTCTCTCCGGGCAATCCGACGATGTAGTCGGCGTGCACCGTCAAGCCAAGCTTGTGCGCGTTCTTCGTGAAGCGCCGCGCCATCTCCACCGTGGCGCCTTTCTTGATGTTTTTCAGGATCTGCGGGTCGCCGGACTCGTAACCCACGATGAGCAGGCGCGCCCCGGCGTCCTTCATCGCCGCCAGCGTGTCATAGTCGGTCGTCACGCGCGACGTGCAGGACCACGTGACGCCCAGCGGCGCCAGCTTCCGGCACAGCTCGATCGTCCGCGCGCCCTTGTAGTTGAACGTGTCGTCGTCGAAAAAGATCTCCTTCAGCCCCGGGAAATTCTCCTTCGCCCACTTCACCTCGGCCACGACGTCGTCCACTGACCGTAACCGCCACCGGTGCCCTGAATGCGTCTGCGGCCACAGGCAGAACGTGCACATCGCCGGGCAGCCGCGGGACGTGTACAGGCTGATGAACGGGTTCAGCAGGAACGGGACGTTGTAACGGCGGAAGTCCAGGTCGCGCTTGTAGACCTTGGTCACCCACGGCAGTTCGTCCAGGTTCTCTATGTAGGGCGCTTCGGGATTGTGGACGAAGCTTCCCCCCTTGCGGAAACTGGCGCCGGCAATCTCCTCGATCGGCGTGCCGTTGGCGTACGCGACGATCTGATGATCGAACTCGCGGCGGATCACAAAGTCGATGGCCGTATGGGCCAGCGCTTTCTCGGGCTCCGTCGTCACCGGCGGACCCACGAAGCACACCTTCAGCTTCGGGTTCGAGTCCTTCATCATCGACGCCATGCGCACGTCGACGTCGAAACCGGGCGCGGAGGTGAACAGCACCAGCAGTTCGAACTCCTTCGCCATCTCGACGGTCTTTTCAATGGAGATCCGGTGCGGCGGCGCATCCACCACCTTCGAGTCCGGCAGCATGCCCGCCGGATAGCAGAGCCACACCGGATACCAGTAGGACTCGATCTCACGGGTGGCCGGCCAGCGCGAGCTGGCCCCGCCGTCGAAACCCTCGAAAGAGGGCGGATTCAGAAAGAGCGTTCTCATGCCTTCGGCCTCAGCGCTGCACTATACGGCCAAAGTTCCATTCTACCAGTCTGATAGCGGTTCCTACCAGCTATTTCTGAATGCGCTGCGCCACCGGACGCCGCCCTTCGTCCAGGATCTCCAGCGCGTTCAGGAACGCATAATTGCGGCCGGGCACCAGTTGCAGCACCAGCTTGCCGTTGGGCGTAGGCTTCAATCCCCGGTAGGTCTTGCGCAGGGCGCGGAACGCGCCTCCCGCCTCGCGGTAGACGTCGAGTTCACGCTCGAGCAGGACGCCGTTGCAGAGAATGTCGAACACGCGGCTGCC
>CAKZUE010000044.1 GCA_937920635.1 uncultured Bryobacteraceae bacterium
CTGGGTCTGAGCGCCGCGCTGGGTCCGTTCGCCGTCGTGCAGCTCGGCTCCAATCCCTGGGTCAACGGATTCATCTCGCTTGTTTTCTTTGTCTTCGGCCTGAGCCTTCTGGGCGCGTTCGAACTGACGATCCCTGCCTCCGTGCTGACGAAACTGAACATGGCTTCCTCCCGCGGCGGCTTCATTGGCACGCTGCTGATGGGACTGACATTCACTCTGGCCGCCTTCGCCTGCGTGGGACCTTTCATGGGCACCCTGCTGGCGGCGTCCGTCACCGGCAACCGGATGCAGCCCGCGCTGGGAATGCTCGCCTTCTCGGCGGCTCTCTCGGCGCCGTTCTTCCTGCTCGCGCTGTTCCCCTCGTTCCTGAAGAAGCTGCCGAAGAGCGGCGGCTGGATGTCGCGGCTGAAAATCGTTCTCGGCTTTGTGATTCTGGCGGCAATGCTCAAGTACCTGTCGAGCGTTGATCAGGTGATGCAGTGGAACCTGCTCACCCGGGAGCGTTTCCTGGCGCTCTGGACGGTGCTGTTCGCTCTGCCCGGGCTGTATCTGCTCGGATGGCTTCCGATGGAGGGAGTGCGGCGCGATGAAGAGGTGAAGCCGGGCAGGCTTCTGGCGGCAACGCTTCTGTTGGGATTTGCGCTCAGCCTGCTTCCCGGCATGTTCGGCGTGCGCCTCGGCGAACTGGAAGCCTACATCCCCGCGCCGGCGGAAGGCGCTTCTTTTCAGACTCCTTCAGGAGCGTCTGCAAACAAATGGCTGAAGAACGACTGGCAGGCGGCCATCGAGCGGGCGCGCGCGGAGAACAAGCGCATCCTCGTAGCCTTCACCGGCTACGCGTGCACCAACTGCCACTGGATGAAGGCCAATATGTTCCCCCGCCCGGAGGTCGCCGAAGCGCTGAGCCAGTTTGTGCTGATCGAGCTCTACACCGACGGCACAGACCCGGCGAGCGAAGCCAACCAGCGCCGCCAGGAGCAGCTCTTCCAGACCGTGGCGATCCCCTTCTACGCCGTATTCGACGCCGATGAGAAGGTCATCGCCAGCTTCCCCGGCCTGACGCGCAACACCGCGGAGTTTGCCGAATTCCTCCGCCGCGGCGCCGCCTGAAAGCGGGCAGCCCGCGAGAGCCTTCCGGCGGATGGCCCCGCGGGCCGCACATTCACCCTTCGCGGCCGCTTCAGCGCTGCACGCGCCCGCTGCCGCCCTCTTTGAGCAGCGCCTCCACCTCGGCGCGCGTGAACCGGTTGAAGTCCCCCGGAACCGAGTGCTTCAGGCACGAAGCCGCCACGGCGAACTCCAACGCGTCACGCAGCGACGGCAGGTGCAGGATGCCGTAGATCATCCCGCCGGCGAAGGCGTCGCCGCCGCCCACCCGGTCCACGATGTGCGTGATGTCATAACGGCGGCTCAACAAGAACTCCTTGCGGTCGTGCAGGCACGCCGACCAGCCATTGTGCGACGCCGAGAAGCTCTCCCGCAGCGTGATGGCGATCAGCTTCAGATTCGGGTACGCCGCCAGCACCTTCTCGGCCAGGCTCTGATACTGCTGCTGGTCCAGCTTGCCGGAGTGCACATCGACGTCGATCTGGATGCCCAGCGACTTCTGGCAGTCCTCTTCGTTGGCGATGGCGTAGTCGACGTAGCGCACGATCTCCGTCATCACCTCCTGCGCGGACTTGCCGTACTTCCACAGGTTCTTGCGGTAGTTCAGGTCGCAGGAGACCGGCACGCCCATCTCGCGCGCCGTCTTCACCGCCTCCAGAGCCAGATCGGCGGCCGATTGCGACAGCGCAGGGGTGATGCCGGTGACGTGGAACCAGCCCGCCCCGTCGAAAATCGCCTTCCAGTCCAGATCGCCGGGCTTCGCCTGGCTGATCGAAGAGTAGGCGCGGTCATAGACCACCTTGGACGGGCGCTGGTTGGCGCCCGGCTCGACGAAGTAAATGCCGAACCGCCCCGGAGCGCGCCGGATGAACGACGTGTCGATGCCGAAGCCGCGCATCTGATACACGAAAGCGTCCGTAATCGGGTTGTCGGGCAGCACGGTGACATACCGCGCCGGGTGGCCGAAGTTGGCCACCGAAACGGCGACGTTGGCCTCGCCGCCTCCGAACGTGGCGACCAGAGAGGGCGACATCAACAGCCGCTCGAAGCCCGGAGGCGCAAGCCGCAACATGATCTCGCCGAAGGTGACTACGGGAGCCTGGGACATAGAACAATAACCTCGCTTTCTGTGGAATGAAAACCTGGCTGCGTCAGGAGCCCGGCGCGGGCAGCGCCACCGCCTCCAGCGCGAACGCCCCGTCGATCGACGGCAGCCCTTCCAGCGGCAGCACCAGCCCGGCAGGCGGGTGCGCGGCGTCAACAAACTCCGGGCGGACCTTCCTTGCCAGCTCCGCCAGTTGGGTGGAGAGCGGATACACATGCAGCACCACCGCGTGTTTCAGCGACGAGCCCGCCTGCTGCAAGGTCCGATCCAGGCGCTGGTACGCCAGCCGCGCGTCGCTTTCTTCATAGCGGAACGCAAGCTGTGCGCCGGACAGGACGATCTTCGGCGCGCTGATCGCAACGCCGGAATCAAGCCGCCAGACGCCGCCGTCTGCCGGTTTTGCCAGGGACGCGGCAGCCTGGCATGCCACCAGCGGCGGCGCGGGTATCCGCTGCAACTGGAACCCCACATAAGCCGCCCGCGGAAACGCCTGATATGCGGCCCGCCGCAACGGTTCCAGCAGTTCCGCTGACGATACGCCGCACACCAGAGAAGACGGCGCTTCCGAGAGCGCCTCCGCCTGTTGCAGAGTCTGCCGGATCCGCTCCAACGCCTCCTGCGGCGTGGCGGCGGCAGCGGCGGCGAACACCGTGCCCGCGCCCGTGGGTTTCCTCTGCTCGACAACCGCCTCCAGTTGCACCTGAGCCCCTTCCAGCGGCAGCATGCCCACCTGCGCCACTGTCAGCACGGGCAGCGGCTGCTTCTTCTCGGCGAACGTTTCGGCCACGATCGACTGCACGCGCCGCAGATCCCCGGTGCCCGCCACAAACGCCCGGATGCGCACGAACCGCGCGCCGCGCGCATTCTGCATCAGCAGGCGCAGCCCGTCGCGCGTCTGCCTCGACAGCAGCCCCTGCGCCGACAACGGCGCCTGCAGAAAGGCCAGCCGCGCCGGATCCGCCGTCACCGCCGCCGGTGGCTCCGGGGGCAGCTCCAGCGTCTGCGTGATCTCCTCTTCCTGCTTCTTCTTCCTCTGGAAACCGTCGGCGGCGGCTTCGGACAACAGGAGCACTGCTGCGGCCATCCCAACCGCCCGGAACACGCTCATCATGGCTGCGCATCCGTCATGCTATCAAAACCGACTCGCCGGGGCGCGCGCAGATTCCTGGTGAATCGGACCGGATTCTGGCAAAATGAGGAAGTCAGCGGGGCATGAGGAAACCGATTACCGAGGCCGGCGCGGATCTCATCGATCTGCTGTTGGGAGAACACGGCTGCATCCTGGCGCTTATGGCTCACCAGGAGCGCCGGATGGCCCGGATGAGCCTGCGCGAATTGCAGGAATGCGGCGCGGCGCTCGAGGCGGTGCTCCAGGCGCACGCTCTGGAAGAGGACCAGCTCCTGTTCGGAGCGCCCGGCGAACTGCCCGCCGCCGTGCGCGGAACTCTGCAAGCCATGTACGGCGAGCATCAGGAGATGCGCGCGCTGCTGGAAGAGTTGAAGAAGCAGCGCCAGGCCGTGCGCGCCCGGGCATCGCTCAAGCGCCTGATGGAGCTGGCGCGCGAGCACTTCGCCATCGAGGAGCGCGCCCTGTTCGGCCTGATGCGCCAGTGGATCAGCCCGGAAAAGCTCCGCGAACTCGGCCTGCTGTACGCCAGACGGCGCGGCATGCAGTTGCCGGGCTAGGCGGCGCTATTCGATCCAGCCAGCTTTCTTGAGCGCCCCCGCCACGTCCTCGCCTTCGGCGAACGTGAACGTGCCGAGCACCCTCCCGTTCTCGATCGCCGCCCCATAAGGCGGATCGCCGAAACGGAAGGTCGCCCGCAACGGCGCGATGTCGAAAGAGACGCCTGCACGCAGCCCGGCGTCGCGCAGGAACGCCGTGGTCCAATGCGGGTTCACCGTCGGCGCCACGATCACCTGAACATCCTTCTTCCAGGCGAACGCGCCAAGCTCCTTGGCCCCCTGGAAGCAGTGCATGCACTCCGGATCGAAGAAATACAGGAACACCCGCCCGTTTCCCAGCGCGAACGGCTTGCCGTCCACCGTAATCTGCGCCGGGACCTGAACATTGCTGCGCTGCGTCAGCGTCGCGCCGTAGACAGCCAGCGCCATCACCACGATGGCTGCCAGAGCCATGCCCGCCTGCTTGATGTGCGTCGACCGCGCCGACCACAGCCCCGCCAGCACCGCCGCCGCCAGCATCAGCGCGTCGCTGACGAAGAACTCCACGCCCACCACGCGCTTCAGCCACGGAAAGCAACTGCAATCTTCGCCGCGAAGCTGGTTGTAGAAGATGGCGAAATAGGCCATGAAGGCGATCAGCGCCAGCCCAGCCAGCCACGCCCCCCACCGCCTCCACCGCGGCACCAGCAGCAGCACGCCCACCCACGTCTCCCCGATGCCCGCCAGCAGCGCCACCGGCATGGCCAGCGCTTTCGGGATCAGCGCCTGCGTCATGCGCGCCTCTGTGGCGAACGGATCGCTCAGCTTCCAGATCCCCGCCACCAGAAACAGAACGGCGAGCAAAACCGCAGCGCCCGTCGCCACCCACCCGCGCCACCCCTCGTGAATGCACGCACTCTGCGCGGATGCCTGTGGAATACTGTCATCCATGCTCCCCATTTTAGTCCCTATGGCCCTGCTGTTTGGGGCGCAGCCGCCTGCCGGGGCCGATCTCATCATCACCAACGCCCGTATTTACGCCTCGGCCCGCTCCGCACCCGTGGCCGCCATGGCTGTCAAAGACGGGCGCATTCTCGCCCTGGGCGAGGAGGCTTTGCGCCACGCCGGCCCCGCCACCCGCAGGCTCGATTTCGGCGGCGCACCGGTATTTCCGTCCTTTATCGACTCGCACGCCCATATGCGCGGCCTGGGAGCGCTGCTGGAGTCCCGCGATCTGCGGCATGTCGCCTCGGTGGCGGAAATCGCCGCCTATGTGAAGGAGCGCGCTTCCTCCATGCCTGAGGGCGAATGGATCATCGCCCGCAACTGGGACCAGACCAATTGGGGCGGAGCCTTCCCCACGGCCCGCGATCTCGACGACGCCGCGCCCCGCCATCCCGTGTTCCTCTCGCGAGTGGACGGCCACGCCGCCTGGGTCAACTCGCTGGCGCTGAAGTTGGCAGGCATCACGGACCAGACGCCGGATCCGCCCGGCGGCAGGATCATCCGCGATGCGCAGGGGCGCGCCACCGGCGTCCTCATCGACCGCGCCATGGGGCTGGTGCGGGAGAAAATCCCCGCGCCAACGTCTGCTCAAATCAAACGCCAGCTCGAACTCGCAGCCCGCGAGTGCGCGCGCCTCGGCCTGGCAGGCGTCCACGACGCCGGCGTCTCGGCGGAAGACCTCCGCGCCTACCGCGAGCTGCTCGCCGAGGGCAAACTGCCGGTGCGAATCTACGCCATGATCGGAGGCACGGGCCCTCTCTGGCAGGAGTATCTCAGGAAAGGCCCGGAGATCTCGCCCTTCCTCACCGTCCGCGCCATCAAGCTTTACGCCGACGGCGCGCTCGGCTCGCGCGGCGCTGCGCTCTGGCAGCCCTACTCCGACGACAAGTCCAATTCCGGCCTGCTGATCACCCCCAAAGAAAGCATTGAAAAGACCGCCCGCGAAGCCGCCGCGCACGGCTTTCAGGTCTGCACCCACGCCATCGGCGACCGCGCCAACCGGGTTGTGCTGGATGCGTACGCGGCAGCGCTGGGCGGGGCCAATGACCGCCGCTTCCGCATCGAACATGCCCAGATCGTCTCCCTGCCCGACTTCCGGCTCTTCAAGGAATACTCCGTGATCCCCGCCATCCAGGCCACGCACGCCACCAGCGACATGCGCTGGGCGGAGGCGCGGCTCGGGCCGGACCGCGTGGCCGGCGCCTACGCCTGGAAACGCTTCCTCGCCCTCGGAATTCCAGTGCCCAATGGAAGCGATTTTCCCGTCGAAGAACCGAATCCTTTCTTGGGATTTTATGCGTCTATTACCCGTCAGGATTCTGAAGGCCGTCCTCCAGGAGGCTGGATGCCGGATCAGAAAATGACGCGCGAGGAGGCGCTGGAGTCCTGGACAGTTCACGCCGCCTACGCGGCTTTTGAAGAGAATTTGCGCGGCACCCTGGAGCCGGGGAAATATGCTGATTTCATCGTGCTCGACCGGGATATCATGACCGTGCCGCCCAAAGAAATCCTCGGCGCAAAAGTGAAGATGCACTTCGTCGGCGGCCGGCTTGTTCACGAAGACCGATGAAGGCCTGTGCATTGCTGTGCCTGTTGTCCGCCCTGCCTGCGGCGGGCGGGCCCCCTGAAACCCTCTTTGACGATCTGGTGGAGGTGGCGCCCGGACAGGCGCGCACCCTGGCCGTTCCCGCCCGGCAGGCGCCCGCCCGGCTCGCTGCCTCCTTCCGCGTGCTCCGCGGCGCCGAGGCGCGCCTCATCTTGCTGCCCGCGGAGAGCATTGACGCCTGGATCGAGGGGAAAGCTTACGAGGAACTCTCCGCCACCCGATACGGCCGCTCCGGCGCGCTCTCTTGCCCCATACGCGCGCCCCGGGAACTGGTCCTGGTAGTCCAGGTCAGAAACGGCGCCAACCGCCTCACGCGCCTCAGGCTCCTGGTCCGCGCCCTCGATCCCGCCGCTCCGTTCCCGCCCGTCCCTCAGCCGGCAGACCGCACCCGCGGCGCCCTGCTCGTTTGGAGCTCGCTCGCCCTCTTCACGATCCTGGCCGCCGCCGGCGCCGCCCGCCTCCACCGCCTCTTCTCCGCCCGCCGCTGAAAACCGGGGACAGGCCCGCCCGGGCGCCAATTTTCCGTTTTGCGATCCGCGCCAGAACCGCCCGGTCGCGCCTGCGGCGCTCCCGCGCGGCTCCGCTGCCCCTGCGTGCTACACTCAAGGGTTTACCATGCTGTGGTCCCGTGCCTTTATTCCCACGCTGCGGGAGACGCCCGCCGAGGCGGAGGTCGTCTCCCACCAGATGCTGCTTCGCGCCGGCTATATCCGGCAGCTCGGCGCCGGCATCTACAACTACCTCTATCTCGCCCAGCGATCCATGCTGAAAATTCAGCAGATCATCCGGGAAGAAATGGATGCCATCGGCGCCCAGGAATTTCATCTCGCCGCCCTGAATCCAGCCGAAGTCTGGCAGGAATCGGGCCGCTATGACGTCATGGGCGACAACCTTTTCCGGCTGAAAGACCGCTATGGCCGCCCACTTTGCCTGGGAATGACGCATGAAGAAGTGATGACCTTCATCGCCCGCGGCGAGCTGCGGTCTTACAAACAACTGCCGCAGATCTGGTATCAGATCCAGACGAAATTCCGCGACGAACCCCGCCCCAAATCCGGCCTCCTGCGCGTGCGCCAGTTCCTCATGAAGGACTCCTACTCCTTCGACCTCGGCCCGGAAGGGCTGGACATCGCCTACGAAAAGCACCGCATCGCCTACTGCCGCATCTTCGACCGTTGCGGGCTCGAATACGTCGCCGTCGAGGCTCACTCCGGCGCCATGGGCGGCTCGCAGTCACAGGAGTTCATGGTGGCCACGGAAGCGGGCGAAGACTACGTCGTGCTCTGCCGCCAGACCGGCTATGCGGCCAATCTCGAGAAGGCCGTCTCCCGTCCCGTTCCGCCCCAGGCGCCGGATCCAGCGGAAGATCTCGAGCCCGAACTTGTCCACACACCGGATCAAAAGACCATCGAAGAAGTGGCGCGCTTCCTCGCGCTCGCCGGAACGTCCCTCATCAAGACCCTGTGCCTTATCGCCGACAGCCGCCCCGTGGTGGCGCTGCTGCGCGGCGATCACCAGCTTTCGGAGACGAAGTTCCAGTCCGCCACGGGCTGCCAGGAGTTCCGCCCCGCGCATCCGGAAGAGATCCGCGAGCTGTTCGGCGCTTCCGCCGGCTCGCTCGGTCCGGTGGGCCTGAAAGACGTGCGCATTCTTGTCGATGAGGCTCTGCGCGGGCGCCGCAACATGGTCTGCGGCGCCAACCGGGACGGCTACCACCTGAAAAACGTCACCCCGGAAGAAGACTTCCAGGGCGAGTGGCACGACCTGCGCCAGGTCGCCGCGGGCGATACCGAGATCGAGACCGGCGCACCGCTCGAAATCATCAAGTGCGTCGAGATCGGCCACATCTTCAAGCTCGGCTACAAGTACGCTCATGCCATGGGGCTCAACGTGCTCGACCAGAACGGCGTGGAGACGCCCGTCATCATGGGCAGCTACGGCATCGGCGTCGAGCGCGTCCTCTGCGCCGCCGTCGAGCTCTACTCGGACAAGGACGGCATGTCGCTGCCCGTCTCCATCGCGCCCTTCGAGGTGGTCCTGACGCCCGTCAAGATCAGCGACCCGTCCCTGCGCGAAGCCGCTGACCGGCTTTACAGCGATCTCCGGGCAGCCGGCGTCGACGTGCTATACGACGACCGCGACCTGAGCCCCGGCGTCAAGTTCAAGGACGCCGATCTGATCGGCATTCCGTTCCGCGTCAACATCGGGCGGAAACTCGCCGAGGGCAAACTCGAACTCGTCGACCGCCGCACGCGCGCGATGACTGAAATCTCCGCGGATGGAGCGGTGGCGGCGATCCGCGAAGCCATCGAGCGCGCCCGCCCGCAGGCGAGGCACTGATGCCGGATTGGGACGCGGTCCGCGCGCTCTTCCCTGCCCTGCGCGAGTGGACCTATCTCAACACCGCCACCTTCGGACAGCTATCCACCCGCACCGTGCAGGCCATCGCTGCGCACCTCGCGCATCGCGACCGCACCGCCTGCTCGGACTTCCTCTCGTGGTTCGACGACCACGACCGGCTGCGCGCGAAGATCGCCCGGCTGATCCGCTCCTCGCCGGGCGACATCGCGTTCTTCCAGAACGCCTCCTCCGCCCTCGCCGTGCTGATGCACGGCATCCGCTGGCGCCAGGGCGACCAGGTGCTCACCCTGGAGCACGAGTTCCCGAACCAGATCTACGCCCCTTTGTTTCCGGGGCTGGAACTCGTGGAAGCCCCGCCAGAGCGGTTTTTTGACAGCTTCACGCCGCGCACCCGCCTGGTAGCGGTCAGCGCGGTGAACTACACGACCGGCTACCGCGCGCCGCTCGAGCAGATCAGCGCGGAGTGCCGACGCCGCGGAGTTCCGCTGTATGTGGACGGCACGCAGCTCTGCGGCGCGCTCAAATTCGACTTCGCGCGCATCCAGCCCGATATGCTGGCCGTGAACTGCTACAAGTGGATGCTGGCGCCGAACGGCGTCGCCTTCGCCGCCGTGCACCCGCGGCTGCGGGCGGAAGTCAAGCCGCTCTCGATCGGCTGGCGCTCCCACCGCGATTGGCGCAACGTCAACAATCTTTGGCACGGCGCGCCGGAGCTGAAAGATTCGGCGGAGAAATACGAGGGTGGGATGCTGCCCTCGGCGTTACTCTACGGGCTGGAGGCGAGCGTCGATCTGATGCTGGAGCTGACGCCGGCGGCGATCGAGCGCCGCGTGCTCGAACTCGCAGCACAGGCGCGGGCGCTGTTTCCCCGCGCGCTGCCTTACGGGGATTCTCCAATCATCGCCGCTGCCGTCGAAGATGCTCCGGCGCTGGCGGCGCGGCTGAAAGAGAAGCGCATCCTCGTCTCCGCCCGCCACGGGCTTCTGCGCGTGTCCACGCATTTCTACAACAACGAGAGTGATCTGGCGCGGCTGAAGGATGCGCTTTGAGAGGGACGGGGCGGCCCGAGCGCCGCCCCGTCAGCCCATGACTCAGAACGTGAGGCGAAGGGCGAGCTGGAGAATGCGCGGATCCCCGGCGGTGGTGTCAAACAGGTAGGCTGCGTTGGGGCGGAGCTCCAGGTTGGTTAGATTCGCGTTGTACCGCACCGCGTTCTTGCCCGTGATGTTGACGCGGTTGGTGATGTTGAAGGCTTCGCCAAGCAGTTTCAGGCTGGCGCGGGAATCGCGCCACAACGGGATGTCTTTGGCCAGGCGGAGGTCGACCGTGGCGAAGGCTGGAAGACGGAGCGAATTCCGGGCGGCGAAGGGAACGCGCTCGTTGGCGATGTTGCCATCGTTGTTCAGGTCCTGTCCGATGCGCGGCGAGAAAACCCGGCCGGACTGGGCCTGGAGGATCGAGGACAACTGCCAGCGGCCAAGCAGCGTGCGCACGGCGGGATTGGCGGCCCGGTTGGCGTAGCCGATGTCCCAGACACCAGAGAAAACCCAGCGGTGGCGGATGTCAGCATCCCCGAGGCCGCGGTCCAGAGAGATGTTGAGCGGATCCCACACGATCTTGGAGTCGTCGCCGAAGTTGCCAGGCAGAACGGCGGTACCCTCCGGCGCGTTGTCGATGACTTTGGAAAAGGTATAGGAGGTCTGGAGCGAGAAGTCGCGCGCCATGCGGCGGCTGGCCTGGAGGAAGACCCCGTTGTAGTTCGATTCGCCGGAATCCTCGGCGCGCGTGATGCGCTGGTAGCCGGGGATGGGCCGCGGAGCGGTACGCCGGAAGACGGGAAACGGTCCGGAGGGGTTGCATGGGGCGCTGGCGGCGGTAGTGGTGCACAGCAGGCCGGTGAGAGGCTGCATGGGGGCGAGATTGATGTCGCGGGAGCGGTTCAGATTCCGGCCGAAAACGCCCAGATAGCCCGCGCTGAGGAGCATGCCTGCGGCCCGGCCTTCGATGTTCAGACTGGCCTGCTGGCTTTGCGGCTGATCAAAATCAGGCGCGAAATGGAAGATGTTCACGGGCGTGCGGCCCGAGGGCGGAATAGCGGTGAGGATGTTGGGATACGTCACGGGGATCGCGGCGCCCGTGAAAAGGTAGTTCTGCACCTGCACCCCGTTGTTGGTATGCACCGTGCCGGTCAGGATGGCGGGAGTGCGGCCATAGAACAGGCCCCACCCGCCGCGCAGGACCATGCGGTCCGAATCCAGGACGCGCCAGGCAGCGCCGAAGCGCGGTCCCCAGTTGTTCTTGTCCAGGTCGAGACGGTTGGTGCGGATGCCATTTTGGGCCAGCACGGGGTCCGGGTTCAGAAACGGCGGCGGATCGGCGTCCAGCAGATCGTAACGGAGACCGTAATTGAGCGTGAGCCGGTTGTTCACGCGCCATTGGTCCTGAATGAAAAACGCATACTCGTTCAGGTTCGGCCTCGATAATGGGCCGCTTGTGCCGGGTCCGGGAAGCGCCTGCTGGAAAGTCGCCGGACGCTTTAGAGCATAATCCAGCAGGGAGCTGAACAGATACACGCCCGAGAACTGGCCGGGGAAGAAATTCTCGATACGCTCGAAATTCAGGTCGCCACCGAATTTCATGGTGTGTCGCCCGAAGGTCCATGTGAAAGTGGATATCACCTGGTTGCGCTTGCTGTTCGTGTAGCGCGGGCTGAAATTGTTGCGGCCGAACACAATCACGTTCTGCCCGCCCTGCTGCACGGTGGTTTCGGGCGCGGTGGAGTTGGCGGCGCCAGGCTGGTCGTCTCGCGTGTAGTTGTAGCGGACCTCCCAGAGGCGGCTCGAGCCGAGCGTGCGGGAGTAGGAAGCTACCAGGCTGTCCGTAATCGCCTTGCTGTCGCCCGTGGCTTCCGAGGCGCGCTGCGCGCCGGCATTCTCGAAGTTACGCCCGGTGAAGCGGTTGGCGTTCCAGCGCACATTCAGCGCCTGGCCCGACGGAAGCAGAAAGTCGCCTTTCAGCAGGAAGACGTCGTTGTCCAGCCCCCGCGAATAGTCTTTGTAATATTTCGAGGTCAGCTCGCTGAAGGCCGCCTGGGCCTCTGGAGGCAGGGTGGGCAGAGCGGCGACGACGCCCGGCGGAGGAACCAAAACCACGGGCTCCGAATTGCGCTGCCCGTCATAGTTGAAGAAGAAAAACGCACGGTTTTTGACGATTGGGCCGCCGATATTTCCTCCGAATTGCCGGAACTTGTAGGGCGCCCGCGGGCGGTTGTTCGCCTTGTTGATCGCGTTATTTGCATTCAGGTTGGTATCGCGATAAAAGAAGAAGCCGGTGCCATGGAGCTCGTTGGTGCCGGACTTGGTGATGACGTTGACGACACCCGCGGCGGCGCGGCCGATTTCCGGCGCAAACGAGTTCGTATTCACCTGGAACTCCTGCACGGCATCCATGCTCACCGAATACGGATTGCGGACTCCCTGGCGCCCGGTGGACTGGCCGAAGAAGAGGTTGTTCGAGTCGGCGCCGTCGATCAGGAAGCTGTTCACCGTACCGCGCTGGCCGCCGAAGGAGAGGTCGCCGCCGCGGGGATCGCGGACCACGCCGGGTGTCAGCGTGGTGAAGTCCAAAAAATTCCGGCCGTTGATCGGCAGGTCGCGCACCAGCTTCTCATCGACCACCGTGGAAGTCTGAGACCGCGAGGTCTCCACGACGCCGGACTCCGCCGTCACCGTGACCGCTTCCGTAATCGCGCCGATCTCCAGCCGGGCGTCCAGCGGCGTGACCGAACCGACGTTCACGATCACGTTGTTGCGGCGGAGAAGCTTGAAGCCCTCCTTCTCCACGGTCACTTCGTAAGTGCCGGCCGGAAGGCGGACAAGCGTAAAGATGCCGCCTTCGGTAGTCTCGGCCACGCGCTGAAAACCGGTCGTGGTGGAGGTGGCGGTTACCCGCGCCCCGCCCACGGCAGCACTCGAGGGGTCGGTGACCACGCCAGAGATGATGCCTGCGCCAGCCTCAGACTGCGCCAGCAACGCCGCCGCACATGCGAGCACGGAAAGGAAACACCGGATCAGGATTCGCATATGAATTTAGGATACCTTTGAAAAGTTAATTTTCCCTAACAGAATTGTGCGCATTCATGATCAGTCGTAGCGGAAGTCACGCCTCGCCCTGGCGCGTGTAGATGCGGAACCCGAGCGCTCTTTGCAAGCCCTTCGACCGCTCCCTGATGCGCTCGGCAATCGCAGCGATCCCTGTCAACGTGAACGTGAACTCCTGCATCGCAGCGAGCACAATCAGGTCCATGGCGGCGGACATCATCCAGTCCACCTCGCGATGGTAGCCGCAGATGGCCAGCGCCTGGGTTGCGTGCAGGAAGTTCTTGCGCTGCCAGGGCACGGCGCGGATGGTCTCGCAACTGCCGAACAGGATTACCCGCCCGTTGCACTTGCCCGCCAGGGTCTCGCCAATCTCCTCCAGCGTCACCCGCGGCGCTCTCTTGCCGCTGCCCAGCAGCAGTTCTCCCTGCTTGCCGTGAAAACCCAGATACAGCAACGGGTGGGAGGCGTAGCGTTTCAGGCTCCACTTCTTCAGCAGGAAGAAGAACTCTTCCCGTGTTGAGACGTCGTAGTGGATGTGGCGGCAGCGCGGCGGCGTGAACTGATCCAGCAGGTCGAGCAGATACTCCATGCTGTAGCGGCGGCGCGCGTCGCTCCACCAATCGCATTCCAGGCAGAAGACGCCCTTCGAGATGGGATGCACAGCCACGGTTCAATGCTCCAGCACAGAAGGTCCGCAACGATGCTTTCAGAGCCCGGAAGACATGTCAATTCCGCGGTTTGGAGACCACGAGGCTTCACCGCCCGCGGCTGAGGCGGCGGAAGTATTCGGCCACCGCCTCGGCATAGCCCGGCGGGGCTTTCGCCGAAGGCGCGGCGCGCGGCGCGCCGCCCTGTTCCGACAACTCTTTCCGCAGCCGGAGCTCCACCTGTTCGAGTTGCGGCAGGAACTCGTTTTCGATCCGCGACGACAACACGGGCGAGCCGAACCTCGCCGGATCGAGCTGCTGCATGCGCCGCAGCAGTTGCTCGATCTCCGCCTGCGTCTCGTCGCTCACCGCGCCCTGTTCCCGCAACTGGCGCAACTGCCGCATGGCTTCTTCCCACGCCTGCCGCCCCGCGCCGGCGTTCCGGTTCCAATCGGGCTGCAATGATCCATCGTTCAGCGCGCCATAGTCGCCGCGCCAGAAGGAAGTGTCGCCGCCCGTCTGCCGGCGGTCGCCCTCACGGTTGCCTGTGGCCTGGGAGTCCCCCGTCTGCCCGCCCTGGCGGCCATCGCGCGCCTGCTGCCCGGACTCGCCCTGCCCCTTCTGGCCGTCGCGCCCCTGCTGGCCGCTCTGCTGCCCTTCCTGCGAGCCGCGCTGCTGCCCCTGGCCCGGCTGCCTGCCGGCTCGCGCCTGCCGCTCGAGTTGCTCGCGGAGATTTTCGATCTGTCCCAGCGCGCGCTCCACCTGCTGGCGCTGCTCGCCGCCGCCTTCGCGCCCGGCGAGCTGGCGCGCCTGCTCCACCTGGTCGCGCAGCCGTTCGAGCGACTCGGTCACCACGCGCTCGCGCGGCGCCAGATAAGGACCGAGGCCGCGCCGCATCCACTCCGCACCCAGCCGCATGCGCAGCCCCAGCTCGTTCTGCTGCGCTTCGCCGAGCGCTTCCCGCAACCGCTGCGCCGCGCCGCGCTGCCCGGAGTCGAGAGCGCGCGCCGCATCGCGCAGATCCTGCTCCAGCCGCTGATAGTCGCGCTGCATCGATTCCTTTTCGCGGCCGAGCCGCTCGGATTCCGAAGCCGGCACGGCCGCCTGGCCCGGCTGCTGCGCGCCCGCCTGCTGCGGCGGGAATGTCTTGCGCACCTGCTCCTCATAGCGCCGCTGCCGTTCGGCCAGTTCCGAAGCACGGCGGCTCAACGACTCCATGCGGTCGCCCGTCTGCTGCCGGCGCATCTGTCCCAGCTCGTCGAGAGCTTGCGACATCCGCTCCGCCGCGCGGCGCGCGTTCTCCTGCGCCTCGCCGCCTTGCGCGCCCTGCGCACGGCGCATATCGTCGAGCGCGCGCTCGATCTGCTGCTGGGCGCGGCTCAGCCGCTCGCTCTGCGTGCTGCCCGCGCGCGGCTGCCCCTGCGAGCCGGACAAGCTGCTGGAGGAGCTCTGCGAACTCTGGCTGCCCTGCTGGCTTTGCGATTCCTGCCCGCTCTGGCCGCGCTGATTGCGCTGGAGCTCGGCAAGCTGGCGGCGCAGTTCTTCGGCTTCCCGCCGCAGCATCTCCTGCTGCCAGCGCTGCTGGAAGCTCTGCTCGCCGCGCCGCTGCTGTTCGGCCTGCTGCTGCTGGCGGCGGGCCAGCTCTTCCAGCTTCTTCAGAGCCTCGTCGATCTGCTTTTCGCGGCTGGCGCTGGCGGAGGCGGTTTGCACGGTCTCATACTGGTTCTTCTCGAGATCGAGCTCAAGTTCGAACAGGCTTTCGAGATCGCGCATCTGCCCGCCGCTGCCGCCGCGCCCGCCGCCCTGCTGGCCGAAGGCGACCTGGATCTGGCGGAAGATGCTTTCGGCGCGCAGCAGGTGTTGCAGCGCGCGCTGCTCCGGGCTGAGCGCGTCCCGCCATTGCAGGTTGCGCAGTTTCGCCGCCGCGTCCTGCATGGCCTTCGAGGCGCTGCCCATTTCGAGAGAGAACTTCTGGAACTCTTCGTTCGTGGCCGCCAGTTGGCGGCTGCGCATGCGCTGCGCCAGCGACTGCGCCTGTTCGGCCAGCTTCTGCTGCATGCCGGAGAGGAAGACCGCGTCCTCGCGCGTCTCGGCCCTTCCTTTCTGCGAGCGGATCTGGTTCCAGGTGGCGGAGATGATCTCCTTCTGCCGCTGCACGATGTCGTTGTCTTCTTCGCCCTCGCCGCCCATGCCCGCCATGCCGCCCATGGTCTGCGACTGCTGGAACTCGCGTTCGAAGGGCTGCGCTTCGAGAAAGAAGATGTCGGTCTGCGCCGCCGTGCGCGCGTCGCGCGCCGTGGCTGAGAGCGCCACGATGTCTCCCGGCTGGAGTTTGAAATCCTCCAGCGGGATCACCGCGCGCCCGCGCGCCTCTTTCGCGCCGCGCTGCACGGCCAGCCGCAGCGAGCGCGGCTCGCCGCCATTCACGCTATAGGTGATCTCGAGTCCGTGCAACCCGTAGTCGTCGGCGGCTTCCGCCTCCACGGTGACTTCTTCAATCGGGCTCACCTTCGCGTCGCGCCCGGGGCGCGCAATCCGCACTTCGGGGGCGCGTTCCGGCCGCGCTTCGATGAAATAGTCTTCGCTGAGCCGCACCGGCGCGCCGCCGTCGAGAGCCGCGAAATAGAACGAGCCATCGCGCTTCACTTCCAGCTCGGCGCGAGAGACGCGCCCGCTGGATGCGAGCGTCAGGCGCGTCCCGTCGTCGAGCACGATCACGCCGCCCGCGAGCGGCTTGTCGGTTTCGATTTCGAGCACCGCGCGGGTGTTTTCCACGGCGCGGATGTCGCCGCCGGGATCCTCCTCGGCGTCGGGCAGTCCGAGATAAGCGGGATAGCGGTAACGAACGCGGTACTTCTCGATCCGCGGCAGGTCCACCACCGACAGCCGGTAGACAGGCGAACGCATCCGCTGCGCGTCCACCTGATACTCGACGTCATCCGTGATGCCTGCCAGCAGGAACACGAAGCCCGCGCCGGAAGGGTTCGCCTCCATGGCGAGCGTCTCCCACTGCGCCGAGCCGGGACGGCGCAGCCGGAGCCGCAGCCCCGTCATGTCGAAGCCCGCCGCCACGGCTTCAATGAGCTGGTCGCCGCCGCGGCGCACCTTTGCATCGCCGGGCCTGACAGTGAGCTCGAACAGCGCCTGCTGTCCCGCGGGCGGCGCGCCCGCCCACAGGAGGTGCGCCCCGTAGCCGAGCGAGCCGGGCGCGGCGGTGGTGAACCACACAAGCGCAATCAGCGCCGCTCCGGCTCCGGCGGCCGCCGATGCAATGGCCGCATTGCCAACCAGCATGCGCGGCGGCACGGCTTCGGCCTGCCGCAGCGCCTCTTCGGCCACCAGCTCCGCCAGGGGCGAATCGGCCACCGGCCCGGCCAGCGTGGCCGCCCGTTCTTCCAGCCCCGCCAGCTTCGCCTCGGCCAGCCGTGCGGCGCGGCGGCGATTGATCCGAAGCAGTGGCGCGGCGACACCCAACGCCAAGCCGGCTCCTGCGGCGAGCACCAGCGCGATGCGCCCTGCCAGCAGCACGCGCGGATCGAAAGCATGCCGCAGGCCGAACCAAGCGGCCGCCGCCGTCACCACGAGCAGCAGCGCCACGGCCGCCGCCAGGCCCACTGCCAGCGAGCGCATGCGCAAGCGCTGCTCGATGGCGCCCAGATACTCGAAGAACCGTTGCCTCGCGCTCATGCCGCCTCCCTGCCCAGATAATAAGACGCCAGAACCGCTTCCACCAGCGCCGCCGCCAGCGCCGCTGCCAGAACCCACAGCGCGAGCGGCTTGGCCGGCGGAGCTCCGCCGCTTCCCTGCCCGGCCGCGGATGCCGCCGCAGGCCACAATTTCAAAGTTTCCTCGGGGATGGGTTCGAGATCGGACTCACGGCGGTCGACATTCACCGCGATCACGCGGTCCCGCCCGCCGCCGCGCAACACGCGCCAGAAGCCCGTCTGATCGAGTTCCACGGATGCGCCGCGGGCGCTCTCGGAAAAGCTCAGCGCACGGCGCCCGCGCGGATCCAGAACCTCGAAGGCCAGCGCGCGGCCGCCCGAGCCCGCGGCCAGCAGCTCTCCGGCGGGCAGCGCCACGGTGGAATCCTCCCACCCGGTCAGCAGCCGCGCCGCCTGCTCGACAAACGGCACAAAGGCCGGTTGCAGGGGAAAGTCGTTCGCCACTCCATCGAGCGGCGAGCCAAGCACCAGCACTGTGCCTTCGCCCACGCGCTGTTCGAGCAACAGCGGAGTGCCGTCGGTGATCGATGCCAGCACGCGCGCTTCGCCCGGCTCGACGGCCAGCACCTGATAGAAACGCACGTCCTGCCAGGCGCCGGCCTTTTCGATCAGCGGCGACGTTGGGTCTGTGCGCGAGGCCGTGTAGAAGCCCTCTCCCGTGCGGGCCGCGTAACGCGAGCCCGTGATCTTCTGGCCGGTGACAGGGACGCGCCCGCGCGCGGCGTCGGCGGCGCTCAGCACCAGCAGCAGCCCCATGCCACGTCGCACGGCGGCGGCGAGTTCGGCTTCCGCGGGCATTGCCCCCGCGGCGATCACGGCGCGCGACTGCTGCCAGGCGGCGCTGCCGCCAAGAGTGAACACGCCGCCCGCGGCGGCTTCCAGCGCGTTGCGCACGTAGGTCTCCGCGCGCCTGTCGCCAAACCAGGCGAGGGCGAGCGGATCAGTGCGCTCAATAGCAAACAAGAACTGGTCATCGGAGGCGAGAGCGTCGCCCGGCTCGATCCGCACCGAGCACTCGGCGAACCCGTACGGCAGATCCGGCCCGTCGAACTCCACAATGGCGCGCCCTTCGGGTGGCACCTCCACAGCCTTGCGGGCGGCGTCCCTGCCGGCGACGCTCAACACAGCCGTTTTCTGCGCCGCCGACGTGCGGAAGCCGGCGATCACCGCCTGGATGCGCGCCTCGCGCCCGTGGCGGACGCGCGCCGGCGCGCGCACGCTTTCCACGGTCCAGTTGGGTTCCGCGCGCTGCGCCACGGGGTGGACGTGAAGGGCGACACCCTCCGGCAACTGCAAAGCGGCGAGTCCGCCCGCCAGCGCGGAGCGCTGAAAATCGCTGATGAGGTGAACCTCCACGGACTGCTTCTGCTCGTCATGAAAGGCGCGCAGCGCGCGCGCCAGTTCGCCGAACGAATTGGCCGCCGGTCCCGCCTCCAGGCGCGGCAGCTCGGCACGGTCCAGCAGCCGGAGGCGGGAATCGAACGCCGCCAGCCGCGCCTGCGGCGTGAGCAGATCCGCGGCGATGCGCCTCGCTTCCTGCATCCGCCCGCGGAAGCCCATGCTGGCGGAGGTATCGACCACCACCAGGCGCAGCGCTGGCGAGCCCGCCCCCACGGAAGACGAGCGGATCACCGGCTGCGCGAAGGCGAGGATGATCAGCGCGAGCAGCAGCAGGCGCGCGGCGAGCAGCGCCAGATAGTCGAGACGGCGGCGGCGCAGCTCGGCCTGCCGGCCCGGCTCGAAAAACATGAGCGAGCTGAATTGTTTCGAGTCCGGCCGGCTCCGCCGCAGCAGGTGCAGATAGACGGGCAGCGCCAGCAGCCCGAGCCCGGCCAGGAACCATGGAGCGAGCAGGCCCATCTACGGCCTCCCCTCGCGCACGGCCAGATAGCGGCGCAGCGCTTCGTCCAGCGGCTCCGATGTGAGGCTTCGGTAGTAGCTCATGCCCGCGCCCTGCGACAGCGATTCCAGTTCCTCGAGATGGCGCCGCATCTTCTCGCGGTACGGCCCCGCGGCATAAGCCGGGTGGACCTCCATCTCCTGGCCCGTTTCCATGTCGATGAGGACGCGCGAGCTGTCCAGCTCCGGCGCCACTTCTTCCGGGTCGAGCACATGCATCAGGATGACGTCGTTGCCGCGCTGCCGCAGCGGCGCCACGGTCGAGATGACATCGCGCGCCGGGGCGAAGAAGTCGCTCACCACGAGAACGATGCCGCGCCGCCTCAGGAACTGCTGGAAGTGCCAGAAGGGCCGGGTGTAGTCGGTGCTGCGTCCGGGCTCGGCGCGGTCGATGGCGTGGAGCACCTTCAGCCACTGCCCGTGGCGCGAGCTGGGCTCGACGTAATCGCGCACCTCATCGTCGAAGGCGATCAGCCCCACGGCGTCGCGCTGTTGATGAGCAAGGTAGCCGAGCGAGGCGGCGAGGAAGCGGGCGTAATCGATTTTGCGCAGGCCTCGGCCCCGGAAACCCATCGAGGCGCTGCGGTCGAGCAGGATGGTGAGGCGGGTGTTGGTCTCGCCGCGGAAGCGTTTCAGATACAGCCTTCCCATGCGCGCGTAAACGTTCCAGTCGACGTAGCGCAGATCGTCGCCGGGCACGTAGGGGCGGTATTCGGCAAACTCCTGGCTGAAGCCGTATTCGGGCGAGCGGTGCAGGCCGCTGACGAAGCCCTCGACCACAGTCTTGGCCGTCAACTCGAGATTGGCGATGCCGGCAAGGATCTGCGGGTCGAGGAAGCGCTGCTGCATCAGCTCCTCCGGGGCGGAACGGCGTCCAGCAGGCGGGCGAGGATGTCGTCCGGCGTGAGCCGGTCGCTCTCGGCCTGGAAGTTGAGGAGAATACGGTGGCGCAGCACGGGCGGCATCAGGGCGCGGATGTCATCAAAAGTGACGTGATAGCGGCCGCGCATCAGCGCCCGCGCCTTGGCCGAGAGCACCAGGTTCTGCGCGCCGCGCACACTGGCGCCGAAGTTGACGTACTTCTTCACGAAGTCCGGCGCGGAGCCGTCGCGCGGGCGGGTGGCGCGGACCAGCGCGATAGCGTGCCGGGCCACTTCCTCGGCGATGGGCACCATGCGCACCAGTTGCTGGAAGCCGAGGATCTCTTCGGCGTTCGTCACCGGCTGGACGTCCGGCACGGCGGTGGTGGTGGTGCGTTCGATGACCTGCATTTCTTCCTCTTCGCCCAGGTAATCGAGCAGCGTGTTGAAGAGGAAGCGGTCCAGTTGGGCTTCGGGCAGCGGGTAGGTGCCTTCCAGCTCGATGGGGTTCTGCGTAGCGAGCACGAAGAACGGGCGGGGCAGATTGTAGTGATTGCCGCGGACCGTGCAGGAGAGCTCCTGCATGGCTTCGAGCAGCGCCGCCTGCGTCTTGGGCGGCGTGCGGTTGATCTCATCGGCCAGCAGAACGTTGCCGAAGATGGGGCCTTTCACGAAGGTCCAGAAGCGGCGGCCGGTGCCGGGCTCTTCTTCCAGGATGTCGGTGCCGGTGATGTCGCTGGGCATGAGGTCCGGCGTGAACTGGATGCGGCGGAATTCGAGCCCGAGCGTCTGCGCCATGGTGCGCACCAGCAGCGTCTTGGCGGTGCCGGGCATGCCGGTGATGAGGCAGTGCCCGCCCACGAAGAGCGCGATCATCAACTGTTCGAGCACCTCCTCCTGGCCGACGATCACTTTGCGCACTTCGCGCACCAGCGAATCGTGTACTTCCTGGAACCGCTCCACCTGGCTCCGCAGAGCCGCCGTGTCCACAGTCGCCATGTCAGTCGTTCTTCCTTTCTTCGGCCCCTCGATTCAATTCCAGCAGAAGCCGCTGCGCGGGGCGGTAGCCGGGCGCTTCTTCGAGCGCCGCCAGCACGGCGTCGCGGGCCTCTTCGTTCCTTTTGAGATTCCTGTAGGCCAGCGCAAGCCCATACCACGCGGATGCTGGATCGACGGTGTTGGACGCAAGCACCGCGCGCCATTCTTCGGCCGCGCCTTCCCAGACGTTCAGCTTCGCGCGCAGTTCGGCCAGCCGCCGGTGCAGCTCTTCGTCCTTGACCGGATAGATCCAGAGGACGCGGGAGAGCGCGGCTTCGGCCTCCCGCGCGCGGCCGCTCTCATCGAGCAGCCTGGCGAGCTTCTTCAGCGCCTCCGGGCTGCGGCCGCCCTGTTTCATGTAGCGCTCCAGAGCGCCCATGGCGCACGGCGCGTCCTTGAGCTGCTCGCAGGCTTCGGCCAGTACTTCGTAGGCATTGCCTGTTTCCACAAATTCAGGAAACGCGGCGATGACGCTCTGCGCCATGGAGCGGACTTCGGGCCACTTCTCCGCGCGGCGGGCTTCGTGGAGCGCTTTGAGCTCCTTCGGCCAGCGGTCGAAGTTTTCCAGCGGCGTCCTGTGCTGCTCTTTGAGCCAGGCGAGGAACTGCGCATCGAATTCTTTGGCAGGAACGCCCAGCACGCGGGCGATCACTTCGCCGGTGGCGGCGGGCTTCTCGAAGGCACGGATCAGTTCGAGAATCTTCGGCCAGCCCCAGCGCCCGGCGATGTAGTCGCAGATGCGGCCCGCCTGGAAATAGCTCAGCGTGACCTGCCCGGGGTGGCGCGGGCGCTGGAAGCCGCGATCGAGCTCCTCGACGGGAAGCAGTTCTCCCTTGCGGATGGCGGCAATGATATCGGGCGTGAGGCGGTCGCCCCACTCGGGGTTGGCAGCGGTCTCCTCGTGCACGGACAGGCCTTCCGTAAACCAGCGCGGCACGCGGTGGCGCGTGGCGGTGATCACGAAGACGTGGCTCAGCTCGTGCCACAAAGTGCTGGCCCAGTGGAACGCGCCCGGCGCGCGCGCCGAGGGGCTGTCCATGGCCACGCTGAGCCCGAAGGCGACGCCGAGCGCGCCGAGCCCTGGCACGCCGAGCGTCCGCACTTCGAAATCGGCGTGGTTGTTGTAGACCTCCACCTGCACGGGACCGGGCAGGCGGAAACCGTATTTTTTTTCGTAAGTGTCGAGCGCGCGCTGCACTTCGCGCTCGAAGTAAGGCGCGAGCACCTTCGCTTCACTGCCGTGGAACCGCAGCACGTAGCGCGGGCGGCGGATGGTTTCGAACTTCGCCAGCGTGTCCAGCAGCTTGAGCGAGTTGGCGGTGGGCGCGCTGCGGTAGCCGGCTTCGTAGGCGGTCTGGAGTTCGCGGCGGGCGTCGCGGTCCCGGCCGACGCGCATGAGGTTGATGCCCAGCTCGCTGCGCGCGGCATGGAAAGCCGGATCGATTTCCAGGGCCTTCTGGTAATACTGGATGCCTTCTTCGTAGCGGCGGTTGAGCACGAGGTGGCGGGCGATGCGCGCGTAGCCCGGCGCGTAGCGGCCCATGGCGGCAAGCGCGGCGGAGGCGTCCTGATCGCGCAGCAACGCGATGGCGGCGAGGGCAGCCTGTGCGCCCGGCCGCGCGGCGAGCTTCCGCGCTTCCGCCGAGGCAGCATCGAAAGCGCCGTCTTCGAGAAGAACATGGGCCAGCAGTTCGCGCGCTTCCTCAAGCGTTGGGTCTTTTGCGAGCGCCTGGCGGCACAGTTCGGCGGCTTTCGGATCCATGCGCTCAGCAGCGACCCTGGCGAGGCCGAGCAGTGCGGGCGGGTAGTCTTTTTCGAGTTCGAGCGCTTCGTTGAACAGATCCGCGGCTTCGCCAGGGTTGAAGCGTTCGAGCAGCAGCAGGCCCCAGCGGACGCGCAGAGCGGGGTTTTTCGGATCCGCCTGGACGGCGGCGCGGAAGGCGTTGTTGGCCTCCTGCCAGCGCTGCTGTTTCCAGTAGCGCTCGGCCAGATCGGCAGGCGATTGCGCGGCGGCGGCTGCCGCCAGGAGCACGAGGAGAAGCAGGCGCGTCACCGCTCAATCTCCTCCTGGATGCCGGCCAGCGCCACCAGCAAGGCCTGCAACCGCTTCTTGTACTCCTCCAGCGGCATGGCGGCCTTTTCGCGCTTCAGCTTTTCGATCTCCGCTTCGAGCTTTTCGCGGTAGGCCAGCAGCGCCCGCTTGGCCGGATCGGCCAGCGCCGCCTGCGCGGCTCCAAAGCGGACGATGGAAGCGCGTCCGATGCCGGCGGGATCCTCCATGGCCGCGTGCTCGGTGGCGATGCGCTTCTGCGTTTCGAAGAAGGCGGCCGTTTTCTGCGAAGCATAGCGGAAGGCCTCCGCGGCGCTGACGGCTTCGTTCTTGTCGGTGTCGGCGGCGGGGTCGCGGAGGGCTTCGACAAAATAGCGCGGAAATGTTACGGCGTTCTTCTCCATGCCGGAACGGGTGGCGGCGAAGACGGCGCGGCGCGGGTGGGCGAGCTCTTTCAAAGCGGCGCCGGAAGCGCTGGTGGCCAGCACCACGATCTGGCGCGCCTTGACGGCATCAAGCCACGAGCGCAGCTCTTCCGCCGTGACGTCGGGGCCGGGCACGTTGAATTTGTAGGCGAGGCCATCGTAGGTTCCGTGCCCGATGAGGACGAGCAGAAACGTGTCTTCTTCGCCGAGATCCGCGGCAGCGCGGGCGATCGCGTCCCGCAACGCCTGTTTCGTTGCCTGCGGGCCGGCGAGGGCCTCGCCGCCCGTGAGCTTGGCGCCCTCGCGCGCCAGGCTCTGGAAACGCTGCTCGTAGTCGGGTTCGCCGCCGAGCCCGGCGACGAACAGGGCGCGCTCAGCGCCGGAAATGCCGGGCGCGAGGCTGAGCAGAAGCAGGCAGAATTTCATATGGCCCCCCAACGGCGGCGCACCAGCCATTCGGCGGCCTTCAATCCGGCCAGCAGCAGGAACGCGGCGGGCGCGTTCCAGACGGGGCGGGTTTCGCGCACGGTGACGCCTGCTTCAGAGAGCTCGATTTCTTTAACCAGATCGCCGGTCTCAGCGGGACGCCAGTAGCGTCCGCCGGTCTGCTGCGCCAGCCGCTCCAGCAGCTCGCGGTTCTGTTCGGTGCGGAAGAACTCCTCTGTGCCGTCGTCGCGGCGGAAGGTGACCGTGTCGCGGCCCAGTTCATCGAGTCCTTCGCGGGCGACGGCCTCGGCCAGATAAGCGCCGGGCCGCGGCGCGCGCCAGCGGGCTTCATACACGCCTGGCTCGCCGCGCGCGGGCGCGAGCTCCACGGTATCGCTGACACCGCCAGGGCCGAGCATCTGAACGGTGACGACGGCGCCCGCGGCCGGCAGGTAGTTGCGGTCTCGCACTTCGGCGCGGATCACCGCAGGCTCCTCTCCGTGGTAGCTCTGGCGCGTGGTCAGCAGCGTGACGCGCTCTTCGACGGATCCGGCCAGCCACCGCAACAATTGTTGCCAGAATGTTTCATGGCTCTGGTCGCGCGCATCCTGCGCCATCTGCCAGCGCCAGGTGCCGCCGGTGGCGAGCACGGCTACGCGGCCGCGGCCGTAGTTCTGCGTCACCAGCAACGGATGGCGCAGCCGCACGCCGGGGACGGCTTCGGCGAGCACCGTTGCGCCCGGCTTGGGCTCGCCGGTCTGCTGGTAATCGGCCATGTAGGGAAGCGCCTTCCAGCGCGCGGCGTTTTTCTCGGGATCTTCCTCGAGGCGCAGCAGCAGGCTTTCCGCGCCGGCGCGGGTCAGCTCCGCGGTGGCGGGTTCGCGCCGGAACGTGCCTTTGCGGTCCTGGAGCGTTACTGGCAGCATTTCCGCCGCAGCCGAGCGCTGCCAGCCGCCATCGCTGAGCGCGGCGCGCCCGCCGAGGAAAAGCACGCCCCCGCCGCGGCGGTCAGCGAATTCGCGGATCAGGTTCTGCTGCACTGGCGTGAAATAGCCCGCTTCAACGTTGCCGATGATGAGCGCCTGGTAGGCGAAGAGCTCTTCCACGGTGGAAGGGAAGCCGCGTTCGAGTTCCTGCGGGGAGCGGATGCCCTGGCGGTAGAACCGGTTCTCGGTGGTGCGGACGATGCTGGTGAGATCGAGTTGCGAATCCTCTTCTGCGGCGCGGCGGATGAACTTCATCTCCCAGCGGGGTTCGCCTTCAAAGTAGAGGATGCGCGGCTTGCGGTCGCGGACGTCGACGAGGCGCTCCAGACTGTTGTTGCGCGTGTTGCTTTCGCCTTCCAGCGGCTGGATGCCGATGTCGAGCGTCTTGACGCCGGCGTTGCCAGCGTTGAGGGCGAGCGTTTCGCGCCAGGGATCGCCGTCGGCGAGGAGGCGGACGTCTCTCTGGGCAAGCACGCGATCGCCGTCGCGCACGGTCAGTTTGGCAGTTCTATCCCGGTAGCCGCTTTGACGCAGAGTGACGGTGAGCAGGAGGCGCGAGGAGGGCAGCACGCGAGCGGGCAGGCTGGCGTCGAGGATCTCGATGTCGCGGGCGATCTGTTCCGAGCCGAAGCCGACGGCATGGACCGGGATGCGGGCGCGGCGGAGGGCTTCGATGGTTTCGGGACCGAGGTTGCCGCCGTTGTCGGCGCCATCGGTAAGCAGGACGACCGCGCCCACAGGAAGCAGGGAGCTTTCGGAAGCGATCTGGCGGAGAGCCGCGCCGAGGTCGGTCCGTTGGGCGGTTGGCTCAGCGGGAAGCTGATCGATGCGGGCGGGAGTCTCGCCCGCCTGGTAAAGGCGGATGGGGAAGCGCTTCTTCAGTTCGCTTTCGAGGCGGCCCTCGAACAGGGCGCGTGCCTGGCGGTAACGCTCCTCGAGAGCCATGCTTTGGGAGGTGTCGGCGATGACGGCGACGACGTTCTGCTGCGGCTTGAGAACGGTGACTGAGAGGGCGGGTTGCCAGAGCAGCAGCAACAGCAGAGCGAGGACGGACCACTCAACGGCGCCGAGGGCAAGCATCCGCGCGGGGGGCAGGCGGCGCCGGCGGAGAAGAAGCCAGAGCACGGCCGCAGCGAGCGCCGCAAGGCCGAGCACAAGCAGCGTAGCCGGCCAGCCGCTCGAGAAAACAAAAGTCCCCTTGCGGTAAACGGCGAGCGGATAATTGAAGAGGAATTCGAACATTTCCCGTCTAATGGGTCATCGCATAAAGAATGTAATTGATCGCCGTGCGGTAAGCTTGCGAGGCGTATTTTTCCGGATAATGCGGGTTATCCGCCCATTCCCAAGCGTCCCCCTGGTCCATGTTGAAACAGATGCCGATGGCGATGCGGCCTTTGGCGTCGCGCCAGGCGCGCCACTTGGGCTCGATGCCGTCGTACTCGTACGTTTTCTGGAACGGATAGTTCACGATGCCGGGCACCTGCATGCGGTGGTCGAGATCGTACAGCACATGGAAGATGGGGTCGTCGTCAGGGATGTCCACGATGGGCCGGTCGGCGAAAGCCTTGTTCAGGCTGGCGGTGAACAGCTCCCACTCGAACGTGCCGTGGAAGTCGTCGGTCATGAGGAAGCCGCCGCGGTCGATGAACTCGCGCAGCTTCTTCGCCTGCGCCTCAGGCAGGTCCCAATGGCCGGGCTCGACGACATAGACGAAAGGGTAATCGAAGATTTCGTCGCCGACCAGATCGACGACGCGCTCCATCGGATTGGCGTGGATGCGGGTGAGGCGGATGAGACCTTGCAAGAACTGCCGGTCAGCCTTGGGGTAGTCGACGGTCCAGGAGCCGCGCATGGCCCAGATGCCGGTGGCGCGGACGTTGGGGTAGCGCAGGCGGGCGAAGTAAAACTCGGTCTTCTGCTGCGCGCCCGCGGGAGGGGAGTCGTCATCGGAATCAGGGAAGAGGCGGCGAATATTGCCGTACCCGCGCTGAAAGGCGA
>CAKZUE010000045.1 GCA_937920635.1 uncultured Bryobacteraceae bacterium
CGCGGTGATCGAAAAACTTCTGGCCGGCGGCATCGGCTCGGTGGAAAAACTGGGCTCCATGACTCCGGAAGAGCTGCTGGAAATCGACGGAATTACCGAAGATTTTCTCCAGGAAATCGGCGTTTCCGTCAACCTGTATTACCAGCATCTGGAAGCCGGTCAACCGTCCGCCGCGGCCGCGCCTGAGCCGCCCGCCGCGCCAGCGGACGAGCCGCCTGCCGCGCCCGCGGAGGACGGGATAGCCCCGCAGGATGCCGGCGCCGGCGATGCGCCTGCTGGCCCGGCCGCCGAAGAGGCGCCGCAGGGCGCCGCCGTTGAGGACAACTCCGCCGCCACGGAAGAAATTCCCGGCGGTGAATCTGATACGATAAAAGCCACGGGTCTAGCGGAAGAAGAACCAGCCGGACAGTGACCCCAGCGAGGGCAAGCAAGGAGCAGATGGCCAGTCCTGCGCGGCGGGGCGGCGTGCCGAACACATGAGTAAGATTCGCATCAACGAGCTGGCTCGCGAGCTGGAAGTCAAGCCCGGCGTCATCCTGGAAGTCCTGCCTGAACTCGGCATCACCGGGAAAAAGACGCATTCGAGTTCGATCGAAGAAGACGAAGCGAACCGGGTGAGGGCGCGCCTGCTTGGGGCCGGGGCTGTGCCGGCCGGGCCGGCTGCGCCTGAAGCCCCTGCTGCCGCCCCCCCGCCAGCGCCCTCCGCCGAACCGGCGCAGGCTGCGGCTCCGGCGCCAGCGCCGCCCGCGGAATCCGCGCCAGCGGCTCCTCCCGCGCCCGAAAGACCGCCTGCCGAGCCGCACCGCACCGCCGCGCCTCCGGCTTCAACGCCGGGCCCGGCGCAGCCGTCCTCCGCTCCCTTGCCAAAGATGCCAGCGCCTCCGGCGCACGGCGTCCCCGGCCGTCCCGCAGTTTCTTCTACGCCGCACGTGCCTCCCATTCCCATTCCCCCGAAAACCGTTCAGCCGGCGCATCCTCCGGCAGAGAAGCGTGCGGCGCCGCCCATCCCCCGGCCGCCTGTCATCCCGGTGCCGCCTGTGGTTCCGGCCGCCCCGCCAGCCCACAAGGAGAAGCCAGGCGCACCCGTGATCAGCGCTCCCCCCGCTGCTCCCGCACCTGCCGCCGCGCCCTCCATGCCCGGCGCTCCCCGGCCCGCGCCGATGCCCGAGAAGGCGCCGCCCGCTCCGGCCGCGCCTGCGCCGCCAGTGGCGCGCAAGGCCCCCGAGGTTCCGAAACCTGCACCCGCGCCGGCGCAGCCGCGCAGCGCCCCTGCGGCGCCGCGTCCGGCCGGGCCCAGGCCCGGCCAGATTCTGAGCGGGCCGAAACAGCCTCTGCCGGGCGGCGAACCGCTGCGCTCGCCCGTGGTGGCGCCCGGCATCCCCAAACCGCCGGTGCTGACTCAGCCCGCACGCCCTGCCGGTGCGGCGCCACAGGCTAGCGCTCCGGGCGCGCCTGCCGCGCCGCCAGCCAGGCCGCTTGCCGGCCAGCCGGCCGCCCGTCCTGTTGTGCCGCCGAGTCCCGAGATCCTCCAGAGACTGAAGCAGGGCCAGAGCCGGGCCGTCCCCGGCCAGCCGGCTGCGCCCCGCCCCGGTCTGCCCAGACCCGGACAGCCCATCTACTCCGGCGCCCGCCCCACCGGCGTGCCCGGCCGCCCGGTTCCTCCTGGCGCCCGGACGGCGCGCGGAAGAGGGCCTCATCCCACCACCACGGTTCTGGAGCCGCCGCCGCCCTCGACCGAGGTCCGCCGCGATGCCGGCAAGAAGCGGCCCACCGCCCGCGACCGTGAACTCGAACGCGAAGGCATCCTCAAGCCCTTCGGCCGCAAACAGGAGCCGCTGTCCCTGCCTGTCATCGACAAAGAGATTCCCATCTCGGAAGGCATCACCGCCAAGGAACTGAGCGAAAAGCTCGGCGTCAAGGCCAACATGGTCATCAAGCGCCTGGTCGAGCGCGGCGTGTTCGCCACCATCAACCAGTCGCTTGACATGAAGCTTGTCGAGGAGCTCTGCCGCGACTTCGGCGCCCGCCCGACCCGCATGAGCTACGAAGAGGAAGCCGTGCAGGAAGTCGAGCAGGCTGAGGTCGCCGCCGATCTCGAACCTCGTCCGCCCGTGGTTACCGTCATGGGCCACGTCGACCACGGCAAGACCTCGCTGCTCGACGCCATCCGCGAGACCAATGTCGCCGACCGGGAAGCCGGCGGCATCACGCAGCACATCGGCGCCTACACCGTGGAACTCGAAGGCCGCAAGGTCGTCTTCATCGACACGCCCGGCCACGAGGCCTTCACCCGCATGCGCGCCCGCGGCGCCAAGGTCACCGACATCGTCGTCCTGGTCGTCGCCGCCGACGACGGCGTCATGCCGCAGACGAAGGAAGCCATCGATCACGCCCGCGCCGCGGGCGTCCCCATCATCGTCGCCGTCAACAAGATCGACAAGCCTGAGGCCCAGCCGGAACGCGTCAAACAGCAGTTGACCGACCTCGGACTCATGCCCGAGGAGTGGGGCGGCGATACCCCGTTCGTCCCGGTGAGCGCCAAGCAGCGCCAGAACATCGCGCTCCTGCTCGAGATGATCCTGCTCGTGGCCGACATGCTGGAGCTCAAGGCCAACCCCAACCGGCCAGCCGTCGCCACCGTGCTCGAGGCCAAACTCGACCGCGGCCGCGGCCCCGTCGCCACCGTGCTGGTCCGCAACGGCACTCTCCGCACGGGAGACTTCTTCCTGTGCGGCGCCGTCTTCGGCAAGATCCGCGCCCTCTACAACGACCTCGGCCAGCAGGTGAAGGAAGCAGGGCCCTCCATGCCGGTGGAACTGATCGGCCTCGAAGCGCTCCCCGAGGTCGGCGACACCCTTCAGGCCGTCACCGATCCCGCCAAGGCCCGCCAGATCGCCGAATTCCGTGAAACCAAGGCCCGCGAGGCCGCTCAGGCCAAGACCCGCGTTTCGCTCGAGCAGCTCCACACCCAACTGCGCGAAGGCGAGACCAAGGAGCTCAACATCATCCTGAAGACCGACGTGGGCGGCACCGCGGAGGTGCTCGCCGAGACCCTTCAGAAACTCTCCACCGACAAGGTGCAGATCCGCGTCATCTCGGCCGGCGTCGGCGCCATCAACGAGTCCGACGTCGATCTGGCCGACGCCTCCAACGCCATCATCATCGGCTTCAACGTCCGCCCCGACCGCAAGGCGCAGGAGCGCGCCGAGCAGGAGAAGGTCGACATCCGCCTGCACACGATCATCTACGAGCTCACCGACGAGATCAAGAAGGCGATGATCGGCATGCTCGAGCCCGTCTACCGCGAAGTCTTCCGCGGCCGCGCCGAGGTCAAGGAGATCTTCCGCATCGCCAAGGTCGGCACCGTCGCCGGCTGCATCGTCACCGAAGGCGTCATCCCCCGCGACGCCGAAGTGCGCCTGCTGCGCGACAACGTCGTCATCTACACCGGCCGCCTGGAGTCGCTCAAGCGCTTCAAGAACGATGCCAGCGAAGTCCGCCAGGGCCAGGACTGCGGCATGGTGCTGGCCAACTTCCAGGATGTGAAACCGGGCGACATCATCGAGGCCTTCGCCAAAGAGAAAATGGCGCCCGATCTCGGCGTCTGAGGCGCGGAGGCTCGCGTGGCTGCCATCGGCGTGTTGACGCTGGAACTGGAGCTGGCCGAAGCCCGGTCTCTCAAGGACAAGCGCCATTGGGTGCGCGGCCTCAAGGACCGCCTCCGTAACGGATTCAACCTCGCCGTGGCCGAGATCGACGACCAGAACCTGCTGAACCGCTCCGTCGTGGCCGCCGTCACCATCTCCGCGTCCCGCGAAAATGCCGCCAAGGTGCTGGCCGAGGCCGAAGAGACCGCCGCCGCTTTCCTCGGCCCCGCGCTCATCGCCGCCACCGTGGACTGGCTGGAGTAACTCATGGACGAACTCCGCAGCCGCCGCGTCGCGGAATCGATGCGGGAAGAGCTGTCCGAACTCATCCGCTTCGAGCTCAGCGATCCGCGCATCCAGGGCGTCGACGTCGTCGATGTCGTCGTCAGCCCCGATCTGCGCTCCGCCGATGCGCTGGTCGTCGTCTCCGGCACGGAGTCCGAGCAGCAGGCGGCGCTGGAAGGCCTCCAGGCCGCGCGCCACTACTTGCGCCGGAACCTGATGCAAAGAATCGACTTGTTCCGGATGCCCGAACTCCGCTTCCGCCTGGCCGCCCAGTTGCCCGCAGGCGAATCCCTCCACCGGCTGAAGCGCCGCCTGCGGCGCGGGCGCCCCCGCCAGTAGCCGTTCCAGCTCAAAGAAAATGCGAACTTTCATTGATCCGGCGAGGCTGCGGGTTGTAGGCTAAAATCAGGCGCGCCCGGCAGCGGGCGGCTGCCCGATTTCCTGTGGATCTCTCGCCAGTACAAAGAGTTGCCCGGCTGTCCGGGGCGCTGCTGCTGCCCTGCCTGCCCCTGCTCTGCCTGCCCGCCCACCGGGCTGCGCCCTCCGAGACGCCCTCCGTGCGGGTGGAGCGGTCCTTCGATGCCATGGGCACCACCTACACGGTGGTGGCCTACGGCGCGGACCGGTTTGCCGTGGATGCCGTCATCGAAGAGACCTACGAGGAGGCACGGCGCCTCGACCACCTCCTCTCCAACTACCGGCAGGACTCCGAGTGGAGCCATGTGAACCGCGAAGCGGCCCGCCGCCCCGTCGAGGTCTCCCAGGAGCTGTTCGACCTGCTCGCCCGCTGCGTCGAATACAGCCGCCAGAGCGAGGGCGCCTTCGACATCACCGTGGGCCCGCTGATGAAGCTCTGGGGCTTCTACAAAGGCGACGGGCGCGTGCCGCACCGGGCCGAGATCCGCACCGCCCTGGCCCGCATCGGCTGGCGGAAGATCCAGTTGGACGCCCGCGCACGCACCGTGCGCTTCACGGCGCCGGTCGAAATCGACCCCGGCGGCATCGGCAAGGGGTACGCCGTCGACCGGATGGCGGAGATCCTGCGCGCCCGCGGCATCCGCAGCGCGCTGATCTCGGCCGGGCGCTCCAGCATTTACGGCCTTGGCGCTCCTCCTTCCGAGCCCCGCGGCTGGCGCGTCACGCTCCCCGACCCGCGCCGCCCGGGGAGCAACGTGGCCGAGTTCTTCCTCAAAGACATGTCGATGTCCACCTCCGGTTCAAGCGAACGCTTCTTCGTCGCCGGAGGCCGGACCTACACCCACATCATGGACCCCCGCACCGGCTACCCGGTGCAGGGCATGCTTCTGGCTTCCGTCCTCGCCCCCAAGACCCTGGACAGCGAAGCCTGGACCAAGCCCTTCTTCGTCCTCGGGCGCGAGTGGGCCGCCCGCCACAAACCGAAAGAATTCCAGGTCTTCCTCTGTGAAGATAGATCGGAGAATGCATGCGCGTACCTCCCATGAGCAGCCGATTCCTCGATGCCTGCCGCCGCCGTCCCACCGATTGCCGGCCGGTATGGTTCATGCGCCAGGCTGGCCGTTATCTCAAGGAATACCGGGCCATCCGCGCCCGCCACTCCATTCTGGAAATGTGCAAGCGGCCCGACCTCGCCGCCCAGGTCACTCTCCAGCCGGTGGAGATCCTCGACGTCGACGCCGCCATCATCTTCGCCGACCTGCTGCTGCCCGTTGAGCCGATGGGACTGCACCTGAAATTCGTCGCCGGCGAAGGGCCCGTCATCGACAACCCCGTGCGCACCTCGCACGACGTCGACACGCTGTCCACCACCAACACCGATGATCTCGGCTACGTCGGCGAGGCCATCAAGATGGTCAACGCCGCCCTGGCCGGCAAGGTTCCGGTCATCGGTTTCGTCGGCGCGCCCTTCACGCTGGCCAGCTACATGATCGAAGGCGGCTCCTCGCGCCACTTCCTGCTCACCAAGAGCCTGATGTACCGCGACGAGACGCTCTGGCGCCGCCTCATGGGCAAGCTTGTCGATGTGCTCGCGCCTTTCGCCATTCTGCAGGTGGCCGCCGGCGCCCGCGCCATCCAGGTCTTCGATTCCTGGGTCGGCGCGCTCGGCACCGACGACTACGTCCGCTACGTGCAGCCCTATTCGCGCGCCCTCATCGAGCGCATCCGCTCCACCGGCGTCCCGGTCATCCACTTCGGCACCGGCTGCGCCGGCTACTTCAAGGAACTCCACGCCGCCGGCGGCGACGTCATGGGCGTCGACTGGCGCCTGAACATCGACCAGGCGTGGATGGACATCAACTACCGCGCCGCCATCCAGGGCAATCTCGATCCCGCCGCCCTCTTCGCCCCGCTGCCCGAGCTGAAGACCAAGGTGATCGAGATCCTGAAACGCGCCGGCAGCCGCCCCGGCCACATCTTCAACCTCGGCCACGGCATCCTGCCCGAGACGCCGGTCGAAAACGTCAAGGCAGTCGTGCAGATCGTCCGGGAGTACCGGCCCTAACGTGCGCACGGCGATCATCGGCGGCGGCATCACGGGGCTCGCCGCCGCGTACGAACTCACACTCTCCGGCCGCGAGGCCGTCCTGATCGAGGAGCAGCCGTCGCTCGGCGGCGTCATCCAGACGGAAGTGGTGGAAGGCTGCGTCCTCGAAGGCGGTCCTGACAGCTTCCTCTCCGCCAAGCCCGCCGGCGAGGAGCTCGCCCGCGAACTCGGCCTCGGCGGCGACCTGATCGGCTCGCTCGACGAGCAGCGCGTCACCTACGTCATTCGCGGCGGACGCCTGGTGCCGCTGCCCGACGGGCTGCTGATGATGGTGCCCACCAAGATCCTGCCGATGGTGGCCAGCCCCCTGCTCGGCTGGGGGACGAAACTGCGCATGGGCCTCGAGATCTTCCGCCGGCCCGGCGCCCCGCAGCCCGACCGCAGCGTCGCCGCCTTCATCGAAGACCACTATGGCCGCGAGGCGGTCGAGTATCTCGCCGAGCCGCTGCTGGCCGGAGTCTACGGAGGCACCGCGGACCGGCTGAGCGTGGAAAGCGTGCTGGCGCGCTTCGTCGAACTCGAGCGCCGCTATGGCAGCCTCACCCGCGGGGTGCTCGCCGCCCGCCGCGCCGCCCGCGCCCGCACAGGCGCCGGCGAATCCGCGCCCCTGTTCCGCACCCTCAGAAACGGCCTCGCCCAGCTCACCGCCGAACTCGAGCGCCGCATCCGCCCCCGCTGCCGCATCGTTCATGCGCGCGCCCGGCAGGTGGAGCGCGCCGGCCCGCAGTGGGCCGTGCGCCTGGACGGCGAAACTCTCGAATCGGAGAACCTGATCCTCGCCTGCCCCGCCTGGCAGGCGGGCGCGCTGTTGCGCGCCGCCGACGAGCGTCTCGCCGCCGAACTCGAAGCCATCCCCTACACGTCTTCCGTCACGCTCGCTCTCGGCTACCGGCGCGAGGACTGCGGCCCGATGCCGCCAGGCTTCGGCTTTCTGGTGCCCGCGCGCGAGCGGAAGACCCTGGTGGCCTGCACGTTCGTGGGCGCCAAGTTTCCCTACCGCGTGCCGGAATCGCACGTCGTGCTGCGCTGCTTCCTCGGCGGCTCGGGCGGGGAAGCGGTGCTCGAACAAAACGACGAAGATTTGATCCGGGCTGTCCGCGCCGAATTGAAGCAGCTTCTCGGCTGGGATTCCGAGCCGCGCTTCGCCCGCCTGCGCCGCTGGCGCCGCGCCATGGCGCAGTACGAGGTCGGCCACGCCCGCCGCGTCGCCGCCATCCGCGAGCTGGCCGCCCGCCATGCGGGGCTGCAACTGGCGGGCAACGCTTATGAGGGCATCGGCGTGCCCGATTGCATCCGCACCGGCCGCACCGCCGCGCGCGCGCTGGCCGCGTGCCCATAACAGCCGCTCGAGGAGGCCGCGGCAGCGTGCGGTCCCGGCGCGGAGCGAATCACGGAAACCTCCCGCCTATCCGGGATTGTGCCCGTTTTCGATGTTCAAGAGTGTCCCGGTGCAGTCCGGTGTAGCGGTCCCGGTTTAGCGCGCCGCGGCGCCCGGCTGCCTGACCTCAGTCGGCAGCGGCTGCGGCTCCTGCCGCTCGAGCCCCTGCGCTTCCACCACCGCCAGCGCCGCCATGTGGACGATGTCGTTCACCTCGCAGCCGCGCTGGAGCACATGCACAGGCCGCGCGAAGCCCATCAGAATGGGGCCGATCACTTCGCAGCCTCCGATGCGCCACAGCAGCTTGTAGGCGATGTTGCCCGCCTCGAGGCTCGGCGCGATCAGCACGTTCGCCGGCCCGGTCAGGCGGCAGAAAGGATAGTCGCCCAGCATCTCGGGCGTGACGGCGGCGTCCGCCATCATCTCGCCTTCCACCACCAGATCGGGGCGGCGCTGACGCACCAGCTCCGTGGCTTGAGCGACCTTCGCCGCCAGCGGGTGGCGCGAACTGCCGAAAGTCGAGAACGACAGCATCGCGATGCGCGGCTCGATGTCGAAGCTGCGCACCACGTCGGCGCTCATGATGGCGATCTCGGCCAGATCCTCGGCCGAAGGCTCGATGTTCACCGTCGTGTCGGCGATGAAGTAGAGCTGGCCTCGGCCGGTGATCATCATGTACATGCCCGCCACCTTCTGGATGCCCTCCTTCTTGGGGATCACCTCCAGCGCCGGGCGGATGGTGTCGGCGTAATGCTGGGTGAGGCCGGCGATCAGGGCGTCGGCGTCGCCCGAGTGCACCATCATGGCGGCGAACCGCGTCGGGTTCCGCAGCAGGACGGGCGCTTCCGTATGCGTGACGCCCTTGCGTTGCCGCAGCCGCAGGTACTCGGCCGCGTAGGCGTCGAACCGGGGATCGGTTTCCGGATCGACGATGTCCACATGGTTCTCCAGATGCAGGTGGAGCTGGCGGGCGCGCGTCAGGATCCGCTCCCGGTTGCCGATCAGAACGGGCCGCGCGATGGCTTCCTCGGTGAGGATCTGCGCCGCCCGGAGAATCTTGTCCTGGGTGCCTTCGGGGAACACCACCCGCCGCGGGCTGCGTTGCGCTTTGTGCACGATCATGCGCATGATCTCCTGGCTCTTGCCCAGGCGCTTTTCCAGCTCGTCGCGGTAGGCTTCCAGGTCGATCTGCCGCTGGGCGACGCCCGACTCCATCGCGGCGCGGGCCACCGCGGGCGCCACATAAGTCAGCACGCGCGGATCGAACGGCTTGGGGATGATGTACTCCGGGCCGAACTCCATCGTCTCCACGCCATAGGCGCGGCGCACGCTGTCGGGCACATCCATGCGCGCCAGTTCGGCCAGCGCACGGGTGGCCGCCAGCTTCATTTCGTCATTGATGGCCGTGGCGCGCACGTCGAGCGCCCCGCGGAAGATGAATGGGAATCCCAGGACATTGTTCACCTGGTTGGGGAAATCGCTCCGTCCGGTGGCCATGATGAGGTCGTCGCGCGTCGCCTTGGCCACGTCGTACGGGATTTCCGGATCCGGGTTGGCCAGCGCGAACACAACCGGCCGTTCCGCCATCGACAGCAGCATCTCCGGCGTGACGCAGTTGGCCACCGACAGGCCGATGAACACATCGGCGCCCTTCATCGCATCGGCCAGCGTGCGCGCTTCGGTCTGGCGGGCGAATTTGGCCTTGTACTGGTTCATGCCCTCCGTGCGCCCTTCGTACAGCACGCCCTTGGTGTCGCACATCAGGATGTTTTCCAGCCGCGCGCCCAGCCGGATGTAGTGATTGGCGCAGGAAATCGCGCTGGCGCCCGCGCCGGAAAAGACGATCTTCACATCCTCGATCCTCTTGCCCACCAGGTACAGTGCATTCACCAGCGCCGCGCCGGAGATGATGGCCGTGCCGTGCTGATCGTCGTGGAAGACCGGGATTTTCATCGTCCGCTTCAGCTCTTCCTCGATCTCGAAGCACTCGGGCGCCTTGATGTCCTCCAGGTTGATGCCCCCGAAAGTCGGCTCGAGAATCTGGCAGACGCGGATCACTTCCTTGGGATCCAGCGTGTCTAGCTCGATATCGAACACGTCGATATCCGCGAAGCGCTTGAACAGGACGCCCTTGCCTTCCATAACGGGCTTGCCCGCCAGTGCGCCGATGTTGCCCAAACCGAGCACGGCGGTGCCGTTGCTGATGACCGCCACCAGATTGCCTTTGGCCGTGTAGCTGTACGCCAGCGACGGGTCCCGCTCGATTTCCAGACACGGAACGGCGACGCCCGGCGTGTACGCCAGGCTCAGGTCTCTTTGAGTGCGGCAGGGCTTGGTCGGAACAACACTGATCTTGCCTGCGGTGGGTTGGGAATGATATTCGAGTGCTTCTTGATCCCGGATCGACATGGCCGGTCTCCTTTCCCCTACATTCTGACACCACTGCGCAAGAATGTCTCCGGAGTTTCGGAGGCAGTGATGCGGATTCCGCGAGAGGGTATGCTGGGGAGGGAACCATGAGCACGCCGCCGGCGCCGCCCCAGGCTGAGCTGTTGGACCGTCCGTTCTCTTTCTATCCGCCCATCCACGGCGTGGAGCACAACGAGTGGCGGCTGAAAGAAGCCACCTGGAGCGAGATGCTGGTCCGCAACACCGCCTCCGACATCGAGGTGGCCATCCCGCGGCGCTACTTCGGCGCGGTGTCGGAGACCGACAAGCCGGTGATGATCGTCGGCCTGAAACAGGAGCTCGAGTACCGCATGGGCACGGTGTGGCCGGTGCGGAAGCCCGTGCTGGCCATGCCCGCTCCCGTGATGGCCCCGCCGCCCGGCGGCGCGTCCGCGGAGCCCAGGGACGAGCCCCGCGGACTCTCCGCCGTGCTCGGCATCAGCCAGGAGCGCACCGACACGCGCATCACGCGGATGATCGTCTGGACCTTCCTCGGCCTTGTCTCGCTCATGCTCGTGGTCTGGGCCGTGATCCGCTTCACGCCGGCCACCAGGCCCTCCTTCGTCGCCAAAGACCAGAGCTATCTCGAGCTGACCCGCGACGACGACTATTACTCCGTGGTCCGCAAACTTGGCCCGCCCGCCGACGACCGCTGGCGGCCCAACTCCGGCGAGCTGCAATACCGCGCCCTTTTTTACCCGGAGCGCGGCTACGCCATCATCCTGATGGGCGGCAAGCAGGAGGAGGCCCGCTACATCGGCGCCATGGGCCTGGGCGCGGACGGCAAAGGCTGGAGCCCGCTGCACTCCATCGACTTCGCGCGCGGCGCCAGCACCATGGGCATCCTGCGCTCGCTGCCGCGCTTCTGACGCCCTCCCGCGGGCCCCGCGTTTCTGTCATATTGTCTCGGAGAGGTGCACATGTCTCAGATCAAAGGACCCGCCATCTTCCTGGCCCAGTTCATGGGCGACGATCCCCCTTTCAATTCCCTCAGCAACATCACTGCATGGGCCAAGAACCTTGGCTACAAGGGCGTGCAACTGCCCTCCTGGGACGGCCGCGTCATGGACCTCAAGACGGCCGCCGAGTCGAAGGCCTATTGCGACGACCTGAAAGCCCAGGCCAACGGACTCGAAATCACCGAGCTGGCCTCCCACCTGCAAGGCCAGCTCGTGGCCGTGCATCCGGCCTATGACGAGCTGTTCGACGCCTTCGCCGCCCCGGAAGTGCGCGGCAACCCGCAGGCGCGCACCGCATGGGCGGTCGAGCAGATGAAGCTCGTCATCCGCGCTTCGCGCAACCTGGGCCTGTCGGTGACGCCCTCGTTTTCCGGGGCACTGCTGTGGCCGTTCCTGTATCCCTGGCCGCAGCGCCCCGCGGGCCTTGTCGAGGAAGGGTTCAAAGAACTCGCGAAGCGCTGGAAGCCGATCTTCGACGTGGCCGAAGAACACGGCGTCGACATCGCCTACGAACTCCACCCGGGCGAGGATCTGCATGACGGCTTCACCTTCGACCTCTTCCTCGAAGCCATGGACGGCCATCCGCGCGTGGCCATCAACTACGACCCCTCGCACTTCATCCTGCAATGCCTCGACTACGTGGGCTTCATCGATGAGTACGGCCCGCGGATCAAGGCCTTCCATGTGAAAGACGCCGAGTTCCGGCCGTCGGCCAAAGCCGGCGTCTACGGCGGCTACGCCCCGTGGCAAAAGCGCCCGGGGCGGTTCCGCTCGCTCGGCGACGGGCAGGTGGATTTCAAGCAGGTGTTCACGCGCCTCACTGCCGCGGGCTACAGCGGCTGGGCGGTGCTGGAGTGGGAGTGCTGCTACAAGGACGCGGCGCAGGGCGCGGCCGAGGGAGCGCCGTTCATCTCGAGCATGCTGATCGACGTGCCGAAGAAGGCGTTCGACGATTTCGCCGGCGCCGCGACCGACGCCGAGCGCAACCGGCGCATTCTCGGCATCCGGTAACCGGTGGAATCCGCGGGGCCGGACGCCAATCCGGCCCCTTTCTGTTTCAAGCAAATGTCGCGGCTTCTGATTTTTCTGCTGTTCGGGGTGGTCCCGCCTCCGGCGGGGCCGCAGGTGCTTTCCGTCTATCCGGGGGCCGCGCCCGGCAGCGAGGCGTGGGACTGGAAAGAGACGGCGGCGATGGGCCCCCAGGACGGCATCCTGCGCATCGCCAACGTGACGCGCCCCACGGTGAGCGTCTTTCTGCCCGAGAAGAGCCGCGCTGCCGGCGCGGGCGTGCTCATCGTGCCTGGCGGCGGCTTCCGCATCCTCGCCTTCAACCACGAAGGCACGGAAGTGGCCGAGTGGCTGAATTCGCTCGGCGTGGCGGCATTCCTGCTCAAGTACCGCGTCATGCGCACCGATGATCCGGCGGGCAAGTCGCAGCAGGAGCAGATGGCGCGCCGGAAAGAAGCGATGGAGATGGGCGTCGCCGATGCGCTGGAGGCGATGCGGCTGGTGAAGCGCCGCGCGCCGGAATGGGGCCTGGATCCGCAGCGCATCGGCATCCTCGGCTTCTCCGCCGGCGGCTACATCACGGCCAGCGTGGCTTTGACACAGGACGAAACCGCGCGCCCCGCCTTCGCCGTGCCCGTGTATGCGTTTTTCCCGGAAGACCGTCCCGTGCCCGCCGCCGCGCCGCCGCTGTTCGCCGTGCATGCCGCCGACGACCGCACCGTGCCCGCCGCGCACAGCATCCGGCTGTTTCAGATGTGGCGGCAGGCGGGGCGTCCGGCGGAACTGCACGTGTTCGAAACCGGCGGGCACGGCTTCGGCATGAGGCGGCAGGGCAAGCCTGCCGATTACTGGACAGAACGCCTGCGCGAGTGGCTCGAGGCTCAGGGAATGCTCACCACGGCGCGGCGGTAGCTCGTCAGCTCCGGCGTGCCGCTGTCGGTGATCTCCAGAATCACGTGCACCGTGCCTGGCTTTGCGCCGGGCTCCCAGCTCAGTTCCGTTTCCGGCCCTTCCGTGTTCGACAGGCGCGCCTTGCCGCGGTACGTGCCCGCTTCCGGATAGATCCACCATTTCAGCCGCAGCGCGTGGCCGTCGGGGTCGGACGAGCCTGCCGCGGAAAGGCGGACCGGATCGCCCGCTTTGGCCTGAACATGCAGCACGTCTTTTGTTTTATCGCCGTTCAGCACCGCCGCGGGATTGTGGTTCGCGCTCGCGTAAGGCTGGACGCACCAGTCCATGCGCGCGGCGAAATCGTGCTGGAAGGCGCGCCGCCAGCGCCAGACGGTGGCTGAGTTCGACGTGTGCTCGCGTCCGTCGCGCGTGCGCACCGTGTCGCGCGAGTTCGTCCAGATGGGGCGCGTCTCGGCGTAAGACTGGCGCAGTTCGTAACGCCCGCCCCAGCCCCCGTAAGAGGGCTCGATGTCGCCGCCCAATCCGTTCTGGATCAGGTTCAGGAAAGAGGGCGTGTCGCCCTCCATGATGTAGGCGAGCTTTGGATAGCGCGCGCCCAGAGGACCGTGGTTGCGGATGATGTTCTCTTCCAGCCACGGATTGTCCGCCAGCTCGAAATCCTCCATCGGTCCGTTGCGGTACCAGCGGTCGCCGGAGATGCCGGTCCAGGTGGCGAGATGGTATTCATGGCTGTCAACGCTCGAAGGGCTGACGATGTAGAACAGCGTGGGGAATGTGATCCGCAGCCACCGCCCCGCGTCGTCCTGATCGGAGATCGTGTACACGCGCAGTTTTGACACGAACCTTTCCAGCTCCTCTGGCGAGCGCGTGTATTTCACGTCCCACAGCGCCTGCGCCAGCGTGTTTGCCCCGCCCCAGACCGTGATCCACACCGGGCGCGGCTCGGGGCGGTCGACCACCTCGATGATCCACCGCGAGCCTTCCGTCGACTTGCCGAAGCCCACACCGCGCATGCCGAACTCCGCGCTGCCGGACTTGACGAGCTTCAGCAGACTGTCTGCGGCAGGGAAGCCCGGGGCGTGTTTCAGCAGATTGGGCTGCGCTTGGCCGTAAGCATGGATCGTCTCGCGGATGATGTCAGGACGGATCCTGTCGCGCAGCCAGACGGACGTCGTGGCGATGATGCCCTCGACGTCGTATTCGTTCGAGTACACCAGGAAGCGGACCAGCGACTCCTCGTCGTCGGGCTCGTTGGAGATGTCGGTCAGCACGATGACGCGCGGTTTGGCCGCGAACA
>CAKZUE010000046.1 GCA_937920635.1 uncultured Bryobacteraceae bacterium
GCCTGTCCGGGCGCAGTGGGCGTGAGTCTGTCAGAGCGCGCGGACGCGCCTGCGGCGAATGAGAGCCACGGCGCTCAATCCGATGGCAGTGAGCAGATAGGACGCCGGCTCCGGGATCTCGCCGCCGCCTTCGCCGCGGACGAGGAACGTTTCCGAGGCTGCGTGGAAGCGGTGGGCGTCGTCAGGAGCGAAGGGCGAGTTGTACACGTAGCCTCTCTGAAAATCGCCGAAGTCACAGTGATCGTACTGATCAGAGAAGTACGGCGAAGCGCACTTCCGGCCGGGCGTGGTGAACTGCGTGTACATTGCGCTCAGATTCGAGAACGACGATGTCCACTCAGAACTCGTCGGCAGCCGGAACCCGTGATGCAGGGTGATTGTGCCGCAGCCATTGGGGGCGCACGGGGCGGCGTAGACCCATTCCAGCCCTCCTGCGTAAACAATCACGTTGGAGGGCGGGTCAATGCCGATCATGCTGGCGGCGGGAGCGGTGAGGGCGGCTGCAGCAAGCAGAAGCGGCGCGCCCCAAAGGGGTGATTTCATGTGAGTCTCCTCCAGAGTGGCAACCCCGAGATCCATACCCGGCTCCCGGGGAGGCAAGGTTCCAGTACATCCAGAACTTTTCCAAGCTTACGGTACATGGCAGGATGAGTCAAGGAAAAAAGTTGCGCCCGCCCGCCGCACCGGGTGCAGTGGCAACCGAGGGAGCGGCGCTCACACCCGGTGACGTGCCCGCGGGGGCCACAGGTGGAATAATGGCAGCATGCGACTCCGGCTGTGTTTCGTGCTCCTGCTTGTGTGCGTGATGGCGGCGGCGCAGGATCCGCCCTTCCTGACCCAACAGGGATGGCAGCCGCTGCTGAACGGCAAAGACCTGACCGGGTGGCGCGCGCAGGATCCTTCAAAGCCCCACGAATGGATGGCGGTGCGCGGCATCCGCTTCGACCGCTGGTACGGGCCCAAGCAACTCTACGGCGTGGGCGAGGGCGGCGACCGGATTCTGAACGGCAAGAACGGGCGCACGCAGAACCTCGTCACCGAGAAGAAATTCGGCGACATCGAGCTCTATATCGAATTCATGATCCCGCGCGGGTCGAACTCGGGCGTCTATCTGCACGGGCTGTACGAGGTGCAGATCCTCGACAGCTTCGGCTACGCCGACCTGACCACGGGCGACTGCGGCGCGATTTACCACCGCTGGCTGAACAACGGGCCCGTGGGCGGCTCGCCGCCGCGGGTGAATGCGATGAAGAACGCGGGCGAGTGGCAGAGTTACCATATCTGGTTCCGCGCGCCGCGGTTCGATTCTTCGGGCAAGAAAGTGGAAAACGCGCGCATGCTGCGGGTGATGTTCAACGGCGTGATGGTGCAGGACAACGTCGAGCTCGACGGCGGCACGCGCGCGCACATGGATATTCCCGAAGCGCCCGAGAACCCGGTCATGCTCCAGGGCGACCACGGTCCGGTGGCGTTCCGCAACATCTACTGGCGCCCGCTGGGCGAGCTGCCATGGCGATGAACGGGGGCTGGATCGACATCAGCGTGCCGCTGCGCGCGGGGATGACCGTGTGGCCGGGCGACGGCGCGCCGGGGATCGAGCGCGCGCAGTCGTTCGAGCGGGGGGATGCGTACAACCTGACGCGGCTGGCGATCAGCGCCCACACGGGCACGCACATGGACGCGCCACTGCACTTCCTGCGCGAGGGCCGGCCGATCGACACGCTGCCGCCGGAGGTGATGATCGGGCGCGCGCTCGTCGTGCGGGCGGACGGCGATGCGGTCCGCGCCGCCGATGTCCCGGACGCTCTGGAACCGGGCGCGCGGGTGCTGTTCCGCACGCGCAACAGCGAACGGGAAATGTTCGCCGGCACATTTTTTGAGGATTACGTTTTTCTGGCCCGCGACGCGGCGGAGAAGCTCGCCCGCGCCGGCGCCGCGCTGGTAGGCATCGACGCGCTCTCGGTGAGCGGCTTTCACGAAAACCCCGCGGAGACGCACCGCGTGCTGCTGGGAGCGGGCGTATGGATCCTGGAGGGCATCTGCCTGCGCGGCGTCGAGCCGGGCGAATACGAGATGGCGTGCCTGCCGCTGCGGATCGAAGGCGCCGACGGCGCCCCGGCGCGGGCGCTCCTCAAGCCGGTTCGCCGTCCCGGTGCGCCCTGAAGCAGGCGCCCTGCGGGGCGCGCTTGTAGCGCTCGACGCCCGAACCGGTCTTGCCTTTCGCCGTGCGCTCGAGCAGGGCGCTGATTTCCTGCGGCTGCATCTTGCGGAACGCGCGCAGCGCGGCGACGTTCTGTTCGAGCTGCTCGACCGTCTCGACGCCGGAGACGAGCGTGTCGATGTCCTGGCTCCAGGCGAAGCGCAGGCAATCGGCGATGGCGGCGACGTTCTGCGCGGTGATCTGGCCCATGGCGTTCGACTTCATGGCGATGACGCCGAGCCCGCGGCGGCGCGCTTCCGGCAGCACCTGGCGGAGGAAGCTGAGGTAGTGGGGATCGATCAGATTGACGGGCATCTGGATGGTCTCCCACACGTCGGTGGCCTTCAGCAGCCGCAGGTGGATCTCGGGGTCGCGGTGTCCGGTGAAGCCGATGTGGCGGACCTTGCCCTGTTTTTTCGCGAGCACGAACGCTTCCAGCGAGCCGTTGGGGCCGAGGATCTGGTCGACTTCCGTGTGCTCGCTCACCTGGTGGCACTGCCAGAGGTCGATATAGTCGGTCTTCATGCGGCGGAGCTGCTGCTCGAGCACGCGCATGGCGCCGTCGCGCGTGTAGATCTCGCACTTGGTCATGAGCAGGACCTTCTGGCGGTCCGCGCCGGAGAAGGCCTTGCCGAGGATCTCGTCGCTGCGCCCGCCGTGATAGCCGTTGGCGCTGTCGTAGAAGTTGAGGCCGAGATCGAAGGCGCGGCGGAGGATGCGCAGGGCTTCCTCTTCGCCGCGGACGTTCATGTGATATCCGCCGACGGCGATGCGGGTGACTTTGAGGCCGCTCTTGCCGAGCGTGGCCATGGGCAGGGGGCCAGGAGTTTGCGCGGCTGCGGGCAGGACGGCGCCGAGAGCGGCTGAGGTGACGAAAGCACGGCGTTGCATGGTTTAGGGAACCTCCTCGGGAGGAATTCAACTGCCTGAGGCTAGAATAAGGCAGATCGGGGGTTGTTGCATGGCTCGTTACCTGAAATCGCTTCTTTGCGTAGCGGCGTGCCTGGCGGCCGCGGGGCAGACGCAGCCGGTGCGGCTGAGCGAGCTCAGCCAGGGATTCCAGCAACTCAGCCGCCGCGTGCACGCCTCGGTGGTGAAAGTGAGCACGGTGGGCTACCGGCAACTGGAGCCGGAGGAGAGCGACGAGCCGGGCGTGGCGGCGCGGCAGCAGAGCGCGGGCTCGGGTGTGATCATCGATCCCGGCGGACTGATCGTCACCAACGCGCACGTCGTGGTGGGCGCGCAGCGCGTGCAGGTGACGCTGCCGCCGGCGCCCGCTGACCGGCAGGCAGGCGGCGGAAGAGCCAGGCCGCGGACCGTGAGGGCGGAGGTGGCGGGGCTGGATCTGGAGACCGACGTGGCGCTGTTGCGGGTTTCGGAGACAGGTCTGCCCGCGCTGGAAATGGCCGATTCGGACGCAGTGGAGCAGGGCCAGCTCGTGTTCGCGTTCGGAAGCCCGCTGGGGCTGGACAACTCGGTGACGATGGGCGTGGTGAGCGCGCCGGCGCGGCAGTTGCGGGCCGACGACCCGATGATCTACATCCAGACCGACGCGCCCATCAACCCGGGCAATTCGGGCGGCCCGCTGGTGGACACCGAGGGGCGCATCATCGGAATCAACACGATGATCCTGTCGCAGTCGGGCGGCAACGAGGGGATCGGCTTCGCCGTGCCCTCGAATCTGGTGGCGAATGTGGTGGAGCAGTTGCGCCGCACGGGGCGCGTGATCCGCGGCGAGATCGGCGTGACGGTGCAGACCATCTCCGCCGCGCTGGCCCAGGGCTGGCGGCTGCCGCGGGAGTGGGGCGTGGTGGTGGCCGATGTCGAGCCGGAAGGGCAGGGGGATGCGGCCGGGCTCCGGGTGGGCGACGTGATCGTTTCGCTGAACGGACGGGCGATGGAAGACGCGCGGCAGTTCAACGTGAGCCTGTACCGGCCGGCGGTGGGCGAGACGATTGCGCTGGAGGTGCTGCGCGGCTCGAAGAAGCTGAATGTGTCCGTGCAGGTGGCCGAGCGGCATGACGAGGCGTCGACGTATGCCGAGCTGGCCAGCCGCGAGGAGAATCTGATTCCGGAGCTGGGGATTTTTGCGGTGGATCTGACGCCTGCCTTGCGGGACCAGTTGGCGCCGGCGCGGAGCGAGTCCGGGGGCGTGCTGGTGGCGGCGCGGCACGCCGACAGCGCGGTTCTGGAGGAGGGATTCCGCGCGGGGGATCTGATCTATGCGGTGAACCGGACGCCCGTGCGGAGCGTGTCCGATTTGCGCGAATTCGTGCGGAAGCAGAAGCCCGGCGCGGCGCTGGCGTTCCAGGTGGAGCGCAACGGGCGGCTGCGGTTTGTGAGTTTCGAGTTGCCGTGAGGGGGGCCATCGGAACCGCGCGGGAGCAGGCCGCGGGGCCGCGACCAGGCGGCCCGTCACCGTTGCAACAAGCGACGCCACCGCAGCCCCCGGCCAGGGCCGGGGGGAACCTAGCTTGCCGCCGGTTGTTGGGCGGACTGGACGGGATCTTCGTTGAAGGAATAGCCGAAGCCGCGGACGCTGCGGATGAAGCACAGGGACTCGTTGTCGCCTTCGAGCTTCTGGCGAAGGCGGAGGATGTAGACGTCCACGGTGCGGTCGGTGACGGCGCGGTCGTGGCCCCAGACGGCGTCCAGCAGTTGCTCGCGGCTGAAGACGACGCCAGGGCGGGACATGAGGAACTCCAGCAGGCGGAACTCGGTGGCGGTCAACGACACGGGCTTGCCGTCGAGGGTGACGCGGCAGGTGGCGCGGTCGAGCACGAGCGGACCCGACTGGACAGGGCGAGCCGGCGGCTGCGCCTGACGGAACTGGATCTTGACGCGGGCGATCAGCTCGCGGACGAAGAACGGCTTGACGATGTAGTCGCTGGCGCCCAGCTCCAGACCCAGAATGCGGTCGGTCTCCGAGGCGCGGGCGGTGAGGAAGATGATCGGGATGTGGGCCAGTTCGGGGCGGCTGCGGATGCCTTTGCAGATGTCGAGCCCGTCGGAGTCCGGCAGCATGATATCGAGAATGATCAGATCGGGGCGTTCGCGGCGGACCAGTTCAACGGCGCCGCGACCGGTCTGGCTGCCGACCATCAGGTAGCCTTCCTTTTCCAGGTTGTACTTCAGGAGCGCGTACAGGTCGGTATCATCTTCGATCAGAAGGATTTTCTTCATTAGCTCTTGTCTCTATTGTTACAGATACAGGCCCTCGATTACAGAACCATGAACTTCGCGTGACAAGGCTGCAAAGTTGGAGCCTCCGGCCCAAAGGCTGGGGGGAAACCGCGCTGCGGGCAGCCTCCGGCCAGGGCCGGGGGGAAGCCACGGGCGGGCGATCCGGTGCAAAGTCCTGTGTTTGGTTCACACGGACTTCGGATCCGGGTGGACCCACGGGGCGCGGTAGGGGCGGGCGAGCAGGCGGTTCAAATCCTCGCCGCCGCGGATGCGCCCGGCGGCTGCGTCCCAATGCAGGGTCTGGTTGAGCTGGGCAGAGAGGTTGGCGAGGATGCAGGAGGCGGTGGAGATGTGGCCCTGCTCGATGTCGGCGACGGGGCGGCGGTTGTTGTCGATCGCTGACAGCAGGTCCATCATGTGATAGCGGATGGCCGGGGCGACGTGGCGCTCGAGGCGCTCTTCGGTCTTGTCCTCGGGGAACTGCTCGAGTTCGTAGGTGACGTCCCTGTGGACGGGCTGGCCTTCGTTGGGGATGAAGTCGTAAGAGAAGACGCTGGCCTTCAGGACGCCCTTTTCGCCATAGAAAAACGCGCCCCAGGTGTACTTGGGATCCGGCGGGGGCCCCCAGGTGCGGTGGGTCCAGACGATGTCGAGATCGTCGTGGCGGAAGATGGCGGTCTGGGTGTCGCTGATGTTGCCTTTGCCCCCCTTGGTGACGTAGATGCCGCCGGAGGAAGAGACCGACTTCGGCCAGCCAAGATCGAGCATCCAGCGGACCATGTCATACATGTGGATGCACATGTCGCCGACGATGCCGTTGGAGTATTCCATGAACTGGCGCCAGCGGCCCGGATGCACCATGGGGTTGTAGGGGCGCATGGGGGCGGGGCCGGTCCACATTTCGTAATCGAGCCAGGCGGGCGGCTGCGTGTCGGGCGGATTTTCGCGCGAGCGCATGGCGTAGTAGCAGCAGATTTCGATGTGGCCGATGCGGCCCAGCTTGCCGGAGCGGATGATCTCGTCGCGGGCCTCGATCAGGTGCGGCGTGGAGCGGCGCTGGGTGCCGACCTGGACGACGCGGTTGTACTTGCGCGCGGCGGCGAGGATGGCCTGCCCTTCGACCACGTCGACGCTGATGGGCTTCTGGAGATAAAGGTGGCAGCCGGCGCGGAGGGCTTCGATGGCGGGCAGAGCGTGCCAGTGATCGGGCGTGTCAATGAGAACGATGTCGAGATCGCGCTCCTTGAGCATCTCGCGGTAGTCGCGGTAGAGGCGCGGTTTCTTCTTCGAGCGCTGGCGCTGGGAGGCGAGTTCGGCCGCCTGCTCCAGCATGCGCTGGTCGACGTCGCAGAGGGAGACGACCTCGACGTTGGCGACCTGGATGAGCCGGAACAGGTCGCACTTGCCGTACCAGCCGGGGCCGATGACGCCGACGCGGCGGATCTTATCGCGGTCGTAAGGCGGATGGGGCGTCTGGGCGGAGGCGCGGGCGGAGGCCAGCAGCGCGGGGACGGACTGGACGAAAGAGCGGCGGTTCATGGGCATGGAAAGAGTATATCGATGGCGGGAGGCGGTGGAGTAGGATGGGGCGGCGGAGCACACGATGGCAGGCATGAGACTCACGGGCAAGGTGGCGGTGGTGACCGGCGGAGCGCAGGGCATCGGGCGCGCCTGCTGCGAGGAGCTGGCGCGGGAGGGGGCGCGAGTGGCTTTTCTGGACAGAAACGCGGAGGCGGGCGAGGCGGCGCGGCTCGGGATGGAGGAACAAGATCTGGACGTTCTGTTTTTGCAGGCCGATGTGACGCGGGAGGAGGAAGTGGCGGCGGCGTTCGCGCGGCTCCGGGAGCGATGGCAGCCGGCGGAGATCCTGGTGAACAACGCCGGCGGCAACACCTGGTACGACCCGGTGCGGATGAGCGCGGCGGAGTGGGACGCGGCGATGGCGCTGAATCTGAAGTCGGCGTGGCTGTGCGCGCGGGCGGCGCTGCCGGGGATGCTGGAGCGCGGGGCGGGGGTGATCGTGAATGTGAGTTCGCTGCACGCGCGGATGACGGCGCGCGGGATGTTTCCTTATGCGGCGGCAAAGGCGGGGCTGGTGGGGCTGACGCGGAGCCTGGCGCTGGAGTACGGACCGGCGGGGGTGCGCGTGAACGCGGTGCTGCCGGGGTGGACGAGGACGCCGCCGGTGGAGGCGTGGCTCGGGCGCGGCGGCAATCCTGTCGAGGAAGAGAGGCGTCTGGCGGCGGTACATCCGCTGGGCAGGATTGCGGAGGCGCGGGAGGTGGCGCGGGTGGTGGTGTTTCTGGCTTCCGGCGACGCCTCGGCGGTGACCGGGGCGGAGATCGTGGCCGACTGCGGGCTGAGCGCGAAGTACGCGGGTCAGGAGGAATAGGCCAGCTGAACCTGCGCCGCGCGTGGAGCCGGCTCAGCGGAGCTGGAACTTTTTCATCTTGTAACGGAGGGTGTCGCGGGTGATCTGGAGGAGCCTGGCAGCCTGGGTCTGATTGCCGCCGGTTTTTTCGAGCGCAGCCAGGATGAGGCGGCGCTCGTTCTCTTCCAGGCCGAGCCCGGAATCGGGCAGAGGAGGCAGCGCGGTCTGGGAGGGCTGCGGCGCCGGAGGCGTGTCGATGCGGCTGATGCTCTTCGGCAGGCTTTGCGGGGTGATGTAGCTGGAGTCCTCGAGGATCATGGCCCGCTCGATGGCGTTGCGCAGCTCGCGCACATTTCCGGGCCAGTCGTGCGCCAGCAGCAGCCGCATGGCATCCGGGGAAATGCCGTCCATCTGCCGTTTGAATTTCTTGTTGTAGTGCTGGACGAAGAAATTGGCCAGGGCGGCGATGTCTTCAGGGCGCTCGCGCAGCGGGGGAATGGTGATGTGAATCACGTTGAGGCGGAAATAGAGGTCCTGCCGGAAAGCCCCTTCCTTGACCGCCTCGCGAAGGTTCTTGTTGGTGGCGGCGACGACGCGCAGGTCGAGATTGATGTCGCGCAGCCCGCCGAGGCGGCGGAAGCTCTGCTCCTCGAGGACGCGAAGGAGCTTGGCCTGCAAGGTGAGGGGGATTTCGCCGATTTCGTCGAGGAAAAGGGTGCCTTTGTCGGCCAGCTCGAAGATGCCGCGCTTCTGGGCGCGGGCGTCGGTGAAGGCGCCCTTTTCGTAACCGAACAATTCGCTTTCGAGCAGCGTTTCGGGAATCGCGGCGCAATTGATGGCGATGAACGGCTCGGCGGCGCGCAGGCTCTGATGATGGAGAGTCTTGGCGATCAGATCCTTGCCGACGCCGTTTTCGCCCTCCAGAAGAATGGTGGAGGCCTCGCTGATGGCCACGCGGCGGACGAAGTGGAGCACCTCGCGCATGGCCGGACTCTCGGCGATGATCTCGCGCTTCTGCGATTCGATCTCGGCGCCGACGTCCTTGATGGCCGCGAGGAACCCTTCCAGCGAGCCGTTGCCGGAGCGGAAGGGCGTGGTCTTCAGCACCACCAGCCGCTCGAATCCGTTGGCGGTATGGAGGCGGACGGCGCCGTTGCCGCCGTTGATCTGCACCAGTCCCGGGTGCAAGCCGCAGCCGGGCTCGCACTCCTGGCAATGGAACATCTGACGGCAGTCGCGGCCGACGAGCTCGTCGGCGGTCATGCCCAGCAACTGCTCGGCGGCGGCATTGACGCCCCGGATGACGTGGTCGCGGTCGTAGAGGATGAGGGCTTCTGAAACGGTATCGAAGATCTGCGCGAGGAGATCGGGAGTCTGCCAGGCCGCGTTGAGCTTTGCCATTTCGCCCTTCGTCATCTAATTGTAGACCTTCGGGGAGAGTTTCGGCAGCGCCGGTGGGGCGGACTGGGTCAATTGCCCCAGAGAAGGGGGGCATGGGAAGCCGAAGCGGGCCGGGGGAGGGGCACAGCGCGGCTACAACGCCTTGGAAATGGCGGAATTTCGTGGATATAGGGGCCGGGGTCAGGTTGGACTCTCGATTGCAAGGGTGTGCAGCGAATGCGCGGTTTCCGGGATCCTCTGTTCCGGAGCCGGGCGTTTGGAGATAGAGTGCGCGGGAAGCGCCAGCAAAACAGCCCCGGCCCAGGCGGAAACGCGGAAGCCGGGCTGGCGCACCCTGGGATCACGGCAATGGGAACGATCCAGATCAGCCTCAGCGACGGAACGCGGGCCGAGGCGCTGTGTTCGCTTCTGGAGCGGAGCACGCAGACGCCCGTGTTGCGCGCGGAGAGGCCGGATCTGGAATCGGCGTGCGTGGCTGTGCTGGACGAAGAGACATTCCAACGGCTGCCTCGGCCGATCGAGTACGCCGACCGGATTGTGTTGATCACCCGCCATGACGCCATGCACCTGAAAGAAGCCTGGGAGGCCGGGGTTCACTCGGTGCTGTCGGAGCAGGATCCGCTCAATACGGTGGTGCTGGCGGTTCTGGCCACCTGTCTTCGTTCCGGAACCCGGAAGCCGAAGCCGGCGGCCGGTCCTCCCGGACCGTAACACGGCGGGGCGCCACCGCGCCCAGAACATTGGAGGTATGGAAGCATGTCGAACCTGACACCGTATGCGATTGCGTGGGGCCTGCTGGCCCTGATTGTGATCTTCCTTGCCTTCTGGCGGCGGCATGTGGCATCGCAGGAAGACGATACGCTGCACGTCACGGGGCCGGATACGGTGATTTCGCAGCAGATGACCGTGGCGCGAAAACTGGAGCTGATCGACAGGTGGGGCAAAGCCCTCACGGTGGTTCTGGCCATCACCGGCCTGATTCTGGCCGTGCTGTACGGCATGTACATTTGGGAGGCGACATCCCGCGCCGGCCTGGCGTGAACGGCGTTTGCGGCGGGCGCCAGGCGCCCGCCGAGGCCGGCAGGCTGACGTGGGACAAAGTATGAAACGAGGCCGAAGCGCGTCTGTTGAGGGGCGGGCGCGCGGCGGCGCGAAACAGGATGGACTCTGCATGAGGCTGGGACTCTGGGCGGCACTATTGATTTTGTCTGTGTCCGCCGGCGCACAGACGGGCAGGAAGCCCGTGCGGCCGGCGACGGTTCCCAACAGCGTCTGCGCGGACTGCCATGATCAGGAGGCGAAGCTGAAAGAGTCAGCGCACGCTTCCGTAGCGTGCTCCAGTTGCCATCTGAAGCACGAGGAGTATCCGCATCCGGAGAACACGCCGAAGCCGCAGTGCGCCACCTGCCACGCCGGCACGGTGCGCGACTACGAACAGAGCGAGCACGCGGCGCAGATGCGGAAGGGCAACGGCAGCGCGCCGGAATGCTCCACCTGCCACGGCGACGTGCATGAATCCAAACGCGCCCTCACGCTCGAGTTCCATCGCAGCGTGCCGGACACCTGCGGCATGTGCCACGCCAACGAGGCAGAACAATTCCAGAAGAGCGTGCATGGCAAGGCGGTCGCCGCCGGGGTGCGGGACGCGCCGGTGTGCTCGGACTGCCACGGCGGCCACCGCGTGTTGAAGGCCAAGGATCCCAACTCCACCGTGTTCCCCAACAGCGTCCCCGACACCTGCGGCCACTGCCACGGCGACCTGCGGCTGGCGCGGCGCTTCGGTCTGCCGCCGGACCGCCTCAACACGTTCCAGCAGAGCTTCCACGGACTGGCGCTGAAATCGGGCAATCAGAGCGTGGCCGACTGCGCCTCCTGCCACGGCTATCATGACATCCTGCCTTCCTCCGATCCGGCGTCGCGGACCCATGTCAAGAACCTGTCGGCGACCTGCGGCGCCTGCCATCCCGGCGCGGGGAGCCGCTTCGCCCTGGGACCGATCCATGAGGTGCAGGGCGCGAAGGCGCCGGCGCCGGTGCGGTGGGCCGAGTGGTTTTATGCCATGCTCATCCCCGGCACCATCGGATTCATGCTGATGCACCACGCCGGAGACTTCATCCGCAAGCTCGCCAGCATGCGGTTCCGGGGCAGGCACGTTCCGATGCAGTTGCTGCGCCGCATCGAGCCGCACCACGAGCGCATGTACCGGATGGAACGCATCCAGCACGCGCTGCTCGCCGTCAGCTTCATCGTGCTGGTTTACACCGGCTTCGCGCTGCATTATCCCGACGCCTGGTGGTCTTCCTGGTTCCTCCGCTGGGAGAGCCAGGTGCCGCTGCGCGGCACCGTGCACCGCATTGCCGGCGTGGTGCTGATCGGCACTTCCATCCTGCACGTCGTCACGCTGGTGGTGAACCGCCAGTTGCGCGAGCACTGGAAGGAGATGCTGCCGCGCGCGCGCGACGCGCGCGAGCTGGTGGAAGGCACGCTATGGCGGCTGGGCTTGCGGCGCGAACGCCCGCACCGCTCGCCGCACAGCTACATTGAAAAGATGGAATACTGGGCGGTGGTGTGGGGCACGGCCATCATGGCGCTGACCGGGCTGCTGCTGTGGTTCCACAACTGGAGCCTGAGCGTCATGCCCAAGGTCGTGCTCGACGTCAGCCGGGTCATCCACTTCTATGAAGCCGTGCTGGCGACGCTTTCCATCCTGGTGTGGCACTTCTACATGGTGATTTTTGATCCGGCGGTCTATCCTCTCGATACGGCGTTTCTGAAGGGCTACAGCCCGCGGGCGGAATATGTCGACGCCGATGAGGCGGCGCTGGGTGACTGATTGCAAGATTCTCTGGGAGCGATTATGAAGAGATTCCGAGATTGGCTGAGTCCCATTGTCTATCTCTCCAGCAACTGGATCAGCCTGATAGGCGTGGTGCTGGTGACCACTGGCGGCGTTCTCTGGGTGATGCTGCTGCCGGCCACGTTCCGCACGCATTCGCAGGACCCCTACGCGGGCATTCTGCAATTCCTCTTTCTGCCGGCGATCTTTTTCTCCGGGCTGGCATTGATCCCGGTCGGCATCTGGCATGTGAAGCGGAAGGGCAAACTGCCGGAGGTTTTCCCGCCGCTTGAATTGTCCAATCCCCGTTTCCGGAAGCTGCTGGCCTTCGTGGGGGCCGCCACGGCGGCCAATCTGGTGATCGGATCCAGCCTGCTCTACGGCGCGGTGCACTACATGGAAACGGTGAGCTTCTGCGGGCAGACGTGCCATACGGTGATGAAGCCGGAGTTCACCGCCTACCAGCACTCGCCTCACTCCCGGGTGGCGTGCGTCGAGTGCCACATCGGCCCTGGGGCCAACTGGTTTGTGAAGAGCAAGATCTCCGGCTCCTGGCAGGTGGTCTCCGTCGCGTTCAATCTCTATCCGAGGCCGATCCCCACGCCGATTGAAAACCTCCGTCCGGCCCGGGAAACCTGCGAGGTTTGCCACTGGCCGCAAAAGTTCGGCGGGGACCGGCTGCGCGTCATCAACCACTACGGCGAGGACGAAAAGGTCACGCGCACGCAGACCGTGCTGCTGATGCACATCGGCGGCGGCAACGGCTACCAGGGCATCCACGGGGCGCACATGGGCCCGGGCGTGGAGATCCGCTACGCGCACGCGGACAAGGAGAGGCAGAAAATTCCCTGGGTGGAATACACGGGCGGAGACGGCAAGCGCTACGTCTACACGGCCGAGGGCCACTCGGGCGACGGCCCGGGATCGCTCCCGGTCCGCATGATGGACTGCATCGACTGCCACAACCGCCCGTCGCACAGCTACGAGATGCCCGGCAAGGCTGTCGACCGGGCCCTCGACGAGGGGCTCATCGACCGCACCCTGCCGTTCGCCAAGAAGGCGGCGCTCGACGTGATCCAGCAGGAATATGCGGCCACGGCCGAAAGCGAGCGGGAAATTCCGAAGCGTTTTGCCGCATTTTATGAGAAGAACTACCCGGAGATTTTTGCCTCCAGGCGGCAGGATGTCGAGCGCAGCGCACGCGGCGCTCTGTCGATATACAGCCGCAATGTTTTCCCGGAAATGCGGGTGAAATGGGGTACCTATTTCAACAATATCGGGCACGTTGATTTCGATGGCTGCTTCCGCTGCCACGACTGGCGCGAATCGAAACCCGCCGGCCGCTCCATCACCCAGGACTGCGACACCTGCCACAAGACGCTGGCGCAGGAAGAGGAGAACCCGAAGGTTTTGGCCGACCTGGGCCTCTCAGGCAAATAACCGGGCGCGGGCGCTTGACACGCCTCCCCGGGTGCGGAAAAAGAGAAGGAGGGAGGCCCTATGCCGCTCAGCCACATTCTGGCGCCCGTGGATTTTTCCGAGAAGAGCGAGTGCGCGGCGCGCTACGCCGGGGCGCTGCAGAAACGCTTCGGAAGCCGGATCACGCTGCTGCACGTGCTGCCGCCGCCGCACTACGAGTTCGGCGCCATGGAGGTGGGGGGCAGCGTGCTGGAAGAGCTGTTCCGCAGCCGCGCCGAGCAGGCGCGCAAGGACCTGGATGCCTTCCTCGCTGAGGAACTTCCCCCAGGCAGCGCCGACAGGCTGATTCTGGAGGGCGACCCGGCGGCGAAGATCGTCAGGACGGCGCACGATCTGGGGGTGAGCCTCATCGTGATGCCCACGCACGGGTATGGAACCTTCCGGCGCTTCATCCTGGGATCGGTGACGGCCAAGGTCCTCCATGACGCCGATTGTCCGGTCTGGACCGGCGTGCACATGGAAGCGGCTCGAGTGGAGGACGTCCGCCTGGGGAAAGTGGCCGTGGGCGTGGATCTGCGGTCGCAGTCGGAGCGCACGCTGATGTGGGCGCGGCGGTTCGCGCAGGAAGTGGGCGCTGAGGTGGCCCTGCTGCACGTTATGCCCTGCCTGGAAGGGCCCGGTGGCGAACCTGTCGACCCCGAGTGGCAGGAGCGGATGGAAGCTGCAGCGCGGGAGGAGATCCACGGGTTGATGAAGCGCCTGGGCTGGGAGGCGCCGGTTCTGGCCGGCAGCGGCGACATACCGGAAGCGGTATGCCGCCTGGCGAAGGAGTGGGAAGCGGATCTGCTGGTGATCGGGCGCGGTTCGGCGTCCGGCGTGCTCGGCCGGCTGCGGGCCAACGCCTATTCGATCATCCGGCAGTCGGATTGTCCGGTGGTCAGCGTCTGAGCGGGAACGTGCGCTCAATCCCAGCCGGCTTCTGCCGATGAGTCAGCAGTGGAACAGGCGGAGTGCAGGGCTGCGGCTGATCCTCGCGCGGCGCAGGGGCCGGTGTCCCGGCCTGCCGATTTGGCGTGGGAGACCTGGCGCGAGGCGCTGGAGCGCCACCGCCGGTGGCTGGATGGCGAGGCCGGCGGCGAAATGTGCCAGTTGCGGCATGTGAAAATCGAGGGGCTCCGCGCGCCGCATGCACGCCTGGCGAGGGGCGCCTTTTTCAAGGTGGAGCTGCCGGCAGCGGATCTGCACGCCGCCATGCTCGACGGCAGCCAGTGGGAGGCATGCGACCTGTCGCTGGTGAACCTCTCTAGCGCCGCGCTGGACGGCGCCACGCTGGAAGAAGTCCTGCTCCATGACGCCTGCCTGGCATCGGCCAGCCTTTGTGCGGCAGTCCTTGGCGCCTGCCCTATGGAGAAGGCGCGGGCGCCGGCAAGCCGGTGGATGGAAGCGCGGCTCGGGCGGGTGGATTTTTCGGGCGCGCTGCTGCCGGATGCCTCCTTTCACAAGGCGTCATTGCTGGAGTGCCTGTTTTCGGAAACGGAATTGGCACGCTCGCTGTTTTATGGCGCCACGCTCCGCTTCTGCCGCTTCATCCGCTGCCGCGGGGAGGATCTGCGGTTCAACGGCGCGCTGTTGCAGCACTGCCACTTCGAGAAATGCAGATTGGAGCGGGCGAGGTTTCCAGGCGCGGATCTGGGCGGTTCGTGTTTCCACGACTGCCTGCTGGCGGGTTGCGATTTCCGCGGCGCCCGGCTGCGGGGCACCCAGTTCACCGGCGCCCGGCTGCAAGGGGCGCGCTTCGACGACGCATCATGCGCCGGGGCGGATTTCCGCGGCGCGAACCTCCAGGGAGCGCAGGGGATCACCCTGCATCAGTTGCTCCGGGCGCGCACGGATTCCACCACCATCCTGCCCTGGGGAACGCCCGGCCCGGCGATGCGGGGCAGCCGCTGATCAGTCGCCAGCCTGGGGAACCGGCTGCGCCCGCCACGCGCTCCACTTCTGGCGCAGCCACACGGGCAGGCTCGGGCTGCCCTTCCAGCCAGTGCGCGCGATGCTCAGGCCCAGCATCAGCACGATCACCATCGCCGCGGCGGCTACCGTCTGCGGCACCGTGAGCGCCTCTTTCCAGCGCCAGAACCAGTTTCCGTAGACCAGCTCCGTGTGCACCCAGTACACCAGCAGCGACGTCATGCCGAACTGCCGGAGGAAGCTCCAGCCCGTGTTGACGTAGGTCGTCCAGAGATAAGCAAAAGCGGCCACCATCAGGATGACGCCGGTCTTGATCAGGATCAGCGCGGGGCTGTTGAGCCAGAAGTCGGAGTCCGGATAGATCGAGTAGGGAAGATTGGCGAAGTAGCGCGCGCCCACCACGAGAGCCAGCCCGAACAGCGCCCACCACTCCATCATGCGTCCCATGGCGCCGGGCTCGACCACCCGCAGCAGCGAGCCGGCGGCCAGTCCGAAAGCGATGAACGCCGCCCACGGGAAAAAGCTGAAGAAATTGGGATCCGGCACGAACCAGGCCCGCGCGAACGGATGCACCCAGCTCCAGTCGGCCGAGCTGATCAGCGGGGCGGCGCCGGCGATGAACAGCCCGCTGACGGCGCCGAAGCGGATGCGTTCGCGCGTCGTGAAAATGGCCAGCGGCGAGAGCGCGATAATGCCCAGCCCCATGCAGTTGAGAATGTCCACCTTGAACAGGTCCGTCCACGCACTCTTGCCGAGCGAGAACGACCACATCTGGAGCCGGAACAGAAAGGCCAGCATCAGCAGATATCCGGACCGGCGCGCTGCCGACCAGGTGCGCTGCCATGCCGTGAGCCCTTTGCGCGACGTCGAATCCATCAGAAACGCCAGCGTGACGCCGGTCAGGAACAGAAAGACAGCGGGCGTGATGCCGCCGACGAACTGCGACAACACGTAGGGCCCGTCGTTGCGAAGCTCCTTGGCGGTGAAGCTGTGGAAGACGTGCCCCTGGAGCATGATCAGCGCGGCCAGCCCGCGCGTCCAATCGAGGAAGGCGAGCCGTTGCCCGCCCGTCCGGGTGGTCTGATTCATCGCAAGCTATCTCTGTGGCGTTTCCTTTTTGACGCCCTTGGGCAGGTTGAGCCGGACCTGGGCCGGCGTCAACGCGGGGTTGACCTGGATGCTGGAATATGCAACCAGCACGTAATCGCGCGACGGCTGGTTCACCTTCTGCTGGATGACCATGCCGTCGGTTTGGGAGACCCAGATCTCGACGCTCCTGACGTGGTGAGCGGCCTCCTGGGACAGCGGGGTAAGCTCGAGCCGGTCGGCGGAAACGCCGTTCACCTTTTCCTCGCCCACATGCCGGATCGAATACGCGCGGCGCAGCTCGCGCACGGGAGTCCCGAAGCCGAGCAGGAGAAACTGATCGATGAGGCCGCCCTGCTTGCCCAGATCATATTCCTGCACTGTCATCAGCTTCGGGTAAAAGAGCTGAATCTTGCTGCCCTGGAAGGCCACCGCGCGCGGGGAGGGCTGGTCGAACTCGACCAGCATGCGAAGGTCCTTCGGCTTCGGGCGGTACAGAACGATGCGCCCGCTCTCTTCGCTGGTCTCTTTCACCAGGGCCGTGTACGAGATTTTCCGGATCTGCGCCGTCATGCCGCGGAAGCCGGTGGCGGCCTTGTCGAGCCGGGCCAGAGCGTCATCCAGTGGAGCGGCAGCAGCACCCAGACAGGCGGCCAGAAGGCAGAAGGTAAGGCGGGACTGGGTCATGGCCTGGAGAGGGCAAGGTAGCCGCGGATCTCCCCCTCCGCGTCATGCACCGGCTCGACCCGCACCACCTGGATCGACTTGCCGAGCCGTTTCCGGAGAAGTTCCGCCGCCTGCGCGGGGCGCTGTGACTCGCTGATCGAACTGAGAAGCGAAGTCTCCAGCCAGAACACCGTAACGCCGGGCTCCGATGGCATCTGCACGATGCTGGCGGGGCGAGGCTGGTCTTTGAAAAACCCGCGGGGTGTCAGGAAGATGAAGGCGAGAATCAGGGCGACGACGACGTCGTACTGCCAACTGGCGCGCGGAAACTCCCAGAAGAGAAGACTCTTCATCGCCAACAGTCCCATTGTAGCACCGCCCGGCGCGGCTGCCAGGCGGTTGGATGCGGCCGCGGCCGCCGCGATTCAGTCTTCCCTGGCCCGCCGTGCGGGGCGCGGCCCGGGCTCCCCGCCTTCGGCCTCCTTCACCTCTTCAGCCCGCAACACCTGGCAGTGGGCGCAGTAGCCGCCGATCTCGGTCCTGGCGATCAGGATCTGGAAGCCGAACGTCTTCTCCACCTGGCGTCTCAGCTTCTGGAGCGGCTCGCCGAAAAACTCTTCCACTTTGCCGCAGCGGAGGCAGACGATGTGGGCGTGCTCCTGCTTGCGGCGGGTCTCGTAGTAATGTTGATCGCCCGCATGATGCATGAGATCCAGCTCGTCGACCAGCCCGCCCTCTTTCAGCATCTTCAGCGTGCGGTAGACGGTCACCCGGTTCAGCTTCGGGTCTCTCTCGTGAGCGAGGCGGTACAGCGTCTCAGCGTCCAGATGCGCGCCCGTCTTGTCGAGCAGATCCAGCAGGATCTGCCGCTGGCGGGTAAGGCGGAAGCCGCGCTGTTTGAGGGTTTCGCGGGCTGCAAGCAGGGACATGCGGGCCTCTTGTTCAGACTGTACCACGAGGGGCGGGATTCAAGCGGGCAAGGCATCCCCGCCTGCTGCCGCGCCCGGCTCTGCGCCACCCTTGCTGTCCGAGCCGCCATTCACAGAGACCTATGATAATGGTGTTCCCGAGGAGCCCTGCCATCATGCCCTCTTCCATCACCCGCAGACGCGTTCTCGCCGCCGCCCCCGCCATCCGCTCTTCCGCCGCGCCGGGGCACGTCAATGTCCTCTATCTCCACTCCCACGATACCGGCCGATACGTCCAGCCTTACGGCCACGCGGTTCCCACGCCGAACTTGCAGAAGTTCGCCGCCGAATCGGTTCTGTTCCGCCAGGCGTTCGACGCCGCGCCCACCTGTTCGCCGTCGCGCGCGGCGCTGCTGACCGGCATGGCGCCGCACTCCTGCGGCATGCTCGGCCTCGCCCACCGCGGCTTTTCGCTGAACGACCCCACGCGCCACATGGCGCACTATCTCCGCTCCCAGGGCTATCTCACCGTGCTGTCCGGCGTCCAGCATGAAGCCGCCGCAGGCCGCGTGCCGGAGCTCGGCTACGAACGCATCCTGAAGACGGAGTCCAACCGCGGCCCGGCCGTGTCGCGCGCCGCCGCCGATTTTTTGGAGTCGCGCCCGAAGGAGCCCTTCTTCCTCTCCTGCGGGTTCTTTGAAACGCACCGCGAGTTCCCCGTGCCCGCTCCGCCGGACGACCCGCGCTACGTCCTGCCTCCGGCGCCGCTGCCGGACACACCGCAGACGCGGGCTGACACGGCTGCCTTCCACGCCTCGGCGCGCGTGCTCGATCAATCCATGGGGGCGGTGCTCGAAGCCCTGGAACGCGCCGGCCTCGCCGCGTCGACGCTGGTCGTTCTCACCACCGACCACGGCATCGCTTTCCCGCGCATGAAGTGCAACCTCAACGCCCACGGCATGGGCGTCATGCTCATGATGCGCGGTCCCGGCGGCTTCTCCGGCGGCAGGGTCAGCGACGCGCTGGTCTCTCAGTTGGATCTTTTCCCCACTCTCTGCGAAGCCGCTGGTCTGACGAGACCCGGCTGGCTCCAAGGGCGCTCCCTCATGCCGCTCATCCGCGGCGAGCGGGAAGAAATCCGCGACTGGCTTACCGGCGAAGTCACTTTCCACGCGGCCTATGAGCCCGCGCGCGCCATCCGCTCCAGGCGCTGGTCCTACGTCCGCCGCTTCGGACAGAGGCGCACCCCCGTGCTGCCGAACTGCGACGATGGGCCCAGCAAGTCGGTCTGGCTCGATCACGGCTGGCGAACGGAGCAGCTCGATCCGGAATCGCTCTACGATCTCGTCTTCGATCCCGCCGAGTCGCGCAACGTGATCGCACAACATCCGAAAGAAGCCGCGCATTGGCGCAGCCTGCTCAAGCAGTGGATGCGCGACACGAATGACCCGCTGCTCGAAGGCGACGTGCCCCCGCCGCCCGGCTCGCGCGTCAACAACCCCGACGGAGTCTCGCCCCGCGAGCCCTTCATCGAGTACGACTGATCACCGCCGCCCGAGCGCCGTCTCGACATCCGCCCAGTTGAAGAAGAAGAAGTTCTTCCCCGCGCTGTTCATCGCCGCCAGCATGCCGCGCGGAAATCCGCGCCCCAGCGGGCGCGCCGTGGCTTCGATCCCGTCGGTCGAATCCGCTCCGCCCTCGATCACCGCAACCACTTCGCTGTGATCGTGCGGGTCCGCCGCCGTTCCCTCGCGGCGGTACAGCAGATACCGGCTGTTGCCTTTGACCTGGTCGGTGGAAATCAGGTAGCCCTTGCCCTTGCCCGCCGCATAGATCGCCAGCCCCTCGCGGTTGCCCTGATAGCCCGCGCGCGCAAACAGCGCCAGTTCCTTCTGCGCCAGCGGGTGCTCGGGATCGGCATGGTACTTCCGCAACCCCGTGTCTTCGTCGGCGTAGTAGACGTATCCCAGTTCGTCGTCCACCGCCACAGCCTCGATCTCGCCCGCCCCGGAAAACGCTCCGAACTCGCGCACCTTCACGCCCTTCACCTTTCCCGTGCCGTCGTCCAGCAGCCGGTACTGCTCGAGATAACCGTCGAGAGGGCCCTCTTTCGGCGCGACGATCGCGAACACCGCGCCGTCGCGCGGGCGCCGGTAAAGCGCGATGCCCATCGGCTCGCGCCCGCGGCCTTCGCGGCCCTCGAGAACCGGAATGCCCCCGCCCGATGAAACATCTTCGAGCATTCCCGTTTTTTCGTCGATCCGGAACACGCGCAGCCGCTTCTGGAAGCGCTCCGTCGTCACGGCGATGTCGGCGCGCCGCCCGCCCAGCTTCAGGCCGTACTCCACGTCCACGTTGTTGGGGCGGTCCAGTCCCTCGATCCGCTGCCGCACCTTGCCGTCGAGACCATAGACGACCAGGGCGCCGCGCGGCGCCGCCGCCTTGTTCGTCCCGATCACCAGGCTGCGGGAAGCGTCCTTCGGGTGGATCCAGATGGCGGGATCGTCGGCGTCGTCGCCCGCGCTCTCCGTCGTCACTGCCGGTTGCACCCGCACCGGCTCAGGCAGCCACACGGCGGCGGCAGCCGCGGCCAGCGCGCAGACAGAAATCCAACGTGCCGTTTGAAACATTCTTCCTCCATTATGAAGGGCCGGAACGCGCCGCGCCCGCCGGAAAGCCCGGGGCCTCCCGGCGGGCGCTTTCTGCGGCAAGGGAGCAGCCGCTAGAAGTTCAGCCGCAGCATGAATTGCAGCATCCGGCTGGTGCCGAAGCCCGTGGCCCCGTCATTGGCCGTCGAGCGGATCTGGCCGAAGTCCGACCGCGACCAGTTGCTGACCGGCGAGCCGAACTGGGCCCGGTTGAACACGTTGAACGCCTCAGCGCGGAAGTCGAGCGAGAACTGCTCGCCGAGCCGGGTGCGCTTGTTCAGCGCCACGTCCGCCTGCCACAGCCCGGGGGCGCGCAACAGGTTGCGCGGCGCAAAGCCCCACGTGCCCGGGGCTGGCGCCACGAATGCGGCCCGGTTCGCCCAGAGGTTAGCCGTCTTCGTGTCCGGATACAGCGGCGCGCCCGTCAGGTTGGGCCGCTGGTTGCGTGCGTTGCCGTCGGGGACGTCGCCCGAGGCGCGGTCCAGCACCACGTTCACCGGCTGTCCGGTGCGCGCCGTGAAGACCCCCGAGAGGTCCCATCCTTCCAGCACCCGCCCGGCGAAGCCCGATTTCGGACCGAACTGCCGCCCGCGGCCGAAAGGAAGCTCGTAGACGGAGTTGATGGTCGCCGTGTGGCGGATGTCGAAGCTCGATACCGCCCGCTCGCAACGCCGGCAGGAAGCGATCATGATCTCGGCGCCGTCGCCGGAACCCGCATTGTCGTCCAGCGCCTTCGAGTACATGTACTGGAGCTGGAACAGCCAGCCGCGCGTGAAGTTCCGCTGCAACGAGTTCTGCCAGCCGTGGAAGGTGTTGTTGTTGTAGTTCACCTTGCGGTCGACGTCCGCGAACGCTGGCAGCGGGCGCACCTTCGTGCCGGGAATGTAGGTGTTCACGCGGTCGCGCCCGAACAGCTTCGAGCCGCGGTTGCCCACATACGCCGTTTGGAACACGAACGAGGCTGGCAGTTCCCGCTGGATGGACAGGCTCCACTGCTGCGAGTAGAAGTCCCGGCGGTCCCGCTGCAACGCCCGCGGCGAGAAGCCGGCCGACCGCGCCTCTCCGAAGAACGGCGTGATCGGATACGCCAGCCCCGGCCGTTGCGCCGCCGTCAACTGCAACCGTTCCGGCTCGCTGTCCACCGCCGCCGTCACGTCGTCCTGCTGTCCGGGACCATAGTAGATGCCGTAGCCGCCGCGCACCACGGTCTTTTGCGTCACGCCCCAGGCGAAGCCGAACCGCGGCGCCAGGTTGTTCCTGTCGGGGAAGTACCACGGCGCGTCCTGCGGGCACCAGCCCGCGCAGCGGATGTCGTCGAACACGCGCCCGCGCCCGTTCACTTCCGTCATCACCGTGTAATACTCATAGCGGGCGCCCAGGCTCAGAGTCAGGTTCTTCGCCGCGCGCCATTCATCCTGCACGTAGCCCTGCCACAACGTGCGCCGCCCGCCGAACATCGGCAGCACGCCCGCCACCTCGAAGCGGTCCACGCGGTTGTTGATGAACGCGTCGAGGCTCGCGTAGCGCACCGAGACCGAGCCGTCGTCGCCCGCGTTGAGCTGAATGCGCCGCGCTTCGCCGCCGAACTTGATTGTGTGGCGGCCAAGCTGCCAGCTCACGTTATCGCTGTAAGTCCACGAGTTCGGCTTTTCGTAGATCGCTGTCGATGCCTGCGTGCTCGTCAGCCCGGGCACGGTGAACGCTTCCGGCAGCACGCCGGTCTGCGGACGCGTCAACGCGCTGCGGTTGAAGCCGAACTTGAAATCGTTCACGATCCGCGGAGACAGCACCGCCTGCCACTGCGCCGTCGCGTTGGTCGGGCGCACGAAGCTCTGGCGGTATTCGAGCAAGCCGGAGCGGCGGTCGTTGAAGTTGCCGTCGGTCGTGTTGAAGCGGAAGAACAGCAGGTGGTTCGAGTTCAGCCGGTGGTCGATGCGCACCGTGCCCGCATTCTCTTCCCAGCGGTTGCGGAACACACCGGTGAAGCGGTTCACCAGCGGGTCGCTGGTCGGCTCCTGACCCACGGGATACGCGTTCACCACATTGGCCAGCGCCGGCGAGGTCTGCGCCACCCGCTGCCGCAGCAGCGCGCTCGGCACCAGCCCGTTCACCGCCGCCTGACCCAGCCGCTGCTGAAGTCCTTCGTAGTTGACGAAGAAGAATGTCCGGTCGCGCACGACCGGGCCGCCCAGGTTGCCGCCGAACTGGTTCAGCCGGAAGTCCGGGTTGTCGCTCGGGTCGAACGGGCGGCGGGCGTCGAAAATATCGTTCCTGACGAACCAGAACACGCCGCCATGGAGATTGTTGGTGCCGGAGCGCGAAACCAGGTTGATCTGCGCGCCCGCGCTCGTGCCTGTCTCCGCCGTATAGCTCGAAGAGTTCACCTTGAACTCGGAGATCGAGTCCAGCGAAATCACCAGCCGCAGCCCGCCTTCCTGCCGCGGGTCCTTGATCCCCGTGGCGTCCACTCCGTCGAAGGTCCAGTAGTTCTCATCGCGGTAACGGCCGAAAAACCGGATCGAGTTCTGGGTCCCGTCGCCCGTGTTGATCGCCCCGGGGGCCAGCGCCATCAGGAAGCTCCAGTTGCGCCCGTTGATCGGAATGTCCTTGATCTGGCGCGCGCCCACAACCGAACCCAGATCCGCCGACGTCTGCTCCAGCGGCGTGGCATCGGCCTGGATTTCAATCTGCGTCGCCACCGTGCCCACCTGGAGGCGAAAATTCTGCGTCCGCTGCTGCCCCACCGCCAGAACCACGCCAGTGGTCCGGGCTGGCGCAAACCCGTCCTTCGCCACGGTCACTTCATAGGTGCCCACAGGCACTGCCGCAAAGTCGTAATAGCCGTCGCTCGACGTCGTCGTCTCGCGCGAGAAACCCGTTGCCGCGTTCGCGATCTTCACCACCGCCCCGGGAACTGATGCCCCTGACTCATCCAGAACCTGCCCGTTCAGGCGGCTCCGGTCTACTTGTCCCACCGCGGCGATGGCCAGAACACACATGGCTGCCGCCAGACGCAATCCAAGATTTATCCTCATGCCTCCGACGCTAGCAACCGGCTGTCACATTGGTGTTCCAAAACTGTTACAGGATCATGAATGGAGGAGGGTTCTTCCCCGCGCCGCCACTGGCGGCAGCTACGGGCATGGAAACTGAGCGCGGGGGGCTGGGGATTGAGGATCCTTCCATTGCCGGTCCGCGGACACGGCTGGCGAACCCTCCGGCATTGGATGTGCCGCCTTCTTCTGGTTCGAGACTCTTCTGATCGGGCAGCGCTAAAACGTGATCGAGAAGAGGATCTCGTACTGATCCCGGCGGGACTGTGCGGCCCGGTTGTTGAAGATGCCGCCCAGCCAGCGGGTGTACCGGAATTCGGGAATCAGCTTGATGCCGAAGTCGTCCTTGAGGACGAGACCGACGCCCACGACAGCGCCGAAGATATTCTTGTGAGCGGGGCTGGCAGGCGTTTCGTCGCAGCAGGTCTTTGTCCCCCTGAACTCCTTTTCCGTGGAGCTGCGGATGCCAGTGACGCGCCGCAGGACGGGACCGGCTTCGTAAAACCACTTCCAGCGGTCTTCGTAGCGGCTCTCGTTGTAACGGCGGACGAGGACGGGCAGATCCCAGTAGCGGGCGCGCGTGTCTTCGGTGTAAAAGGTGGCGGTGCGGTCGTCGCCAGGGGTGTTGGGGTTGTCGATGCCCTCGTAGTAAGTGGTCGACAACTTGTAGCGGGTGCGGCGGAGCTGGAGATCGGCATTGACCGCAAAGCGCTCGGTGAGGAAAAACTGCGCGGAGACGCCGCCGCCAAACAGCGTGCCCTTGTTTTCGTTTTTTGTGTCGATCTGGAGCGGCGGTGACGGGAGCGACTCCGACTGGTCGCCGCCCTTCATCAGGCCGAGCACGAGGATGCTGGCGTTGCCGCCGAGTGTGAAGCGGCGGATGTAGGGCTCGTCCTGGAAGAACGGTGCGGGGCCTTGCGCGTCCGGCTTTGGCTGGGCCGAGGCGGGAGGCTGCTGGGCCTCGGGTGCAGGCTGCTGTGCGGGACAGGCAAGGCTGAACGCCAGGAGGAGAGGCATCAAAACGAAGCGCATTGGTTTGGTTCTTCCGATCATTGCAGGGTGGCTGTCCATGCGCGGCTCAGAACTGGAAGCGCAGGGCGAGCTGGATGGAACGCGGTCCGCCCGGCGCGAAGTAGGATGTGGGATTGGGCGCGAAGGACGCGTTGAGCGACCGCACCGGGAAGCCGAACACGGGACTGCCGAGGTAGCCGCCCTCGTTGCGGTTGGGGTTGCCGAAGGCGGGCGAGTTGGTCAGGTTGAACGCCTGGATGGCCACGTTCACGCGGAGCGATTCCGTGAACGGGATCTCCCGGCGCAGGGCGAGATCGATCTGCGCTGCGGGGCGGCCATAGAGGATGTTGCGGCCCAGATCGCCGGTCTTGTTCGCCGCCGGGGCGGTGAAGGCGGCCGGATTCAGGCGGCGCCCGCCGGCGACGTTGGGATCGGAGATCCAGATGTCGGCGCCGTTGTAGTTGGGGCGGACGAAGCCGTAGAGGCCGCGGATGAGCGGCGTCTGCACGGCGCCGGCGTCGGCCGACGGCGTCGAGTTCAGCATCACGGCGTCAAATGGGAGCCCGGTGCGGGCGGAGGCGATCCATTCCAGATGCCAGTCGCGCAGGGCGGCATGCAGGCCGCTGATGCCGGGCGCGGGAATCAGATAAGAGCCGGAGACGTTCAGCAGATGGCGGACGTCGTGATCGGCGTTGCCCTTCTCGTTGCCGAAGATGGTGGCGAAGCCGATGCCGCTGTAGTTGGCGTCGTCATCGGTGGCGTGGCCCCACGTATAGGTAGCCTGCATCTGGAGGCGGCGCGAGAGCCGGCGGCGGTATTCGGCCTGGAGGGCGCGCCAGGAGGAATCGACCACGCTGATGACCTTCTGGAGATCCACGTAATCCGCCGTTGTGCTGCGCTCGGCCGTCGTGCGCAAGAGCCTGCGGCCCGTGGTGTTGAGATAGGAGACCGAGACGAGTTGATCCGCGCCGAGATGCTTCTCCAGCGACAGATTCAGATGCCGGATGATGGGCGACTGAAGCGCGCTGCGGTCGGGAGCGATGACGAGCCCGTACCGCTTGGCCGGCGGCATCACGGGGGCGGCGAGATCGGTGCCGACCAGCGGGAAAGGCGGCAGCGACATGGCGCGGACGTTTGAATAAGGCGCGCCGTCAAAGAAGCTCAGCACATTGCTTGCGCCGAAGGCGTGAAAGCCGCCGGCCCCCAAACGCGCGATCAGTTCGCGCCCCGGCTTGGCCGAGATGACCTGCGTGTAGCTGAAGCGGGGAGCGACGTCGGACCAGCTCCTGTCGAAGATCGCCTCGTTCTGCACAATGCGGTTGGCGAACGACGAAGCCAGCGCCGCCGGGCGCGGCCCTTTCCGCACTCCCGGAGGCGAATTGATGTCCCACCGCACGCCGAAGGCGAGGATCACGCGGGATCCGATCTTCGCCGTGTCCTGCAAAAAGAACGAAAGGTTCTGGAAGGCGGGGTAAATCGCGTCTGAATTCGAGGACACCACCGAGGAAACAGAGCGCGAGGAGAGAAAAGTGCCGGGGACTTCCGTGCCGTCAGCCTGTATTTCTGACAGTGATTTGAAATAGGAGACGCTCGAATAAGCCGGCTTGCGGATGGTGGGCGCCACATAGCGGAAGTCGAAGCCCGCCACATAGGAATGCGCGCCGGCGACCATGGTCACGGTATCGGTGGCGTTGATCTGCCACTGCCTGTTGGACGACTGCGGTCCGAACGAGTAGCCGGAAAGCCCGAAGACATGGAAGCCGTATTCCGAGGCCGCAGGGTTCACCGTGGCAGGAAAAATACGGGCGAAATCGGGCAGCGTCTCATGCATGAGATCGGAGAAACGGTTCTCCATATCCAAGGAAACATTCGTGTAATTGACGCGGAAATCGTTCGTCGTGCCGGGATTCAATGTGGAAACCAGGCCAAGCACAGCCGACTTGTAATCGTCTTTGTAGGACCGCATCACGTTCGGCGTCAGGAAGAGCGAACCGCGGCTGTCGGCGTCGGCCTTCGAGTAGTTCAGCCGAGCGAAGAGGGAGTGCGAGGCGCCGATCCTCTGGTCCAGCCGGACCGAGGCCGCGTCCCGGTCGTAGGGATAAGTGAAGACCTGGGTGAACGGAGCGGCATTGCCGGCGAGATTCGGGCGGTTCGGCTGCGGATAGGCGCTGACGAACGGCCGGAGGGAAGCGGGCGCTGCCTGGCGGAAGGCCAGCGACGGCACCACCGTGTAGACGGTCTGCGGGGCGTCCAGCCGGAGTCCTTCATAGGAGGCGAAGAAATGAGTCGCGCCGGGGATGAGCGGGCCTCCCACGCTTGCCCCGAACTGGTTCTGGCGGAGGCGTCCGCGCGATTGGCCGAGCGCGTTGGCGAACCAATCGTTGGCGGCGAGATTGTCCGGGCGGAAGTAGTTGTACAGCGAACCGTGAATGGCGCGCTGGCCGCGGCGGGAGACCAGGGCGATCTGCGCGCCCGGCGTGCGGCCCAGTTGCGGGACGAAGTTCTGCGTCTGGACGCGGACTTCCGTCAGGGAGTCCAGGCTGACCAGGATGGCGGGCGCGTCTTCCGAAAGCGTGAGCGCGCGCCTGGAGAGCGGTTCACGCGGCGCATCGGCGGCGTGGCGGAGGCGGGTGAGCGGCTCGTAGAGATTTAGGCCGTCCAGCGCGAGGTAATTGAACTGGTGAGGCACGGCGAGGGCGTTGGGCTGCGCCTGGGGCGACGCGCCGGTCACCGCGGCGGGAGCGGCGGGAGCGAGGGCGAGAGCGTGCCGGCCGTTGAGCGGCAGGTGGTGCAGTTGGCCGGTATTGGCGGACACGGCCAGATGCAGATCTCCTTCGAGCCCTTCGACGGGGTCCTTCTGGGAGACGACCTTGGACGTGTCGCCCGCCGTCATGGTGAGCAGGAGAGTGCGCCGCTCACGCGCCCGCAGCACAATGCGCTCGATGCGCAGCGTCTCGAAAGCCTCCCGGGTGAGCGTGAGCTCGTACTCGCCGGGTTCCAGCAGATCGAAGGCGAATTCGCCGCCCTGATTGGCCGTCTTCTCCACGCTGAAGTTCGTGGCAGGCGAAGCAAGACGCAGGCGGACCACCGGAACGGGGGCGCCGGAGGAGTCCAGGATCGTGCCGGACAGCAACGCCGTGTCCTGGGCCCAGGCTGCGGGCGCGCAAAGAGCAAGCAACAGAAAGAATCGCATAAGCAACTTGTTGTGGACGGTTGCGAGATGGGGCCGGTGTACGGCCAAGATTTCATTCTAGCCTGTTGCGGCGCTCCGCCGGCTTGAAAGCGCTGATCTGGTCCACAGCGGCGAGGAAGCAGTTTACAAACCTTGACATTTGCGCCGCAACCCTTTTGCGGAAACCGCCGTTCTGGAAGGAGAGGAGAAACGCCGATGAAGCGAGTCGTCTATCTGGTTGGTGTGGCGGCGCTGACCGCTGCCATGGTGATGGCGCAGATGAGGGGCGGGCCCGGGGGCGCGCCACCCGACCCGGCGCGGATGGTGGAGGCGCGCGTGGCCATGCTGGCGCAGGCGCTGGGGCTGACGGAAGCCCAGAAGGCGCAGGCCCTGAAGCTCTTCACGGACGCGCAGGACGCGGGCCAGAAGTTCCGGGAAGAGATCCAGGTGGCGCGGCAGGAGATGCAGACGGCGATCAAGGCCAACGACCTTGCAGCCATCGAGCGGAATGCGCGCGAAATCGGCACGGCGACCGGAGAGATGACGGTGATCGAGGCCCGCGCGCAGGCGGCGTTCTACGCTTCGCTCACGCCGGAGCAGAAGATGAAGTACGACCAGATGCCTGCACGCGGCTTCGGCATGGGGCCGGGCGCCATGGGGCCGGGCGGGCGCATGCGGCCCGAGCCGTAATTGGCGCGCGCGGCGGGCTCGAATCCGGAGGGGAGAGCATGGCGAACGCCGATGTGACTCCGGCGGCGGCCGCGCTGCCGCTTTCGTCGCGCCGCGAAAGGAAGCTGGCCGAGAGAGAGCTGGCTTGGGGGAATCTCGTTGAAGCGGGGCTGGCGTGGCAACCGGATCCCAGTCGCCAGGCGGGCGAGTGTCCGGCGATCGCACTCTCCTCGCCGTGCGAGTGGACGGCGGAACACCTGAAGGACGCGGCGCTGCACGTGCTGCGGGTGGAAGCGGCGCTGCGGGAAACAGGCTGGACACTCGGCCTTGTGGCCAGCCACTGGGTGCAGTTTCTGGGGTGCCGTCCGGTGTGGATCAGCCAGACAGCGCTCCGGCCCCGCACGGGCGCCGCTTGGCCCGGGCGTCAGGGGTTTCAGGATGAATTTCTGACGCCGCTGCTGGAACGATCCGGCTACGGGAGCCCGGCGGGAAGATGGCTCGCATCCGTGCGGCGCGCCGCTGCGTGGATGAAAGGACGGCGCGGCCCGGAGGATCCGGTCGAATGGATCGAATTGGTGGAGAAGCTGAAGCCGCGGCGGCGGTGGTCGCCATGGACGAACTCCGTGCGGCCGCTTGAACCTTCCGGGCCGGCGGCGATCCTGGCCAAAGAGGAAGCTCGGCGGCGGGGCGCCCGCCTGATCTATGAATGGCGCGGCAGGCAGCCGGCAGCGGCGCCGCTGCGGCCCTGGCCCGGCGCCGCCTGGGTGCGCTTCCACGAAGACGAAGAAGAGGCCGCGGCCGATTATCTCGAGATGCGGGCGCTTCATGCGTGCGCCCTGCCGCTGTGGAATTCCAGCGGAGATCCCATGGCGGCCTGCCCGCGGCGCGCGCCGGCCGATCTGCTCGTCGCTGCCGGCCGGGGCAACGTGCCGCAGGACGGGCCGGGACTCGAACGGTTCACGCAGGTGATCCGCCGCATGGCCGCAACCGCACTGGTCGAATACACGGGCGCCGGGGACCGCGGCGGCTGGGATCTGTTTCTGGACACGATCAGCCCTGCATTCCGGGTGGTTCAGGTGATTGAAACGGGGGCGGGCCGGCGGGTGTGCCTGCTCGAGAGGGAGTGAAGCCGTCTGTTAGCCTGAACGGTGATGGCGAAGCTCTCTCTTGCGACTGTCGGCGCGCTGCTGTCAATGCCGCTCCTGCCGCCTCTGGCAGCGCAGATCCCTCCTCCGCAAGTGCTGCTGCGGAACCGTTCCGCCACGGCCCGCCTGTACTTGCCGGATCCGCAGCGGGGCTATTACAGGGCAACCCGGTTCGACTGGTCGGGGCAGGTGTTCAGCCTGCGCACGCTGCGGCATGAGTATTTCGGGCAGTGGTTCGACCACTACGATCCGCTGCTGCACGATTCGATCATGGGCCCCGTGGAGGAGTTCCGCACGGGGGGCGCGGCGCTGGGTTATGCCGAGGCGCCGGCCGGCGGCGAGTTTGTCCGCATCGGCGTGGGCATTTTGCGCAAACCTGACGATGCGCCCTTCCAGACTTTCAAGACGTATGAAATCGTCGATCCGGGGCAGTGGCGGATCAGACGGGCCCGGGCGTGGGTCGAGTTCACGCATACGATCCGGCCGTCCAACGGATATGCCTACGAATACCGGAAAAAGGTGCGGCTGGTGAGGCAGAAACCGCAGATGGAGATCGAGCATACGCTCGTCAATACCGGCTCGAAAACGATCGAGACGGACCAGTATAACCACAATTTCTTTGTGATCGACGGCCTGCCCACGGGGCCGGGAGTCCGTGTGATTTTTCCGTTTGAACTGGAAACCGTGAGGAAATTCCAGGCGGATTTCGTGAAAAATCAGGGAAAACAGATTGAGTTTGCCGCGGATGTTCCTGAAGGCGCAAGCGCTATCGGGGAATTCCGCGGGTTTTCCTCCTCCTCTGCGGACTATGACATCCGGGTGGAACACGGGCCGGCGGGAGCCGGCGTGCGGATCCGCGGTTCGCTGCCGCTGGTCCGGCTGGTCTTCTGGTGCACGCGGCGCACGTTCTGTCCGGAGCCGTATGTGCGCCTGTCGGTGCCGCCCGGCAGGCGGGTCTCGTGGCGTCTGACGTACGACTTCTTCGACCTGCCGCAGCGCTGAAGCTGCGCGCGCCGGGCGGAACGCGATACTCTGGCTGGATCCGGACTCTTGCAGGGTCCGCCGTGCGAAGCGGGAGGTTAGGCTTGTTGCGCACCATTGTGACCGATGTCCAATTCTGGATTCCCGTGGCCGTGCTGCTGGCGGGCGCGGGGCTGTTGGCGGCGATGAGATGACTGCTGTGCATGAAGTGCGTGATTCGCGGCTCTCGCTGCACGCCCTCGGCGTGATTTGCGGCCTCGCCGCAGGGGCATGGCTGGGCGCGGCGGAGGCGCCCACGAAGCTCGTCATGACAGGCATCTCGCCGTTCGTCATCTCCCTGGGCATGGTGGCGGGCGTGTTCGTGGCGCGGTGGACGCTTCCGGTTGCCATCAAGGGCACGTCCTATGTCTGGCTCGACCTGAAAGACAAGCCGCATCTGGCCGTCTGGGCGGTGCTGGCGGGCATGCTCTGGGCGGTGGCCAACACGCTCACCGTGTTCGCCATCCGCAATGTAGGGCTTTCGGTGGCCTTTCCGCTGTGGAACACAAACAGCCTGGTGGGGCTGTTCTGGGGCTGGCTGTTGTTCAACGAACTGCGGGATGCCGGGCGCGCGGCGCGGGCGAAGGTGCTGGGCGGCGCGGCGGCCATCGTCGCGGGCGCGATGCTGCTGGCGTGGGCGACTTCGCATCAGCCGCCGAATCCCGAGCACTCCGCCGCGATGGGCGTGGCGGCGGCGCTGATGGCCGGTCTGTTGTGGGGCACGATGTACATTCCGTACCGCAAAGCGTATATCAGCGGCATGAACCCGCTGTCGTTTGTCACGGTCTTCACCGTGGGCGAGCTGGCCACCTGCGTGGTGCTGGCGATGGCCTTCCATGGCGGCTGGCAGCCGATGCTGGCCGAGGTTGGCCGCGTCCGCCCGGCCATGTTCTGGCTATTCCTGGGAGGCTTCTGCTGGGTGATCGGGGATCTGTTCCAGCAATATGCGGCCAAATACATCGGCATCGGGCGCGGCATTCCTCTCTCCAACACGAATCAGCTCTGGGGCCTCGCCTGGGGCGCTCTCGTGTTCGGCGAATTTGCCGGACTCGGAGCGGCTGCCCGGACGCTGATCATCGCGGGATCGTTCGTGATGATCGCCGGCGCCGTGGCGATCAGCGTGGCGGCCGCGCCGGAGGCGGAGCGCCACTCCTGGCGGAGAGCGATGCGCCGGGAGTGCGAGCGGTACGGGTTGAGGGAAGCCGAAGTCGAGGAGGCGCTGGCGGGCGGGGATCCGCTGGCCGAAACCGCGCCCGCACGGCGCTGGTGGGAGTTCGTTGTGGTGGCGCTGGCCGCGGGCGTATTTGTGTGGCTCGGCTGGCATGCCGAGAGGCAGCCTCTGGCGGTGGATGCATTCTGGCTCGGAGTCCTCTCGGCGCTGTCAGCTTTGACGCTTGTGATCGGGGGCTGGATGCTCTGGCGGCGGACGCGGTTTTCCTGAGCCGGCGGGCCGCTTGGCGGGCATCGGGTTGAGATATTCTGGACGCTTCATGAGAAGCGTTCCTCTTGTGGCGCCGCGGCGGCTTGAGATGGTCGAAGCGCCCTTGCCGGAGGGGCCGCGCGCGGGCGAGCTGCTCTTGCGCATGCGGGCCGTCGGGCTGTGCGGCTCCGACCTGCACTGGTGGGCCGAAGGGCGGATTCATTCGACACCCGCGCGATATCCGCAGATTCTGGGGCACGAGCCGGTGGGCGAAGTGCTGGCCGTGGGCGCGGGGGTCGTCAACTTCCGTGCCGGCGACCTTGTTTCGGTGGAACCCTCGTTGACGTGCGGGCACTGCGAATTCTGCATCGCCGGGCGGCACAACCTGTGCGTGCATGCGCGCTTTCAGAGCGGCCCGGAGGCCCCGGGATTCCTGCGCGATTACGCCGTGATCCCCGCCCACAATGCGGACCGCGTGCCGGCCGGGCTGAGCGTGCATCAGGCCACGCTGATCGAGCCGCTAGCCGTGTGGGTGCATGTGTACGAGCTGGAACCCGTGCGGCTGGGCGACACGGTGGCGGTGGTGGGCGCGGGTTCCATCGGCCTGCTGGGCATCGCCATGGCGAAACAGGCGGGCGCGGAAATGGTTTTGGCCTGCGACCGCGTGCCGCACCGGCTCGAACTGGCGCGCCGCATGGGCGCCGATGAGGCAGCGCTGGCCGGAGAGCGCGATTTCCGCGAGCTGGTGATGGACCGGACACGGGGCCGCGGCGTGGACGTGGTCTTTGATGCGGCCGGCGCTCCGGAGACGATCGCGCTGGGCCTTCATTGCGTGCGGCCGGGCGGCTCGTTCGTGCTGATCGGCATTCCCGAGCCGCTTGAGTTCGCGGTGGATCTGCACGCCGCGCTGGCGAAGGAGCTGCGGATCCAGGCGATCCGCCGCTCCAATCACAAGGGGGCGCAGGCGGCGGCGCTGCTGGCGTCGGGCCGGATTTCTACGGAGTTGATTACGCACCGCCTGCCGCTCGAACGCGCGCAAGAGGGCTTTGAAATGCTCTATTCCTATAGCGGCGGCATTGGGAAACTGGTCTTCGATATGGATCTGGAAGGTTGAGAATTATGTCCCGATATCTGGCATTCGATCTGGGCGCCGAGAGCGGCCGCGCCATTTTGGGCGCTCTGGAAAACGGACGTCTGGAGCTGGAGGAACTACACCGTTTTCTGAACGAGCCTGTGCGCCTCCCGGATGGCCTTTACTGGGATACGTTCCGGCTTTTTCATGACATCCGGGAAGGATTGCGCATCGCGGGCCGCGAGCGGCGGCTGAAGCTCGACGGTGTGGCCGTGGACACCTGGGGCGTCGACTTCGGGCTGGTGGATGCGAACGGCGAGATTTGCCTGAATCCGCACCACTACCGCGACTCGCGCAATCAGGGCGCCTACGAGGAAGCGCTGGCGAAGGCGGGCCGCGAAAAGATCTTCGCCGAGACAGGCATTCAGTTCATGGCGCTCAATTCGCTGTATCAGTTGTACGCCGCGCGGCGCGCCGCTTCGCCGGGGCTGTGGTCGGCGTCCCGGCTGCTGTTCATGCCGGATCTCTTCAACTACTGGCTGTGCGGCGAGCAGGCGAACGAACTGACCATTGCGTCCACCTCGCAGTTCTTCAATCCGGCAGCCATGCGGTGGTCGCTGGCGCTGTTTGACTCGCTCGGGCTGCCCAAGGCGGTCCTGGGACGGGTTCTGCCGCCGGGACAGCGGCTCGGAATACTGCTAGATGAGATCTGTTCGACCTGCGCCCTCGATCCGGTTCCCGTGTTCACGACGGCGAGCCACGACACGGCGTCGGCGGTGGCGGCGGTACCCGCCGCCGGAGACCGTCCGTGGTGCTACATCAGCTCGGGCACATGGTCCTTGATGGGCGTGGAGGCGGACGCCCCGGTCATCAACGAAAAATCGCTGGAGATGAACCTGACCAACGAGATCGGCGTGGAGGGGAAGATCCGGCTGCTGAAGAATATCGCCGGCCTGTGGATCGTGCAGGAATGCCGGCGGCAATGGCTGCTGGAGGGCCGCGAATACAGTTATGCCGAACTCACGGAAATGGCTGCCGGAGCTCCGCCATTTGTCGCCGTGATCGATCCGGATTCTTTCATCGAACCGGGAGAAATGCCGCGGCGGATCACTGAATTCTGCCGCCGGACAGCGCAAAAAGAGCCGGAATCCCACGCGCAATTCATCCGCGTAGCGCTGGAAAGCCTGGCCCTGAGATACCGGCAGGTGCTGGAAATGCTGGAAGAATTGACGGGCGTGCGGGTCGAGGTGATCCACATTGTCGGCGGCGGGTCGCGCAACGGGTTGTTGAACCAGTTCGTGGCGGCGGCGACCGGCCGCACCGTCGTGGCGGGGCCTGCGGAAGCCACTGCCGCGGGCAACATCCTGGTGCAGGCGATGGGAGCCGGCGAGATCGAAGGCTTGACGGCGCTGCGCCGGGTGGTGCGGGATTCGTTTTATCTCGAGACGATCGAGCCTCGCCACGATCCGGCCTGGGACCGGGCTTATGAGGCGTTTCTGAGGATCAAAGCAGCATAGGACATGGTGCGAGCAGCTCCCTGCCGGAGCGGTCCGGCCCTCCGGACAGGGAGGCTCGAATCTAGCGGCCTGCTACTTCTCCCGCCGGGCGATGATCTTGTCCACCATGCCGTAAGCGAGCGCCTGCTCGGCTTCCATGATGTAGTCGCGGTCGACATCGCGGGCGATGCGCTCGACGGGCTGGCCCGTGGCGTCGGCGAGGATCTGGTTGAGGATCTCGCGCATCCGCAGGATCTCCTTGGCGTAGATGTCGATGTCGGTGGCCTGGCCGGCCAGTCCGCTCATCGAGGGCTGGTGGATCAGGATGCGCGAATGGGGCAGAGCGAACCGCTTGCCCTTGGAGCCGCAGGCGAGCAGCACCGCCGCCATCGACGCCGCCTGGCCTACGCAGTAGGTGACGATGTCGGGCTCGACCAGGTTCATCGTGTCGAGAATCGCCAGCCCGGCGGTGATGGAGCCGCCCGGCGAGTTGATGTAAAGCTGGATGTCCTTCTCGGGATCCTCGGCGGCGAGAAACAGCATCTGCGCGATGACGAGGTTGGCCACCTGATCGTCGATCGGCGTGCCGAGGAAAATGATGTTCTCGCGCAGCAGCCGCGAGTAGATGTCGTAGGCGCGTTCCCCGCGCGAGGTCTGCTCCACCACCATCGGCACCAGCATGTCCACGGGCGCCGGCGCAATTCTGCTGTCGTTGGGCATTCCGCCTCCTTTGCTGTAAGCCGCCCCGCCGGGCGGCGATGGCCTCCAGCCGGGGTCAGGCTTGTTCGCTCTTCGAGGAGCGCTTCGCGGCCTTCTTCTGCATCCTCTCGAGGTTCCTGCGCTTCTGCTCGAACCCCTTGGCCAGATCCAGAATCGTCGTGCGCTCCAGATACTCCATGATACGATTCCGCAGGGCCTTCCAGTTGTCGTGCATGCCGCAGGGGGCGTCGTCATTGCAAACCGCCATGCCCGCGGGACAGCGTTCGAAATCGGCCAGCCCGTCCACGGCGTCGACGATGCTCAGCAGGTTGAGTTCGCCCGGCGGAATCCGCAGGCTGAATCCGCCTGTCGGTCCCTTGCTGGAGCGCAGGAAGCCTTTGCGGGCCAGTTGCTGCAGGATCTTCGCCAGGAAGTGCGCCGGGATGTCCGCCTGCTCGGCGATCTGCTTGACCATGGCGTACTTGCCTTCGGGCACCGTGGCGAGCTGGACGAAGGCCCGAATTGCGTATTCCGCCGAACGTGAGTAGATCATGGAGACCTCTAGAGCGCTGGGTGTTAATACACGTTTGTCCTTTAATACTATATACGAGGATGCAAGATTCGCAACAGAAGATTCAGGGTTTGTTTCAAAGATCCAGGCCCAGGAATCCCCGGACCGCCCGCCCCAGCCCGGGCGCGTAGAGAGCCAGGCTGCCGCCGTAGATCGTGCGCCGTCCCTCGAAATCGTGCCAGACGCAGCCGGCTTCCTCGCCGATGATGGCCAGCGCAGCCACGTCCCAGGGTTTCAGCCCCGGTTCCAGATAAGCCTCGGCTTTGCCGGAAGCCACCAGCATGGCGTCCGTGGCGCCGCCCATCGAGCGGACTGCCCAGAAAGGCTCGAAGAACTCCAGCAGGCGCCCGCCCCAGGGCTCGCGGCGCGCCTGGTTCAGTTGCCCGAAACAGAGGACGGCGCGGCCGGGCTGTGCGATGGCTGAGCAGCGCAACTGTGTTTCCGTGCGCCCTTCCACGCACCAGGCGCCCTGGGCCCTGGAAGCGTAAAATACGCGGCCCTGCAAGGGAAACGACGCCACGCCCAGCACGATCTCTCCCTCCGCTTCCAGCGCCAGCAGATGGGCCCACAGGAAGGCGCCGCGGACATAGTCGCGCGTGCCGTCGATGGGATCGATGATCCAGCGGCGTCCGCTCGAGCCCGCGCGGCTGGCGCCCTCTTCGCCAAAGACTCCATCCGCGGGAAACGCTTCGGCGAGCCGCGCCGCTATCAGGCGCTCGCATTCGCGGTCCGCAATCGTAACCGGCGAATCATCTGCCTTCGTCTCGGCGGCGGCGGAGCCGAAATGCCCGAGGGCTACCGAAGCGGCAGCCCGGGCCAGTTCCAGCGCCGTTTCCAGTTCCCGTTCCCAGGCCATCCCCTCATCTTACAGCTTCGCGATTCAGTAACCTGATAAGAGCCGCGCCCTGCTGGCGCGCCGATCCCAACGCGAGAGGATGACGACTGCATGGCGAGGATAGCGCCTGCCGTGCCCGCAGAGAAAAGAACCGTCTACCGGATGCTGCGCGCCGCGGCAGAAACCTGGAATGGCAAAGCGGCGATGCACCAGCCAATCGGGAAGGGCGCCTACCGCGCCTGGACCTGGAACGAGTACCTCCACACGGCGGAAAGGGCGGCCGCCGCGCTGCGCGCAGCGGGGGTCCGCAAAGGCGACGTGGTGGGGCTCGCCTCGGAAACGAGAGCGGAGTTCTATCTGGCCGATCTCGGCGTCATGACCGCCGGCGCCATAGCCGCGGCCGTTTATACGTCGCTGCCGGCGGCAGAGCAGGTCCGCACTCTGAAGGCCTGCCATCCGCGCGCCGTGTTTGTCGAGAACCCCAGGGCGTTGCGCGCCCTGGAACAGGCCGGACTCGCCGAACTGGGTGTTCCGAGGATTCTCCTCACCGGAGAAGAGGAGTCCGCGGTCTCCTTTCAGGAGTTCCTGGCCGCCGGGGATCGCGCGCTGGCAGCCGACCCGGCGCTCATCGAACACCTCCAGAGTGAGATCTCGCCCGCCGATCCGGCCATTCTCTATCTGACCTCAGGCGCGACCGGCGAGCCCAAAATGGGCCTCGTCAGCCACAACGCCATTCTGGCCAACTGCGAGTGCGGGCCGCCGGCGCTTCCGATTGGCGAGAGCGACTCGGCCCTGGTTTTTCTGCCCTCGGCTCACATCACGCAGCGGCTGGTGCTGGAGCTCCTCATGATCCGCATGGGCGTGCCGGTGTGGTTCAGCGAGGGACTGTCGAAAATGCCGGCGGAATTACGCTCCGTGCGTCCGACATTCTTCGTTGCGCCTCCGCGCGTGTGGGAGCGTATTTACTCCAGCATTACAACAGAAATCCGCAAGAAACCCGCGGCCGTCCGCAAACTGTTTTACATGGGCCTGGGCGTGGGTTCGGAGGCCGCGCGGGCGCGGGCGCAGGGGCGCGAGCCAGCGCCGTGGGTGAAGGCGTCGCTCCGGTTTTTCGACCGGATCGTGTTCTCCAGGATCCGCGAGCGGCTCGGCGGCCGCATCCGGGTGGCGGCGAGCGGAGCGGCGCCGCTGGGCCGCGACCTGGCCGAATTCTTCTCCGCCATCGGCCTGCCGCTGATTGAAGGCTACGGCTTGACCGAGGGCGGCGTGGTCATCCTGAACCCGCTCTCCAATCCCCGCCCCGGTTCGATCGGCAAGCCGCTGAAGGGCGTCGAAGTGCGCCTGTCGGACGAAGGCGAACTTCTGTTGCGCGGGGAGATGATTTTCTCCGGCTATTACAACGATCCGGCCGCCACGGCGGCAGTGCTCCGCGACGGCTGGCTCCACACGGGCGACCTGGCCGAGATCGACGCCGACGGCTATGTCTGGATCACCGGGCGCAAGAAAGAACTGATTGTCTCCTCCAACGGGAAGAAGATCTTTCCGGCCAGGATCGAAGGACTGTTCAAGCTGGAGCCGCTTGTCAACCAGGTGATGCTGCTCGGCGACCGCATGCCCTATGTGGCGGCCGTGCTCACCATCAACGCCGACGCCGCCGCCTCGCTTGGCCTTGTCCCCGCCGGAACGCCGCTGGCCGATGCCGCCCGCTCCCCCGCCGTGCAGGAGGAGATGCGGCGCATCGTCGCCAAAATCAACCGCCAGCTCGCCCAGTTCGAACAGATCCGCAAGTTCAAGATTCTCGACCGCGAATTTTCCATTGAAACCGGAGAAATGACGCCAACGATGAAATTGCGACGCGGGAAAGTGATCTCCAATTTAAGTGACATTGTGCGAGAATTATACCTGGGCCGCGAAGAGCTGGAATGACCTTTTTCGTTCTGGCGCTCCTGTGGCAGTCCGGATTCTTCTTCTCCGAAGTCCGTCCCTGGCGGTGGAGCGAGGGCCGCGGCGAGTTGATCCCGGCGCTGGCGGCCGTGCTCGACAATCAGACAGGGCAGGACTTCGCCATGGCGCGTTTTCTGGTCCGCGTGCATTGTTCAGGAGGCGGCGTGCGCGAGTATCCGGTTCTGCTGCGGGATGTCCTGATGGGCAGACAGCAGGTGGAAGTCACCGCCTACGATTCCATCGGTTCCGTCCCTTCTTGCCCGGGAACGCCGGAAGTCGTGCCGCTCGACTCGGTCCCTTATTCCGGGCAGCAACGGCCGGCATTCGTCGTCTTCGGCTTCTCCCGCCGGAACAAAGGCAATGAGGTCTCTGCCGATCTGGAAGGCATTCTGGATTACCGCCGGCATTCGGAAGCGCATCAGACGGTCGAGTTCCGGCCCTGGCGGGGCCACGGAGCAAGGTTCACGCTTCCGGGCATGCCGGACATGGCTTTTTACATGATCCGCGTCGTCCCGGGCCGCGTGGGGCTGGCCGGCTTCGTTCTCGAGGCTTCTCCCGAACCCCGCAATGCGCTGTCCCGTTTCCTGCGCTTCTATGACGTGCCGCCCGGGGAGGCGCGCTTCCTGGGCCTCTTCGAACTCGAGCTGGACGGGCCCGGTCGGGCATCGGTCGTGCTGACGCCCGCCTCGGGGCTATTGCCGGAACTCGCGCCAATGGTGCCCAGGCCTCTGGCCGCGGCGCGCGCCACGGTTCCGCCTGCCAGCTCCACCGTAGTGGCCGAACCGTGACGCGGCCGCTCGCGGCACATCGCTATCCTGTAAGTCATGAGCACAACGCAGCCGCTGGTCGGCGTCCTCATGGGCAGCAGTTCCGACTGGGAAACCATGCAGCACGCCTGCGCCATCCTCGAGCAGTTTGGCATCCCGTACGAGAAGCGCGTAACCTCGGCCCACCGCACTCCGGAACTGACGGCGGAATACGGCCGGACCGCGCGCCAGCGCGGGCTCAAGGCGATCATCGCCGGCGCCGGCGGCGCCGCGCATCTGCCGGGAATGCTTGCCGCCTACACGACACTGCCCGTGCTGGGCGTGCCGGTCAAAGGATCTTCTCTTGAAGGGCTGGACTCGCTGCTCTCCATCGTGCAGATGCCGGCGGGCGTGCCGGTGCCGACCTTCGCCATCGGGCGCGCGGGCGCGGTGAACGCTGCTCTGACGGCCGTGGCGATCCTCGCCCTGTCCGATGCCAGCCTCGCAGCAAAGCTCGAAGAATACCGCGCGGAGCTGCGCGCCAAGGTGGAGTCCTCCACGCTCCCGGATACCGCTTCGCCGAAGTCATGAAACGGGTTCTGCCTCCGGGCTCGGTCATCGGCGTTCTCGGCAGCGGCCAGCTTGGGCGGATGTTCGCCATCGCCGCGCGCCGGATGGGCTACCGCGTGCACACGCTGTCGCCGGATGAAGATACACCGACAGGGCAGGTGTCCGATGTCGAGATCCGAGCCTCCTACGGCGACCTTGACGCCGTGCGCGGGTTCGCCAGCCGCGCCGATGTCGTCACGTTCGAGTTCGAGAACATCCCCACGGCTTCCATTGAAGCCTGCGCCGCGCTGGTCCCGGTCCACCCTCGGGCCGAGGTCCTGCACATCACCCAGCACCGGCTGCGGGAAAAAACATTTCTTGTGAAAAATGGTTTTCCGTGCGCCCCGTTCCGCCATGTCCGTTCAGCCGCCGAGCTGGAAACCGCGGCAGCGCAGATCGGCCTGCCCGCCGTGCTGAAGACAGCAGGCTTCGGCTACGACGGCAAGGGGCAGCGGCTGCTGAAAAGCCCGCAGGACCTGGCGCCGGCGTGGGAGTCGATCGGCGCCGCGGAGGCGGTGCTCGAGAAGTTCATCGATTTCGAGTGCGAGCTGAGCGTGGTGGCCGCGCGCGATCAGGACGGGTGCTTCGCGCCTTTCCCCGTCTGCCTCAACACCCACTCCCAGCACATTCTCGACCTGACAGTTGCTCCCGCTCCCATCGATCCCCGCATCGCCGCCCGCGCCGTCGAGATCACGCGCGGCATCCTGGAGGCTCTCGATGCCGTGGGCGTGCTTTGCGTGGAGTTCTTCCTGACGCGCAGCGGCGAGCTGCTGGTCAATGAAATCGCCCCGCGCCCGCACAATTCCGGCCACTACAGTTTCGATGCCTGCGTCACCTCGCAGTTCGAGCAGCAGCTCCGCGCCGTCTGCGGCCTCCCTCTGGGTTCCACCGAACAGATGCGGCCCGCAGCCATGGCCAACGTCCTCGGCGATCTCTGGGCCGGGGGCGAACCGCTCTGGCGCCGCGCCGCCGCGTTTCCGGAAGTGAAGCTCCACCTCTACGGCAAACTTGAGCCGCGCCCGGGGCGCAAGATGGGCCATCTGACCGCGCTGGCGCACAGCGTGGAAGAAGCAAGCGAGCGCGTGCAGGCCGCGCGGGCTGCCCTCACGGACCGCGCCGCGGAGTCCTGACCCATGCCCGCGCCGCGCATCACGGTCATCGGCGGCGGCGCCGTGGGTCTGGCTTCGGCGTTCCGGATTCTGGAGCGCCTGCCGGACGCCCGGCTCACGCTTCTCGAGAAAGAGCCGCATGTGGCCGCGCATCAGACGGGGAACAACTCGGGCGTCATGCACTGCGGCCTGGCCTACCGGCCCGGCTCGGCCAAGGCGCGGCTGGCGGTGCGCGGCATCCGGCAGCTCATCGCGTTCTGCCGGGAGCACGGCATCCCGCACGACGTCTGCGGCAAGCTGGTGGTGGCCTCGCGCGAGGACCAGGTTCCGCGGCTCCAGGACCTGCTGGAACGCGGCACGGCCAACGGGCTGCGCGGCCTCGAAATCCTGCCGCCGGAGCGCATCCGCGAATTCGAGCCCCACGCCGCCGGCGTGGCCGCGCTGCGCGTGCCCGAGGAGGGCATCGTCGACTCCCCGGCCGTCTGCGAGACGCTGGCGCGCCTCATCGAGGCCCGCGGCGGCCGCGTCGTTCTGTCAGCCGGCGTGCGGCGGCTCCGGCTGCGCGGCGAGGAATGGATCGCTGAAACAGATCAGGGTGAATTCGTTTCAGACTACCTCGTCGCCTGCGCCGGGCTTCAGGCCGACCGGGTGGCCCGGATGGCCGGAGAGACCACCGAAATCCGCATCGTCCCCTTCCGCGGCGACTACTACCGCCTGAAGCCGGAGCGCGAATTCCTGGTGCGCAACCTGATCTATCCGGTCGCCGATCCACGCTTCCCATTTCTGGGCGTCCATTTCACGCGCATGATCCGCGGCGGCATCGAGGCGGGGCCGAATGCCGTGCTCTCGCTCGCCCGCGAAGGCTACTCGCGCACGGCGTTCCACCCGCGCGACGCCTTCGAGGCGGTTGTGTTCCCGGGGCTGTGGCGCTTCCTGGCGCGCCACGCCTCGATGTGCTGGAGCGAGCTGCGCGGCGCCTTCTCCCGCGAACTCTTCTGCCGCTCGCTGCAAACCCTGGTGCCCGAAGTGCAGCCCGAAGACCTGGAGCCTGCCGGAGCAGGCATCCGCGCCCAGGCTATGACGCCCGACGGCCGCCTTGTGGAAGACTTCGCTTTCCTCAACCGGCGCCGCGCCGTGCATGTGCTCAACGCTCCCTCGCCCGCCGCCACCGCTTGTCTGGCCATTGGCGAGGAGGTGGCAGCACAGTGGATGCAGCAGTTCCACTAGCACAATTTCTGCTGTCACGCGGATGGCCGCGGGTGTATCTTCAATACCGAAAGTTATGATCAGCGCGATCATCCGTGCTTGTCCGGGCTGCGGCAAAAGCAACCGCGTGCCGCCGTCCCGGCTGGCCGATCGTGGCCGCTGCGGCGCCTGCCGGGCGCCGCTGCCGCCGCTGGGGGAACCGCTCGAAGTCACGCCGGCGGAGTTCGACGCGATCATCTCCGCCTCGCCCGTGCCCGTGTTGGTGGACTTCTGGGCGCCGTGGTGCGGCCCCTGCCGGATGGCCGCGCCTGAGCTGGCCGCGCTCGCCCGTGAGGTGGCTGGCCGGGCGCTGGTGCTCGAAGTGAACATCGATGAGCATCCTGGTCTGGCTGCGCGCTTCGGAGTGCAGTCCATCCCGAACTTCCTCGTGTTTGCCGGGGGACGGCTGATCCTGCAGCGCGCGGGGCTGGCGCCGCGCAGCGAGATGCGCCGCTGGCTCGAAACAGGTTTCGCCGCCGCCTGATGGCGCCCGCTGTCCGCCGGGCTACACTGGAGGCGGACGGGTCATGGGGCGCGGTGCACTTTCTTTCTTGTTGCTGCTGCTGGCTCTCGGCGGCTGCCGCAGCGGCACGGAATCGTCCCTCACACGCGCCCATCGGAAAGCCACTGAGGCCGACGACGCCGCGCGTTTCCTGGCAGGATTGCCGGGACGCGGCACCAGCCCGTTCAAGATCCATGAATCCGATCCCGCATGGCGCGAGCACAGCCGCCGCCTGGACGCCATGTTCGCCGATTTCCGCGAACGCCGCGCGCCGCAAATGCGTGAGTTCGCGCGCTTGGAGCTGAGCCGCCGCGAAGATCTGGCCTGTCCGGTGTTCTACCCGTTTTCCGGCGCCGACGCGCTCACCCTGCTCAGCTTTTTCCCCGGCCGCAAGACGTACGTCATGGCGGCGCTGGAACCGCCGGGCCGGGTGCCGCTGGCGCGGGAGATGCCGGCTGATGCCCTGCCCCGCCTGTTGCCGCCTCTGGCTTCGACGCTGGAATCCCTGCTGCACAAAAGCTTCTTCGTCACCCGTGAAATGGACCGCCAGTTGCGCGGACAGGCTGCCGATGGCGTCGCGCAGCCGCTGTTGATCCAGTTGGCGCGCGCCGGCTACGTCATCACAGGGGTCGAATACATCACTCTCGACGGGCGCGGCAGACCGGCCTCGCGCCATCAGGACGTGCGCCGCGCCCAGGGGGGAGGAAACCGGGGCCTCCGCCTGGACCTGCTCGCACCGGACGCCGGCCGTCCGGCCGAGCTGTATTACTTCTCGCTCAACCTGGACGACGCCCATATGCGCCGCAATGAGGAGTTTGCCACGTTCGTATCCTCGCTTGGCCCCGTCTGCACCATGCTGAAGGCAACGTCGTACATGTTGCACGACGCGAATTTCTCCAGGATCCGCTCGCTGATCCTCGACCGGTCCGCGCTCATCCTCCAGGACGATACCGGCATCCCCTGGCGGATGCTCTCCGCGGGCAGGTTTGACGTCCAGTTGTTCGGCGATTACGAGAAGCCTTACGGCAAGCCGTTCGGGTTCCGCCTCCAGCGCGATCTGCGCGCCGCATACGACAACCCGCAGAGCCGCGTCAAGCCGCTGAAGTTCCGCATCGGGTACGGAGCCGGCAAGGTGGCTTCCAATCTTCAGCTCGCCCGCCGTAAAGGCGGCCGCTCCTGACTCAGCGCCGCACGATGCGGATGGAGCCGTTCGACGACGTCAGCTCGATCCGCTCTCCGCCCGCGCCCAGCCGCCCTTCCAGGCGGTTCTTGCCGAAGTCCCGCGCCGCCACTTCGTAATCGCTGGAGACGCGCCCGTTGCTGGTGGCTGCGCGCAGGTCCGCATTCACGCCCGGCGGCAACGCCAGCGTGATGGAGGCGTTCGAGGTCGTGATGCGCAGAGGGTTCCGCGCCCAGCGGTCCATCTTCACGCTGATGGAGCCGTTGGAGCTGCGGAACACGAGCGGCGCCCCTTCCTGCGGCTCCGCGATGTCGGCGTCGATCTGGCCGTTGGAGGTCTCCACGTCGGCGGTGCCGCGCAGTCCGCTGACGCGGATGCGCCCGTTGGATGTGCGCGCCGTCATCGCGCCGCTCACTTTGTCCAGTTCCACCGCGCCATTGGAAGTGCGCGCCGCCCACTCGCCTTTCACGTCCCACGCCTGCACCTTCCCGTTGGAGGTGGTGACCTTTCCGCTGCCTTCCAGTGATTCCAGCGTCACCTGTCCGTTCGACGTCCGCGCCTCTTCCAGAATCAGCCTGTGCGGCACACGGACCGCGATGCTGGCGCCGCAGTTGCAGCTGCCTTCCGGACGCCGCACGCGCACGCGCAGCGATTGGCCGTCGGCCACCACATCCACGTCCATCCTGTCGAGCACTTCCTGCCGCGAGGCGTACTTCACCACCTCCACGGACGCCTCTTCGCGGTCCCACCCGCGGATCTCGATGGGGCCGTTGAAAGTCTCCAGCGTCACCCGGCCGCCGCTGGCAAGCTTCTCAGTCGTCGAATAGGGCTCTTTGAAGCGCTGCATCGCGCCCCAGTCGGAAGGATCCACCCAGTCGCAGCCGGCCAGGACCATCATTCCGGCCAGCAAGGCAATCAGGAGGCTTTTGCGCATCAGTAACTCCTCACGAAGCCTATTACGGATCGGAATGGCCGAAAGTTCCCCCATGCTAGCCTGATTCACATGAAGAAATTGATGGCCCTCAACCGGGGCGAGATCGCGATCCGCATTTTCCGCGCCGCCAACGAGCTGGGCCTGTCGACCGTCGCCATCTACAGCCAGGAGGACCGCCTCAGTCTCCACCGCTTCAAGGCCGATGAAGCCTACCTCGTCGGCCAGGGGCTCGGCCCCGTGCAGGCGTATCTCGACATCGGCGGCATCGTCGGGCTGGCGAAGGAGAAGGGCGTTGACGCAATCCATCCCGGCTACGGCTTCCTGAGCGAAAACCCGCAACTGGCTCGCGCCTGCGCCGCAGCGGGCATCACCTTCATCGGGCCCAGCGCGGAGCTGCTCGAGCAGCTCGGCGACAAGACCGCGGCCCGCCGCCTGGCCCGGGAGGCCCAGGTGCCCACGTTGGCCGGCACGGACCGCCCCGTGCGCACCGTCGAGCAGGCGCGCCGCGCCGCTGAAACGGCGGGCTATCCGCTGATCCTGAAAGCGGCCTTCGGCGGCGGCGGCCGCGGCATGCGGATCGTGCACCGCTCTGAAGATCTCGAACCCCGCTTCCACGAGGCCAGCCAGGAGGCTCATGCCGCCTTCGGCAACGGCGCCCTGTTCATCGAGCGCTACATCCGCCACGCCAAGCACATCGAGGTCCAGATCCTCGGCGACACCCACGGCCATCTCGTCCACCTGTGGGAGCGCGACTGCTCCGTGCAGCGCCGCCACCAGAAAATCGTCGAGATCGCGCCCGCCTTCAGCCTCGATCCGTCCCTCCGCCGCGAGCTCTGCGAAGCCGCCGTGCGCCTGTGCCGCCACGCCGGCTACTACTCGGCAGGCACCGTCGAGTTCCTCGTCGACGCCGATTCCGGCGAGTGGTTCTTCATCGAAGTCAATCCGCGCATCCAGGTGGAGCACACCGTCACCGAGGTCGTCACCGGCATCGACATCGTGCGCGCGCAGATCCAGGTGGCGCAGGGGCTGGCGCTCCACAGCGCGGAGATGGCGATCCCGCCACAGGAGGAGATCCGAGTCTTCGGAGCGGCGCTCCAGTGCCGCATCACCACCGAAGATCCATCGAAAAACTTCCTCCCCGACTACGGCCGCATCACCACCTACCGCTCCCCTGCCGGTTTCGGCATCCGGCTCGACGGCGCATCCGCCTACGGCGGCGCGGTGATCACTCCCTACTACGATTCGCTGCTTGTCAAGATCACCGCCTGGGGCAACGACTTCCGCACGGCCTGCCAGCGCATGGACCGTTGCTTGCGGGAATTCCGCATCCGCGGCGTCAAAACCAATATTCCGTTTCTGGAAAACGTGGTCAATCATCCAGCTTTTCAGACGGGAAAAGCGACCACCACTTTTCTTGAAAATGCGCCGGAATTATTCCGCTTCCGGCTGCGCCAGGACCGCGCCACACGCCTGCTCGGCTACCTGGCCGAGACCGCCGTCAACGGCAATCCGGAGATGGCGCGGCGCCGCCCGCCGGACTCCGTCCGCCAGCCGCCGCTGCCCCCGCACAACCCGGCGCCGCCGCCGCCCGGCACGCGCCAGAAGCTGCTCGAGCTGGGGCCGGAAGCCTTCGCGCAATGGGTGCTGAAGCAGAAGCGGCTGCTGCTGACCGACACGACGATGCGCGACGCCCATCAGTCGTTGATGGCGACGCGGATGCGCACCTATGACATGCTCGCCATCGCGAACTTCTACTCTCACTCGCTCGCCGGCCTGTTTTCGCTCGAGATGTGGGGCGGCGCCACGTTCGACGTCGCCATGCGCTTCCTGCTGGAAGATCCGTGGGTGCGGCTGCAAAAGCTCCGCCGCGAGATCCCGAACATCTGCCTCCAGATGCTTCTCCGGGCCTCGAACGCTGTCGGCTACACGGCGTATCCGGACAACGCCGTGCGGCGATTTGTGGAGGTTGCGGCGCAGGAGGGCATCGACATCTTCCGCATCTTCGATTCGCTGAACTGGCTGCCCAACATGAAAGTGGCGATGGAGGCCGTGCGGCGGACGAATGCCGTCTGCGAGGCCGCCATCTGCTACACGGGCGACATCCTCGACCCCCGCCGCGACAAGTATCCTCTGGGCTATTACACCCGCCTGGCGAAAGAACTGGAAAAGATGGGCGCGCACATGCTCGCCATCAAGGACATGGCCGGCCTCGTCAAGCCCTATGCCGCCTACAAGCTGGTCAAGGCCCTGAAGGAGGAGACGGGGCTCCCCATCCATTTCCATACGCACGACACCTCGGGACTCAACGCCGCCTCCATCCTCAAGGCCGCCGAGGCGGGCGCCGACATCGCCGACGCCGCCATTTCGTCGATGAGCGGCTCGACGTCGCAGCCAAACCTGAATTCCCTTGTGGCTGCGCTCCAGCACGACCCTCGCCGCGCCACGGGCCTCGATTTCGACGCCCTGAACCGTTGCTCTGACTACTGGGAACAGGTGCGCCTGAACTATGCGCCCTTCGATACCGCGCCCCGCTCCGGCACGGCCGACGTCTACCTGCACGAGATGCCCGGCGGACAGTACACCAACCTGCGCGAGCAGGCAGAAAGCCTCGGCCTCGGCCACCGCTGGCCCGAGATCGCGCGGATGTACGCCGACGTCAACCACGCCTTTGGCGACATCGTCAAGGTGACCCCGTCCTCGAAAGTGGTCGGCGACATGGCGCTGTTTCTGATTCAACACGGCATGACGGTGAAGGAATTCGAAAATCTTGGGCCGAATCACTCGCTGAACATCCCGAATTCCGTCGTGGAAATGTTCGAGGGCGCGCTCGGCGAGCCGGAAGGCGGGTGGCCGCCGAAGATCGCATCCGTGATTCTCAAAGGCAGGAAGCCGCGGCGCGGGCGCCCCGGCGCACGCCTCAAGCCGGTCGACTGGGAGGAAACACGCGCGGCGATCGAAAAAAAGACGGGCCACAAGCCCTCAGAGACCGACCTGCTCAGCTATGTGATGTACCCGGACGTGTACCTGAAGTTCGACAAGGCGCGCGCCGCTTACGGCGATCTCACCGTGCTGCCCTCGCCTGCGTTTTTCTATGGCCTCAAACCGGGCGAAGAGATCACCGTGGACATCGAGCCGGGCAAGGCGCTGGTCATCAAGTACACCGCCACCGGCGACCCTCACCCGGATGGCACCCGCACGGTCTTCTTCGAACTCAACGGCCAGCCGCGCGAGATCACCGTGCGCGACCGCCACATCAAGGCGGAGGGCAAGGCCCAGCCCAAGGCCGATCCGGCCAAAGAGGGCCACGTCGGCGCCCCCATCCCCGGCGCCGTCACGTCGATCGCCGTCGAACTGAACCAGGCGGTGAAAAAGGGCGACAAGCTGCTCGTGCTGGAGGCGATGAAGATGCAGACCACCGTTTACGCTCCCATCGCCGGCAAGGTGGCCGAGCGCCACGTCAGCCTCGGCCAGACCGTCGAGCCGAAGGATCTCCTGCTGGTCATCACTCCGGTATCCTGATAGGCGCCATGCGCGCCACCAGACGTTTCTTCCTCAGCGCGGCCGCCGCCGGCCTGGCTGCCGCCCGCGCACAGACCGCGCCCAGCGACCGCATCCGCGTCGGCTTCATCGGCTGCGGCGGCATGGGTTCGGGCCGCATCCGCCACTTTCTCGGTCATCCCGATGTCGAGGCCGCCGCGGTCTGCGACGTCGACCGCACTCATCTGGACCGCGCCGCCGCGCTTGTGGAATCGCTGCGCGGCCGCAAGCCGGAGACCTACGGCGATTTCCGCCGGGTGCTCGACCGCAACGATATCGATGCTGTGATGATCGCCACCCCCGATCACTGGCACGCCCTGCCGGCCATTCTCGCCTGCCAGGCGGGCAAGGACGTCTTCGTCGAAAAACCGTTCTCCTATTCGATTGGCGAAGGGCGCCGGATGGTGGAGGCCGCGCGCCGCCACGCGCGCGTCACCCAGATGGGCAACCATATTCACAACGACCTGCCCAATTACCGGCGGGTGGTGGAACTGGTCCGGTCGGGAAATCTCGGCAAAATCGCGCGCGTGCATTGCGGCCTGCGCTCGAACGAGAAATCCATCGGTTCGCCCCCCGACGGGCCGCCCCCGCCGGAACTGGACTACGATTTCTGGCTCGGGCCGGCGCCGAAGCGGCCCTATAATCCCAACCGGTCGCACCTTCGTTTCCGCTATTTCTGGGACTATTCCGGCGGTGTTTTTGCCGATTTCTGGTGCCATTTCGCCGATGTGGCGTACTGGGCCCTGGACCTTCGCGCGCCGCGCTCGGTGAGCGCCGCCGGGGGCCGCTGGCTCGCGGAAGACAACGCCGAGACGCCGGATGTCTTCGAAGCCGTGTTCGAATACCCAGGTCCCGTGCTGCTCACCTGGACGCAACACCCGCAGGGCCGGCCGGGCTTCGAGCACATGGGCAGTTGCGTCATCTTCGAGGGCACGGAGGCGACGCTCGTGACCAACTACTCGAAGCACGAGGTGTGGGTGAAGGGCAGGCTCGCCCCTGATTTTCCCCGTCCCGAGCCGTCCATTCCCGACTCGCCCGGCCACATCCGCGAGTTTCTCGACGCCATCCGTTCGCGCAACACGCAGACAACTTGCAACTTTGAGTACTCCCACCGCCTGAACAAGGGTGCGATGCTGGCCAACATCGCCTTCCGAACCGGCGCGCGGCTGGAGTGGGACGACGGGCGGGAGCGGATCACCAACCACAAAGCGGCCAACGGCTTCCTCACGCGGCGCTACCGGAAGCCCTGGAAGCTCGCCTGACTGCGTTTCTCCTCAAATCTTCATTCCGCGGCCCGATATGAAGCGTGAGGTCGCAACCGTATGGCTTTTGTCGATTGGAAACCCGAATACAGCGTCGGTCACATGGAGATCGACCAACAGCACCGGAAACTGGTGGACATCATCAATCACCTGCATGATTCGATGAAGCTCGGCGGCAAGCCCGAGGATCTGATGCGGATCATGAACGATCTGGTGAATTACACCCGGTATCACTTCGCCCATGAAGAGAAGCTGATGCAGCAGGCGGGCTACCCCGACCTCGCCAATCACCAGCGGGTGCACCGGGCGATGGTGGAGCAGGTGGAGAAATTCCGCCGCGAAGCCGGCAACACGCGCACGGGCTTTTCGATCAAGCTGATGGGCTTTCTGAAAAACTGGCTCACCGATCACATCATGGGCACGGACCAGAAATACGCGCCCACTCTGAAATCCGTGAAGGTCTGACGCCGGGCGATCGGGCGCCGCCGCAAAGCCGTCCGGAATTGACGCAAGGAAGAGCCGCTGCCGTGCTGCGGGAGACCCGGAAAGGCCAAAACGTCTGGCAGGATGGGAAACGTCTGGCCAGCAAAAGTCATCCTATAGGCAATGGCTCTTTCCGGCGCCGCCGATTCCCTGGAGTCCGCCTCGCAGATGCGCCGGTTTTCCCGCATCCTGGCAGGCTGTTCTGGGGCGCTTGTCCTGCTGGCTGCGCTGCCGGTTTTCGCCGCCTCTGCGCCTCCTGACCCGCGGGACTCGATCAACATCCACTCCAAGACGCAGTTCACGCCGCGGCTGTACATGGATCGAACAATATGGGAGTCGCGCAAGGAGGCGCTGCGACGGCAGATCCTGGTCTCCGCGGGGCTTTGGCCCATGCAGCCGCGCGGACCGGTGCCCGTGCACCGGTTTGGGAGAACCGCCAAGGGACCCTACATTGTGGAGAAGATCGCTCTGGAGACGCTGCCGGGCTTCCTGGTCGGCGCGAACCTCTATATGCCCGCGAAACTCCAGCGGTCCGCTCCCGCTGTGCTGGTGGCGCACGGGCACTGGAGGTACGGGCGGACGCACCATGCCGAAGACTATTCCGTGCCGGCGCTGTGCGCCAACCTCGCCGCGCAGGGTTTCGTCGTGCTCGCCTGGGACATGGTGGGCTACGAAGACACCCGGCAATTGCCTCACAATTTCGGCGATGCGGCGGAAGAATTGGCGTGGCTTTTTACGCCTTTCAGCCTGCAATTATGGAATGCGATCCGCGCCCTGGACTTTGTGGAATCGCTCCCCGAGGTGAACCGGTTCCAGATCGGCATGACCGGAACCTCCGGGGGCGGCACGCAGACGTATCTGCTAGCCGCGGTTGACGAGCGGATCCGCGCCGCCGCACCAGGCGGGATGGTCTCGGCCACGTTTCAGGGCGACGATGTCTGCGAGATGGCGCCCGGGCTGCGCGTCGGCACCAACAACCTGGAGCTGACTTCGCTGATCGCGCCGCGCCATCTGCAGTTGGTGGCGGCGACAGGCGACTGGACCCGCAACACGCTCAAAGTGGAGCTGCCCGCGATCCGCTCGGTCTACGCATTGTACCGGCAGGAGCGCCGCGCGTCGGCGGCGATGATCAACGCCGGCCACAATTGCAACCGCGAGAGCCGCGAGGCGGTCTATGCGTTCTTCCACCGCACGCTGGCGCGGCGGTTCCTGTACGCAGCCGCGCCGCGCGAAAGCGACACGCTGGCTCTGCCGTCGCGCGACGAACTGCTGATCGGCGCCGCCATGCGCGAGAAGGCGTCAGCCTCCCGGGACGGGATCTTCGCCGCATGGAAGGAGATGGCGATCGCGCGCACCGCCTCCATGAAGCTGGAGGAATTGCGGGAACGGATGGCAGCCATGTTCAACGTATCGATGCCCGCTCAGGTGACCGCGCCGGAGATTATGCCCGAGCTGGTGCTGCTGCGCACGGACACAGGCACGCCGGTCCGGGCGAGGTGGGTGGCTCCGCCTGCTGCCGAAACGGCTGAATTTGAGATCGCCGTCAGCCCGGAGGGGCTGGCTTGCGCCGACTGCCAGCGGGTGCAGCAAAGCGAGCAGGCGTCCACCGCCCGGCTCCGGGTGGAGGTCTACCGGGCAGGGGCGCCGCCGCAGCCCTTCCATCTGGAGCGGGCCACGTTCCACCGCACCCCCTTCGCCGAGCGGGTACAGGACATCCTGGCCTCCATTCGCTACGTCTCCGGCTTCGCCGGAGAAAGGCCGGTCAGGCTCGCCTGCACGGGACTGGCCCGGGCGTGGTGCCTGCTGGCGGCGGCCGCCGCCCCGCCGGCGATGAACCTCGAGCTGGAGGGCGGCGTTGATGCGAACGCGGCCGCGGGATTGACGGACTATCTCAACCGTCCCGGCATCGCTTACGCCGGAGGGCTGCCCGTGTTGTTCCGGCTCGCGTCCCGCAACGGTGTGGTGCAGGAACCGGCCGTTACAATGGGGAAGTGATCCGCACGCTGATCTTCGATCTCGGCCGGGTGATCGTGCCCTTCGATTTCCGCCTCGGCTACGCGCGCATGGCGGAACGGTGCGGCCTGGAGCCCGATGAGGTCCGGGCCCGCCTCAAGTCCGATGGGCTGGTGCGTTCGTTTGAATCGGGCGGCATCGGTCCCCATGAATTCCACCGCCAGGTGACGCAGCTTTTGGGAACCGAGGTCCCCTACGACGAGTTCCGCGAGATCTGGTTCAGCATTTTCCTGCCGGAAACGCTGGTTTCTGATGCGCTGCTGGCTGCACTCCATGCGCGCCACCGGCTGGTGCTGCTGTCGAACACGAATCAGATCCACTTTGAAATGATCCGCGAGCGCTATCCGATCCTGCGCCACTTCGACGCGTTCGTTCTCTCCTATGAAGCGGGCGCGATGAAGCCCGAGCCGCGCATCTATGCGGCGGCGGTCGAAGCGGCGCGGTGCGCGCCGCAGGAGTGCTTCTTCACCGACGACATCCCGGAGTATGTCGAAGGCGCGCGGCAGGCGGGCATCGACGCTGTGGTGTTTGAAGGCCAGGAGGCGCTGGAACGCGAGCTGCGGGCGCGCGGCGTTGTTTGGGATCAGTAGGCCAGCAGCCGTTCGGCCTCGCGCTGGATGTCCTGCGTCTGCGGCAGGATGGCATCTTCCAGATCCGGGTGGTAGCCCACCCAGGTGTCCTGCGCGGCGACGCGCGCCACAGGCGCGTCCAGATGCTCGAACAGTTCGCCGGCGATGCGCGCCGCGATCTCGGCGCCGTAGCCGAAGCTCAGCATGTCTTCGTGAACCACGAGCGCGCGGCTGGTCTTGCGCACGCTGTGAGCGATGGCCTCCCAGTCGTACGGCGCCAGCGTGCGCAGATCGAGGATTTCGATCGACAGATCCGGCCTTTTTTGTTCGATCCACGAAGCGGCCACCAGCGACTTCTGCACCGTCATGCCATACGTGATGATCGTGAGGTTGCTGCCGGGCTTCACCACGCGCGCCTTGCCGAAGGGGATGGTGAAATCGGGGCCCGGATGCGGGCTGCGGTTGTAAGGCTCGCGATAGAGGCGTTTGTGCTCGAGGAAGAGCACGGGATCATCGCAGCGGATGGCCGTGCGCAGCAGCCCGCAGGCGTCGAGCGCATTCGAGGGAAAGACGACGCGCAGGCCCGGGATGTGGGTGAAGGCAACTTCGCCGCACTGGCTGTGGTAAATGGCGCCGCCATTGAGATAGCCGCCAATGGCCACGCGGATGACGGCGGGCGCTTTCCAGGCGTTGTTCGAGCGCCAGCGGATGTTGGCCAGCTCGCCGCGGATCTGCATCATCGCGGGCCAGATGTAGTCGAAGAACTGGATCTCGACCACGGGTTTCATGCCGCGGCTGGCCATGCCGATGGCGCGGCCGACGATGGCCGCCTCGGCGATGGGCGCGTTGAAGACGCGGCGCGAGCCGAAGCGCTTCTGCAACCCGTGGGTGGCCTTGAACACTCCGCCCTTGCCCTTCACCTCGCGCAGATTGTCTTCGCGGCTGCAATCGGCCACGTCCTCGCCGAAGACGACGATGTTCGGGTTGCGCTCCATCTCTTCGGCGAGCGTCAGGTTGATCTCTTCCACCATGGTGCGGGGCTCGCCCTCCCAGTGTGGCTCCGCTTCCAGCTCGGGCGAGCAGGGATCGAAATCAGGCGAATACAGGAAATCGAGCGCGCTGGAGGCTGCCGGCGGCTCCGCCTTCAGCACCTGCTCGGTGACCTGCGCGATCTCCAGATCCACCTCATGGCAGATGCGCTTGTAGGAGACCTCTTCCAGGAGGTTTTCGGCGATCAGCCAGCGCGGGAATTGAATGACCGGGTCGCGGGCGGCTTCGGCGGCGCGCTCGGCTTCGGTCTTGTACAGCCGCTCGTCGTCGCTGAGCGAATGCGAGTAGGGGCGGATGCAATGGGCGTGGACCAGCGCGGGGCCTTCGCCGGCGCGCGCATGGGCGGCAGCCTCGGTCATCGCCCGGTAGGAGGCGAGGAAGTCCGTGCCGTCGCACTCGAGGATCTTCAGATGAGGGAAGCCGGTCACGAGCCGTGAGATGCTGCCGCCGGGCGTCTGCCTTTCGACGGGCACGGAGATGGCCCAGCCGTTGTCCTGAATCAGAAAGATCACGGGAAGGCGGTTGAGGCAGGCGGCGTTGAGCGCCTCCCAGAACTCGCCTTCGCTGGTCGAGCCCTCGCCGCCGCTGGCCAGCGTCACTTCATCGGAGTCAGGACGGAGATAGCGCGAGGCTTCGGCGCAGCCGGCAGCGTGGAGAAACTGCGTGCCGGTGGGAGACGAGCCGGTGAAGATGTGCAGCTCGGGAGACGACCAGTGGGAGGGCATCTGCCTGCCGCCGGACGCAGGGCCCGCGGCGGCGCCGACGCTTTCGAGCAGCATGTCCTCGGCGGTGACTCCGAGCGCGAGGGCCAGGGCGCGGTCGCGGTAGTAGAGATGGAACCAGTCGTGGCCGGGCCGCAGCGCCATTCCCGCCGCGGTCTGGATGGCCTCGTGCCCCGCGCCGCTGATCTGGAAGTAGATGCGGTTCTGCCGCTTCAGCATCACCTCGCGGTCGTCGAGCCGCCGCGACATCTGCATGATGCGGAAGGCGCGCTGGAATGCTTCGCGGTCCAGCCCGCAATAGTCGGGGCCCGGCGGCACGGGCACGGTGACAGTCTTGGCGGTCGCCATCGGCTTGCTTCCCTTTCCCTCAGTGTACCCGCTCGCCGGGAGCTGCCCATCCAGCCGAAACGGTACAATGTGAGGTTCCATGCACGATCTTGGCTATTTTAGAGCGAATCTGGACGCCATCGCGGCCCGGCTGGCCGGCCGCGGTTTTACGCTCGACGTCGAAGAATTCCGCTCGTTGGATGCGCGCCGGCGCGCTGCGGTCACAGAGGCGGAAGAACTTCGCGCGCGGCGCAACGCCGAAAGCCAGGAGATCGGCAGGCGGAAAAAGGCCGGCGAGGACACCTCCACGCTCCAGGCGGAAGTGCGGGCGTTGGGAGACCGCATCGCCGAACTGGAAGAGCAGGTGAAGGCGCTCGACGAAGATTTCCGCTCGCGGCTGGCGTCAATCCCCAATGTGCCGCACGAGAGCGTCCCCGCTGGAGCGTCCAGCGAAGACAACGTCGAGATCAAGCGCTGGGGCGAGCCGCGCGCGTTTTCCTTCCCGCCCAAGGCCCACTGGGATCTGGGGCCGCAGCTCGGCATTCTGGATTTCGAACGCGCCGCCAGGATCACGGGCGCGCGCTTCGCGGTTTACATGGGCGCGGGCGCCAGGCTCGAGCGCGCGCTCATCAACTTCATGCTCGATCTGCACACGCGCGAGCACGGCTACACGGAAGTGCTGCCGCCCTTCATGGTCAATTCCGCGTCGCTGTACGGCACCGGCCAGTTGCCCAAGTTCGCCGCCGACCTGTTCAAGTGCGAGAACTTCGACTTCTGGCTCATTCCCACCGCCGAGGTGCCGGTCACCAACCTGCACCGCGACGAGACGCTCGAGGGCGACGCGCTGCCCATCCGCTATTGCGCCTTCACGCCGTGCTTCCGCAGCGAGGCGGGCTCCTACGGGCGCGACGTGCGCGGCATCATCCGCCAGCACCAGTTCCAGAAGGTCGAGCTGGTCAACTTCACGCGTCCCGACCAGAGCTATGAAGCGCTGGAGCGGTTGACCGAAAGCGCCGAGCACGTGCTGGAAAAGCTCGGCCTGCCTTACCGCCGCGTGGTACTGTGCACGGGCGACATGGGTTTTGCCTCGGCCAAGACCTACGACCTGGAAGTGTGGATGCCGGGGCAGCAGGCGTTCCGCGAGATCTCGTCTTGCTCGAATTTTGAGAGCTTCCAGGCGCGCCGCGCGGGCATCCGCTTCCGCACGGGGAAGGGCAAGGCGGAGTTCGTGCACACGCTGAACGGCAGCGGGCTGGCCGTGGGCCGGACGTGGGTGGCAGTGGTCGAGAACTGCCAGCAGGAAGATGGCTCTGTGGTGCTGCCCGAGGCGCTGCGCCCGTACCTCAACGCGGAAGTGATCAACGCGCAAGGCCAGCTCCGCTGAGCCGCCCGGATCAACCGATCTGCGGGACTTTCAGCCGCTCGCCGCCGCGCAGAGCCGACTGGTGGGCGATGATTCCCGGCAGCGTGTAGGCCACGGCCTCCTCGATGCCGATCGCGGGTTTGCGCCCGGCGCGGACCGCCTCGACGAATTCGTGTGTCAGAAACGTGTGAGACCCTTCGTGACCGCTGTCGTGGCGCAGCGGCTCGGGCAGCATCTCGGTGGCCCACCATTGCACTTGTTTGTACGGCTCCAGCACCGCCCGCTGGCGCGCGAAACCGGCGCTGTCCTTCTCCTTCTCCACGCTCCACCGCACGATCGCCGGCCCCAGGCCGTTAGGGTGCTCGAAGAAGAAGCTCATCCTGTCGCCAAAGAACTGCGCGCGCTCCGTGCCCCGGTGGGCGCCCTTCCACCACACGGCGACGCGGAACGCCGTTCCCCGGTCGGTCTGGAACAGCGCCGTCTCGTTCCAGAACGGGTTGCCATACGGGTTGTCCCGCAATATCGGGTCGGAGTCGCCCCAGCCGATGCAGGCGGCGTGCGTGATCCGCTCGCCCGTGATGCCGAGCAGGTGCGCCGTGCAATGCGTCGGATAATGCATCGGCGGAAAGCCGTAGCGCCAGGTCCGCTGTCCGTTTTCGACGAACAGCGATTCCAGCCCCGCGTGGTGGTACTCGCTCTCGCAGGCGAAGATCCGCCCGAACTCGCCCGCCTCATAGAAGCGGCGCGCGGAGATCGTTGGCTGCTGGTAGTAGCTGGTCTCGGCCATCATGTAGACGAGTCCGGAGCGCCTGACCGCCTCGGTCAGCTTCTGGCACTCCTCCAGCGACATCGCCGCGGGCACGGCGCACAGGACGTGTTTGCCCGCCGCCAGCGATGCCAGCACATGCGCCGCATGATCGGGGGCGGGCGTGAACAGCGCTACGGCGTCCACGCTCCGGTCTTTCAGCAATTCCACAAGAGACACATAGGCCTTCCGGCAGCCGTAAGTCTGCTGAAGCGCGGCCCGCCTGTCCTGGCGCAGATCCGCCACCGCCTCCACCACTGCATGCGGGTGCTCGTGAAAATAGAACTGCGTCCCAAACCGCCCGCCCACCACACCGACCCTGATTCTTCTCTCCCGGGCTGAAGCCGCCGTGGCGGCCATCAGGGCGGCAAACCGCCTGCGCGTGTGCGTGTTCATCGGACGATCCCTCCCGGTGCTGTTCCAGCGCCAAGCAGTGTATCACCGCCGTGCGCGGCTTCAGTGCGCGGCGCCGGAGTTCCGGTCAGGGCAGCAGCACCATCTTGCCGACGCCGTCGGCGTAGGCTTCCAGCGTTTCGAAAGCCTGCTGTGTGCGCTCGAGCGGCCAGCGGTGGGTGACCATGGGGGCGAAGCGCGAAGCGTGCCCGGTCAGCAGCCTGAGGGCGAGTTCGCTGCGGTGATTGGACCGGCGCACGGGGAAAAACCACTGCTCCTTGCGGCGCAGCGTGAAGAAGTCGACCGGGAGACGGTCTTCGCTGGGCAGCGCAGTGATCACGATCCGCGCCGCCGGCGCGCCCATATGGATCGCCTGATTGTGCGAATCGGCTTTGCCCGCGCAATCGAAAACCATGTCCACGCCGCGCCCGCCGGTGTCGCGGAGCACTTCTTTCACCGGGTCCACAGCCGCCGGGTCGATCACGGCATCGGCGCCCGCCAGACGCGCCAGCTCTCGCCGGTGCGGCACGGGTTCGACAGCCCAGATGCGCGCCACGCCGGCCAGCCGCAGGCAGGCGATGGTGGTCAGACCGATGGGCCCTGCGCCAATCACCGCGGCGGTCTCGCCGAGCTTTGGCGCGCCAAAGCGGAAGGACTGCAGCGCGATGGCGATGGGCTCGAACAGCGTGCCCTCGGCCATGCCGAGCCCCGCGGGCAGCGGCAGCAGGTTGACGGCGGGCAGGTTCACATGATCACGGAAGAAGCCCGGCTCGCCCGGATTGGAAAGGAATCGGACGTGGTGGCAGAGGTTGTGCCGCCCGCTCAGGCAGAACTCGCAGTGATAGCAGTAGAGCGGCGCTTCCAGCGCCACGCGGTCGCCGGGGCTCCACTGGGTGACGCCCGCGCCCACGGCGCTGACCACGCCTGTGGGCTCGTGGCCCAGCACCATCGGGTAGAGGCACGGCATGCCGCCGATGCTGCCTTCAGAAAAGTTGTGCAGATCGCTGCCGCAGACGCCGACGGCGGCCACGCGCACCTGCACTTCGCCAGGGCCGGGCGGCTCGGGTTCGTAAGGGCGGAGCTCGAACGTCCGAAGGCGCGTCAGCAGAGCAACAGCCATGGGGGCAGGGAGCCTACTTCTTGAAGAGCCGGTCGAAAGCGAGCCTCGCATCGGCCGCGCTCTTGGGCGCGGCGATGTCCGGCCGTCCGTCCGTGCGGATCACCGATGAGGGCGGGGCGCTGTCGCGGGCGACGGTCACGCGCGGGCGGAAGAACGTGCAGTCGTTGGCCTTGTCCTTGTAAGGAATGCGCGCCGGAATCGGCTTGGTGCACTGGAAGCGGGTGGAGGGCTCGAAATACGCGCACTGCTTGCAGCAGTGCAGTTCGGCCCCGCACTTCGGGCAAACGCCCGAGAAGTCCATGTCCGGCGGGAACGCCGTGGCGCAGTTGTAACAGCGCGCGGCGGTGACGGTTTCCACCATGCGCGGCAGGCGCGGCCCGGTGATGTCGATGGGCGGCCTGGGGCCTCTGGGCTTCGGCCGTTCGCGTTCGCGCTCTTCGCCCGAGGGGGCTTCATAGTCCATGTAGCCCCGTTGCTTGTACTTGCGGTCGCCTTCCATGCGGGAGAGTGCTCCTTTGGTGGCTTGGTCGATTTTCAGGCAGTTCAGACAGTGCGGATCGTATTCCTGAACAGGCTCGTGTGAGTCTGGTTCCTGACGGGAACCCATGCGGATGGATCACGCCGCGAGGAAGGAGAATCGCACCAGCCTATGCGCCGTTTCCACCGCCCGCCGAAGCATCCCCGCTTCGCCGCGCGGCCGCTCACCCGGCACACCCCATACATATCATGCTTCCGCGCCGGAATCCAGCCCCTTTGGTTAATTCCGCAAGGTCCATTTGACGGGCAGATGGCAGGGGCGGGTGACGGGGTCCTCGCTGCGGTTCGGACTGATGCGCAGCGTGTAGCCGATCCGTCCGGTCTGGTGCGGCACAAACTCCCGCCCAAACAAATACCGCCCGTCCTGTTGTTGCAGGAACGGCAGGCTGATCACGGTGGTGTCGTACAGGTCGCCGTCCGGGTTCACGCGGCCCACCACCGCTTCCACGCGCACGTCGCCCGGTTCCAGGCCGGCCAGGTGCACGGAGGCGCGGAGCTGGATGGCCGCGCCGGTGACAATGGAACGTCCGACGGAGCTGGAGACATCCTCGATCGTCACGCCGGGCCAGGCATGGTCCACCTTGTGGTTCCACTGAGCCTTTTCACGCGCCCACTGATAGTTCTGCTGTTGCGCCCGGAGGCCGGCCAGATGCGCGGGTTCGTACATCCGTTCGACGTAGTCCCGCACCATGCGCTGGCAGTTGAACAGCGGGCTGAGGTTCATGATGGATGTCTTGACGCGCTTCATCCACGCCGCCGGCACGCCCTCTTCCCGGTTGCGGTAGAACATCGGCACGATTTCCGTTTCCAGCAGCGAGTAGATCGAAGAGGCGTGCACTTCGTCGAGGTCCGGCGTGTAGGGGTCGCGGTCGCCGATCGCCCAGCCGCCGGACACCTCATAGGCTTCGTCGAACCAGCCGTCGAGGATCGAGAGGTTGAGCGTGCCGTTGATGGCGGCTTTCATGCCGCTGGTGCCGCAGGCTTCCTCGCCACGGCGCGGGTTGTTGAGCCACAGGTCCACCCCCTGCACCAGCTCGCGGCCCACTTCGATGTCGTAGTCCTCGACAAAGACGATGTGGCGCGCGAGTTCAGGATCGCGCGCGAACTGGATGATCTCCCGGATCAGTTGCTTGCCGGGGGTGTCCTTGGGATGCGCCTTGCCGGCGATGACGAGCTGCACGGGCATCTGCGGGTTGGTAAGGATTTTCTTCAGCCGGGCGAGGTCGCGGAAAATCAGCGTGGCGCGCTTGTAGGTGGCGAAGCGGCGCGAGAAGCCGATGGTGAACACTTCGGGATCGAAGATTTCGGCGAGCCGCTTCTGCTCGGTGCTGGGCGCGTGCCGTTCCTGGGCGCGCCGGAGGAGCCTTTCGCGGATGAAGGCGATCAGGCGGCGCTTGCGCCGGCGCCGGATCTCCCACAGCTCCTCGTCCGGGATGTCCTCCACCTGCGCCCAGATGGCCGGGTCCACGTATTGCTCCCGCCAGCCTGGCGCCAGATACTGGTCGAACAGATTGGCCAGATCCGGATGCAGCCACGTGGGCAGGTGCACGCCGTTGGTGATCGGGAAGATGGGGACTTCGTGTTCGGGGAAGTCCGGCCACAGGCGGCTGAACATCTGCCGGCTCACCTCGGAATGCAGGCGGCTGACCGCATTGCGGTAGGCCGACATCTTCAGGGCCAGCACCGCCATCGAGAAGCGGTCGCCCTGTTCCGCGGTCCCGCCCTGCCCGAGGGCGAGGAAGCGGTCGAAGGGAACATTGTTGCGCTCGCAGTAGGCGTGGAAGTACTCGTAGATGAGCCCCGGGTCGAACATGTCGATGCCGGCCGGCACGGGCGTGTGCGTGGTGAACGTGTTGTTGGCCCGGGCCGCCTCCAGCGCCTCATCCCAGCTCAGGCTGTGCTCCTGCATCAGCAGCCGCACGCGTTCCAGCGCCAGAAACGCCGAGTGGCCCTCGTTCATGTGGAACACAGTTGGTTCCATGCCGAGCCGCTTCAGCGCGCGCAAACCGCCCACGGCCAGCACGAACTCCTGCTGGATTCGGGTCACCGTGTCGCCGCCGTACAACTGGTCGGTGATGTCGCGGTACTCGTCGATGGTGTTTTCCGGGATGTTGGTGTCGAGCAGGATCAGGGGCACGCGGCCCACCTGCATCTTCCAGGCCTTCACGTAACAGTTGCCGCGCGGCAGGCGGAGTTCGACCACGATCTCGTTGCCTTCGGCGTCGAGCGCCGGCGCTACAGGCCAGGTGAAGAAGTCGTTCACCGGATACTTCTCCACCTGCCAGCCGTCCGGATTCAGGTGCTGTTCCAGATAGCCCTTCTGGTACAAGAGACCGACGCCGACCAGGCCGAGGTTGGCGTCGCTGGCGGCTTTCAGATAGTCGCCGGAGAGGATGCCCAGCCCTCCGGAGTAGATCTGCACCGATTCCAGCAGTCCGTACTCCATGCTGAAGTAGGCCACCTTCATTCCATCCGGCGGAGGCTGGACTTTCATGTAGTCGTCAAACTCGCGGCAGGCGGCCTGATACAGGGCCACATAGCGCGGGTCGGCCGCCGCCTTCTGCAAAGTCTCCTGAGGGATGCGGCCCAGCAGGAGAACCGGATTGCGCCGGCATTCCTTCCACAACACCGGATCCAGCCTGCGGAACACAGGGCGGATGTTCTGTTTCCAGCTCCAGAGGAAATTCAGAGCCAGCTCGCCCAGCCGCGACAGCTCAGGCGGCAGCGCGGGGGTGACGAGAAACTCTTTGACGGGATGGATGCGATGGGCCATAGAGACGAAAATTGCTCCCTGTTCCAAGTTAGCAGAGAGATGCTGGACCGCCCGTCGTGGCGGATGGCGTTACGGGATGCTCCTGCCTTTGGTTAGATGCGCCGGTCCAGCGGAACGAACCGCAATTCTGCCAGTGTTCCCAGCGGCCCCTGAATCAGGAACAACCGGGTTTGTCATCCTTTTGTCTTGATTTTCTCCATCTTGACGTACAATGAAAGCATGAAGTTGAGCGCCCAGGAAGAGTATGGGCTGAGGTGTCTCCTCCATATGGCCCGCAATGGCGAGGACCGCAGCCACAGCATTCCGGAAATCAGCCGCGCGGAGGGCCTTTCCGTCCCCAACGTGGCCAAACTGATGCGCATTCTGCGGCTCGGAGGACTGGTGCAGAGCGTGCGGGGACAGGCTGGCGGGTACACGCTGGCCAAGCCGGCAGCCGAAATCACGGTCTCGGAAGTGCTGGGGCTGCTGGGAGGCAGCTTCTTCAACTCCCATTTCTGCGACCGGCACGCCGGACTGGAGCGCAGTTGCGCGCACAGCCAGGACTGTTCGCTCCGCACCCTGTGGGGCGCGGTGCAGAAGAGCCTGGACGCAATTCTCACCCGCACCACGCTGCGCGACCTGCTCCGCAACGAGCAGGAAGTGGCGGCGCTTCTGCGGGAGAGAGCCTCGGCGGCGCTGCTGGAGGCTGCCGAATCCGGCGCGCGGCCACGCGCTTGCTGAGCCCTTGCCGCCGGATGGCAGCAGGCCCTCCCGGCCGCCCGATATGCTGAAAGGGTGGCGTCCGCGGACGTCCGCGCCATTTCCATGCGGGATCGGAATTCTGCCGGAAGCATCGTTGTCACCAGTGTGACCGCGGGAGCGGGCAAGACTCATTTGGCCTGCGCCCTGGCCCGGTGGCTGGCCAATCAGGGCTACCACCCGGTTCCTCTTCACCTGTCCCTCCCTCCAGCCGGCCGTGTGGCCTGTCCGGGAGGGGGGACCGTTTCCCGGTCCGCGGCCCTGCTGGCCGAGGCCTGCCGGTTGCAGCCGGACCCGTTGTTTGAGTCCTCCTGGGCCAGGCTGGGGGAAGTGGCCGCGCACGGCGACGCGGTGATCGTGGAGGCGCCGTGGCAGGAGGCGCAATCGAGCGGCCTGCCGTTGATCCGCGTGGAACGGACGGCGGGAGGCGTCTCGGTGAACGGCTTTCCGCTTCCGCTTTTCCCGTCCGTGCTGACGCATGCCGAACCGCCGGAACTGGAAGCCCTGCCGGAGTGGGACTGGGCAACGCGGCCCCGCACCGGCATCGTCAGCCTGCCGCACCTGCTCGATTTCCGCGACCTCGCGCTGCTGCGCGGCGCGGAGTGGCTGGCCGCGGCCGGCATCGGGCAATTCGAGTTCCTTTTCGTGCCTGCCACCTCCAACGGGCCGCACGACGCCGCATGGCTCGAAGAGACCGGATTGTTGCCCTGGCTCGAACAGCAGGCGCGCGGCGGCGCCCGAGTGGTGAGTTGCGGCTGGCAGGTGGGCGGAGCGCGAGTGGTGGAGCGCGCCGACCTGACCGATTACCGCCGGCTCTCGCTGCTGCTGGGCCGGAGGCTGCCGCCGCCGATGCCGGACGACGCCGTCTTCGACGAGATGGCCGGCTGGGCCACGCCGTGGGCGCTTCAGGAGACTCTGCTGGAGGCGCTCTTGTGACGGATTCAGCCCGCTGCGGCCGGGGACGTAGTAGATTAAGATCTGAGCAGCCCGGGAGCGCCGCGCTTTCAGGGCCGCACGGGGGTGGGCCGGGACGCAAGACCGGAGCGGGCGGCATGCCGCGGCCGGTGCGGCTGCGGGGAGGCAGAGATTGACCATCACACACGGTGGAAACGTGTTTGCCGTTGCGCGGGAACGCGGTTGGGACTGGCGCGAGATTCTGGATCTGAGCGCGAGCATCAATCCGCTGGGCCCCTCGCCGGCAGTGCGCCCCGCCATCGAAGAGGCGATGGACAGGGTGGCCCTGTACCCGGACCCGCTGCCCGCACAGTTGAGCGAAGCGCTGGCCGAGGCCTGGGGCGTGGAGCCGGATCAGGTGCTGGTGGGCGGCGGCGGCACGGAGCTGGTCCACTTCCTGGCCCGCGCCGGCTGGAATGGCCCGGCCGCTTTGGCGGCGCCGGTGTGGACGGAGTTCTACCGCGCGTTTCCTTACGCCCTGCGCGTGCGCGCCGACGAGCCTGAGCGGTGGCCGCAGCGCGGGTTGCTGGTGCTCAGCCAGCCGGGCAATCCCACGGGCATCCCGGTTCCTGCCGAGGTGGTCAAGCGCGCCATTGCCAGCCGCGAGGGCCCGGTCCTGATCGACGAAAGCTTCATTGAATTCACGCGGCTGGAGCCGGCCGTGCGGTGGGTGCAGGATCACCCGAATGTGCTGGTGCTGCGGTCGCTGTCGAAGTTCCACGCGCTGCCGGGACTGCGCGTGGGCGCGTTGGTGGCTTCGCAGGAATGGATCCGCCGCTTCCGCCGCAAGCGCGATCCGTGGCGGGTGAGCACGCTGGCGGAGGCCGCGGCGCTGGCTGCCGTGCGGGATGCCGCGCACGCCGAGCGGACGCGCCAGGTGGTGGAACAGGAGCGCGCCTGGCTGCTGGAGGCGCTGGATTCGCTGGCCGGCCTGCGCGTGCTGCCGGGCGAAGCCAACTTCCTGCTGGCGTACACCGACCGCCCGGCGGCGGAGGTCTGCGAGTGGTTTCTTGAACGCAAGATCCTGCTGCGCAACTGCGCGCGGCTGCCCGGGGTGGACGGCGAGGCGGTGCGTTTTGCCGTGCGCACGCGGCCGGAAAACGAGCGTTTTGTTGCGGCGGCGCGGGAGTTCTTTTGCGGAAGCTGACCCTGGCCCTGCTGCTGTGCGTGGCGGCCCCGGCGGCGCCGCCGCAGCGCATCGTCTCCACGGCGCCGTCGCTAACTGAAGTTCTGTTCGCTCTCGGGTTGGGGCCGCGCGTCGCAGGCGTGACCGAGTTCTGCCGCTACCCGGCGGAGGCCGCGCGGAAGCCGAAGATCGGCACGTTTCTCGAACCGGATTTCGAGCGCATCCTCGCGCAGCGGCCCGACCTCGTGCTGGTGGTGCGCAATCCCGTGCGGCTGGCTGAACGGCTGTCGCAGCTCGGACTGCGCGCGGTGGAGATCCCGCAGGACACGGTGGCCGAGATTCTCGCTTCCGTGCGCCAGATCGGGCGGCTTGCCGGCGTGGAGAAGCGCGCTCATGATTTGGCCGCCTCGATCGAACGGGATCTGGAAAGCGTGCGGCGGCGCGCGCTGGGACTGCCGCGCAAGAGAGTCCTGTTCCTCGTGGGCCGGTCTCCAGGAACCTTGCAGGGCATGGTGGGCGTTGGGCCGGGCACGTTCATCGACGAGCTGATCCGGCTGGCCGGCGGCGAGAACGTTTTGGCCGGATCGCCGATGGCCTACCCGCGGGTGTCGGTGGAGCAGATCCTGACGGCGGATCCGGATGTGATTCTCGATATGGGCGACTTCGCGCATCATGAAGGCAAGCCGATGGATTCGCCCGAGCAGTTCCGCGCCTTGTGGGAGTCTTACGGCACGCTGCGGGCGGTGCGGAACCGGCAGGTGCGGCAGGTCGCGGGCGAGGCCCTCATCCGCCCCGGCCCGCGCGTGGCGGAAGGGGCGCGGCTGTGCTTTGAGTTGATCCACGGAGAGCGGGCGCGATGAGCGTGCAGTTCGAGCTCGACCAGGCGGGCATGCGCTACGGCGGCGTGGCCGTGCTGGAGGGAGTGACCTTGCGCTTTCCGCGCGCGGAACTGGTGACGCTGATCGGGCCCAACGGGGCAGGGAAGTCCACCCTGCTCGGCATCATGGCCGGACTGCGCCGGGGCCATGAGGGCCGCTGCCTGATGAACGGGCGCGCGGTGTCGGAGTGGCGGCGGCGCGATTTTGCGCGCCTGGTGTCGTTTGTCCCGCAGACGCTGCGCTTCGATTTTCCGTTCACGGCGGAACAGGTGGTGCTGATGGGCCGCACGCCGTATGCGGGAGGCTTTTTCGACAGCCGGGAAGACTGGCTGGCGGTGCAGGAAGCGATGGAAGAGACCGACACGCGCGGGCTGGCCAGGCGCGATTTCCGCTCGCTCAGCGGCGGCGAGCGGCAGCGTGTGATGCTGGCCGCGGCGCTGGCGCAGAAGCCGGCGGCGCTGCTGCTGGACGAGCCGGCGGCGTTTCTCGACCTGCACCACCAGTTGATGATCTACGAGCTGCTCCGGCGGCAGGCGCGCGCCGGGCGGCTGGTGATCGCCGTCACGCATGACGTGAACCTGGCGGCGTCCTTCGCCGACCGCGTGGTGGCGCTGCGCGCCGGCCGCGTGGCGGCGGACGCGGCCCCTTGCGAGGCGCTGTCGGCGGAGCGGATCCGCGAAGTGTTCGGCGTCCGCGCCGAGTGGATCGCGCGCGGGGATGGCAGGGCCTGGATCGCCTATGGGGATTGAACCGCTCACCGCCGGCCGGGCCGTGCGCGTGCTGCTGCTGGCGGCGGCGTTCGCCGCGGCGGTGATGCTGCTGACGCCGCTCGTCGGGCCGGCGAGGATCGACTTCTGGAAGGCCTGGCGGGGCGAGTTTCCCGATGCGCAGATGTTTTTCGGCGTGCGCTGGCCGCGGACGCTGCTGGCCATGCTGAGCGGCGGAGCGCTGGCGCTGGCGGGCGTGCTGTTCCAGGCGCTGCTGCGCGATCCGCTGGCTACGCCGTTCACGCTGGGCGTGTCGAGCGGGGCGAGCCTGGGCGCGGTGCTGATGATCGTTCTCGGCGTGCACACGCTGTGGGGTTTGCCCGCGCTGTGGGCGGGCGCCGCCTGCGGGGCGCTGGCCGTGCTCGTGATTGTGGTTTCTGTGGCGGCGGAAGGACGGCGCGTGTCTTCCTTCACGTTGCTGCTGGCGGGCGTGGCCATCAACAGCATCGCCTCCTCGCTGATCATGCTGCTGCACAACCTCGCCACCGTCGGGCAGAGCTTCGCCATCGTGCACTGGCTGATGGGCAACATCGATCCCGTGCCGGCGCCGACTCTGGCCGGGCTGGCGCTCGTCGTGCTGCCGGTTTCGATCCTCGCCTGCGCGTATGCGCGGCACTGGAACCTGATGGCCGTGGGCGAGGAGTGGGCCGCGGCGCGCGGCGCGTCGCCGCAACGGCTGCTCCTGGGAGGCTATCTGGCGGGCAGCCTGCTGGCGGCGGCGGTGACGGCGGTGACCGGGCCCATCGGATTCGTCGGGCTGGTGGTGCCCCACGCGCTGCGGCTGCGCATCGGCAGCGATCACCGCGTGCTGCTGCCGGCGTCCTTTCTGGTGGGCGGAGCGTTTCTCACCCTGTGCGACACGGCGGCGCGCACTTTGTTGAGTGTCGAACTGCCGGTGAGCGTCGTCACCGCGCTGGTGGGCGGACCAGTGTTCATTTTCCTGCTCCGCAGCCGCCGCCGCAGCCTCTGGCTGTGACGCCGGGCGCGGGCGGCCTGCAAGGCTCAGACGATAAAATGAAAAATCCGGCCGGAGGCCGGCGAAGCCCTTGATCAACCGTCTCGTCATCGAAAATCTCAAGCACCGCAGGCTGCGCACGGTCCTCAGCGCGCTTTCCATTGGCTTCCAGGTCACGATGATTCTGGCCGTCGCCGGACTCAGCCGCGGCATGCTGGAGGATTCCAGAAACCGCGCCAAAGGCGTCGGCGCCGACATCTGGATCAAGCCGCCCGGCGCCTCCGCCATTTCGCTGACCGGCGCCAGCATGCCGCAAAGCGTGCTCCGGTATTTCCGCGAAGTGCCCCATGTGAAACTGGCCACCGGAACCGCCGTGCAGCCCATCGGCGGCATCAGCACGATCACGGGGATCGACTACGGCGAGTTTGTGGCTATGAGCGGCCCGTTCCGCTTTCTCGATGGCGGGCCGTTCCAGAGCGACGATGACGTGATCGTCGATCAGTATTACGCCGAACAGCAGAAGCTCAAAGCCGGCGACACGGTGACCATCCTGAATCACCAGTGGCGCGTGTGCGGCGTCGTCGAGCCGGGCAAGCTGGCGCGCCTGTTCGTGCGGCTGCACCGGTTGCAGGAGCTCACCAACAGCGAGGGCAAGCTGAATCAGGCGTTTCTCAAGCTGGACGATCCGGCGCGGGCGCAGGAGGTGATCCGCTATCTCAAGAGCCAGCCCGAATTGACAGGCTATTCCATTTACTCGATCGAAGAATTCCTGAGCATGTTTTCGATGAGCAACGTGCCGGGATTGCAGGCTTTCATCTACGTCATTATCGGCCTTTCCCTGATCATCGGGTTCCTCGTCGTCGGTCTGACCATGTACACGACGGTGCTGGAGCGCACGCGCGAGATCGGCATTCTCAAGGCGCTCGGCGCCTCCCCGCTCGACATCGTCGGCATCCTGGTGCGGGAGACGGTGGTGCTGGCCGTGGCGGGATGGATCACGGGCATCCTGCTGTCGCTGGGCGCGCATTGGGCGATCAATACGCAGGTGCGGGCCAATCTGCAATCCGAGATTGTGCCGGACTGGTGGCCCATCGCACTGGCCGTCTCCCTGATTGCCAGTCTTCTGGGCGCGTTGTATCCGGGGTTGCGCGCGGCGCGGCAGGACGCCATCGAGGCCCTTTCCTACGAATAGCAGGACAGAATCGTGGAACCCATTATCGCCGTTCGCGACCTCCGCAAGATCTACCACGTGGGCGAAGTCGACGTGCATGCGCTGCGCGGCGTTTCCATGGAAGTGCCGCGCGGGGAGTTTGTCAGTATCGTGGGGCCCTCCGGATCCGGCAAGTCCACCCTTTTTCACGTGATCGGAGCTCTGACATCGATCACTTCCGGCCAGGTGATCGTCGACGGGCAGGATCTGTCCGAGCTCAGCGACAGCGAGCGCACCCGCCTCCGGCGGCAGAAGGTCGGCTTCGTCTTTCAGCGCTACAACCTTCTGCCTACGCTGACCGCTCTCGGCAACATCGAAATCGCCCGCTATTTCGGCGGAAAATCCGGTCCCCTCGAGAAGGATTTTCTCGAAATCCTCCGCCTCCTGGGCATCGAACACCGGCTGCACCACAAGCCGCGGGCGCTTTCCGGAGGCGAGCAGCAGCGCGTGGCCATCGCCCGCGCGCTTGTCAACCGTCCGGCCATTCTGCTGGCCGACGAGCCCACCGGGAACCTCGACTCCGAGAACAGCGAAGCCGTGCTCAGCCTTCTGCGCGACCTGAACCACCGGTTCGGCCAGACCATCCTGATGATCACGCACAACCCCGAGGCCGCCGCTTTCGCCGACCGCATCATCCAGATGCGCGACGGCCGCGTGGTCCAGCCAGCCTGACCGTTCCCGCGATGCATGAAGGGCCGCGGCGCTTGAGCGGGTGGTAGGAGCGGCCCGGTGCCTGCTACCGCTCGGGAAAAGGGGAATTGTGTTCCTGTCCCCTTTTTTGCGCCAGGTATTTCGCGATCGCCCCCGCCGTGTCCAGCCAGATGCCGTTGGCGGGATCCTTCGCGTAGGCCGCGATGGCCTCGATCGTGGCTGAATCCACGGACTGGAAGCGCCGCGGTCCAATGTCGTGGCCGACGAAGATGACCCACCGGCCCTGCCTGGCCGCGTCCTGCACCAGCTTCAGCGCCTCGGCTGGAGCCATGTCGTCGAACGGTGTTCCCATCGCCTGAGCCGGGTCGAAGAAAGCCGGATCGTTGGCCGCCTCGTCCATGTATCCGCGGCCGAGGAGGAACCTCTCCGCCACCACGGGAACATAGCTTCGCACGTTGCGGCCGCGGCCCGTGAACTTGAGCCCGCACGGGTAGGCGAAGCTCACGGGCGTCACGCCCAGCAGCCTGTGGACGGCCTGCTGCGCCGCGTCGATATCCCCCGCGATGCGCGCCAGATCGTAGTCCTCCAGCGCGTTGGAGCGCGAGAAGGCATAGTTGCCCGTGCATGGGTGCGTCATCGAATGATTGCCGATCTCGTGGCCGGCCTCGATGGCGCGTTTCCAGCCGTCGAGCCGCTTCTCCATGTTTCTTGGCGAAACGAAGAACGTGGCGCGGATGCCGAGTTTTTCAAGCAGAGGAAGGCCGGTGTCGATCTGGCTCGGGCGCGCGTCGTCGAAGGTGAGGCTGACCGCGGCGCGTTTGCCTTCCGGCCACGGCGGCCGCGCCTCCTGCGCGAAGGCGCCGATGCAAAGCAATGCAAGGAGTGCGGCGGCGTGAGTCTTCATGGCGGTGCGCGGCAGTGCGCCGCGCACGATGGTATCAAAGCGCGCGCCGCGCTTCAGCAGCCGCCGGGCGCGCCTTCGGTCTCCATGAAGTAATAGGCGATCATGTGGCACACGATCATGTGCCCGTCCTCGATCCGGCCCATGTGCGGATCGGGCACGCGGATCTCGAGCTGCGCCAGCGGCCCGAGTCTGCCGCCATCGCGCCCGGTCAGCCCGATGGTGCGCATTCCGTTGGCGTTGGCCCACTCGACGGCGCGCAGCACGTTGGGCGAATTGCCGGAGCCGCTGAGCGCGATGAGCACGTCGCCGGGCCGGGCGAAGTTCTTCAGCGGCTCGACGAAGACCTGTTCGTAGCTGACGTCGTTGGAGTATGCCGTCAGCGTGGGCAGGTTGTCGTTCAGCGCCAGGATGCGGAAGCGCTGCGGGCGGCCGTAGGAGCAGCCCTTGAGCACGTCGCAGACGAAGTGCGAGGCGGTGGCGGCGCTGCCGCCGTTGCCGCAGATGAACACGCCGCGGCCGGAATCGCGCGCCTCGCGCAGCCATTCGACGGCCTGCGCCACGCGGTCAAGCGGAATCCGCTGGAGCGTCTCCGACAGGCGCGCCTGGTAATCGGCGATGAACTGGTCGGCTTGCATTCTTCTCCTATTGTCCCTGAGCTTCGCGGCCCAGCTCGTAGGCGCCCCACAGCACGCTGTCATCGCCGAGTGCCGCGGGCACGACGTCGAGCCGCGCACGGGACCACGCAGTGACCTGCCGGCGCAGCTCCGCGCGGAGAGGCACGAAGAGCGCATCGCCCGCCTTGCTGATGCCGCCGCCGATGACGATGCGCGCCGGGTTCAGCAACATGATGGCCGCCTTCAACCCGCGGGCGAGATCGACGACGTAGTCCTCAACGAACGCCGGATCCTGCATCAGCTCCTCCGCCGTGCGCCCGTAGTCGCGCTCGAGCCAGAGTCCGCAGCACATGCGCTCGAAGCAGCCGTTGGAGCCGCAAAGGCACGATGGGCCGTCCGGACGGATATTCAGATGTCCGATCTCGCCGGCAAAGGAATCCGCGCCCCGGTAGACGCCGGACTCGAGCAGAATGCCGCCGCCGATGCCGGTCGACAGCGTCATGTAGAACAGCGGCCGGAAGCCCTGCCCCGCGCCGTGCATGCCCTCGCCGAGCGCGCCCGCGTTGGCGTCATTGTCCATCAGAACCGGCGCGCCGAACTCCTGGCGCAACCACGCGGGCAGGTCGAACCCCTGCCAGCCGCCGACATGCGTCGACAGCACCACCTGCTGGGACGGAAAGTCCACTGGCCCGCCGAAGCCCACGCCGATGGCGGTGAATTCTTCTTCCGCGCGCCAGGCGCGGCCGATCTGGCGCAACTGATCGAGCATCCACTCGCGCCCGCCCTCGCGGTCGGTGCGGCGCGACTCCCGGCGCGTCATGCGGCCGCCCTGAAACAGCGCGGCGCTGAACTTGGTGCCGCCGATGTCGATGGCGAAGATGCTCATGGCTGCCCGAGCCTCCCGGCTGCGGCGAGCACTTCATCCGGCGAGGCCGTGCCCGTGCCGGGCTTCATGATGGTGATCGAAGCGACGAGATGGCCGAACAGCGCCGCCTCCCGCGGCGAGGCCCCCGCGCAGAGGGCGAGCGCCGCGCCGGCCGAAAAGCTGTCTCCTGCCCCGCAAATGTCCACCGGATTCTCCACGCGCTCCGTGGGGACCCGTTCCGTGCCGTGCTCGTCAGCCAGCGTCACGCCGTCTCCGCCGTGCGTGATCATCACGAGCGGCGCGGCGGTGATGCGGCGCAATTGCGCATAATCCGGCTCCGGCAGCCCGAGCCTTTCGCACGCCTCGCGCGCCTCACGCTCGTTGGGCTTCAGTACAACTCCGCGGAACTGCTCAATGTGCATGCGCGAGTCGACCCAGATGAGCAGGCCGGGCCGGCGCAATGCGAGCAGTTCGAGCCTGTCGCGCATCCGCGGCGTGACCACCGCGCCCGAAGCCGTCTCCATCTGGTCCGATACGAGAATCACGTCGAATTCCGCCGCTGCCGCCTCCAGCCGCCTCAGAATCTCGTCCTCCACCTCGCGCGGCGGCGGGAAGGTGACGAAGTCCACGCGTCCGAGGTCTTCCACTTCGGTGTACGTGTTGATGAGCTTCGTGTAGGTGAAAGTCTGCCCCGGCGCGGTCACCAGCAGCGAATCGTCGATGCCGCGTCGGGCCAGCGCGGCGCGCAGCTCGTAGCCGTGGCCGTCATCGGCGATGGAGCCGAGCACGGCCACGCGCCCGCAGCCGAGCGCGGCGAGGTTCGACGCCACTGTGCCGCCGGCGCCGGGCGTGCATTCCGTGCTGACTACGGCGATGCGGTCGAGACCTGTCTCGCGCGAGGGCTCGGTGAGCCGCGGATCGTAACGGCACCAGCGGTCCAGGCAGATGTCGCCGGCGACCAGCGCGCGCAGCCGTGGAATGGCGGCGAGGATTTCGGCTGGCGTCATCGGCCTTCCTCCAGTGCCTGGAGCAATGCCGCGCGCAGCGCGGGAAACGTGGCGCGGTGGTCGCCGCAGAAGTAAAAGCTCTCGCCGCCGTCGGCCACGGTGCGCACCAGCATGGTCTTGTGCGGGCGGAAATAATAGCCGGGATCGGTCTTTGGAAGTTCGCGGCGGAAGTCCCCGCGGATCGGGACGAGATCAAACACGGCGGTGGTGAAATGTTGGATGACGCGCCCTTCCTGATGGGCCACGTTGCGGGCCATCGCCAGCGCCTTCAGGTACACCTCCGGCCCCATGATGGCCGAGCCGAACGACAGCAGCACGCCTCCTTCGAGCCCCTCCACGACGCGGGCGAAGATCAGGAAGTCCCGGTAGCTTGCTTCGCCCAGGGCGGCCCCGTCGCAGTTCGGGTGCTCATGCAGGATGTCGTAGCCGATGCCGGCGTGGATGGTGACGGGCACGCCGCAGCGGTATGCGGCGGCGAGCACGCTCCAGTCGCGGCAAGGGAAGTCCGATTCGAGAATGCGTCTGCCGGCGTGCTCGCCCAGCCCTTCGCCGGAAGCCGCCGCATCGCGGATCCAGCCGTTCAGTTCGCCCGTTTCACGCCACAGCCCGAACTGCCCCTCGCGGATGTAACGCGCGACGCTTTCGGTGGTGGCGCCGATGCGGGCGAGCTCGTAGTCGTGGATCATGCCGGCGCCGTTCATGGCGATCACGGAGAGCGCGCCGCGCTCCAGCAGGTCGATGATATGGCGGTTGGTGCCGGCGCGCAGCAGATGGGCGCCCATCATCAGAATCCTCGCCGCGCCGCGCCGTTGCGCCGCCGCCCACCGCTGCGCCACCGCGGGCAGGTCCGGATGCTCAAAGGGCGGCGGAGCATCTTCGAGCCGCAGCCAGCGGCTGATGTGGAGATCGTGGCTGCGCTCCGCGAGCGGCAGGATTCTCAGCCGCGAACGGTCGAAGATGGAGAAGCGTGAAGCCATAGTCGGTACAACATTTCAGTAAATCACACATCAACGCCTGAACTTGCGGCGTCAGAGCCAGTATTCGAAACGTCCGGTGGCAAGCACCCACGCGCACAGGCAGGCGTTGGTGACGGCGTGGGCGAGGATCAGGTCCGCGAGATTCCGCGTCCTGACCATCCATGCGTTGTAGGCGATGCCCGCCAGCAGTCCGACTTCCCAATACGAGCCGTGCTCCAGCGCGAACAGCGCCGCCGTGATCCAGAAGGCGCGCGCATGCCAGGAACCCAGCGGCACCCGCTCGAAATCGGGGTTTTCGATCCACCGCATCATCCATCCCCGCCAGAAGAGCTCTTCCACGATGGGGACGAGCAGAACGGCGCGGGCGATGCGCATGGCGAGGACGGCTGGATCCTGAAGCGCCCCGGGCGACAGGCCGGCTCTGGCCTCGCCGAAGAGGGGGTTCGAGAACAGCCAGTGAGCCCGCCAGCCTGGCCACAGCGTATCGGGGGCGATCCAGATCACGAAGACGGCAACGCCGAAGACGAATGAAGCCCACGGCGAGGAAGGCTGGAACCGGAGGAGCCGCCGGCTGAAGAGCCAGACCGAAGCAAGGCCCGAGAGCAGCCAGAAAGAGAGCTCCGCCCGGGGGGCCAGCCCGAGCTTTGGAAGCACGGCCAGGCACAGGATGAAGTAGAGGAACGGCGCCACCCACGGCGCCGCCGGGTGCTTCAGCAGCATCGGCTCAGCCGGCCCGGGACAGGGCTTCCTGGATCCTTTGCGCGTCCTCCTTCGACGGGTTGAGAGAGAGCGCAGTCTGCAAGCTCTGCCTGGCGGCGGTGCGGTCTCCCTTTTGCAGGAGCGCGAGCCCGAGGTGATAGTGGAACAGCGGGTTGCGCGGCTGTTTGGCGATGAGCGGCTTCAGGAGAGAAATGGCCGTGTCGTTGAGGTTTTTCCGGATGTAGACCCAGGCCAGCGTGTCGGTGACGTCGTCGCTTGTCGGGGCGCGCTGCTGCGCGCGCTGCGCGTAGGTGAGCGCGGTGTCGAGATCCTTCCCCATGTCGGCGTACCGGTAGGCGAGGTTGTTGAGCGCAATCAGGTGGTTGGGATCCTGCTTCAGCAGGGCTTCATACAACGGGATGGCGGAGCGCCAGTCGCCCAGGGCTTCATGGGTGAGGGCAAGCTGAAGGGCGAGGCCCGGATAAGCGGCATTGCGGGCGTAAGCCTGTTTGAGCAGATCGAGCGATGCGTTGATCTGGCCCTTGCGCCGCAGGACTTCGGCCAGGCGCATGGTGATGTCGATGTTGTTCGGATCCAGGGCCAGCAGGGCGCGGAACTGCTGCTCGGCCGTATCAAGCTGATTCACGCGCATGGCGGTGTTGGCGACAGCCAGCTTGAGCCCTGGCTGGTCCGGATTCTTGCGGTACGCCTCCTGCACCAGGCGCATGGCGTCAGCCTGGCGGTTGGTGCGCAGCATGACCTCGGCGATGGCGAACAGCAGCCTCAAGTCGTTGGGGAAGCGCTGCTGCAGCGCGCGGAACTGCTGCTCGGCTTCCGGAAAGCGCCGCTCGACGAAATTGACGATGGCCAGTTGGTATTTGAGATCAGGGTTGTCGGGGGTGTCCTTCAGATAGTTGTTGATGTCGATCCTGGCCTGGTTCGTATTGCCGCTGGCCATCAGCCCGTTCACGCGCAGGATGCGGGCGGCGAGGTTGGCCGGATCATAGGAGAGAATGTCGTCGGCGGAGGAGACCGCTTTGCCGGCCTCTCCTTTGGCCAGGGCGATCTGGCCCAGCCCGAGATGGGCGGCGGTGAGGTACCTGGAGACCTTGACGGCTTCCGAGTACTGGGCGCGCGCGGCGTCGAGTTCGCCCCGGGAGTGATAGGCGCGGCCCAGATTATACCGGATGACCGCGTTGTTGGGCTCCTTCGAAATCAATTGCTGGAGGTCCTTGACCGCCGCATCGAACTGCTCCTTGCTGCCGAAATTCAGCCACAGGGAAGCGCGCATGGAGATGGCGCCATTGTTGGAAGGATCCTCCTGAACGGCCGTTTCCGCCAGGCGGATGGCCTCTTCCCGTTTTTGCTGAGACAGCAGGGCGGGGATCATTTTCAGCCGGAATTCCGTTTTTTGAGCAGGGAATTTCTCGATTCCGGAAGCGTATGTCTCATAGGCTTTCTGGGGCTCCCGGAGCCGGAGATAGGTGTCGCCCACGCGCTTCAGCAGAGCGGCGTCGGCGTCCCGGCTGGCGGCGAGTTCGGCCAGCGCGCGCATCGCCTCGTCCTTGCGCTGTGTGGCGAAGAGAAACTCGGCGCGGTCCACCTTGTAGGCGGCCACCTGGGGATTGGACTGGATGAGCCTGTCAATGACCGCGTCGGCATCCTTCAGACGGTTCTGCTGGAGGTAGAGGCGGCTCAGGAACCAGTAAGCGCCGGCGGCGGCGGGCGAGTCCTGGATGATTTCCCTGGCGTATTTTTCGGCCTCTTCCAGTTGGCCCACCTGCGCCATGGTCTGCACCATGGCCAGCCTCAGTTCCGGCTGCTTCGGTTTGACAGCGTCCGCCTTCTTGAAAAATTCGATGGCGCGGAACAGGTGCTCCTGCGTCTTGTCGGACGTATCGCTGAGATTGAGGAAGGCGCGGAGCCGGAGAGCCTGGAAGGAGTTGGGGTTCTTCGACGCCAGCGATGATGCCAGATCCTCGACCTCGCGCAGCAGGAGCGGATCCTTCTTGGGCGAGAGAACGTAGGCCGCCAGGTAAATGTCGGCCAGTTTGCCGGCGGGCTCCTCGGGGTCGGGATAGAGCTCGACCGCGCGCCGGTAAGCCGCCACAGCCTGTGCGGGCATGCCTCGCCGCATCTCGGCGTCGCCCAGCCGCAGGTAGGCCTCGCCGAAGCGCGCGTCGCGCTTCAGGGCGTTGCGGTACATGATGATGGCTTCTTTGAACTTGCCCTGCTGTGCGTAGCGGTTCCCGTTTTCCAGGTATCTGCGCTTGGCCTTCTCCGGATCCCGGCCGCAGGATGCGGCAAACAGCAGGATGGCGGACAGCAGGATTGCCCACGCTCCGCTTCGTTTCGTCATCGTTCGTCCTTCCTCCATACAGGCGCCGTCTCACAGGCCCGCTTCATTTGTTCTTATTGAGCATAACCCGGAACGGAGGGCCGGACGAGCCCGCCCTTTACTGGTACCGGAGCGGTTCAAAGAAGCGCTGCGTCCAGCCGCTGGGGCTCCTCTTCCGCCGCCCCATCTGGCGCGGCCGGCGCATGGGCCGCCGCGGGACCGGCGCCGAGGAACTCGAGCAGCGCGTCCAGCTTGCCGTCGAACAGGGAATCGGTCAGTTCGCGCACGGCCAGAGAGCGGATTTCATCCTCGGACACCATCGCTTTATACAAGAAGGACCGGCCCACTTTCCGGCGCGTCAGGACGCCTTTGCGCGTGAGGCGGTCGAGCATCGTCATCACCGTGGTGTAGGCCAGCGGCTTCTGCGGGGCCAGCCAGTCGCGTACGGACTGGACATTGGCCTCGCCCAGCCGCCACAGCGCCGTCAGGCAGCGGAGTTCGAGCGGCGGCGGAATGGCCCGGGCAGTCCGTGGCATGCCTATTGCCCTTTCCCGCCGTCCAGCGCCGAAAGCAGCGCCTGAGCGAATTGCGAGGACTTCTGCTTCGGTCCCGCCGCCGGGGCCGGCCTTGGCTGCGGGTCAGGCTGCTGGAGGTACTTCTCGCGGTCCAGAAGGCTGCGCTCCAATGCCGCATTGTAGCCTGTCCAGACGCTGTCCGAGTCCTTCTCGCGCTCCAGCGAGGTCTGGATGGCGGCCATCTTCGAGTCGGTGAGGTCGATCAGGTGCAGCAGCATCGCCTCGGGATAACACGGCAGCCTGGGGCTGCCGAACTCGAGCTGCCCGTGGTGGCTCAGAATCAGGTGTTCCAGCAGGTTGCGCAGCTTGGGAGGAAAGTCCGGCGGAAGGTGATCGGCGACGATGCGGAGCCCGATCTGGATGTGGCCGACCAGGCCGCCCTCCACCGTGTAGGAGAAGCTGCGGGAATACTCGAGTTCGCGGATCTTGCCGATGTCGTGCAACAGCACGCCCGCCAGCAGCAGATCCAGGTCGATGCCCGGATAGTGAGACGCGAAAAAGCGGGCCAGCGCGCACATGCTCAGCACATGTTCCAGCAGCCCGCCGATCCAGGCGTGGTGGATGCCCTTGGCGGCGGGCGCGCGGCGGTAGGCCTCCGCGATCTCGCGATCACCGAAGATGGCGTGCAGCAACGCCTTCAGGTGCGGGTTCGCGATCGAAGCGATGGTCTGCTCCAGCTCGCGCCACATCTCTTCGGGCGCACGCCGGGAGACGGGCAGGAAGTCGCTCACGTCCACCTCGCCCTCGGGGATGCGCTGGAGGGAGTGCACGGTCAACTGAGTCCTGCCCTGGTAGAGAAGCGTCTGGCCGCGCACGCGGACGAAGTCGTCGCGGTCGAAGGTCTCCGCGACGTCGGCGACGTTGTCCCACATCTTGGCCTCGACTTCGCCGGAGCGGTCCATCAGCACCAGCGACAGATACGGCTCGCCGGTTTTCTTCTGCCGGACGTCCTTCGACTGCACCAGAAACACGCCCTGGACGGTTTGCCCCGGGGCGAGGTCGCTGCACATGGGGGACTTCATGGGGAGATTTTACTTGCTGGAAGACTTGCTCGTGTCGGTGATGGAGGTGCCGGGAATGGGCAGGAAATACAACAGGCGCTTGAGGCGCGCCTGGGCTGCCACTTCTTCCTTGGTCACGGTCTCGGCGCGCAACAGCGCCGGATCGTTCCAGTCGGTTTTCTGCCCCGGCACGGCGCCGGAGTCCACCCACGGCTCGCGGATCTCGATAAAGGAGTTCTTCCGCAATTCGCTCAGATACTCGCGCACCTTCGGCATCATGATTTCGGAAGCGAGCCGGTCGCGGATCTCGCTCTCGACTTCGGACAGCTCCGCCAGTCCTTCCTTCTGGTGGTCTTCGACGCGCAGGATGAGCCAGCCGGCGGGCACGCGGATCGGATCGGTGACGTGGCCTTTCTCCTTGTCCCAGACCAGCGCTTCCAGTTCGGGGCTCAGGATGCCTTTCTCAAACGGGTCGAGGAGACCGCCCTGGCGCGCCGACACGGCTTCGGAGAACTCGCGCACCAGCTCCGTGAACCGCTCGCCTTTCCGCGCCCGGGCGACGATGTCCCGGGCTTTCTTTTCGGCTGCCGCCGCGCCCGCCTCGTCCATGCCCTGGGTGCTGACGAGGATTTCGCGCAGGATCACGCGCTCCTTGCGCTGGAACGACTCCTTGTTTTTCTCGTAATACTCCTCGATCTGACGCCGCGGGATGTTCACCTTGCTGTAGACTTCCTGCCCGACGACGCGCTGCGTGAGGAAATTGTTGCGAAGCTCGGCGCGGAAGTCCTCGTAGCTCAGGCCCGTGTTCTCGCGGATCCAGGCCTGGAACTTCTCCGGATCGGCGATCTTGTTCTCGGACTGGATCTGCGCCAGGTACTTGGTGACCTCGCTGTCGACGTTGACGTTGAGCTCTTTGCCGCGCTGGATGAGCAGCAGGTTGTCGATCTTATCCCGGAGCAGGTCCTTTTCCGCCTGCGCCAGGATTTGAGTGACCTCGGCGGGCGGCAGCTTGCGCTGCCTCAGGCTGGCTTCCAGCTCCTGCCGCGCGCGCGCCAGATCGGATCGCGTGATGATGTCGCCGTTCACTTTGGCGACGATCTGCTCGACGATCGCCTGCTGTGCCGGACACAGGGAGACGGCAGCGATGGTGGCGCACAAGCCCAGCCGAAAAACGCTCATGCCTCCATTATCCAAAACGGCGCGGCGTCCGCTTCAGGCGCGTTCATCCACGCAGGCTTTCGAGCAACTGGCGGAGGAAGCCCAGCAGCCCGGCGGCATCGCTCGGCGGCAGAGGAACGCGCAGCACGCCGGCGGGCGTGAACTGCGCCTGAGGCGTCGAAGAGACCAGCTCCATCAGCCGGCGCGGGTCGATGGGAGCGCCGGGGTGGAACTTGATCATCGCCGCGCCCGCACGCCGGTCGATGGACTCGATGCCGCATCGCGCGGCCAGCGATTTCAGTTGGGAGAACTCCACCAGCAGCCGCACCGGCTCCGGCGGCGGTCCGTAGCGGTCGGCCAGCTCCTCCAGCAGCGCCGCGGCCTTTTCCGGCTCGCCGGCGTCGGCGATGCGCTTGTAGGCGCGCAGCCGCTGCTGTTCGTCGGCGATATAAGCGGGCGGAATGCGGATGTCGAGGCTGAGGTTGAGAGACGAGTGCAGCTCGGGCAGGACCATCTCGCCCCGCAGCTCCCGCGCGGTCTCGTCGAGCAGCTTCACGTAGGTCTCGTAGCCGACGCTGGCGATGTGGCCGTGCTGCTCGCCTCCCAGCAGGTTGCCGGCGCCGCGCAGTTCGAGGTCGAGCGCGGCGATCTTGAAGCCGGAGCCCAGGTCGCTGAACTCTTTGAGCGCCGCCAGCCGCTTGCGCGCCACCTCGGTGAGTTCGCCGTCATCGGGAACCAGAAGGTAGGCGTAGGCGCGGCGGTTGGAGCGACCGACGCGCCCGCGCAACTGGTACAGCTCGCTGAGGCCATAGTTCTGCGCGTTTTCGATGATCATGGTGTTCGCCAGCGGAATGTCGAGCCCGTTCTCGACGATGGTGGTGCAGACGAACACGTCGGACTCGCGCCGCATGAAGCTCAGCAGCACGCGCTCCAGCTCCGCCTCGCCCATCTGCCCGTGGCCGACGGCGATGCGCGCCTGCGGCGCCAGCTCCTGCAACATGGCGGCGCGCGACCAGATGGAATCGATGCGGTTGTGGATGAAATAGACCTGGCCGCCGCGGCCGAGCTCCTGCTCGATGGCGGCGCGGATCAGGTCCGGGTGGAAGCGCGCCACCACGGTCTGCACGGCGAGGCGGTCTTTCGGAGGCGTTTCGATCACGCTCATGTCGCGCAGCCCGAGCAGCGCCATGTGGAGCGTGCGCGGGATGGGCGTGGCCGACATGGTGAGAACGTCCACGCTCTGCCGGATCTGCTTGAGCCGTTCCTTGTGGCGCACGCCGAAGCGCTGCTCCTCGTCGATGATCAGCAGCCCGAGATCGGCGAACACGACGTCCTTCGACAACAGCCGGTGCGTGCCGACGAGGATGTCCACCTTGCCTGCGGCCAGATCGGCCAACACCGCCTTGATCTCGCGCGCCGTGCGGAAGCGGCTCAGCATCTCGACGCGGACGGGGAACGGCGCGAAGCGCTTCTGGAATGTTTCGAAATGCTGGAGCGCCAGCACCGTGGTCGGGGCCAGCACCGCCACCTGCTTGCCGTCGCCCAACGCCTTGAAGGCGGCGCGCATGGCGACTTCCGTCTTTCCGAAGCCGACGTCGCCGCACAGGAGGCGGTCCATCGGGCTGGGCGACTCCATGTCGCGCTTGATCTCGGCGGCAGCCTGCAACTGGTCGCGCGTGGGGGCGAACTCGAAGGCGTCCTCGAACTCCCGCTGCCAGGCCGAATCGGGCGAGAAGGCGAAGCCCTCGGCCAGCTTGCGCGCGGCATAGAGCTTGAGCAGCTCCTCGGCCATGTCGCGCATCTTCGCTTTGACGCGCGACTTCGTGCGCGCCCAGGTGACCCCGCCCAGCCTGTCGAGCGAGGGCGCGGCCTCGCCCGCCCCACGGTATTTCTGGATGAGATCGAGCCGCGTCAGCGGCACGTACAGCCGGTCGCCGCCCGAGTACTCGATCAGCATGAAATCTTCCGTGACGCCGGAGGTGGTGATCTGCTTCAGCTCCGCAAAACGTCCGATGCCGTGCTGCACGTGGACGACGTAGTCGCCGGGCTTGAGGTCAAGCGTCTCCGGCGTGAACAGGGCCGCATGGGAGCGGGCGCGCGCGGGCTGCACATCGTAGACGGCTTCGAACAGATCCCGGCTGCCTACCAGCGCCAGCCGCTGTTCCGGCAGGCGCGCCCCGCGCGCCAGGCGCCCGCGCAGCAGGTACACGCCCGCGCTTTCCACCGCCATGAACGCCCGGCTCGCCAGATACGGCGACACGCCGCCCGGATCCTCGACGCCGAGCTGGAAGGGCAGCGAGTATTCGCTGAAGACGTCCGACATCCGTTCCAGATCGCCGTTGGTGGGCGCGAAGAACGCCACCTGCCAGCCTTGCGACGTGAGTTCACGCGCCTCGTCCACCGCCGCGCGCAGGTTGTTGCGGAAGGCCGTGCCGGGCTGCGAGCGGATTTCCACGCTCACCGCCTCGGGCGGCAGCTCGCTCTCCAGCAGCAGTTCGCGCAGTTCGATCTCGCGGCGCGACGGCCGGTGCGCGGCGAACTCGCCCCAGTGGAAAAAGATCTGCTCCGGTGCGGCAGGCGCCTGCGGGACCAGCGCCTCGAGCTTTTTCCAGAGCCGCTCCGCCGCTGCGCGCAGCGATTCCGGCTCGTCGTAGATCACGATAGCGCCGGAGAGGAAATCTTCGAGCGACGAAGACGGCTTTTCGGCTGCCAGCGCGGCGAACTCCCAGCCGCCGGGCGGCTCGCCCGCCTCGTCCTGCCACGGCGTAGAGCTGCCGGCCGGAAAATCGCGCGGGATCTCCTCCAGGGGCAGCAGCGTGACCTCGGAGACCGTCAGCACGGAGCGCTGCGTTTCCGGATCAAAGCGGCGCAGGCTTTCGATCGTGTCGCCGAAGAACTCGATGCGCACCGGGCGCTGCGCCTCCGCGGGAAAGACATCGAAGATGCCTCCGCGGATCGAGAACTCGCCCTCCATCTCCACGGGCTCCCGCCGCCGGTATCCGATCGAGAGCAGATGCGCGGCCAGGTCTTCCATGGGCACTTCATCGCCCTTGCGCAATGCGAGCGCCATCTGGCGGTAGGCGTCCGGAGGCCGCAGGCGCAACAGGGCGCTCTCCACCGGCGCCAGCACGATGGAGGCGCGGCTGCGCGTGAGCAGGGACAGCGCCGCGGCGCGCTGCTCCTTGATGTCGTTGTGCGGCGAGAGCCCCTGGCCGGGCAGCACGTCGTAGGCGGGAACCAGCAAAGGCCGCGGCCCCGCGGCGCCACCGGCGAGAATGTCGTGGAAGGTCTCCAGCGCTTCCAGCCATGTCTCGGCGTCCCGCGGCGTTTCGGTGATCACGAGCACCGGCTGCTCCAGCGCCTGCCAGAGCAGCGCCGTGTAGAGAGCCTTCGCCGTGGGCGTCAGGCCGCTGAGGTAGACTCTCCCGGATTCCCGCGCCGACAGGAAGCGCAACAGCTTCTGGAAGGGTTGAGCACGGGACAGTGACTGGAACAGATCGCGCACCGCCGGGTGCGTCATGGCGAACTCCGCCGCGCCAGAACCTGCTCCACCGTGGCCGTGGTCGAATAGCCGGGCTCGAGCGGGAGCAGCACTACCCTGCCGCCCGCGGCTTCCACTTCTTCCCGCCCGGCCACGAAATGGCTCCAGTCGCTCCCCTTGACGAGAATGTCCGGCAGCAATGCAGCGATGAGCTCGCGCGGCGTGTCTTCATCGAACAGCGTCACCGCGTCCACCGCCTCCAGCGCGCAGGCCAGCGCGGCGCGCTCCTTCTCCGGGATGATGGGGCGCGCCGGACCCTTCATCCGCCGCACGCTGGCATCGCTGTTGAGGGCCAGCACCAGCAGGCTGCCGAGCGAACGGGCGCGCTCCAGCGTGCGGATATGGCCCGGGTGCAGGATGTCGTAGCAGCCGTTGGTGAAGACCACGGTGAGCCCTTCGCTGCGCCACCGACTTCGAGCGGCGAGCAGTTCGGGCCGGGTCAGCAGGACTCCCATCGAGAGCTTCTGATTCCAGTGTAGCGGGGCGCGCAGAAACACAAAGGGCGCGGTGGTTGCCGCGCCCGCGTCTCGAACGATCTGTTGTCAGGCGTAGCGGTAGCGGTCCGCCTTGTGATCCCAGAGCACCTTCTTGCCTTCGCGGTAGCTGAGCACGCTCATGAAGCCGGGGATGGCGGCTTCATAGCCCGCCTGCGGCGGTGCCACCGGCTTTTCGGTGCCGCGAATCGAGTTGAACCAGTTGCGGATGTGCGCCTCCACGGCGAGATGGTCGTTGTTTGGAATGGTGATCGAGAGCTCCTTGCGCGCTTTCACCTTGTCCGGCACGCCCGGATAGGCCTCGGGATAGAAATTCAGCGTCTGCCGGCTGATGACTTCGATCATGCCCTCGTTGCCGAGGAACTGCTCTCCATAGCCGAAGCGCGCGTTGCCGAGATAGCAGGAGTAATTGATGTGGAAGCGGTCGCGCGTGTAGTCCATCAGCACGCTCCAGGTGTCGGGCACGTCGCGGTCGTCGTTTTCGGTCCAGCGGTACACGCCGCCTGTGGCGACGACGCTATCCGGGATGCCCTTGCCCATGACGAACGCCGTGATGTCGGTCTGGTGCACCATCAGGTCCGTGGCGATGCCGCTGGAATAGTCCCAATACAGCCGCCACTGGAAATAGCGGGGCTTGCTGAAGTCGCGCGCCGGGGCGGGACCGAGGAAGCGCTTCCAGTCGGTGTTGTCCGGCGAGGCGTCTTCAGGGATCGAATAGCGCCAGGCGGCGGCGCCGTTGGGCAGCGCGTTGCGGTACCAGAAGGCGCGCACATAGTGGCAGTCGCCGATGAGGCCTTGCGAAATCATGGTCTTCGCCATCTGGTAGAGGCTGTTGGAGCGGTTCTGCGTGCCCACCTGGACAACGCTTTTGCTCTTGGCCACGGCCTTCATGATCTCCTGGCACTCTTCGATGGTGTGCGCCAGCGGCTTTTCGACGTAGACGTGCTTGCCCGCGGCCAAGGCGTCGAGCAGCATGCGGTGGTGCAGATGTTCGGGCGTGGCGATGATGACGGCGTCGATCTCTTTTTCGGCGAGCAGCTCGCGGTAGTCGACGTAGCCGCGCGGCGTCTTGCCGCTGCGCGTGGCCACAACGTCCTTGCCCTTGGCCAGGTTGCCCGCGTACGTATCGCAGACGGCCTCGACCGTGAAGCGGCCCTGGCTGCCTTCAAAGCTGCGTTCGATGAGGTAGCGCCCGCGGCCGCCGGTGCCGATCACACCCATGCGGATCTGGTCGTTGGCGCCGAGGGCGGGCAGCACGGCCGGGGCGGCGAGCACGGCGGCCTTGCGGGCGAAGCTGCGTCGAGAGAGTTCCTCGCTCATGGAACAGTCCTTTCCCTTCAGAGTATGATTGCCGAAACTCCAGCATACCTGAACCCCTCCGGACTCGGGAATTGTACGATGAGAAACGATGTTCCGGCCCGGCAGGCAGCTCCGGCGATGAGCGTGACGCCCAGAATCCTCAGCCTCTCCAGTGTCTTCCCTCGGCCGGGCGAGCCGCGGTTCGGGCTTTTTGTGTCCAGGCGGCTGGAGCATTTGGCGCGGCTGGCCCCGGCGGAAGCGGTGGTGCCTGTGCCGTGGCTGGAGATGTCGGGCTCTCGCCTGCGCATTCCGCGGCTGGGAGGGCACGACACCGTGAGGCGGGGCGATCTCACCGTCCATTACCGCCGCTGGCTCTACCCGCCCGGCCTGGGCATCTGGCATCCGGCCTGGATGGCGGCGCAGCTTCTGCCGTTCCTCAGGCGGCTGCGGCGGCGGTTTGCCTTTGATGTGATTGATGCTCATTTCGGGTATCCCGAAGGCGTCGCGGCGCTGCGCCTGGCGCGGCGGCTGAGCGTGCCGTTCACCGTCACGCTGCGCGGCAACGAGTTGATCCATTCGCGGAGCCCGCGCCGGCGGGCGCAGATGGCGGAGGCGTTCCGTCATGCGGCGGCGGTGATTGCCGTCTCTTCCGAGTTGCGCGGCCTGGCCGTCTCGCTCGGCGCCAGCCCGGAGCGCGCCGTGGTGATTGGCAACGGCGTCGATACCGGCGTTTTCCACCCGCGTCCGCGCCAGGAGGCGCGGCAGCGCCTGTCGATGGATCCGTCGAGGCTGCACATCCTCTCGGCCGGTTGGCTGGTGATGGAGAAAGGCCATCACCGGATCGCCGCGCTTCTTCCGCGCCTCCATGCCGCCGGGTTGCAGGCCGATCTGTGGATTGTGGGCGCGCCCGGCCGCGGCGATGACGCGCGCCCCGAGATTGCGCGGATCGTCTCCGCGCACGGCCTTCAGGGACATGTGCACATGCCTGGGGCCGTTGCGCCGGAGACTCTGGCTGAATACATGTCGGCCTGCGATGTGTTTTGTCTGGCTTCGAGCCGCGAAGGATGGCCCAACGTGGTACAGGAGGCGCTGGCCTGCGGCGCTCCGGTTGTGGCCACACGGGTGGGCGCCGCCGCCGATCTCGTTGCTGCCGAAGAGTTCGGTTTTCTTGTCCCGCCCGGCGACGGCGAGGCGTTGCAGGCCGCGCTGGACCGTGCGCTGCGGAACCGCTTCGACCGCGAAAGGATCGCCCGCTATGGCGGCTCGCGCTCGTGGGCGCGGGTGGCGGCGGAGGCATTCCAGGTACTGGGCGCCGCAGTCCGCCAGCGGCAATCACACACAGGAGAGGCCGATTCACCATGACTCCGCCCTTCGTTGAGCGGGTGCTGCTTACCGGCGGCGCCGGTTTCATCGGCTCGCATCTGGCAGAAGCGTTGCTCGCCCGCGGCTGCGAACTGCTCGTGCTTGACGACCTGAACGACTATTACGATCCGGCGCTGAAGCGCGCCAATCTGGAAGCGGTGCGCCGCGCCGGGCCGTTTGAGTTTGCGCAGGGCGACATCTGCGATGCTCCGCTGGTGGAGCCGCTGTTGGCGCGATTCCGCCCCACGGCGGTCGTGCATCTGGCGGCCCGCGCCGGCGTGCGGCCTTCGCTCGAACAGCCGGCGCTGTACCAGCGTGTCAACGTCGAGGGTACGGCCGTGCTGCTGGAAGCGGCACAGCGGCACGGCGTGCAACGGTTCGTCTTTGCTTCCTCCAGTTCCGTCTACGGCGCGGCGAGCCAGGTGCCGTTCTCCGAAAACGATCCGGTGCGGGCGCCAATTTCTCCCTATGCGGCATCGAAGATCGCCGGGGAAGCGCTCTGCCACGTGTATTCGCATTTGCACGGGATGCGCATCGTCTGCCTGCGCTTCTTCACCGTCTACGGACCGCGCCAGCGGCCGGATCTCGCCATCCGGAAGTTCGCCGAATCGATCGCCGCCGGGCGCCCGATTCCGGTGTTCGGCGACGGCTCCACGGGACGCGATTACACCTACATCGACGACATCGTGGCCGGCATCCTGGCGGCGATGGCGTATGACGCGGAGTTCGAGGTGTTCAACCTGGGCAACTCCAGCCCTGTGCTGCTGCGCGAAATGATCGCGACTCTGGAACGGGTGCTTGGGAAAGAGGCTGTCATCGACCGCCAGCCGCTCCAGCCGGGCGATGTGCCGATCACGTACGCCGACATTTCCAAAGCGAAGAGGCTGCTGGGGTGGGCCCCCCGCACGGTGCTGGAGACGGGCGTGCGGCGCATGGTTGAGTGGCTCGGGCTCGCCCGCTAGGCTGCTAGAGTCCTCCCCAGCGGCGCGCCCAAAGCTGGAGGACCAGAAGATTCCACAGCCAGCGGTCACGGTTGCGCGCGCCCGAGACGTGCTGTTCGAGCAGGCGGGTGGCCTGCCGGCGGTCAATCAGACCGGCGTCCGGCCCCTGAAGGACTTCCCGCTCGAAAAGCGGACGTAATTCGCCGCGGAACCACTCCTTGAGCGGCATGACAAATCCCATTTTCGGCCGCCAGAGAATTTCGCTGGGCACCAGCGGTTCGACGGTTTTTTTGAAGATGTATTTCCCGTTTGTGGCCGTGGCTTTCCATTCCGCCGGAAGGTCCGCGGCCAGTTGCGCCAGCCGGTAGTCCAGCCAGGGAGAGCGGCCCTCCAGCGACCAGGCCATGGTGGCGCGGTCGGCTTTCACCAGAATGTCGCCTGGCAGGTACGTCTCTATGTCGACTGCCTGCAACTGCTGCAAAGGAGGCAGTTCCTGGAAGGGCAGGAAGCGCTCCGAGTAGCTGGCGCGGGAGGCGTAGCCGCCGAGGGCGATGCGCAGATCCGCCGAGAGAGCGCCTTCCAGCTCGCCGTCGCGGAAGACCGTCATGGAGTTGTAGTAGGCATCGGCCAGTTCCAGGCTCAGGTTCGTGAGCATGGTTTTGGCGCGGAATATCTGGGGAAGATAGTCGAATTTCGGGTAAATTTTCCCCGCGAATCGGAAAAAAGAGCGGCGGAACCACTGGGGGAATTTCCGCCGGATGCGCTCTTCGACGAGCGCGTGCCGGTAACGCCGGTATCCGGCGAAGATCTCGTCGGCGCCGTCGCCGGAAAGCGCCACGGTGACGAACTGCCGCGTCATGCGCGCCAGATAGAGCGTGGGGATGGCGGAGGCGTCGCCGAAGGGTTCGTCGAAATGGCCTGCCAGCACGCCCAGCATCTCGCCGATCTGCGGGCGCACGGTCTGCTCCTGGTGGTCGGTCTGATAGCGTTCCGCGACCATGCGCGCGTAGCGGGTCTCGTCGTAGTCGCGCTCGCTGAAGCCGATGGAAAATGTGCGCACGCGCCCCGGCGCGTGCCGTGCCATGTAGGCGACGGCGGCGCTGGAGTCCACTCCGCCGCTGAGGAATGCCCCCAGCGGCACGTCGCTCACCAGGCGCAGGCGCACGGCGTCGGAGGCGATCCGGTCGATTTCCGCCAGGGCATCGTCCCAACTTCGGCTCGACTCGCCGAACTCCAGCCGCCAGTAGCGGCGCTCGCTGCACCGGGACCCGGAGACAAGCATCGAGCAGCCTGCGGGAAGCTTGCGGATGGAGCGGAAAATGGAGCGGGGCTCGGGGACGTAGCTGAAGGCAAGGAAATCGGCCACGCTCGAGGGCTCGACCGCGCGGTCCACGTCCGGCAACGCCAGCAGCCCTTTGGCCTCGCTGGCGAAGGCGAAGCGGTAGGGGCCATGATCGAGAAGATAGTAAACCGGCTTCTTGCCGAAACGGTCCCGCGCGAGGAACAGCTCGCCTTTGCGGCGGTCCCAGATGGCGAACGCGAACATGCCGTTCAGGCGGCTGGTCATCGCTTCGCCGTGCTGCTCGTAGAGGTGCAGCAGGACCTCGGTGTCGCTGCGCGTGCGGAAGCGGTGGCCCTGGCGTTCCAGTTCAGGACGCAGTTCGAGGAAGTTGTAGATCTCGCCGTTGAACACGATGACCAGCGAGCCGTCCTCATTGGCCATCGGCTGCGAGCCCGTCTCCAGATCGATGATGCTCAGGCGCCGGTGGCCCAGGGCGAGACCGTTCTCCACGAAATACCCCTCGCCGTCCGGACCGCGGTGGGCAAGGCTCTCCCCCATGCTGCGAACCCAGCTCTCTTCGGCGCGGGCGCCGCCGCGCATGAGAAATCCCGCAATGCCGCACATGAGAGGGTGGCGATGGTCTCCTCATTGTACCCGTGCGCCTTGGCGCGCCGGACTTCCCGGTATCATGAATGGGTGTCCGGAACAACGGCAGTCCGCATTCCTCTGCTCGACCTCCGCGCGCAATATGAGACCATCCGCGCCGAGGTCGAGGAAGCGGTGCGCAGGGTCTTCGAGTCGCAGCAATTCATCCTCGGTCCCGACGTCGCTTTGCTGGAGCAGGAGGTGGCGGCCTATTGCGGCGTGCGCCATGCAGTGGGGTGCGGATCCGGCACCGACGCGCTGCTGTTGGCGCTGCGCGCGCTCGACATCGGTCCTGGCGATGAAGTCCTGACCACGCCCTTTACTTTCTTCGCCACCGCCGGCGCCATCGCCAACGTGGGCGCCCGGCCAGTGTTCGCCGATATCGATCCGGCTACGTTCAATCTCGATCCGGAGCAGGCAAGAGCGGCGCTGGACAGCCACCCGCGCGTCAAAGCCCTGATGCCGGTCCACCTCTACGGGCTGTGCGCGGACATGGATCCGCTGCTGGAACTGGCGCGCCAGCGGGGCATTCCCGTGATCGAGGACGCCGCCCAGGCGATCGGCGCCGAATACCGCGGCCGCCGCGCCGGCAGCATGGGCGTCATCGGCTGTTTCAGCTTTTTTCCGACCAAGAATCTCGGCGGCGCGGGCGAGGGCGGCATCCTGACCACGAGCGATGACGGCCTGGCCGAGCGGCTGCGGGCGCTGCGCGTGCATGGATCGCGCACCCGCTATTATCACGACGAAGCAGGCACCAATTCGCGGCTCGACACGCTGCAAGCCGCCGTGCTGCGCGTGAAGCTCCGCCATCTGGAGTCATGGACGCGCCGCCGGATCGAGATTGCCGCGCTGTACCGGGAGAGGCTGGCCGCGTCTGGCGCTCCTGTCTGTCCTCCCTCTCCGCCGCCTTACCCGGCCCGCCACGTCTATCATCAGTTTGTGATTCGCGCTCCGGAACGTGACGGCCTGCGGCGGCATCTGGCCTCGCTGGGCATCGGCTCGGAGATTTACTATCCGCTGCCGCTTCACCGGCAGAAGTGCTTTGCC
>CAKZUE010000047.1 GCA_937920635.1 uncultured Bryobacteraceae bacterium
TTGTGGGCCGGAAGGACCGGCGCCCATGGATTTCCGAGACCGCACAACGCGAGACGCTCTCTCTTGGAAACCTCGGCTGCCTTGGAATCGTGCCCCTGTTGTAGCCATGTTCGGTGCCGCGAGCGAGCGGCCACAGGCCGCAGGTACGAGCGGTCCCGGCGGGGCCAGACAGGCGTGCGCAGCCGTGCGGGGACCGCTTGCTGTGGCCGCTCCAGCGGCCTGCGTGCGCGGCACGGAAGCGCAAGCCAACCGTGGCCCCCGTGTTCCGTGCCGCGAGCGAGCGGTCCCGGCGGGGCCAGACAGGCGTGCGCGCCAAGGTTGCGGCGCGGAGAACATCACGGAAAATTGTCGCCCGGGCGGGCCTGTCCCCCTTTTCCTGCAGGCCCGTGACTATCCCGGCGGCCTGGTGAAGGCACACGCCAAATTAGTGGTTAAGGAGACGATTCTCGCGAGTGTCACATCGTTCGGCGTCGTGCATCTCTATCAATGCCCGGCTGTTGTAGACTTTCCGTTGAGGTTTTGATTCCATGGACACGGCTCTGGACATCCACCGGCTCCATTTCGCCTTCACGGTCACATTTCATTACCTTTTCGTCCAGCTTACGCTGGGCCTGGCGCTGCTGATCTTCATTCTGAAGACGCTTTTCTTGAAGACCGGCGACGAGCACTACAATGAGGCGGCGCGCTTCTGGGCCAAGATCTTCGCCGTCAACTTCGCCCTCGGCGTCGTCACCGGCATCCCGATGGAATTCCAGTTCGGCACGAACTGGTCGCGGTTCTCCAAAGCCGCGGGCGGCGTCATCGGCCACACGCTGGCCATGGAGGGGCTGTACGCCTTCTTCCTGGAAAGCTCGTTCCTGGGCCTGCTGCTGTTCGGCGAGAAGATTCTTGGCCGCGTCGGGCACTGGCTGGCGGCCATGGCTGTCTGGATCGGCAGTTGGCTCTCCGGATACCTGATCGTCGCCACCAACGCGTGGATGCAACGGCCCACCGGCTACCGGCTGGGCGAGAACGGCGAGATTCTACTGGATAGCTGGTGGTCGCTGGTGTTCAACGACTGGGCCTTCTGGCAGTACGCGCATACGATCACGGGCGGCGTGATCACGGGCGCGTTCGTCATGAGCGGAGTGGGGGCGCTTTATCTGTTGCTGAAGAAGCACGAGGACTTCGGACGCACGTTCCTCCGGGTCGGCGTGACGGCAGGCGTGATCGCATCCATTGTGGCCCTGTTCCCGACGGGCGACCAGCAGGGCATGCTGGTGGCCCGGCACCAGCCCGCGACGCTGGCGGCGATGGAGGCGCACTTCACGACCGGGGAAGCGGCGCCGATGTTCATCCTCGGCCAGCCGGACGTGGAGCGGCGCCGGATCGACAATCCATTCCTCGTGCCGGGCATGCTCAGCTTCATCACGTCCAAGCGCTGGGACGCGGAGGTGAAGGGGCTGGACGCGTTTCCGCAGGACCAGTGGCCCACCAACATTCCGCTGCTGTACTATGCCTTCCACATCATGGTGGGGCTGGGCACCATTTTCATCGCCATCATGGTGCTGAGCTTCATCCAGCTCCGCCGTGGCAGGCTGTTCGAGACCAAGCCGCTGCTTTGGATATTGCTGCTCGCGGCACCGCTGCCGTACGTAGCCAACACGGCGGGCTGGATGACCTCGGAACTGGGCCGGCAGCCGTGGCTGATTTACGGACTGATGCGGACGCAAGAAGGCAGCTCCGCGCACGTGTCGAGCGGCAACGCCATGTTTACGCTGCTCGGCTTCATGGGGATGTACACTCTGCTGCTGATGCTGGGGTTGTTCATGATCTGGCGGGAAATCGAGCACGGTCCGGGCGGCCATGCCGTCCAGCAAGCGCCCGCCGCGCCGGCGCCGGCGGTTGGAGATTGAAAAGGAGGAGTCCGAAGATGCTGCCCGCTCTCTGGTTCTGGATTGTTGCGGTGATGATCGCCTTGTATGTGGTGCTCGATGGCTTCGACCTCGGCGCCGGCGCGGTGCATCTGGCGGTAGCGAAGACCGACGAAGAGCGCCGCATGGTGCTGAAATCGATCGGACCTGTGTGGGACGGCAACGAGGTATGGCTCCTGGCAGGCGGCGGGACACTGTATTTCGCCTTCCCGCAGCTTTACGCCAGCAGCTTCAGCGGCTTTTACCTGCCGCTGATGATGGTGCTCTGGCTGCTGATCCTGCGGGGCACTTCGGTGGAATTCCGCTCCCACATCCGCAATGCCGTGTGGCGGCCGATGTGGGACGTGATCTTCTGCATCGCCAGCACCCTGCTGGCCGTTTTCTTCGGCGCCGCGCTCGGCAATGTGGTCCGCGGCGTGCCGCTGAACAAGGACGGCGAGTTCTTCCTGCCCCTGTGGACGAACTTCCAGCCCGGACCGGAACCGGGGATTCTAGACTGGTATACGGTTCTGGTGGGAGTGTTCGCCCTGCTGACCCTGGTGCAGCACGGGGCGCTGTGGGTGGCGCACAAGACGGAGAACGCCGTGCAGCAGCGCGCGCGCCGCATCGCGCGGCTGGCCTGGTATGGCGTGGCGTTGCTGACCGTGGTGGTGACGATCGCCAGTTTCCGCATCCAGCCGAAGCTGGCGGAAAGCTTCGCCAACTGGCCGGCGGGCTATGTGTTCCCCGCGCTGGCGGTGGCGGCGCTGGCCAGCGTCTACGTGTTCGGACGGAGGCAGGAGGATGGCAAGGCCTTTCTGGCTTCCGCGCTGTATATCGTGGGAATGCTGACGAGCGTGGTGTTCGGCGTCTTCCCAATGGTGCTGCCGGCGAACACCGATCCGTCGCTCAGCCTGACCATTTACAACGCCAGCGCGCCTGAATACGGCCTGCGCGTGGGCCTGTGGTGGTATATCCCGGGCATCCTCATCGCGGCAGGCTATTTCTGGTTCCTGTACCGGCGCTTTGCGGGCAAGGTGCAGGTGGAAGCGGAAGGCTACTGAGACCATGACCGCCGCGCGGACGGCGGATCCGGCTACCGGCGTTCGCCGCCCGCCGCCGGCACCCGCGGCGGCAGGATCGAGAAGAATTCGACGATGCGTTTCTTCTGGGGCGCCTGACCGGCTTCCTCATTATTCTTGAGCCCCAAAATCGCGTCGGCCAGGGTCTGGAACTGTTTGCCCAGCTCGGAGACTGGCTCCACGGCGCGCCCGTCCTGGAGGGCGGCGTGCACGCCCTGGTAGTCGTTCTGGAACGTGAACGCGATCGGGACGCCGAGCAGGCTCTCGATCTGCGAGGGCGTCACCAGGCTCTTCTTGTGATAGCGGTTCAGCAGAACCTGAACCCGGTCGGCGAGATCCAGACGGTGCAGGAAACCCAGCTTCTCCCTGGCCAGATGAAGCGAGGGAATTTCAGGCGTGACTACCATGAAAATCGTCTTCGCCTCGTGCATCACCTCAATGGAATATTTTTCCAGGTTGCCGGAGATGTCGACGCAAACGGTCTTGTAATTGCGGCGGGCGAAATCCAGGATATGGCGGATCTGTTGGGCATCGATGCGGAAGTCCGGGTTGAGCCGCCCGCTATGCACGATATCGATGCCGCCCTTCCTGCAAACGATCTGATCCCAGATCGATTCATCGAGCGCATGGGCGTTTTCGGCGGCGTCCACCACGCAGTGTGTGTTCGAGAGCTTCAGCATGAAGCCGATGATGCCGCTCGACAGATCCATGTCCAGCAGGAGCACCTCCCCCTGCTTGCGGCGCCCCAGCGCCACCGCTACGTTCATCGCCACCGTCGAGGTGCCCACTCCCTGTTTGCTCGGCAGAAACGCGTACACGTGTTCGGTCACGTCCATCAACACCGGCGCATCGCGTACGGCGGCGGCGATCCGGGAAGCCGCCTCGGCGAGTTCGCCGCGGTCAAACGGCATGGCAAGGCACTCCCGGATCCCCGCCCTCATGGCCTCCAGCAGCGCCCCGGGATCGAGCGTGCGGCTCAGCGCCACTACCTGCACTCCGCGCGCCTGCGACTTGAGGGCTTCCAGCAGTTCAAGCGCTTTCGGCAGATCCTCGATGCTCAGAAACACCACCTGCGGCACGCTGGACCGTACCAACCGCATCAACTCCAGAGTGTCCGGATACCGGCGCAACTCCCGGATGATCTGGATGCCGGGGATCTCTCCGGCGGCCTCGTCAAAGCGCGCCCTCACCTCCGGATCCGGGCAGATGACCGCTCCCCTCAGTAACGTCATAATTCTGTTTCCCTCTCTCGAAACTATCGGCAGACACCACGGATTACAATCCGCCAATTCCCCGAATTTTAGGGAATTACCTTAGGCTGGCTGTCAGGTGTTCGGCCGAGGGGCGCTCAAACACCCCGCCGGTTGCCGTACAGCAAGATTTGCAGGCGCGGACTGTAACGGAAACCCGTGCGCCGGCAGATTTCGGCGAGCCACACGGACCGCTCCCGCAGCCGTTCCGGTTCAACGCCCTCCGGCATGAGCAGCACACGTTCCGGGGGGGCGCCGAGCTTGGCAACGAGCGCAGAGACCTCATCGACATCCGCCTCTTCGCGGATCACGAACTTCAACTGGTAGTCGTAGCGCGCCATCAACGCCCGGACGACATCCGGCCGCAGGCGGGCTCGCTCGTGCATCTCCACCCACCGGCCGCCCTCGATGCCGTGGGGCGTGGAGTTGGCGAGCTTCGGGCTGATGCTCATCAGGTGGCAGGCCACATCCTGATCCACGGTGCCGGCGGTCTCGATGGTGATGTGCTTGCCAAGCGCCTCCAAGGTGCGCGTGAGCGGCGCCAGATCGGCGAAGATCATGGGTTCGCCGCCCGTGATCACCACATGGCGGAGCCGTGAAGCAGCGGCGCGCCCGGCCAACCGTTCCACCGTCCACTCCTCGCCCTCCGGCGCCCACGAGGCATACGGCGTGTCGCACCACGCACACCGCAGATTGCAGCCAGAAGCGCGGAGGAACAGCGAGGGCACTCCCGCCAGAACGCCTTCGCCCTGGATGGACTCGAAGATCTCGCTGATCCTCACGGCGCGGACTCTCCGGCGTAACGCAGGGGATCCGGCACGCCAGCCTCCGCGAAGCCCGCCCGGCGCAGGAGGCAGGAATCGCAATGGCCGCAGGCCAGGCCTTCCACAGGGTCGTAGCAGCTATGCGTCAGCGAATAGTCCACGCCCAGTTCGAGCCCGAGCCGGATGATCCCAGCCTTGCTCAGGTGGATCAGCGGCGTGTGGATGCGCAGTTGCTGGCGTCCTTCGACGCCGGCTTTGGTGGCAAGGTTGGCCATCCGCTCAAAGGCGCGGATGAATTCCGGGCGGCAGTCCGGGTAGCCGGAATAATCCACGGCGTTGACGCCGATGTAGAGGTCGCACGAGCCGAGCACTTCCGCCCAGGCCAGGGCTATGGACAGGAAGACCGTGTTGCGCGCCGGCACGTAGGTGACAGGAATTTCCGCGGGGATGCGGGCGGAGGGACGGTCTTTGGGAACCTCGATATCCGCCGTCAGCGCCGAGCCCCCAAAGGCCCGCAGATCGATCCGGAACACGCGGTGTTCGGCCGCGCCGAGATGCCGGGCCACGCGTGCGGCGGCGTCGAGTTCCACGCGGTGGCGCTGACCGTAATCGAACGTGAGGGCGTAGGTCTCGAATCCGTCCCGCAGGGCGCAGGCCAGCGTGGTGGCGGAGTCCAGTCCGCCGCTGAGCAGACACACGGCCTTCTTCATTCCGCCAGATCCTCGGGGAGCCTGCGCGAGAGCCAGTAGCCGGCCACGGGGAAGACGAGCAGCGACGCCAGCGCCGTGTGCAGAGATGTGTGGTCCGCCACCCATCCGGTGAGCGGGACGAACACCATCCCCGCCGCACCCCACGCAAACCCCATCAACAGCGCCGAGACTGTCCCCGCCTGCGACGGCGCCAGTCTCTGCGCCACGGTGACGTTGACGGGGATCGTGAACAGCAATACCAGTCCGCCAGCTACCAGAAAGGCCACGCCCCAGGGAGAAGATGTCAGGAAAAACACGCTCATCAGCGGCGCCGACCACAG
>CAKZUE010000048.1 GCA_937920635.1 uncultured Bryobacteraceae bacterium
TCTTGGTTTTGAGACGCAACCCAGCGGCGGCGGCGCCACCTGGATCTACGCCCATGCCTGGCGCACGCGCGACTGGAACCAGGTCTGGCGGCAGGTCAAGAAGCCGGCGGAGGCCAACGCCGGCCTGCTTGGCTATGTCGCTGGCCTCCGGCCGCGCTTCGCCGAGCTGACCTTGTATGACATAAAAGTCAATTGGCGCACGGGCGAGCAGCACTGCGAGGTGCGGCTGGCGGTGGACTACAACGGATACCGGCGGGGATTCTTCACCGAAGGACCGGAGAGGTTTCGAAGCACGGGCGCACTGGAGCGCAAGATCCTTGAACTGATCCGGCTCCAGGTGTGGGCGAAAGGGTTCCTGGACGACAAATGAGCGGCGGGAAGCCGTGCGGCCAGCCGCTCTGACGCTATTGCAGACCCGCCAGCCCGCTGAGCTTGGCCTTGTCGACGGTGAACATGGCCCGCGTGATCGGATGGGCGGTGAGTGCGGCGGTGACTGAATGGATCGGGGGCAATCACTTGCGGGGTGCTTTTCGAGGGGGCGGTTGCCCCGCGCACGGGCCGCGCCAGCACGCTTCTGCGCCGCGCACGCAGGCCGCGCCAGCGGCCGGGGCAAGCGGTTGGCCTGCGGCTGTACGCGCCATCCTTGTCCCCGTTGGGCCGCTCGCCCCCGCGGCCTGCGGCCGCTTCGCCCGCGGCACGGAACCGCGCCACGTTCCCCTTTCCGCGCCAGGCGGCCGGCAGCAAGGCGCAACGCCGAGACACCGCCGGTTTTCCAGAGAAGTACGCTGACGGCGGCAATGGGTGGCGAGAAGGGTGGCGTGTCAAAGCCCTCTGACGAAAACGACGACGGCTTCGATTTCCTTGCGCTTGTGGAAGCGGCCGCGGACGAGCACGTCATCGTGGCCAAGTTCGCCAACTCGCATGCGCTCATAGATCTGGGCGGGCGTGAGGCGGTTGCCGATGCCGGTCAGAGGCTTCACGTCGCCGCAGATTTCCAGCGAGCCGTCGTCGCCGTGGCAGCGGGCGCAGGCGGAAAGGAACACCTCCCGCCCGAGGCGCCACTGCCCGGCGAACTCTTCCAGCTCCTTGCCTGCGAGCAACCGGCCGGGTTCGATGCGCCGGACCACGCCGCCCGAGTCGACCAGCACGGTGGCTGGCGCGATGGGTTCCAGCCCGGGGCGACCGGGTTCGGGCTGAGGGGGAATGACGAGCAGATCCACGCCGAGTTCCCCAAGCCGCCGCGCAGCCGCCTCCAGGTCCGGCCGGGGAATCCATTGCCCCGGACGCGGCGCCAATAGCACAGTGTCCCTTTTGTGATCGCGCAAGCAGCGTGACAGCGGCGCCTTGTTGCCGGCGACGCTCTGGACAGTCCAGTCCGGAGCGGGGGCGCCGAGGCGAAGCGGCGGGACAGCCGCCGCTGACAGCCAGGCAAAGCCTGCCAATAGGCCTCCGATCCTCGCCAGCATGGCAGCTCTCCGAAGCAATTATGATCCCCGGCCGGCACAGGCGCCAGTGGCGGACGAAACCGCGCCCACCGGTTGACGGCGGCCGGTTTCGGACGCCATAATCGCAAATGCGCGCGGTTGGGCGGCTCACAGGCCGCCCACGCAAGAGGGAACCCGGTGCAATTCCGGGACTGCCCCGCAGCGGTAAGCGGGAACGAACGCCGCACGAGAAGGCACTGGGAGCGCAAGCTCCTGGGAAGCCGCGGCCACTAGGAAGGCCGGCCTCGCAACGAGGCTGGCAGCGCCCGCGAGTCCGAAGACCTGCCGCCGCCCCCGGGAGTGCTCTCCCGGCGGAATCCAACCAAAGCTCTCGAGGGAGGAGCGAATGAAACAATTCGCTGTATTTCTGATTTCCGCTTTTGGTGTCTTCGCACAAGGGCAGGAGGCAACCGGCATCGCCGGCGTGGTCACCGATCCGTCCCGGGCGGCGGTGCCGCAGGCCACGGTGCGCCTGTTCACGCGCGACGCCACGATTCAACAAACAACGACCACGGACGCGCAGGGACGCTTCCGCTTTGAACGGCTGGCGCAGGCCGAGTATCTGATCGAAGCGCGCACGGAGACGCTCGACCAGGCCAGCCCAGTGCTCGTGAAAGCCGAGCCCGGACGCCTGACCGAGATCGAACTGAAGCTCGACATCCGCGGGCTGGCGGCGCAGGTGCAGGTGACCGCGGCGGTGACGCCGCAGTCCACCATCGAATCGGGCAAGGCCATGGACATCGTGGACGCGGCGATGCTCGAGCGCCGCGCCGAGATCCTGCTGTCGGAAGCGGTGCGGCTCGTGCCTGGACTGCGGGTCCAACAGCTCGGCGGGCCAGGCTCGTTCACGCGCATTCAGATGCGCGGGCTGCGCGCCGCCGACACGGGCGTCCTGATCGACGGCATGCGGCTGCGCGATCCGGCCAGCGTGCAGGGCGACGCGACGGGCTTTCTCGGCGACATGCAACTGATTCAGACCGACCGCGTGGAGATCCTGCGCGGGTTGGGGTCGAGCGTGTATGGAACCAACGCCACGGCGGGCGTGCTGAACCTGGTGACCGGCTCCGGCGGCGGGCGCACGCGCGGCGAGATCGGCGGCGAGGGCGGCGGGCTGGGGCTGGCGCGTGGCCTGGCGAAGATCGCCGGCGAAGCCGCCCGCAGCCGGCTGCACTATAGCGCGGGCGCCGCGCATCTGAACGTCAACGGCGGCGTGGACGGCGTGGAGAGCGTACGCAACTCGAGCGCGCAGGGCCAGCTCCTGTGGCGCCCTTCGGCCACGGCGTCTCTCTCCGGACGAGTGTGGGCGGCGCTGAGCACGGTGGGCGTGAATTCGGTCCCGTATGCGGCGCCGGCGGCGAATCTGCCCTCGGCGACCGTGATCCGCGCCATTCCGCTGGACGCCGCGCAGGCGCGGCTCGGTGACCGCGGGCTGCCCTTCCAGTGGGGCAATGCCACCTTCGCGCCCAACTTTTTCGATCCGGACAGCCGCCGCGAGGGCCGCTTCGTCACAACGCTGGTGCAGTGGGCGCAGCAGGCATCGCCGCGCTTCCATTACCGGCTCAGCTATCAGAACGTGGACACCGGGCGCGACAACCGCAACGGACCCGGCGGGCAGGGCTATCAGCCGCGGTTCAATTCGTCGAGCCTTTTCGGCGGGCGCATCGATACGGTGCAGGCGCGCGCCGACGCCGCGCTGGCGCGGTGGAACGCCTTCAGCGCGGGGCTCGAATGGGAACGCGAGTTCTACGAGAACCCCTCGCGCGATGAAAACCCGGACCCCTTGCAGCGGGTGAATGCGCGCGCCTCGGCGCACCAGCGCAGCCTGGCGGTGTTCGTGCAGGACCAGATCCGGCTGCTCAGCGAGCGGCTCCAGATCGGACTCACCGGGCGCTACCAGACGTTCGATCTGTCGAGACCGAAGTTCGAAGGCGGCTTCCCGCTGTATCAGAACGCGCCGTTCTCCACGCCGCCGGACGCGCTCACCGGCGACGCCGCGGTCTCGTACTTCATCCCATCGGCGAACACAAAGCTGCGCGCGCACGCCGGCAACGGCTTCCGCGCGCCGGCGCTGTATGAGCGGCTGGGCAGCTCGTTCTTCTGGGGCGCGTTCAGCCCGCTGGGCGATCCGCAACTGCGGCCCGAGCGCACGGTGTCGTTCGACTTCGGCGCGGACCGCTACTTTGCGAACTCGCGCTACCGGCTGAGCTCGACCTACTTCTACACGCGGCTCCAGGAGGTGATCGGCTATTCGGGTCTCGTCAACGATCCGTACGGCCGCTGGGGCGGCTATGTGAACACGGGCGGCGGGCTGGCGCGCGGCGTGGAGCTGGCGGCGGAGGCGCGGCCGCAGCGCAACCTGCTCATCTCGGCGTCCTACACCTACACCAACGCCGACGAGCGGCGCAGCGCGCTGATCGGCGGCTCGTTGCGGTCGATCCGCGTCTTCCCGCACATGTTCACGCTCACCGCAACGCAGCAGTTGACACGGCGCCTGCAGGTGACCACGGATTTCCTCGCCGCCAGCGATTACGTCTCAGGCTCGTTCTTCGTGGGCAGCGGCAGCCGCCCGTATGAATTCCCGGGGCCGCGGCGGCTGGACATCGCCACCAGCTACACGCTGCCTCTGGACGACATGCGCTCGCTGCGCTTCTATGTGCGCGCGGAGAACGTGCTGAACCAGCGCTACTTCGAAGACGGCTTCCGCACGCCGCGGGCGTGGGCGTCGGCGGGAATGAAGTTCCTCTTTTGAGAGGCGTGCCGGATACCGGGACAAGGGAGCGGACACCTCCGCTCCCTGTCCCCGCATCCGGCAGCGGGGAGCCTATTTCTGTGGCGGGACGTAATCCGGCGGAAGCTGCGCGCCCTCGCCGAAGAAGTACTGCTCCATCTGCTTGAGCAGGAACTCCTGCGCCTCGCGGGTGCCGAGGTTGAGGCGGTATTCGTTCATGATCATCTTCATGTGCTCGACCCACATGCGCCACGCCTCTTTCGACACGTTCTCATAGATCTTCTGGCCCAGCGGATGGTTGTCGAAGGGAGCTTCGTCGAGCCCTTCCATCTCGCGTCCGAACTTGACGCAGTGCACCATGCGCCTGGGTTTGTCTTCCGGCATTCCGATCAGGCCTCCAATAGAAGTTTCTCGCAAACAGCGGCCCGCGGTCACAGCGGGCGGGCGGTTCATTTCGCGCGGGCGCCCTGAGTCCACGCGCAGACGGTCTGGATCTCGGCGCCCGTGAGTTTCGCATCCGGATGGAGCAGCAGGTAGCCTTTGATGGGCATGGAGCCGGTGCGGATCTCCTGGCAGACGTCCTTGAGCGACATCTCTTCGTTGAAGTCGTCGATGTTGAAGTGGCGGCGCCCGTCTTTCACATGGTCCGCTAGAAGCCACGATGCCGGCGCCACCTGGCTGTACCACGGCCAGCGGGTGCGGTGGGAGTGGCAATCGGCGCAGGCGCGCTCGAGGACGCGCTGCACATCGTCCGGAACCTCGTATTGGGCGGCCAGCGTGAGCTCGGGGTTCACGGGCGGATTGGAACGTTCGGGCCGGACGGTTTGCATGCCGGCGAAAACGATCAGGATGCCCAGAAACGAGTAGCGGACCCAGCGCCTGTTCATAGTGTTTATGATGCAACAGCGGGCGGCCAGGAATCAGGCTCAGACGCCGCGCGCCAGCAGCGCGCCCCAGTGGAAGCCCGCGCCGAAAGCGGCGAAGACCACCGGCTCGCCGGGGTGGAACCCGTGCGCGCGGCTCCACTCGCAGGCGGCGATCAGCATGGACGCCGAGGAGGTGTTGCCGAAGCGGCGGATGTTGGAGAAGAAGCGCTCCTGGGCGACGCCAAGCGCGGAAGCGATCCGGTCGAGCAGGTTCTGGTTGGCCTGGTGGAGCAGGTAGGCGAGAACATCTCCGGGCGGCACGCCGTTTCTGTCGAGCACGGCGCGGATGGCGGCGGGAATCTTGCGCGATGCCTGGAGGATGACGCTGCGGCCGTTCATCTTCAGCGGCGCGCCGTTTTCCAGCATCAGGTCCTCGGCGTAGGTTCCGTCCGAGGCCAGCACCGAGTCGACGATCTCCGCCTGCCCCGCATCCGGCGTCACCAGGCACGCGCCCGCGCCGTCGCCGAACAGGATGGCGACTCCTTTCTCCCGCGGTTCGCGTTTGACGATGCGCGACATGATCTCGGCGCCGATGACGAGGATGGGGCCAAGCTGCGCCGTCAGGCGGGACGCCAGGCTGAGCGCGAACAGGGAGCCGGCGCTGGCCATGGGCACGTCCAGCGCGGGAACGCCTACCGCGCCGAGCAGGCGCGCCGCCGTGCAGGCCGGACCGGGGAAAGCACGCTCCGAGGTCCCGCTGGCGACGAAGATCATGCCGAGGTCTTTGGCCTCCATGCCCGCCCGTTGCAGGCAATCCGCGCCGGCGCGGGCGGCCAGGTCCGCCACGGTTTCGGTCTCCGCCGCGAACCGGCGTTCTTCGATGCCGGAGACGTTTCTGACCCACTCGGCGTCCGAGCCGACCCAGGCGCCGGCCTCCTCGCTTGTGACGATATGTTCCGGCAGCCAGCAGCCGAATTCTCTGAGAAATGCCATAACCTTTCAGGCCCTTGAATCCAGATATTCCTCAATTCGCTCGATGGAATCGAATTTTCTCGGGTTCAGATCGGAATCCGGTATCTGAATTCCGAATTCCTGCTCCAGAGCGCTGACGAGATCGGGCAGCGCAAAGGAGTCGAGGATGCCGGATTCGAAAAGGGATTCGTCCGGAGCGGCGGCGACGTCTTTTTTCGTCACGGTCTTGAGGATTTCAATGAGTTTTGACCGGCGGTCCATTGCCATTTTCTCCCATGATTTTCTCACGGATGGTCACAAAAATGCCATACTGGCCCAGGATCAGATCGTAGAGCGCATCGCCTACCAGGCGGTAGCCGGCGGCGGTCAGATGGACGTAGTCGCCCTGCGCCAGCCCGGCACGGACCCATTGCTTCATCGAGCCCGGGCCGCCCATGGCGGCGCGAAGATTCCAGAAGGCGCAGCGGTGCTCGAGCGCCGCTTTCCGCTGCGCTTCCAGAATCTGGTCCGTGCCCGCTGGGGCGACGGTGGAGCGCCGGGTGCGGATGTACTGATCAGGCGCCCCGACGACGAGAATGCTGGCCACGGGCGCCGCCTCGCGCAGCAGGCGCAGCACGCCGTCGAGAGCCTGCTGGTAGCTTTCGAAGGTCCAGTCCATGCGGCGGGATTCATTGGTGCCGTAAGCGACGAGGATGAGGGCGGGGTTGCGCCGAGCGATGTGATCCTTGAGCAGAGCCGCGTCCTGCTTCAACAGGAGATCGGCCTGCGCGCCGTTCAGACCGAGCGTCTCCCAGGTGATGCCGCTGCGGTGTTCCAGAACCCAGCCGAAAACGCGGACGGGCGCTTCGCTGAGCGTGCGGAGGGTGAGCGAATGCGGCCCCGCGGGCAGTTCCGCGCGGAAGTAGCCCGGTCCGAGGGGGCCATCGGTGGAGATTTCGCCAAGACCTGATCCGTTGTCTTCCAAAGCAAAAGCGCCGCCGCCGGGCTGCCTCCAGTAGAAGAATTCGAGCACTTCGCCCTCGGCTTCGAGCGTCAGCGTTTCGCCCGCCCTGGCGGTAGTGAGACTGACGCCGGCGATGCCGTCGAAGCCGTCGCCGCCGCGGACGCCCCCAAGCGTCTGCCAGCCGCGGGACATGGACGATTTGACGTCGAGACGGCGGAAGCCCGCATACGGGCGGCCTGCCTGAACGAAGCCGGGGCCGCCGGAGCCGAAGCGCTGCTGGAAGCGCGCGCGCAACTGGCCGGGCCAGTCATCGGCGGCGGTGTGGGAATCGCCGAACTGGAGCACGCGCAGCGGCTGGCCGTTTTCGATGTGATTCTCCTGCCGGTACATCAGCTCGTACAGCGGCACCATTGCGGCGGCGTTCTCGATGCCGGTTTCGGGAGCCGTCTTCACGCGCGATTCGACCGTTGCCGCGGCTTCGGCCCGGGCCTGAGGGGAAACCGGCGGCGGCTTGGGAACCGTGCGGCGCAGTTTGGCGGGCGCTTTGGCGGCAGTCTTCTTCGCGGTGGCGGCGGGCTGTCTGGGCGGCGGACTCTGCGGCAGCAGCGGGGCAACAGAAAAGGCCGCTGCCAGCAGAACCGCGGGCAGGAGCGTCTTCCTCATTTACGGCCTGACCGTCCCCGGCTGGCGGTCCACGGCGGCGGTTTGACGCAGCAGCCGCAGCTTGTAGGCGTTATAGCCGTCCATAAGGGCATTGTAGAGCAGCGTGCCCACGATGCGCCCTCCGGCGGGCAGCGGGTGGATGAAGTCGGCGCTGACAAGCCGGGGTTCGGCCGAGTACCACTTGCCCATGGTGCCGGGACCGCCCATGGCATCGAAGGTATTGAAGAAGGCGCACCCGTTCTCGGCGGCCAGCTTGGCCTGCACGGCCACCAGATGAGGGATGGAAGGCATGGTGCCGATGGTCCCGCCGGCCTCGCGGACGCCGCGGTCCATGGGGCTCATGATGAGGATGGACGCTTCGGGCACGGCCGCGCGAATCCGGGTGATGATTTCGCGCACGTCGCGCGGGTAAGTGGTGTCGATGTAGTTGCGGTAGCCGCTTTCGTTGGTGCCGTAATTCACGATGACCAGGCTCGGCTTCGCCCGGCGCAACTGTTCGGCCCAATGGCGGCCGTTCATGTGCCAGGCGAGCACGCCGGCCCAGGTGCCGTTGAGGCCGATGCTGTCGTAGACGATGCCGGGGTTGGGCTTGAACAGTTCCACCTGGAACAGGCGCACCGGGCCGCGGGTGACGCGGAGATCGATCTCCTGCGCCTCCGGCGGGATGTCAAAGGACTCCTGCGAGGCCGCGGGTTCAGACGCCGAAGTGTCGAGCACGCCCGCTTCGATGTCCCCCGCCAGAACGCGCAGCTCTCCGCCTCCGGGCTGGGCCACAAAGGAGACCGCCAGCCGGGTGTGGCCCGGCCGCTTCAGGCGGATCCTGCTGAAGGCGCCGGTGTCGCCAGTGAAGCTGACGCCCCCCAGGCCATACCAGCCGTCCTTCTGTTTGCGCAGCGTGGCGGGATCGGCCCGCCAGCCGCCGGATTCCACATCGATGCCGCGGTGGTTGTACCAGGCCCAGGGTCTGGCGATCAGATAGGCGCCGTGGCCCGAGTCGCCGAAGCGCTCCTGGAGCAGGGCGCGGACGTCGGCGGTGATCAGGTCGGCCGTGACAGGGGAATCGCCGTAGTGCAGGATGCGCGTGACGGCGCCGGGCTCGCCGCGTTCCGTGCGCAGCAGGCTCGCGTAAAAGGCGTCCATGGCCCCGTGGGGGTCGGCGATCTTCGACGGATCCTGCCCGGGCTGAGGGGAGGCCGGGCGGAGGCGCGCCAGCTCCTCTTCCACCGGGCTTTCCTCTCGCATCCGGGGCTGGAAATCCAGCAGAGACGAAGCCGAGCGCCATTCGTAAACGCGCCAGTTGTGCCACTGCGGAATGAACTGCGGCAGAGTGATGAGCAGGCCGAAGCTGGCCAGGACGGCGAAGGGTTTCAGGGGCCAGGGCGGTTTCATGGCTTGCTCAGAACTGCGTGTACAGGAACGGCGCCGCGCCAGTGATGGCGACATATTCGAGAGCCAGCACGAGCAGCGCCAGCGCCGCCGCCTGCGCGTAAAACGGCGCGCGGACATAGAGCGCCGCGCACCACTCGGCCCATCGCTTCGGCAGATAGTGGGCCGTCACGGCGATGAGCAGCACGGCGGCGACAGGGATCGAGATATTGGCGAAACTGACCGTGAGCGAGGCGATCCTGCCGAGCACCTCCATGGCGTTTTCCAGCGACGAAGCGCGGAAGAAGATCCACGCGAAGATGACGAAATGCGCCGTCAGCAGGCGGCTTGCGAGCCGCGCGGGCCACGCGCCCGGAGGCGGGTTGCCGCGCGCCGAGCGGAAGCCGTGGTGGACGGCCAGCGCCAGGCCGTGCAGCGCGCCCCAGATGACGAACGTCCAGGCGGGGCCGTGCCACAGCCCGCCGAGCAGCATGGTCACGAAGAGATTGACATAGGTGGGCCACTTCCGCTTCGAGCGGAGGCCCGGCAGCGAGAAGTAGAGATAATCCCGCAGCCAGTTGGAAAGGCTGATGTGCCAGCGGCGCCAGAACTCGCTGATGTTGAGCGCCAGATAGGGCCGGTTGAAGTTCTCCGGCAGCCTGATGCCCAGCAGCAGCGCGCTTCCGATGGCGATGTCCGTGTAACCGGAGAAGTCGTAGTAGAGCTGCGCGGCGTAGGCGTAGACGCCGATCAGGGTTTCCATGCCGGTATACAGCCCCGGCGTGTCGAAGACGCGGTTGACGAGGTTCTCGGCCAGATAGTCGGCGATCAGGAATTTTTTCAGCAGCCCGAGACCGATGCGCCAGAAGGCGCGACCGCTGTCTTCCGCTGCGAGCGTCTTCTCCTTTTTCTCCAGTTGCGGCGCCAGCGCCAGCACGCGCGTGATGGGCCCGCTGAGAGTGGTGGGGAAGAAGGTGACCGCGGCCATATGCGTGAGCAGGCTGCGCACGGGCTTGCCGTCGCGGCGGTACAGGTCGATGGTGTAGGTCATCGCCTGGAAGCAGTAGAAGGACAGGCCCAGCGGGAAGACCCAGTGCCATTCGGGCGCTTTGCCGCCCGTGGCCGACGCCCAGGTTCCGAGGAAGAAGGGCATGTACTTGAACGCCGCCAGCAGGCCCAGATTCAGGACGATGCTGGCTGTCACCAGCAGGCGCCGCAGCGGGCGGCTCTGCCAGGCGCCGAGGCCGCGGCCAATGAGATAGTCGAGGAACGCCGAGGCCGGGATCAGCGCCAGATAATGCAGATCCCATTTGGCGTAGAAGAACAGGTTGGCGAACAGAAGAAGCGCTACCGAGGCCAGGCGCCAGCGCGCCAGCGGCCAGTAGAGCAGGAAGACCGCGGCGAGAAATACGAAATAGAGAGAGCTTGAGAGAAGCATGCGCACGCCCGCGGGCGTGTGTTTCCTATTCTATCCGGAGCGCAGATCAGGGACGGTAGGTTTTCGCGAAATTATTGCGCTGATTGCGCACCGTGATCACCCCGCCGCGCGTGGCTTGCAGCTCGATGCCGAAGCCCTGGCATTTCTCCTCGATATTGGCGATGCGCTCTTCGGCCACGTTGGCATCCTTGCCGCCCGCGAGCGAATAGTGGAGCTGCCAGAGATCTTGCAGTCCAGGCGAGGAAGAGACAATGCGCCACGCCGCCGGCGAGCCGCCCTTGCGGGCGCCGTTGTTCATGATGGCGACGCGCGGGCGCATCCCATGCACGATCTGCGGGCAGCCGCTCAGGTCGAGCCCGTGGTGCGTCGTCAGGTACAGATCCACGGGGCCGATGCGATGGTCCGGGCAGGCCAGATCGAGTTCCTTATTCCAGGTCAGGTCGCCGAGATCGGCGAAGCGGAAACGGCCAAAGGTGAGGACGAACCCGATGGAGCGGGCGTTTTCCGTGGGATCATCGGCCTTGCGTTCGGCTTCCGGACACAGGGGGTTCTTCTGGCCGCCGCCCTTGACCGCTTTGGTCATCGTCTCGCCGCGGGCGGCGACGATCTCGATGCGGACATCCTTCAGGGGGAGCACGTCTCCCGGTTTGACGGTGAGCCGTTTCGCCCCGGTGGCGAGCACCTTGCGGTAGTTGTCTTCGAGCGCCCTGGCCTGCGGGGAGGTTTCCGTGTTGTCTCCGTGGTCGATGAAGGCGCCGATGGGGAATTTGGCCGCGAGTTCCGGCACGCCGCCCACGTGATCGAGATGATAGTGCGTCACCAGGAGCCAGTCGATGCGCTGGAGGCCGAGCTGCCTCGCCGCGGCGACGATGCGGTCCGAATCCCGCCCGTTGTTGCCGGGGAAGCCTGCATCCACCAGCAGCGACTCTCCGCGCGGCGTCAGGATCAGGGTCGCCTGGCCGCCCTCCGTGTCGACGAAAACCATCCTGAGGGGCTGCGCCAGAAGTCCGGAGGCAGCCAACAAGCAGAACAGGAAGGCGAGAACGCGCGGCATGGCGGCATCTTACCATGAGGCCCGCCCGGGGAACTTTCGTTACAAAAGCCTCGTAGTACACTACGGGAAACGAGAAATGCCCTTCTGCACGCAGTGCGGCACGCAGGTGGATGAGCAGGCGCTCTACTGCCCCGCCTGCGGCGCGCCGCAGCGTGCCGGAGCGCCTCCGCCTCCGCCTCCACCCGGCGGCGCACAGGACCGGGCCGACGACTTCCTGTCGCGCATGCCGCCGAGGCGCGCGGCGCTGCTGTGTTATGTGCCGATCGTGGGCTGGATCATGAGCATCGTCGTGCTGGCGGCGGAACGGTTTCGCGAGGAGCGCATCGTCCGGTTCCATGCCTTCCAGGGGCTGTACCTGTTCGTCGTGTGGCTGTTTGCCGACTGGGTCTTCGGACCCATGACCGGCTACACGCCCGCGCTCAAGTTCGCCGGCGGCGCGATGAAACTGGCCGTGCTCTGCCTCTGGATCTACATGATGGTTCGGGTCAACGCCGGCGAGGACGTCCGCCTGCCTCTGATCGGCGACCTGGCGGAGCGCTCGGTCTCCGAACAACAGTGAAAGAAAAAAAGTGGGGACAGGCCCGCCCGGGCGCGATTTTCACCCACATTCGTGGTGAAAACTCTTTCTGCTGCTGGAGTTTACTGCATACACGCGCCGCATGAGCACCGCCCGTTTGTTATAATTATGCATTGAGGTGAATAAATAACCACGCCATGAAGACGCGTGCCGGCATCGTGGGCTTCCGCGGCTACAGCGGAATGGAACTGGTGAAAATCCTGGCGGCGCACCCGCGCATCGAGCCGGTGCTGATGGAGCACCGCTCGGACGCGGCGCCGGAGCTGCACCCGCTGGGCTGGCACGGACCGCAGCGGATCGCCGCCACGGCGGAAGCCGCGCGGGAGGCGGGCGTGGCAGCCGTGCTGCTGGCGACGCCTGCCGATGTCAGCATGCAACTGGCACCGGAGTTTCTCGAGGCGGGCATGCGGGTGATCGACCTGAGCGGCGCGTTCCGGCTGCGGACAGCGGAGCGCTACCGGCGCTGGTACAAGGAAGAACACACGCAGCCCGGGCTGCTGGCAGAGGCGGTGTACGGGCTGCCGGAGTTTTATCGCGATCAGGTGAAGGGCGCGCGGCTGGTGGCCAACCCGGGGTGTTATCCGACGGCGGCGAACCTGGCGCTGCGCCCGCTGGCAGCGGCAGGCTTGATCGACCGCGCGCACGGCGTGGTGTGCGACGCCAAGAGCGGCGTCAGCGGCGCGGGGCGCAAGCCCTCGCTGAAGACGAGCTTCTGCGAGGTAACGGAGAACTTCAGCGCCTACTCGATTCTCGGCCACCGCCATGTGCCGGAGGTGCTGCTGAACAGCGGTCTGGAGGAGCACGAGTTCAGCTTCACGGCGCATCTGCTGCCCATTCATCGCGGGATTCTGGAGACGATTTATTTCCGCGCTGCGGAGGGCGTCACTGAGGAGCGGCTGCTGGAGGCATATCAAAGTGCATACAGGCAGGAGCCGTTCGTGAAGCTGTACCCGCCGGGCGCGATGCCGGATCTGCGCCCCGTCCAGCACACGAATCTGTGCCTGATCGGTCTCCGCCTGGACCCTGCGGGGCGGCGCGCGGTCGTGGTAGCCTGCATTGACAACCTCGGCAAAGGGGCGGCAGGGCAGGCGGTGCAGAACCTGAACCTGATGCTCGGATTGCCCGAGACGGAGGGACTCGAATGCGCACAGTGATCAAGCTTGGCGGGACGCTGCTGGATCAGCCGAAGACGCTGAAGTCGCTGGCGTCCCAGATTGCCGCCCTGCCGGCGGGCACGCAGCCCGTGGTGGTGCATGGCGGCGGCAGGCAGATGACGAAGTTTCTGGAAGAGCGCGGTGTGGAGAGCCGTTTTGTCAACGGGCTGCGGGTGACGACGGCGGAGGTGCTGGACGCGGTGCTCAAGATCTTCGCCGGCAGCGTGAACAAGCAGCTCGTGGCGGCGCTGGTGGCGGAAGGCGCGCCGGCGGTAGGGCTGAGCGGCATCGACGCGAAGCTGGCCGAGGCGCGGCAGATGAGCGCGGAGCTTGGCGCGGTGGGGCGCATCACGCGGGTCAACGCGGAGTTGCTCGAATTGCTCTGCGACGCCAGCTACCTGCCCGTAGTGGCGTGCGTGGCGGGCGACGCCGACGGCCACATTTACAACGTGAACGCCGATCAGATGGCATCCGCGCTGGCCATCGCTTTCGACGCCGACCGGCTGCTGTTTCTCACCGACGTCGAGGGCGTGCGCGGGGCGGGCGGGGCGATCCTGTCCCATCTGACGCCGGACGATGCAAAGAAGCTGGTGGCCTCCGGGGTGGCCACGGGCGGCATGCAGGCCAAGCTGGAGGCTGCGTGCGAGGCGGTGGATCAGGGCGTCTCCGAGGTCGTCATTGCGCCCGGCGCCGCTCCGGGCATCCTCGACCGCATCGCCGCAGGCGAGGGGGCGGGCACGCTGTTGAGCTGGAACTGGGAGGCCGACGAGGAGGAAGAGGAGGCGGACGATTGACCCTGCGCAAGGCGCGCATGAGTGACATTCCGGGCATCCTGCGGCTGATCAACGGCTATGCCGCCCGGGGACTCATGCTGCCGCGCAACGGATTCGAACTGGCGGAGAACATCCGCGACTTCACCGTGGCAGTTGCCGGAGACGCCGTATACGGCTGCGCCGCCCTGCACTTCTACGGACCCACGATGGCGGAAGTCCGGTCGCTGGCGGTGGACGAGACGCTGAAAGGGGCGGGGATCGGAAAAAAGCTGATGGAGGCGCTCGACGCCGAGGCCCGCGCGTTTGATCTCGACCTGCTCTTCGCGTTCACCTATGTGCCGGAATTCTTTGCGCGTCTCGGCTACCGCCGGGTGGACCGCAGCGCGCTGCCCCTGAAGGCGTGGAAGGACTGCCTGCGGTGCCCGAAGTTCCAGGCTTGCGACGAGATCGCGGTGCTGAAGTGGCTGAAGCCGGAAGCCGAGCTGGCGGGACGCGCGCCTGGCGCCGACGCCGACGAGCTGATCCGGATCCCTGTGTTTCGAGGCAATTAGAGGCCAAAACACGGGAGGCTGCGGCGTTTACCCGAAATAGGTACTAAAGGTACCAACGTCCCCTGAGATTTTTCCGAGGCGAGCGGCACTATTGTGGCGAGAATGGCGGCCGCGCCGTTCCCAAACCGGCCTCGGATCCGGTGGCGCGGCCGGGGAGGTTCCATGCGCGCCCAAACGGTCGACGTCCGCCAGGCCCACGGCCGGATTCTTTCCTGTACGATCTTCCGTCCCGGCGGGAAGAAGCTGTTGTCCAAAGGGCACGTCCTGAGCGATGAGGACGTGCAACTGCTGGAGACGGAAGGGCTCAGGACGGTCTGGGTCACCGAGCTCGAGGAAGGGGAGGTGGCTGAAGACGAGGCCGTCAGGCAGGTGGCCACAACGATGGCGTGCGGCTCGGCGGAAGTGCGGCCGGCTGCGGGCGGGCGGGCCAACCTGCATGCGACGGAAGACGTTTGCGTGCTGGTGGACGACGAACTGCTGCGGCAGATCAACTGCACGTCTTCGGTGGTGATCGCCACGGCGGCCAATTTCAGCTTTGCGCGCGCCGGAGACCGCATCGCCACGGTGAAGAGCGCGCCCTTTGCGGTGGCGCAACAGGAGCTCGAGGTGATCCTGGCGACGCTGAGCGAGCACGGCCCGCTGTTGCAGGCGCGTCCGGTGCGCCATCCTTCCATCGCTCTGCTCTACAGCGACCACTACGACGGCGAGCGCGCGCGGATGATGTTCGAGCCGGTGGTGCGGCAGCGCATGGCGAGGTTCGGCATCCAGCCGCGCTACCGGCTCTCGTGTACCGAGAACGAGGCCGAAGTGATCAAGGCTCTGGGCTATCTGCTGCGCATGAATCCCGATGTGGTTCTGGTGGCGTCCACAACGGCGCCCGCAGGGCCCGAGGATGTCATCGGGCGCGCGATGCAGCGGCTGGGGGCGCACCTGGAGCGGTATCTGGCCCCCGTGGAGCCGGGCAACCTGCTCCTGCTCGGATACAAGGATTCGATTCCCATTATTTCTGCGCCGGGCTGCTTCCGCTCGGCGAAGCCGAATGTCGTCGATCTGGTTCTCCCGCCGCTGCTGGCACGGTACCGGGTTTCCGGCTGGGAGATCGCCTGTCTCGGCCACGGCGGACTGCTGGCCTGAACGTTCGCACGCACCTTCCCGGATCAGGTCCCGCAGCGGCATCCCTCCTGAAGCAGACCCTGTGGCGCGCCGGCCGGAGGCTCCGAAAGGGGTTTCCGGCCGGCCTTTTTGTGCGCACACCGGCGCCGTGAGAATCGGGCCGAAGAGCAGGATCAGGGGAAACCGGATTCGGGCGGCGGCGCCTCGCGGGCTGGAGGCGCGGTTGCCGCCGGGCGATGATGGCAGTGGAGGAAGCGGGAATTGGCGGGCCGCCGCGGCGAGCTACGGATCGGAACCTCGGGCTGGTCTTACGCTCACTGGCGGGGCGTGCTGTATCCGGAAGGGGCGAAATCCGCGGAGTATCTGGCCCTGTACGCGCACGTGTTCCCCACGGTGGAGCTGAACGCGAGCTTCTACCGCATGCAGCGGGCGGAAACGTTCCGCAAGCAGGCGGCGGCCGTGCCGGAGGGGTTCGTGTTCGCGGTGAAGGCGCACCGCTCGATCACGCACGAGATGCGGCTGGAGGGCGTCGAAACAAGATGGCACGAATTTGTTTCCGCCGCGCGGGCGCTCGGCGGAAAGCTCGGCCCCGTGCTGCTGCAATTCCCACCCTCGTTCCGCTGCCGGCCGGACCTGCTGGAGGCGTTTCTGGACGGGCGCCGCCGCGCCTTCGGGGAGACGCCCCGGCTGGCGTTCGAGTTCCGCCACGGCTCCTGGTTCGAGGCGGGCACGCTGGAACTATTACGGGCGCACGGAGCGGCGATGGTGGTGGCGGACTCGTCCCGGTATCCGCGGGCGCCGCTGGAGCCTGTGGCGCCGTTCGTCTATCTGCGGTTCCACGGTCCCGGGGCGCTGTTCGCATCCAGCTACACCGACGCCCAGTTGAGCGAGTGGGCGGAGCGCATCCGCGGATGGCTCGGCGCCGGGCTCGACGTCTACGCCTACTTCAACAATGACGCCGGGGGCTGCGCGGTGCGCAATGCGCTGCGGCTGCGGGAACTGGCGGAAGATCTCTGAGCCCCGCCGTGGCGGATTCACGATAATGGACGAAGCCATGACTGCGCAGGGGAGAGACCGCCTGCTTGCAGCGGCCGCCGTGTGCGCGTCTGCGGCCTCGAAACGATCCAAGTGCTGGTCGAGCCATCCTATGCCCAGATGCAGCCGCCGGCGCAGGGCCCGCGGGTGGCGGCAGGCCAGCCCGTGCCGCTCAGCGCTTCTGGGCGACCAGGCGCACGACGCGCGCCCGCGGGTCCTGCGAATCGTTGCCCCACTCGGAGGGCATCTGGCGGTCTTCATAGCGCAGGATGCGGAGCCGCTGGTACAGGTTCAGGAGCTGGTTGTCGTAAAAGCCGGTGACGGTGTAAGCTGCGGAAGCGGGCGAGAGGGCTTCAATGTGGCGGCCTTCGATGACGAGCAATCCGCCGGGCTTCAGGGCGTCGATGAACCTGCGGGCGGCGCGCAGGGCGAGCGGCTCGGTGTAGAGGCAGAGGATGAGATCGTAAGAGGCCCGGGGCAGCAGCATTTTCTCCACGTCGCCGACGTGAGCGTCGAACTCGACTTTGAGCCGCCCGGCTTCCTCGCGGGCGCGGCGCACGGCGGCTTCCGACAGATCGACGCCTGTAACCTTCCAGCCCTTGCGGGCGAGGTAGATGGCGTTGCGCCCGTTGCCCATGCCGGCGTCGAGCGCCACGCCCGCGGGCAGGTTGGCCGTGGTTTCCAGCACCAGAGCGCTGGGGTTCACCGGCACGCGCGCGTCGGGGTTGAGATAAATCTGGTCCCAGCTTTGCGGGGCCTTCTGCCGGGTCTGCGCCGGCACCAGGTTGAGCGAAATGAGCGCGGCGAGCACGGCGGCAGGTTTCATCCCATTACTCCACAACGATGTCGGTGAGCCAGTAGTTCAGATCGTTGACGTTGACGGTGGCGCGGATCACGGCGCCTTCCTTCAGTTTGGCGAAGTCCGCTTCCTTCGGGACCGGGAACTCCATGGTCATGGCCTCCATCCAGCCCTCGATCTTTTCGTGGTCGATGGAGGCGATGCGGGCTTCCGGGCGCAGGCGGAGGACCTTGCCGCGGAGCTGGTAGCGCTGCTTCGGCTCGCCGTAATCGAATTTGGGCTCGCGGCGCGTGCTGCAAGCCAGGGCAAAGACGGGGATCAGGGCCAGCCAGTGCCGGCGGTTCATCGTCACACCTCCGGTCTTCAATCTTACTTGTAGGCGGCGACGCCCGTCAGCCGCTCGCCGATGACCAGGGCGTGGATGTGATCGGTGCCCTCGTAGGTCTTGACGGTTTCCAGATTGCAGAGATGACGCATGACGGGGTAGTCGTCGACGATGCCGTTGGCGCCGAGCAGGTCGCGCGCCAGGCGGGCGCACTCGAGCGCGATGGCGACGTTGTTGCGCTTGAGCATCGAGATGTGGGCGAAGTCGAGCCGGCCCTGATCCTTGAGGCGCCCGCAGTGCAGCGCCAGCAATTGCCCCTTGGTGATCTCGGTGGCCATCCAGGCGAGCTTCTCCTGCACGAGCTGGTGAGAGGCGATGGGGCGGTTGTCGAACTGCTTGCGCTCGATCGAATACTGGCGCGCGACCTCGATGCACTCCATGGCGGGGCCCAGCACGCCCCAGCCGATGCCGTAGCGCGCCTGCGAGAGGCAGGAGAGCGCCGCCTTGAGCCCTGCGGCGCCGGGCAGCCGCATGGAGTCCGGGATGCGGCAGTCGCTGAAGGAAAGCGATGAGGTGACCGAGGCGCGCATGGAAAGCTTGCCGTGAATGTCGGAGGTTCGGTAGCCGGGCGTGCCCTTCTCGACCAGGAAGCCGCGGATGCCCTCCGAAGTGCGCGCCCAGACCACGGCCACATGGGACACCGTGCCGTTGGTGATCCACGTCTTCTCGCCGTTCAGCACCCAGGAATCGCCGTCGCGCACGGCGGTGGTGGTCATGCCGCCGGGGTTGGAGCCGAAGCCCGGCTCGGTCAGCCCGAAGCAGCCGATCAGCTCGCCTGTGGCGAGCTTGGGCAGATATTTGTTCTTCTGCTCATCGCTGCCGAAGGTGAAGATGGGGTACATGACCAGCGCGCCCTGGACGGAGGCGAAGCTGCGCAGGCCGGAATCGCCGCGCTCGAGTTCCTGCATGATGAGGCCGTACTCGACGTTGGTCATGCCGGCGGCGCCGTAGCCTTCCAGGTTCGCGCCGAGGAAGCCCATTTCGCCCATCTCGGGGATCAGTTCCGAGGGGAAGCGGCCTTCGTTGTAGCAATCCTTGATGACCGGGATGACGCGGTCCTCCACCCACTGCCGGGTGGTCTGGCGGACGAGCTTTTCCTCATCGCTCAACTGGGAGTCGACGAGCAGGTAATCGAACCCGTGGTAGGCGGCCATATTCCTCCATGGTAGCCGGACATACGGCGGGTGAGATTTCTGCCCGCCCGGGGCCACCTATTTCATGGATGACGGCGATTGTCCTGCTGGCGCTCCTGATTGCAAGCTCCGCGGCGGAGGAAGCCGATCGCGGCTATGCGGCACTGCGCGCCGGCCAATACGATGCGGCGGTGGCGGCTTTCGAGCGCGCGCTGGAAGCGGACCCCGGGCTGCGGCACGTGCGCAAGGACCTGGCCTATACGCTGCTGCGGCGGGGCGACCGGGAGGCGGCGCGGGACCACTTCGACCGGCTGCGGCGCGAGGATCCCGGCGACGAGCAGTCGGCGCTGGAGTACGCGTTTCTCTGTTACGAAACGCGGCGGGTGCAGGAGGCGCGGCGGGCGTTCCATATGCTGCGCCTGGCGGCGAAGCAGGAGGCGGTGCGGCGGACGGCGGCGGAGGCGTTTGAAAACGTCGACCGCCCGCTGCGCGAGGGCATCGAGCGCTGGAGCGAGGCGGTGCGCCGCGCGCCGCAGCAATGGTCGGCGCATGAAGAGCTGGCGCAACTGGCCGAAATGAGAGACGAGCTGGCGCTGGCGGCGGAGCACTACGAATTGGCGTGGAAGCTGCGCCCGCAAAAGCACGAACTGCTGCTGCGCCTGGCGCGGGTGTGGCGCGAACTGGGACGCGAGGATCAGGCGCGGGCGGCGCTCGCGACAGCGTGGAAGCATGGGTCGACACGGGTGAGCGAGCAGGCGCGCGAGATGATGCAGGGCGAGCTGCCGCGCGCCGAGGATGCGGTTCTGGCGGTTGCCGCGCCTCCGCCGCAGGAGACCGTGCTGGCGGCGGCGCCCCTGCCGGCGCTGGAGATGGGGGAGCGGTCGCTGGCGGGCAGTTATCTGAATGACGCCTACCGCTACTTCCGCAAGGCGGTGGAGGAAGAACCGGACAACGCGCGGGCGCAGTATCTGCTCGGCGTCACCGCCAACCTGTTGCAGCGCGACGAGGAGGCGTTGCGGTGGTTCGCCCGGGCGCGCCGCTCCGATGACGCGGCAATCGCCGCCCGGGCGCAGGAAGGCTACCTGGCGCTGAAGCCGAAGTTTAGCCGCTTCACCACGGACCTCTGGGCGATCCCGTTCTATTCCTCGCGCTGGCAGGGCGCGTTCGCCTACGGGCAGGTGAAGGGGCAGTGGCGCACGCGGCATCTGCCCGTGAATCCGTATGTCTCCCTGCGTTTCGTCGGCGACTCGGCGGGCGGGCGGCAGGCGGCCAAGGCGCTGCTGCCGCTGTATCTCAGCGAAAAGAGCGTGATTGCGGCGGCAGGGGCGAGCCGGGTGCTGCATCCGACCACCTTTGCCTGGTTCGAGGCAGGACGCTCGTGGGCGTACGGCGAACAGCGGTTTTACGAAGAGCGCTGGCGGTGGGACGCGCGGGGAGGCGTGTCTCTGCTGAAGGGCTGGGGGCGGCTTGCGGGCGGGCGCGAGCCGGGGCGTTTCCACGAAGTGAACGTGGACGGCGTCTATGCCTCGCGGTTCCGCCACAACATGCTGGTCTATGCGCAGAACCGCACGGGCTACACCTTCGCGCCCGCGCTGGGCGGCACGCAGTGGCAGGCGTACGCGGTGTGGAACGCGACCGTGGACCGGCGCGGCGAGTACTGGGGCAACTTTGTGGAAGCCGGCTTCGGCGTCCGGCTGCACTCGCCCTCGCTGCCGCAGGGCATGAGCTGGCGGGCGGAGTTCGTGCGCGGCGCGCACCTGCGGAATGAATCGAATCCCTGGGCGGCGAACTATTGGGATTTCCGGACGGGCATCTGGTATGCACGCACGAGGTATTAGCGGGTTTCTGATTCTGTGGCTCTGGTCCGGCGCGCAGGCGGACGGTGGATGGCGGCGCGTGCTGGAAGCAACGGGGCTCGACGGCAGGCGGCTCGTCCTGCTGGAAGGAGACTCGGCGGAGGCGCGGGCGGCGGGGTTCGTGCCCGAAGGCGGACGCGTGGAGGTGCGGAGCGTGCGCGACACGCATCTGCCGTCGCTGGAAATCGTCTGGGAGAAGCCGGTGACGTTGCCACGCTTTCGCGTGCCGGAACGCGCGGCGGTGTTCACGCGCGAGCGCTGGACCGGAGCGCCTCTGGCGGCGGGGTTCCGCGACGGCGAGCGCGTCGTGTTCTGGACGGCGGCGCCGATCGGCGAAAGGGGCTATGAGCGGTACCCGTACCTGGCGCAGGCGCTGATGGAACTGGGGCTCGCGCCGCGGGCGGAGACGCGCGGGCTGTGGGCGTTTTTCGACTCCTCCTACCGGCTGCGGGCGGATCCCGAGTATCTGGCGGACCGGTGGAGAAGGGCCGGCATCGGCGCGCTGCATGTGGCGGCGTGGCACTACTGGGAGGCGGATCCGGGGCGGGACGCGTGGTTGAGGAACCTGATCGGCGCCTGCCACCGGCGGGCGATCCACGTCTATGCGTGGATCGAGTTCCCGCACGTGAGCGAGGCGTTCTGGAGCGCGCATCCACAGTGGCGCGAGAAGACCGCCACGGGGCAGGACGCGCATCTGGACTGGCGCAAGCTGATGAACCTGGCCGATGCGGACTGTGCGGCGGCGGTGGAGGCGGGGCTGCGCGGACTGCTGGAGAGATTCGACTGGGACGGCGTGAACCTGGCCGAGCTGTACTTCGAATCGCTGGAGGGCTATCTGAACCCGGCGCGGTTCACGCCCTTCAATGAGCGCGTGCGGCAGGAGTTCCGGGCTGAATCCGGCATCGACCCGGCGGACTTCTACAACCCGGCTTCGCGCGCCTACCACGTCCGGGACGCGGCCCCGATGCGGCGCTTCCTCGACTACCGCGCGCGGCTGGCGCACCGGCTTCAGGTGGAGTGGCTGGGGCGCGTGCGCCGCATGGCCGATGAACGGGGCGGGCTGGATCTGGTGCTGACCCACGTGGATGACCGCTTCGATACGGCGATGCGCGACAATTTGGGCGCCGACGCGGCGGCGCTGCTGCCGGAGGCGGCGCGGTTCGGCGCCGCATTTCTGGTGGAGGATCCCGCCACCATCTGGAATCTCGGGCCGGAGCGGTATGCGGAGCTGGCGCGCCGCTATGCGCCCATCACTCCTGCGGGCGTGATGCTGGGCGCGGACATCAACATCGTCGAGCGATACCAGGACGTCTATCCGACCCGGCAGCAGACCGGCGGGGAGCTGTTCCAGCTTCTGCACTGGGCGGCGAGGTCGTTTCCGCAGGTCGCCATCTATTTTGAGAATTCGATCCTCGGGCCGGACTGGCGGCTGTTGGGCGCGGCGGCGGCTGCGGCGCAGGTGCGCGAACTGGACGGCGGGGAGCTGGAGGTGGAGTCGCCACGTCCGGTGGCGGTGGCGTGGCAGGGGTGCGCCATGGTAGACGGACAGCTATGGCCATTGTGGAGCCAGGGGAAGCTGTTGATCCCGGCAGGACGGCGGCGGGTGGCGCCGTGCGCCGATTCCGCGCCGCCCGTGCTCGAGGACTTCAACGGCAACATCCTGAAGCTGGAACAGTTGCACGGCATGTGGCGGCTGGAATATGAAAGCCGCGCCCGGGCGATCGCCGTGCTGGCAGGCGGACGGCGCGAGGTGCGATTCTTCCCGCCGGGGCGTCATCAGGTGTGGCTGCGGTAGGGCGGGCACGCCGCCGCCGGCGGCGTTTCTGCATCCCGGCGCGTCCGGGCTCATCCAACAGAACATGAACCGCCGATTTCTGCTCACAGGAGTTCTGCTGACTGCCATGTCCGCTCTGGCTGCTTCCTCCATCTACGACTTCACGATGAAGACCATCGACGGCGCCCCGGCGCCGCTGAAGCAGTACCAGGGAAAGGTGGTGTTGATCGTCAACGTCGCCAGCCGCTGCGGCTACACGCCGCAATATGCGGGGCTGGAACAGCTCTACCGCAAGTACAAGGACCGCGGCTTCGTGATCATCGGTGTGCCGGCCAACAACTTCGGCGGGCAGGAGCCGGGCACGGAAGCGGAAATCAAGGAATTTTGCAAGCGGAACTACGACGTCACGTTCCCGATGATGTCGAAGGTTTCGGTGAAGGGCAGCGACATGACGCCGCTGTATCAGTACCTGACTTCCTCCGCCGGGGGTGACGTGAAGTGGAACTTCACCAAGTTTTTGGTGGGCAAGGACGGCAAGGTGATCGGGCGCTTCGAGCCCAATGTGAAGCCGGACGCGCCTGAGCTGCTGGCGGCGATCGAGAAAGCCCTGTAAACGCCTGAATCCGGCAACCATCTGATACGCTGAAGGGGGCAAGGCCCTGCGGGCCTGATGCCCCCTTTACCGTATTCATGGCCACGATTCTTGTCACCGGAGGCGCCGGCTACATCGGCGCCCACACGGCGCGTCTTCTGCTGGAAGAGGGGCACGACGTCCAGGTGCTCGACGACCTCAGCAAGGGGTACGCGCACAACGTCCCCAAGGGGCGGCTGCACATCATCAACCTCCACGACACGGCGTCTCTGGACGCCCTGTTCGCCGCGCACCGCTTCGACGCCGTGGTCCACTTTGCGGCGCTGATCGCGGTGGGCGAGAGCATGCAGGAGCCGGAGCGCTACTTCCGCAACAACGTGGGCGGTTCGGTGGCGCTGTTGGAGATGATGCGCCGCCACCGCGTGCGCCGCTTGGTGTTCAGCTCCACCGCGGCTGTCTATGGCGACCCCGACACGGCGCCGATTCCGGAGGACGCGCCGCTCCGTCCCAAGAACCCGTATGGCGAATCCAAGCGGATGGTGGAGCGGATCCTCGAGTGGCTGGATCAGACCTCCGGACTGCGCAGCGTCTGCCTGCGCTACTTCAACGCCTGCGGAGCGGAGCCGCGCTATGGCATCGGCGAAGAGCATCAGCCTGAAACCCATCTGATCCCGCTCATTCTGCGCGCCGTGCAGACGGGGGAGCCGCTGACGGTTTACGGAGACGACTACCCCACGCCGGACGGTACCTGCATCCGGGACTACATCCACGTCTCGGATCTGGCGGAAGCGCACGCGCGGGCGCTGGATCATCTGATGAACGGCGGCGGCAGCGAAGTATTCAACGCGGGTACCGGACGTGGCTATTCCGTGCTGGAGGTGATCCGGGCGGCGGAGAAAGCCACCGGTATGCCGGTGCCGTTCCGGTTTGGTCCGCGCCGCGAGGGAGACGCCGCCGTGCTCGTGGCCGATAGCTCCAAGCTCCAGAAAACATTGGGCTGGCGGCCCCAATACGAAACACTGGAGGCGATGGTGGGCACCGCCTGGGAGTTTGCACGGCAGCGGCGGCGGGGCTGAGAGTCGCAGCCGAATGTAACCGGCAGCGCCCTGTTGTGCGCCTTTTCCGGGTAGAGCGCGTCTAAGCTGAGGAAAGGAACTTTGTGTCTCCATGCCGGCGATGAGTCATCCAGCGCCTTTGACAGGACCGGGGCAGGCGCCTGAAACTCCGGTTCGCAAGAAGCCTTCCCTGATGCGCCCCCTTCTTGTGGTGGCGCTGCTGGTTGCCGCCGGGGCAGGCGCCTGGCTCTACCTCCGGACCGCGCGCGCATCCGGCGCGTCGCAGACGGTGCTGGCTGCCACCCGCACGGCCACGGTGCAACGCGGCACGCTCGATGTCCGGCTGCGGATCTCCGGCGCGACCACGGCGACGGACTTCATCAACATCACCGCGCCGCAGTTGCGCGGCCCGGAAGCCGGCCCGATGGTCATTCTGAAGCTGGCCGATGCGGGCGCCATGGTGAATCCGGGCGACGTCGTGCTTGAGTTCGATCCGCAAAGCATGAAGGATCACCTCGACGACACCATCGACGGCCTCCGCGACCGGCAGAACGACCTGGCCAAGCGGAAGGTGAACAACGAGCTGAGGATGGAAAACCTCCGCCAGTCCCTGCGCCAGGCCAAGGCTGCGGTGGACAAGGCCGCGCTGGACTACAAGACGCTCGATGTGCGCACCGACATCGACCGCGAATTGCTGCGCCTGGCCTTGGAGGAAGCGGAGGCCGCCTACAAGGAAATGCTGGCTGAAGTGGCCCTCACCGAGCAGTCTCTGGCGGCGGATCTGCGCAACGCGGAGATCTCCGTGAAGATGGAGGAACTCCACGTCGAGCGGCATGAGGTCGACCTGACCAGGCTGGTGATCCGCTCCCCGATCAAAGGCATGGTGGTGCTGCAAACGATGTTCCGTCCCGGAGGCGATCAGGTGACCGTAGCCGTGGGCGACCGGATGGGGCCAGGCCAGCCGGTGATGAAAATCATCAACCCCGCGAAGATGATGGTCGAGGGCACGGTGAATCAGGCCGAGGTGACGCGGCTCCGGATCGGCCAGGAGGCCGTCATCGGGCTGGATGCTTTTCCGGATGCCAGCTACCGGGGCAAGGTTTACTCCATTGGCGCCATCGGCGTGGGCAGCCGCCGCGAGAATTATTACATCCGCAGCATCCCGGTCAGGGTGATTCTGGAGAATGCCGACAGCCGCGTGATTCCGGATCTTTCAGCGTTCGCCAATGTTCTGGTGGAGCGCGAAGAGAATGTGCTTCTGGCGCCTGCCGCCGCCGTCGGCGAGCAGGACGGCAGGCAATATGTTTTCGTCCGCACGCAGAAGGGTTTTGAGAAGCGCGAGGTCAAAGCCGGGCGCTCCAACGGCGTGCAGACGGCGATTCTCGAAGGGCTGAAAGAGGGCGACGTCGTCCGCGCCCAATACTGAGCCGCGCGCCCCGCAGCTTCAGAACTCGCAAAGCTGTTCCACCCAGCCGGCGGAGCCTTCCCGCAGCCAGCCGTCCAGTTGCGCCACCTCCTTCAACTGCTGCCCGCGGCGGCGCTCCACCGCCACATACCCGCAGCGCCAGTCGGCAAGCGCGGTCATGTCGCCCCACAGCTTCTCGTACTGGCTGACAGGAAAGACGTCTTCCTGCCCCTTGCCCCATCGCTTCTTCACATCCTTCAGCGTGACGTAAGCAGGCATGCGCGCGGCCACGCGGCGCACGGCTTCGCGGGTGCGCTCCGCGTCCGCCAGGTCCGCGCGGGTCAGCCCGAAGACGCCGAGCAGCGCGTCGATGGTGAGCCACATCGTGTTCGTGTTGTAGAAGGAGAGATCGAACTCGAGCCGCTCCTCGGGCAGGGCCAGTCCTTCCACCAGGCGCACTTTCCCATCGACACGCGCCAGCCCGCCGCCGCGGTCCTCCATTTCGCGCGCGATCACTTCGCAGGTCATGGCCGCGCCGCTTTCGATGTGCAGCCCGAGCAGCGCCGGGTCGGCCCACGCGCCCAGCGTGTCGATGTTGTGCAGCAGCAGATACTGGAGTTTCGGCCGCTCCTCGAGCAGCGAACGTAGCACGCCGTTGAGGAGCAGGTTGGGGACTTCATACCAGTGGCCGACCGGATGGACGCATTGCTCGGGCAGGTTGTCCGTGTAATCGGCGCCTTCGCCGGAAGAGACCGCCCACTGGATCAGGGCGGCGCGGGCGCTGTCGCGGACCTTCTGCTTCTGCTCGTCGAGCATCTGCTGGGGCATCTCCTCCCAGGCGAAGCGCAGATCGCGCGCCATGGGGACGAGCCGCAGCCCGATGGAGCGGCCGGGGGAGAGAACCACGCGGCCCTGGTAGCCGTAATGGTTCTCCCGCCGCAGCCATTGCTCGACGGGTGCATGCGTCATGAAACTCGTCGTGAAGATGTGCACCGGCCCCATGCCGTAGCGGGCCAGCAGGCGTCGGCTCTTGGCCAGGTGGATCTCGACGAAGTTCCGCCAGCGGCCGCGCAGGCGCACAAAAGGGTTGAGCGCTTTGACGACTCCCGCCCCGCGCGTCCATCGCGTGCCCATGCCGCCCGCCAGCGTGAGAATGGCGAGCGCGCCGGAGGCGAGCGCCTCTTCCCCCACGCGCACAAGAGCTGGGGAGAGGCCGGCGCGCGCGTCGGTCACATCGCCTTCACGCACGTCTTCGATCGAGGTGGTGACCGGCAGGCGGTTCTGCGCCAGGCCGATGCGGCCGCTGCGCAGGTCGGCGCGGATCTTCTCATGCTGCACGCGGTCGAAGCCGTTGGCGGCGAGCAGCTCCTCGAGCGCCTGCCGGCTGGAAGAAGACGCCGATTCCGTGCCGGGCAGCAGGCGCTCGAACATGGCATAGGCCATGCCGCTCCATTCGGAGCGCGAGCGGGCGGCGGCGGCGAACACCTCCAGTTCGCGGCGCTGCCCGGGGGTGAGTTGGCGCGCCTCGCGCCGCAGCAGCGACGGGCCGCGCAGCGTGTAATAGCCGGGCGGCATCAGGGCATCCGCGCCGGTGAGACACTCGGCCCAGGCGCCGCGCTCGTTGATCGAGAAGTCGTAGACCACCGGATCCATGGCGAACGGCACGCCGCGCTCCAGCCTGCGTTTCGTTTCGAGCAGCAGCTCGCCCAGCGTGTCCCGCCCGCCCGAAGCCGCCTCCGGCTCGAGCAGGAACCCCATGCCGCCGCCCGCCATGCCGCCCAGCATCCAGAAGCCCCAGAAGCCTTCGCCGAACGCGCGGCGCGCTCCGGCGATGAGCAGGTCCGTGTAGGAGTTGCCGGCCCAGGGGATGATGGTCTGGATCGGGCCTTCAAAGTTGCGGTGGGTGCAGGCGCCGAGGCCGCGGATGTCGCCCCGCTTCAGGCAGGCGATGATTTCATCCAGGATGCGGCCGGCGTCGAGCCGCGCGCGCCACTCCGCATCCAGCCGCAGCAGGTAGCGCTCGGTCACCATCTCGAGCACCGGGCCCACGTCCTGCGCCATGCCGCCATGCACGAGCACGAGGCTCTGCTGGAGCCGCTCTCTCGTCTCCGCCGTGATTTCCTCGAGCGGATACACACGGTGGCGCGGCAGCAGACAGCCGCGGCTGATGCCGTATTCCACGTCGCCCGGCTGCGCCGGGACGCCTTCGATGAGTTTCATGCCAGGCCAGACGCCGCCGGAGTCCTGCCAGCCGCCGCCGCTGCCGCCGAGCCACTCGCCGAGGATGGCGCGGGCGGCGACAGTGCGGCGCTCGGGTTCTTCCAGTCCGCCAGTGAGGCGGCTGATCTGAGCCGTGGCGCGCATGCACGCCGTGATCAGACAGGCGAGCAGGCTGGTGGAGACGGCGAGCCGGGAGCCCTTGGGAATGTCGTGCACGCGGCTGACAAGTTCAATGCCGAGCCCGCGGCTGCCGGTGAGGCGCTCGAGCAGTCCCGCCAGGTCCAATCCGCTGCCTTCCATGCCTGGCGGCACAAGCCCGGAGGCGATGACGGCGGCCTTCAGCAGCCCGAGGTAGTCGCGCGCAAAGTCGAAGATTTCGGACGTCGAGCGGATGTCGGCCGAGGCGCCCAGATCGACGCTCACCAGGCGCAACACGGGCTCGTCGATGATGCGGAAAGACGCTTCCACAGGCGGGCGCGGCGCGCCCGAGCCGCGCACGGCGAGGTTGATGGAGGTGTTGAAGACGCGCGCCCCCTCCGGGTAGTCCATCCCCAGAAAGAAGATGTCGCTCCAGGCGCTGTGCGAGAAGTCCATGCGCACGGGCGTCGATTCGCGCAGCACGGGGAACAGGCCCGTGGCGGGGTCCGGCGTTAGCAGCTCTCGCCGGACGCGCAGCGGCGTGTCGAGCGGATGGCCGGCGCGGAACATCCACTGGTTGCCGCGCGTGCTGCGGACGCTGCGGCGGACCTGGTCGGCGAGCGTCTGGAAACCGAGGCTGCGGTAAGCGGCGGCCAGCGCGCTGGACAGAGCCGCGCCGGGGCCCTGCCGCTGCTGTTCGGCGAGGAATTCGCGGATGGCCTCTTCAAAGCGCCGCTCCAGCAGATGGACATAGCCTTGGAAAGGGATGCGGCCCTGCGCCGCCCCGGTCCCGCGCTGCGGGATGTGGAAGCGGTGGATCGCATAGAGGAAGAACAGCGCGCGGACGCGCTCATAGAGGTTGTCCGAGCGGCGGCGGAACTCCTCCAGTGCGGCGCACTCCTGCAACAGTTCCGCCAGCGGAAGCTCCGCGCAGAGCGCCTCCAGCGGCTGATTGCGGACCTCCGGCTCCGCCGCGGTGATGACGCGGATCAGGCGGCTCATGACCTGTCTCCGCTGCCGCCTGGCTGGAGCGCCAGCATCTCGACCAGCGACGAGAGAATCTCGGCGCGGTCCGCGCCGGAGAGCGCGAGCGCGAGCTGCGCGTGCAGCAGCCCGTAGCGCGCGCCGAGGTCGTAGCGGCGGTCCTGCAATTCCAGCGCGAGGTAGCGCTCGGAGCGCGCGAGCGCATCCAGAGCCGCCGAGACCGAGCACGGGCCAGACGCCTGCCGGAGCAGCTCTTCCACCCGGTCCATCACCGCGGGAGTGAAGACGTGAAGCCCGAAGAAGCAGAGATAGTGGCCCGCGCGCAGTCCCGGGACAAAGAGCCGCTGCTCGGCCTCGGTGGGAGTGGGCTTCTCGAGCACGGCGTCGATGCGGTACAGGCCCGGCTTGCCCGCCACGGGCTGTCCGCCGATGGCGCCAAATTGCGTGAGCTGGCCCTCGCGCGTGGCCTGCACGGCGGAGATCGCGCAGTCCTCCTGCTCGGCCAGAGCCACCAGGCGGGCGGCGCAGCCTCCGCCGTCATGGCTCACAAAGAGGTGATCGCCCACCATGTGAAGAAACGGCTCGCCCGCCGTGAACGGGCGCGCGCAGGCCAGAGCATGCGCGTAGCCGCGCGGCTCGGGCTGCTCAATGAACCGCACCCGCGCCGCGTGTTCGCCGGCCACGGCGGAGTAGGCTTCTCCGTCTCCAGGACACACCACGACGGCAATCTCCTCGATGCCGGCGCGGGCGGCTTCTTCGAGAAGAATCGCGAGGACGCTGCGCTCCACGCCGTCGCGGTCGATCAGCATCTGGAGAGGCAGCCGCCGCTGCGGCGGAGCGGCCGCGGTGAGCACGCACTTTTTGACCCGCATCAATCCTTGTGTACCATCGAATCGATGTCCGTGCCGAAGACCAACGCCATCCGGCTGCTGGAGAGCCTCGGCATCGCGTTCGAAGTGCGCACTTACGAAGTGGACCCGGACGATCTGTCCGCCGAGTCAGTGGCGCGCAAGATCGGCTTCCCGCTGGAGCAGACATTCAAAACGCTGGTGGCGCGCGCCGACGAGACGGGCGTCTGCCTGGCGGTGATCCCGGGCGACGCCGAGCTGGACCTGAAGGCGCTGGCGCGCGCCGCCGGCGGCCGCAAGGCGGACGTGGTTCCGCTCAAAGAGGTGCAGCCGCTCACCGGCTATGTGCGCGGCGGAGTGACGGCGCTGGCGTGCAGGAAGGCCTATCCGGTGTTCCTCGACGAGTTCGCGCAGTTGTATGACCGGATCTCGGTATCCGCGGGCGCGCGCGGCATCCAGGTGCTGCTGAGCCCGGAGGACTATGTGCGCGCCACCGGCGCGCGCTATGCGGCGATTGCGAAAGAGAGGTAGCGCGCCGCGGGCGCCGGATCAGGCGGGCGGCGGCGCGAGCAACACATCCACCAGCAGGCGGGCGAGGCTCGCGATGAGCAGCAGTCCGGCGTTGTCTTCGGTGTAATCGACTTTCTTCATGCCGTCCACCGTGATCGCCATGGCGATCGCGCCCTTGGGCGTGTACACAAGGCCGACGTCGGAGCGAAGCGCGTCCAGCGCGCCGCTCTTGCTGGCGACCCTGTATGCGGAGAGCCTGCGCCCGATGCCGTCCTTGTACTGCTGGCGTTCGAGTATGGCCAGCATCTCGCGCGAGTCCTCCGGCGAGACCACCTTGCCCTGCTCGAGCAGCGCCAGCAGCTCCACCATCTCGCGCGAGGTGGAGACGCCGAGCCCGAAGCGGCGGTTCTCCTCGAGCAGCCCCGCTTTGCTCCAGCCGGACGCCGCTTTCAGATCCGCGCCGTCGCCGCGCACCTTGCGCAGCGAGCGCGTCTGTTTCAGCCCCAGCGTGTCGAGAAACGCGTTCACCGCATCGGCCGTGATGCGGTCCAGCACGAGGTTGGTGGCCGTGTTGTCGCTGATGACGATCATCAGCCGCACGAGGTCGCGCAGCGGGAGTTTGAGGCCGGGCGACAGTTCGCTGAGCACGCCGGAGCCGGAGACCTTGTCCTGCTCGCGCAGCTCGATCGGCTCGTCCCAGCGGGCTTCGCCCCGGCGCACTTTGTCGAACACGGCGGCCATGATCGGCAACTTGATGGTGCTGGCCGTGCGGACGCGCTCGTTTTCGCGCCAGCCGTAAGCCAGCCCCGTGCCGAGATGGCGCGCGTACAGGAAGACTTCGCCCTCGAACAGGGCGATCTGGCGGCGGATCTCGTCGCGCGGATCGGCAGACTGGCCCACGGAAGCGAGTCCGGCGGCGGAGAGAGAGAAGAACGTTCTGCGGCGCATGGTCTGCTGCCATCATGCCACCGCCGCGGGCGGCGGGGCTTCAGGCCTTCTTCTTGCGGGCTGTCTTCGCCGCGGGCTTGCGGGCGGGCTTCTGCGAAGCGCGCCGGGCGGGCTGCGCTTCCACTACGGGCGGAGGCGGCGCGGGCGCCTGCTCCGTCATCTGCTTCAGCAACGCCGCCTTCTGGAGTTCGCGCTTGGAAGGAGGAACGACGCAGCGGCGGTAGGGGCCTTCGTTATAACAACTGCGGCAGCGGACTTTCACGGGTTCGCCGTCGACGATGGCCAGAATGGAGTGGTTGGTGACGCGCTTGCACTTGATGCAGTAGTCGTCGATGTCATCGCCGAGCCGCAAAACACGCATCGGGGCTCCTCCCCGCTGAGCGTATCACCGCAACGGCTTCGCGTACAAACCGGCGGCGCGGCGTCCTATGCGGGGGGCGTAGGCGGCTCGGCGCCCGTCAGTCCGAGGCCGGGCCACGCTGGATCGGCGTCCGGATTGGGCTGCGGCAGGCGGGCGTCGGTCTGGCGCAGCCACTGGTGCAGCGCCAGACTGAGCTTTTTCGTCACGGACTGCTGGGAGGCGGCCAGGTTGCGCGTCTCGCCCGGGTCATTGCGCAGATTGAACAGTTCGCGCCGGCCTCCATGGTAGAACTCGATGAGCTTCCAGTCGCCCTCGCGGATGGCGCTGGAAGGCTCGCCTCCCTGGTTCGAATAGTGCGGGTAGTGCCAGAAGAGCTGCCGCGGACGCATGGCGGCTCCGCGCAGCAGCGGCAGCAGGCTTGCGCCATCGACATTGCGGGCGCGGACGCCTGCGGCTTCGCACAGCGTGGGGAACAGATCGATGCTCGAAACGGGCGCATCGATCGAGGCGCCGGCGCGGACGAGGCCGGGATAGCGCAACAGCAAAGGCACGCGGATGCCGCCATCATAGAGGTGCCCCTTGCCGGCGCGCAGCGGCGCGTTGCTGGTGACGCGTTCCTTCGAGACGCCCTCGAAACACAGCCCGCCGTTGTCGGAAAAGAAAACGACGAGGGTGTTGCGGGCGAGCCCGTTTGTCTCGAGCGCCTCCAGGACGCGCCCCACGCTCTGGTCGAGCGTCTCCACCATGGCGGCATACACGGGATGGTAACGGCCTCCGGCGCGGGCGCGGTGGCGTTCGACGAGTTCCTGTGGGGCGTTCAGGGGGATGTGGACGGTGAAATGGGACAGCAGCAGAAAAAACGGATTCTGCCGGTTTTGTTCGATGAAGCGCACGGCCTCGTCCGTGAGTTTGGCGGTGAGGAACTCGTCTTCTGAGGCCTTCATGCCCGGCAGTTCGAAGGGGCCGAAGTAAGGGCGCGGCGTGCGCGGCGGGCTGCCGCTTTCCGTGCCGGCGATGTTCAGGTCGAAGCCCTGATCGCCCGGCAAAAAGCCCTGCCCGCCGAGATGCCACTTGCCGATGTTGGCGGTGCGGTAGCCGGCCTGGCGCAAAGCTTCGGCGAGCGTGGTCTCTTCCAGAGGCAACTGGCGCGCCGTGGTGGGAGTGACAAGAGGGCCGCGAGCAGGCGATTGCCGGCCGGGGATCCAGTCGGTGACGCCGGTGCGGGCGGGCCAGCGTCCCGCAAGGATGCTGGCGCGCGTCGGCGAGCAGACCGGGGAGGCGGCGTAGGCATGCGTAAACCGCGCGCCCTCGGAGGCAAGCCGGTCGATGTTGGGCGTGGAGTGGAACTCGTTGCCGTAGCAGGCGAGGTCGCGCCAGCCCAGATCATCGGCGAGGATGAACACGATGTTCGGCCGACGGGCGGGGGACTGCGCATGGATCATGCCGCCGCCCGCTGCCGCGAGGAAGCTCCGTCTGTCCAGCATGGCTACTCTTCCTTTCCGGGCCGGGATGCGCGGCCGGCGCGGGCCGCTACAGTCCGGCGAGCGTTTCCAGATCCACGTTGCCGCCGCTCAAAACAATGCCCACGCGCGCGAACCGCTCCGGCAGCTTGCCGGCCAGCACGGCGGCGGCGGCCACCGCGCCGCTGGGTTCCACCACCAGCTTCATGCGGGTGAGGATGAACCGCGCCGCCTCGCGGATCTCGTCTTCGCTGACGAGCAGCACATCGTCCACGAGGCGTTGAATGATGGGGAAATTCCACCGGCCGGGCTTTGTCGTGCGAAGACCGTCGGCGATGGTGGACGGCGGCGCGATCTCCACCGGCTCGCCACGGCGCAGAGAGAGCCAGTAATCGTTGGCGGTCTCCGGCTCCACGCCGTACACGCGAGTGGACGGCCGCAGCGCTTTGGCGGCGATGGCGCAACCGGCCAGCAGCCCGCCCCCGCCAAGGCAGACAACAAGGGCGTCCAGATCCGGCTGCTGCTCGAGCAGCTCGAGAGCGCAGGTGCCCTGTCCGGCGATGATCCAGGGATGATCGAACGGCGGCACCAGCGTGGCGCCGCTTTCTTCCGAGATGCGGCGGCCGATCTCCTCGCGCGAATCGCGCAGGCGGTCGTAGAGGACGATGCGCGCGCCCTGCGCCTGGGTCGCTTCGAGCTTGGAGCGCGGCGCGTCCGTGGGCATCACCAGCGTGGCGGGGATGCCCGCATGGCGGGCGGCGATGGCGACCGCCTGCGCGTGGTTGCCGGACGAGTAAGCCACCACGCCGCGCGGGCGGTCCGATGCGGGAATCGAAAAAATGAAATTGGCCGCGCCGCGGATCTTGAACGCGCCGCCCTTCTGGAGGTTTTCGCACTTGAAGAACGCCTCGCAGCCGGCGCGAGCGTCGAAGCTGCGCGAGCGCCAGACGGGAGTGCGCTGCGCCAGCGGGGCGATGCGGCCGGCCGCCTCGCGGATCGAATCGATCGTGATCTCTTCCATCAGTAGCCCGCCTTCTTGTTGACCACGTTCCTGAGCGGTTCGCCGGCCGAGTAGCGCGCGAAGTTCTCCAGGAAAAGCTGCATGGCTTCGTCGAGCCAGGTGGGCGTGTTGTCGGCGCAGTGCGGGCTGAGGAGCACGTTCTCCATGCTCCAGAAGGGGTGGCCGGGCGGCAGAGGCTCCTGATCGTAAACGTCGAGCACGGCGCCGCGGATGCGGCCTTCCCGCAACGCCGCGATGAGCGCCGCTTCCTCGACCACCGGCCCGCGGCCGACGTTGATCAGCACCGCCTCCGGGCGCATGCGGCGGAATTCGGCTTCGCCGACGAGCCCGCGCGTCTCCGGCGTGAGCGGCGCGCTGACGAGAATAAACTCGCTCTTTTCGATCACCTCGTCAAACTCTTCGCGCGGCGAGGCGCGCCCCACGCCGATCACCTTCATGCCGAAAGCGGTGGCCAAAGCCGCCACGGCGCGGCCGATGGAGCCATGCCCGATGATGCCCAACTGCTTGCCGAAGAGCTCCTCGACGAGGAACTTCTCCCACCGCTGCTCGCGCTGCTGCCGCCGCATGCGGCGGATGTCTTTGGCGAACCACAGCATGCCGGCGATGACGAACTCCGCCAGCGACCGCGCGAAGACGCCGCGCCCGTTGGTCAGCGTCACGGGGCTCTCCACCAGAGCGGGGAACAGCAGCGTATCGAGCCCGGCCCACATCACGTGCATCCATTTGAGCCGCGGCGCCATCGCGAAGACCTCTTCCACCAGTTCGCGTGGAACCGCGCCCACCAACATCGCGTCGGCTTCCGGCGCCGCCTGCCGAAACGCTTCGGCGGAGGCCCCGGCGGCAATGCGCGTGCCCGCCGGGAGCTTGTCCAGCCACTTCAGATACGGGGCCGCGGGGTCGTTGAGGACGAGGAGCGTGTGGGGAGGCATCTCTCGTTTCCAGAATAGTCCTGCGGGGCCGTTGCTTGCCCCTGCATGCCGGGGTACGGGAGACTAAGAACAGTGGAGCCTTTCTGCACTTGCGGCGCGAAGCTGGTGGAAGACGCCCTCTTCTGCCACCGTTGCGGCCGTCCCGTGCGCGCGCTCACCGCCGAAGAGCACGGCGAGGCCGAAACACAGGAGGAGCCGGAAGCGGTATCTGCCGCGCCTGTTCCGCCGGCGCCGGAATTCCAGGCGCCCGGCTTCCAGAGCAGCACCGCCGTGCGCGTCGGATTCGTGGCGGCCGTGCTGGTGCAGTTGGCCTCCATCCTGAGCGCGATTGCGGGCGCATCCCTGCTGATGCCTTTGCTGCTGCTTGGCGGCGGCTTTTACTCGGCCGTGCTGTATATGCGGCGGACCGGCGCGCCGCTCAGCGCGGTGGAAGGAGCGCGGGTGGGGTGGATCACCGGCATCTTCACGTTCGTCATCGCCACGGTTTTCTTCACGGCGGGCATGGCGCTGCTGAGCTCGAGCGGAGAGCTTGTCAAGGCATACGAGGAGAGCCTGGCGAAGATGAACCTGCCCTCGGATTCCGCGGAGAAGCTCCGCCGGCTGCTGGCGGAGCCGCGATCGTTTGCGCTGACGCTGATCGCGGGCCTCGTGTTCCAGTTTCTGTTCCTGACCATCTTCTGCTCGCTCGGCGGAATGTTGGGCGCGCGTCTGCGCGGGCCCCGGCAGTAGCCGTCACCGGTTGGCCTGCATGCGCTTGACGAGCGCCACGCCGGCGAAGATCACCAGCATGGCGGCGGCCTCGCGCCAGCCGAACGGCTCGCGGTAGAATGTCCAGCCCAGAATGACCGCCACCACGGGATTGATGTAGTTGTAGATCGAGACGACGGCAACGGGCAGCCGCTCCAGCGCGAAGATGTAGCTGGAGTAGCCGACGATGGAGCCAAACACGACCAGGTACAGCAGGGCCCCGAGGCCGCGCGTGGAGAAGTGAATCTCGCCCGGCCAGAGCAGCGACGCCGGAATGAAGGCAAGCCCCGCGGCCAGTTGCTGGATGCCGCCGGAGACGATGGGGTGGGAACGCGTGGGCAGCCGCTTCTGGAGCAGCGAGCCCAGCGACCAACTGACGCAGCCGAGCTGGAGAATCAGCGCGCCCTTGAGCAGGGCGGTTCCCGCGGCGCCGCCCTCCAGCGCCCCCGGCCCCACCAGCAGCACCGCGCCGGCCAGTCCGATGGCCATGCCGGCCAGCGTCGGCGGGTGCAGCGGCTCGCGCGGCGGCAGCAGGGCGTTCAGCCCAACCATCCAGAACGGGCTGACAGTGATGATCAGCGCCGCCAGACCACTGGGAATCCACGTCTCGGCCACGACCAGCGCGCCGTTGCCCACGCCGAGGATGATCACGCCGTAGAAGGCGGTCAGCGCCAGTTCGCGGCCGCGCGGCATCTCGGCCTTCAGCAGCAGCGCACCGGCCATCAGGATGCCGCCGGAGAGCAGAAAGCGCACCGCCACCAGCGTCATCGGCGGCCACATCTCCAGCGCCATCCGGATGCCCAGATAGGTGGTGCCCCAGAAAAAACAGACCGAAATCAGGGCCGCGTAGGCCCAGAATTGCGGATGGCGTTTCAAATGCCCAGATTAGCACCGGCCCCGCATTCACGATAAAATGAGGCGTTGATCCTCACTCTGACAGCCAATCCAGCCATCGACCGCAATGTGACGGTGGACCGGCTGGTGTTCGACGACCGCGCCTATATTCTCGACACCCGGAAATCGGCAGGAGGGCGCGGCATCAACGCCTCCTGCGTGATTCACTCGTTCGGCGGGCAGACGCTGGCCATCGCCATCTGCGGCGGCAAAGCCGGAAAGCAACTGGAGGAGTATCTCGGCTGCTGCGGATTTCCGTGCGAGTTCGTCCGCGTCCGCAGTGAAATCCGCACCAACCTCACGATCGCCGACCGGCACGGGCTGGCCATCAAGCTGAACGAAATCGGGCCGGAACTGACGGCAGCGGAAGTGACGAAGCTCGAAAAGGCCGTGCGGTCGAAACTCGGCGGCGCCGAGTGGCTGATGCTGTGCGGGTCGCTGCCGCCCGGCGTGCCGCCGGACTTCTACGCCCGCCTGATCCGCGCCGCCGCGGACGCCGGCGTGCATACGCTGCTCGACGCCGACGAGACGGCGCTGGAAGCCGCCATGGAAGCGCATCCCACCGTGGTCACGCCAAACCAGCAGGAGGCCGAGCGGCTGTTGAGCCGCGCCCTGCTGACGCGCGCTCACTTCCAGGAGGCGGCGGAGCGCATCCGCGGCATGGGTGCGCGGAACGTGGTGCTCTCGCTGGGCGCCAGAGGCGCGGTGGGAGCGTTTGAGGACGGCTCCGCGTGGGAGGCGATCCCGCCGCGGGTGGAGGCGCTGTGCCCCATCGGCGCGGGCGACGCGCTGGCCGCCGCTTACGTCTGGGCGCTGACGAGCGATGCGACGCAGCCGGAGGCGCTGCAATGGGGCGTCGCGGCGGGCACGGCATCGGCGCGCCTGCCGGGCGTCAGCTTCGCTTCCCTCGAACAGACGCGGGAGATCCTTGCCCGGGTCACGCTCGAGCGCGCAGCCTGAACTTCGCGCGCCGGCGCTCTATTCCTTGTCCGCCTCGCCAGTCTCCGTTTTTTTCGGGCGGCGCCTGGCGAGAAAGTCGCGCGGCTTGATCCACAGAGCCAGAAGCAGTCCAAACACGGCTCCTAGCATAAGGAAAGTCGCCACCGATCCGATGACCAGATAGTCCAACTGCGTGCGCGGCTCCGGCGTGAGCTGCAAACCCACGATAACGGAGAGCGCGAACACGCCGGCCGCAGCCGCGGTGATGGCAAGCGCACGGCGGAAGGATTGGCTCATCAGCTTCGATTCTAGTCGTATTTCTCGGCGATGATCTGCCGGCGCTCGAAGCCGCGCTCTTTCAGCAGGCGCCGGATGTCGTCCACCATTTCCCGCATGCCGCAGAGGTAAACGTCGAGGTCTGCGCGCCCCTCCAGCGCCTCGTCCAGATGCGCCTGCACGCGCCCCGTGCGCCCCTGCCATCCTTCAGGCGGGCGCGTCAGCGTGGGCATGTAGCGGAAGCCCGGCCTGATCCGCTCCAGTTGTTCGAACTCCGCCCGGTACAGCAGCGACTCTTCCTGCCGCGCCCCGAACAACAGGGTGATCCGCGCGCCGCTGGCAAGAACCGCTTCTGATTGCAGGAATGCACGGAACGGCGCCACCCCCGTGCCGGTGGCCACGAGGACGGAATCGCGGAACGGCTGGCGCGGGGTGAAGTAGCCGAGCGGCCCCTGCATGGCCACTGTCTGGCCGGGCTCGAGCTCGAACAGCCATGGGGAGAAGAGCCCCTCTTTGACGCGGTTCAGGCACAGCTCGAAGCGGTTGCCCTGCGGCAGCCCGGCCAGCGAGTAAGGCCGGGTGACGCGCCGGCCGCCCACTTCTCCGGTGAAAGAGACGAACTGTCCCGGCAGGGCCGGCAGCGCGTCCGCGCCGGGCGCCTCGAAGACGAAATGACGCACTTCGACACCGATGTCCTGATACGAGACCAGCCGCGCTTCCATACGCCTCTGTTCTTACGGATGCGTCAGGCGAGGACGGGATTCTCCGGCGGTGGCGGAGGCGGCAGCAGGCCGATCAGGCTCTCCAGAAACGCGCGCCCCTTGCGCCGCCCGTTGTTCCGCTGCCACTCCATGCGCTGCCAGAACACGAGCGAGCCGAGCAGGTCCTGATCGCGGACGCTGTGCACGCCGGTCTGCTGCGCCACGCGCTCGCGGAAGTCGGCCATCTCCTTCTGGAACCGTTCGACAATCGCTTCCGCGATCCGGTTCGCCGGGCGGCTTTCGTAGATCAACCCGCTCGAGGCCGTGCGGTAGGTGCGCGTCAGGGAATCGAGCGCGTCCCGCAGGTCGGAGTCGACGGCGCCCGCCGTTTGCAGGGCCGCCACGGCGAGCACTCTCCCTGAGAGCACCACCAGCGGTTCGTTTTCGGCCAGGAAGCGCTCGGTGACTTCGATGTCGGCGTTTGGCAGCGTCTTCGCGTCCCGCGCCGGCGGCCGTTCATGCTGCCGGGCCTCGCGCAGGTGCGGGCACTCGAGCGGGCAGTCGATGGACTCTTCCCTCTGCTCGCCGCAGCAGACGGCGCAGATGTCGCGCCCGAGGGCGGGGCAGGCGCGGCGGGGCGGCCGCGTCTCGCATAAATGACACTTGGCGCGCTGCATTGCTTTCATCGTATCATTCGGACGATGAGCGCCGTGGATATTTACCTGAAAGTGGAAGCCGATCTGGACGAAAGCGAAAATGCGCGCCGGTTCGCCGCAGAACTGTGCCGGATTCTGGAGCGCGTCTATGGCGTCCGGAATGCGGAAGTGATGAGCCTGCACGAGCGCGAAACCGGCGGGCAGGCATGATGAGGCGGCGGGACTCAGAGGAGCAGGCGGCTGGCGGTGCGGCGGAAATAACCATCCGTCATGCCGGCAATATAGTCGCAAACCACGCGAGAAAGCGGGAAATCTTCTAATCTTTTCTGATGGTTTTCCGGTAATTCTTCCGGGTGATTCATAAAAAACTGAAACAGGGCGGCGATTCGCTCCATGGCTGCCCGGCGTTCCTCAGCGAGCATCGGGATGGAGTAGAGGCGGGCGAACAGGAACCGCTTCAGCGCCTGGTTGGTCTCGGCCGCAGCCGGGGTCATCCCGGCCAGCCGCGGCATGCGCCGGACGTCGCCGGCGGTCTCCGCTCCGCTGGCTGCGGCTCTTTCCGCGGTGCCCTGAATCAGCGCAGTGGCCAGGAAATCGATGAGACGCCGCTGCGACTCGAGAAACAGCGCCCGCCCGGAAGCCTGGGGGAAAAGCCTGCGCGTCTGGGCGGCAATCTCCGCGAAACCGGGGACAGCCGCCTCGATCTCCTCCATGGTGAACAGCCCCGCGCTCCAGCCGTCGTCGAGGTCGGCGGTATTGTAGGCCACTTCGTCGGCGAGGTCGATCAGTTGCGCCTCCAGCGGCGGCCGCAGCCCCGGCAGGAACTCGTCGAGCTCGGGATGTTCGCCGGGCTCGAAGTCGCGGGAGTGCTTCACCATGCCTTCGCGGACCTCGAACGTGAGATTGAGTCCCGGGAAGCCGGCGTAGCGCTGCTCGAAGCTCTCCACCAGCCGCAGCGCGTTGATATTGTGGTCGAACCGGCCGCCATAGCGGCGCATCTGCGCGTCCAGCGCCTCCTCGCCGGCGTGCCCGAACGGCGGATGTCCGATGTCGTGGGCCAGCGCCAGCGCTTCCGTGAAGTCTTCGTCGAGGCCGAGCGCCGCGGCCACCGTGCGGGCGATCTGCGCCACTTCGATGGTGTGCGTGAGGCGGTTGCGGAAGTGGTCGCTCAACCGCTCGCTGAACACCTGGGTCTTGTCTTCCAGACGGCGAAAGGCGCGGGCGTGGATGATGCGGTCGCGGTCGCGCTGAAATTCGTTGCGGTAGGGATGAGGGGGCTCCGGATAACGGCGCCCCCGCAGTTCATGCAGAGGAAACCGGAGCCTGGAGAGTATCACGACCCCTGCTTGCGATTGACCTCGGCCATGATGCTGACCGCGATGCGGCCGACGGCGCCCGGCTTGCTTGCCAGCGGACTGACGAGCTTGCGGGCCTCTTCGGGATTCTTCCTCAGCAGCAGCCGGGCCAGTTCCAGAGTGGCCTGTTCCTTGGTCACCAGCACCGTGGGTTTGTCCGACAGCGCGCGGAGGATCTTCTCCGCCTCCGCGTCCTTGCCCTGCGAAACGTACAACTGCGCGAGGGCGAACTGCGCGAGAGACGCGTAATCGCCGCTGCCTTTCCCCGCCGCCTGCTTCAGATAACGCTCCGCCGCCTCGATGTCGCCTTCATCGGCGGCATGGGTGCCCAGCAGCATGGTGGCGGCGGCGGCTTCGTCGCTTCCGGGATACTTCTGGATCAGCTCGTTGCAGGCTTTCAGGAGGGCTTCATTCTTTTCCTGCTCGGTCCGGAAGGCGCGGATCTCCGGGGGAGCGTCCTCCATGACCGGGGCGTTGTAGGTGTCGAGCGCCTTGCCCAGCGCCAACTGGCGCTCCGCCCGCTTCGAGCGCATATAGCCGTATCCGGCTGCCGCCAGGACGATCAGCACCAGCGCGATGGATCCGTAGCGGATGAGCGCCTGCCGGTGCTCTTCCAGGAAATGAACGGTTTGACCGACCTCTTCCACGAACTTGTCGGTCTTCAGATCATGTCTTGTCAGGCGGTCCACAATGCTCTCCGCAACTCAAACTTCCCAGTTTACCATGGGGTCCGCGCCAGGCCCGCCGCGCAGCAGAGCGGCGGATGAATGACAATGGATATTTTCATCCGGAGAACCGCCGATGGATTCAGTATGGTTTGAAAACGTGAACCGGCGGGTGACGCGGCGCACGGTGTCCGTGGCTGCGGCAACGAGGCAGAGCCTCGCCCAGGCATGCACGGAAGCGCTTGGGCGCGCCGGCGAAGCGCTGCTCGATCTTCAGAAGCCGGAAGGCTACTGGTGCGGCGATCTGCTGGCCGACACGACGCTCGAATCCGACTATATCCTGCTCCAGCTCTGGCTGTATCCGCCGGATTCAGGCGGCTGGAATCCGCCTTCGAAAGCGCGGATCGAGAAGGCGGCGCGTTCCATTCTGCGGCGCCAGCTACCCGATGGGGGGTTTGACATTTATCCCGGCGGCCCCGCTGACCCCAGCGCCAGCGTCAAGGCGTATGCCGCGCTGAAGCTGGCCGGCCTGGATCCGGCGGGTCCGGAGATGACGCGGCTGCGGGAATGCATTCTCCGGCTGGGCGGCGTGCAGGCGGCCAACAGCTATGTGAAGATCAACCTCAGCCTGTTCGGGCTGTATCCGCGCGAGCATGTGCCCACGATTCCGCCGGAGCTGGTGCTGCTGCCTGGCGGGGTGCTCTACGAGATGTCGTCTTGGACGCGCGCCATCGTGGTTCCGCTGTCCATCGTGCAGGCGCGCGGCGGCACGCGTCCGGTGCCGCCGGGGTTCCACCTGAATGAGATCGTCGCGCCAGGCAAGAGCTTCCGCCTGCCGCGCCGGGACAAGCTCTCGTTCCTGTTCTATGGCATCGACCGCGGGCTGAAGATCTGGCAGGACCGGGGCAATTCGCGCGTCAAGAACGCCGCCATCCGCGCCGCCGAAAAGTGGATGCTCGACCACACGCGCTACTCCGAGGGGCTCGGCGCCATCTACCCGTCGATGATGTATCTGGTGATGGCGCTGGATGCGCTCGGCTACCCGCGCGATCATCCGGATCTGATCGATGCCATCCGCCAGTTTGAAGCGCTGCTCACCGAGCGCGGCGACGAATTGTACTTCCAGCCCTGTTTCTCGCCCGTCTGGGACACGGCTTATGCCGCGTTTGCGCTGGGCGAGATGGGCCACGCGCCGCAGGAGCGGCTCCGCCGCGCCGCCGACTGGCTGATCGCGCGCGAGGTGCGCCGCAAGGGCGACTGGAGCGTCAAACGCCCGGATCTCGAGCCGTCCGGCTGGGCGTTCGAATTCGCCAACGAACACTATCCGGACATCGACGACACGGCAATGGTGCTGCTGGCGCTGCTGCATGCCCGCGCGAGCGACCCGGAGGCGCAGGCGCGCTGCGAACGCCGCGCGGTGAACTGGCTCATCGGCATGCAGTCGAAAGACGGGGGCTGGGCCGCGTTCGACGTGGACAACGACTGGCAATTGCTGAACAAGGTCCCCTTTGCCGATCACAACGCCATGCTCGATCCCACGTGCCCCGACATCACGGGCAGGGTGCTGGAGGCGCTGTGCCGCCGCGGGCTGGGGCAGTCGCACCCCACCGTGCGCCGGGGCGTCGAATATCTCCTGAAGACGCAGGAGCGGAACGGAAGCTGGTACGGGCGCTGGGGCGTGGACTACATCTACGGGGCGTTTCTCGCCATGCGCGCCCTGAAATACTCCGGCGCGCCCAACGTGCAGGAGGCGGTGCGCAAGGCGGCGCGGTGGCTTGCCGCCGTGCAGAACCCCGATGGCGGCTGGGGCGAGAGCTGCGCCAGTTATCTGGAGGACCGCTTTGTGCCCGCGCCCAGCACGCCGTCGCAGACCGCCTGGGCGCTGCTCGGCCTGCTGGCGGCAGGGGAATCGTATTACGACGGCGTGCGCCGAGGCATTCAGCATCTGATTGAAACGCAACAGCCCGACGGAACCTGGAAGGAAGATCTGGCCACGGGCACCGGCTTCCCGAACGTCTTCTACCTGCGGTACACGCTCTACAGCAAGTATTTCCCGATCCTCGCCCTGACCCTGGCACGCCGGGCGCTGGGCCGCGACGAGCCGGAAGTGCTCCACGCGGCTGCCGGCTTTCCGATCTGACCGGCGGAGTTGAGCCGGGAGGCCGAAGGCAACGTCGGCGGCTGGCTCGCCTGCGGGCGCCTGACTCGCGGCACAGAGCCGCACCTGCCCCGATTTCCAGGGCAGGCCCGCCTGGTGCCGCTTTTTGCGGCGCGGAAAAAGGGGAATTGTGTTCCTGTCCCCTTTTCTGCGCGGCAGGCGGGCGGGCCGGGCGATATCATTGTGTTTCCGGCGGCCGCTCACGGCTTCTGAGGATTCGCCTGCCCTTTGCCGCAGGGAGGCTGCCTGGGAACGGCTGGAAACGGATGCTCGCATGGTTCAGATAACACGGCGCCGGCTGATGCCGGCACTCGCCCTGCTGTGGGCGCTGCCTGTTGGCGCGCAGCGCGTGGTGCTCGTCAGCTTCGACGGGCTGGGAGCGGAAACATTCTTTGATGATCCCGTTGCAGCGGAGCTGACCGTGCTCAAAGAGACCGCCCGCCGCGGGGCGGCTTCGCGCGGCGTGCAGCCCGCGTTTCCATCCACCACGGCCAATTCCCACGCGGCGCTGTGGACGGGCTGCTACGGCGACGTGAACCACATCACGGCCAATGCGCCGCCGGTGCTGCCGCGCGGAGAGCACACCGTGTTCGAGCGCGGCAACGGCTTCCGGGCGGAACAATTAGCCGCGGAAACGTTCTGGGTGGCGGCGGCGCGGGCGGGCGTCGCCTCGGTGGCGCACCAGCCGACGCAGGGCTACCCGTTTACGCGCTTCAACTCCGCGCCCGGCGCCGTGGTCGTCAACGGCTATCAGACGCGGCTGCTCGCCCCGCATGCGCTGTGGACGCCTGCCACGGGCAAGCGGATGCCGGACGGCTCGTATCTGTTCGAGCACGGACCGGCGTCGTTCCGCGTGATTCCGGGCAAGAAATCGGTGCGGGTTGCGCTCACGTCGGGCAAGCAGTCGGTCAGCGTGCCGTATGCGCCTGTGGAATCCGAGCCGCCGCGGACGCGCGGTCTGGCGAGGCGGTTCAGCGCGCCGCTGCTGCTGGAATCGCCGGCTCCCGCCGCCCTTTACTTCCGGCTATTCGAGCTTGGCGACAACGGCTTCCGGCTGTATGTGACGCCGTGGCAGGAACTCGGCTCGTCCGTGCCGCTCGAGAGGATCTTCCGCGAGGCGGGCGGCTTCATCGGCAACGGTCCCGCGGCGCTGCTCGAGAAGAAGCTGATTTCTGAAACCGAGTATCTGGAGGCGATGGAACTGGTGATCCGGCAGATGACCCGCCACGCCATCTGGCTCCAGAAGAAGTTTCAGCCGAAGCTGATGCAGAGCTACCTGCCGTTTCCGGACGAGATCGACCACATGTGGCTGCCAGCGGCGCGCTCCGGCGACGGGCAGGCGCGCGAGTGGCGGCGCTGGGGCTACATCGCCATCGACCGCGGCGCTGCCGAGTTCGCCAAACTCGCCGGAGACAAGAACAAGGACCATCTGCTGTGGGTCTCCGATCACGGCATGGCGCCGGTGGCGAAGTTCGTGCCGGTCCAGGCGGCGCTGAAGCAGGCGCAACTGGACTCCAAAGCGGCCTACCTGTACCACTCGATTCTGATCAACACGGCCGACTGGAAGGACGGAGCGGTGCCGCCGCAGGATCGGGACAGCGTGGTGGAACAGGCGCGGCGCGCGCTTTCCGGCGTGGAGGGCGTCGTCTCTTTCTTCACGCCGGGGCAGGACGGCGAGCGGCTGGGCATCGGCGGGCCGGCCGGAGGCGACTTGTATTTCGATTTTGCGCCCGGCTACGGCCCCGCCGCGCGCGGCGGCGGCCGGGGCGCCGGCGAGGCGCGCCCGCGCGGGGTGCACGGATTCCTGCCCACGCGCCGCGACATGCAGGCGATCTGCATCGCCGCCGGGCCGCGCATCCGTGCGGGCGCGGAGTGGCCCGAGCTGCGCATCATCGACATCGCGCCGATGATCGCCGAACTTCTGGGCTTCCCCGCTCCGCCCACCTTCCGTGGCCGTTCTCCGCTTGCGATAGTATCGAAGCCATGAACCGCCGTTCGTTCCTGGCCGCCTCCGCGGCGCTGCCCGTGGGCCTTGCTTCCGCGCAACCGGCCGGCAACCCGCCGAAGCGGGCGCGGCTGAAGCCCGCCCTGTGCGCCTATTCGTTCCGGCAGGATCTCCAGTCGAAGGCGCGCACCTATGAGGATCTGGTCCGTTCCTGTGTGGAGTGGGACGTCGACGGGCTCGATATGACCGTCTACTGGGTGCCCTCGACGGAGCGCGCGTGGCTGCACTCGCTGCGGCGGCTGGCCTACCGCTGCGGTGTTCAGATTTATTCGATCGCCGTGCGGACGGAGCTGACCCGCGCCGAGCAGAAAGACCGCGATGCGGAGGTGGAAAACATCCGCCGCTGGGTGGACGTGGCCTCGGCGTTGGGCGCGGGCCACATTCGCGTGTTCGGGGGCAATCTGCGTGGCGGCGCCACAGATGAACAGGCCGTGCCGTGGGTGGTGGAGTGCCTCCAGCGGGGCGCCGAGATCGCGGGCTCGCAGGGCGTGATTCTCGGGCTGGAGAACCACGGCGGCATCACCCTGCGCGCCGAGCGGATCCTGGAGATTGTGCGGAAGGTCAACTCGCCCTGGGTGGGCATCAATCTTGACACGGGCAACTTCCCGCAGGACCCGTTCCGCCAGATGGAGATGTGCCTGCCTTACGCGGTGAACGTGCAGGTGAAGTCGGAGATGGTTCACGAAGACGGCACGCGCGGGCCGCAGGACTGGGACCGGGTGGTGAAGCTGGTGGCCTCGACGGGCTACAAGGGCTACCTGTCGCTCGAGTATGAAGCCAAAGAACCCGCCGCCACCGCCGTGCCGCGCCTGCTGGCCGAGCTGCGCGGGCTGTGCCGGAAGTACTCGGCGTGAACCTCGGCCTCTTGCCACTCCTACGCTAGTTTTTTCGACCACCGGAGGTGAAGCGGCTCCCGTGCCGAGCCAACGGAACCTCCACCAATAAAAGGGCAGGCGCATCACCCGCCGCAAACTGCGAAGACCCAATTGAAAGACATTTAATCTATGCTCACCTTGACAGCCCGGGCAGACTGAACTAGTCTGACTGCAGTTTGACTACACATTGGAGGTCGCTAAGATGACCGTAAAGATGCCAATGATCGCGGAAGTCGCTCAAGGCATTTGGATTGCGCAGGTTGAACCCGCGGACCTGCTGGCCTTCGGAACCGCCTACAGTCAAATTGGTGTCAGGAGCGTTTTGCTGGTTCCGAATGCGTCTGTGAGTGCCGACGGAAGATATGTGGAATTGCCGTTGCGGGATTGCCGCCTTGCTAATCAAGGCTCAAGCGCCGAAGTCGTCGTTGTGGAGGTAAGCAGACACTCGCGAAACGGGGCGATGCAGGAGGCTTCTGCTGAGTCTGCAGATCCGTCACAGAGCGCAGGGGTGGACATCTGCTCTCAGTCAGCCTCAGAGAAACAACCATTCACCGGCGTGGTGGTAGATACCCAAGTTTCTGGCACCGCAGGCGCGAGTCCCTATCGACCTGGTGTATTGACGTCCCCGACTTCGGGAGACGATGAATTCAGGAAAGACCTCGAACGGTTGCCCACACCCATCCGGAATATTGGCATGTCGATCCTTCAGGGTGTAAGAGAGGTTTATCCTCACGGTTGTCTCAATTATCGCCCCAAGTGTGGCCGGTACATTGAGCGGCCGGATAATTTCTGGACCATCAAGCCCCAGCCAAGGGCCGAGTCCTTTGCCATTACAGTGAGAGGCACCTTCGACTCGTCGAAGTTCTCCCTCATTGAAGTAAAGCCCGATCGGGGCTCGTACTCGCGGTTTGTCGTGAGGGACCAGAATCAGGTTGAGGAAGCAATTCGCGTCATCCTTTCGGCGAGGAGGCGTTGGTAATGCCCCCCGTGTTCCCTATCGCGAACTGCCCCCGCTAGAGGTTGCGCAGGACGAAGTTCACAAGCTGGTAGCCGTCGATGAACTTGAAGGGCGACTCGCCCAGGGTGTAGTGGCCGCAGGGCAGCACCACCTCGCGGAAGTCGAGTTCGAACTTGCGGCACAATTCGATCGTCTGGCGCGACAGCTCGGGCAGGAACGTGGTGTCGTACTTCGCGTACAGGAACAGCGATTTCTTCGGCTTCGCCCGGAACCTGTCGAAGTACGCCGTGGGACTGATGCAGAGCCACAGCTCACGCAGCGTGTCCAGATCGACATGGCCTTCCAGCCCCTGCTTCACATGGAGCGTGGACAGCCCCGTCCAGACGACATCGGCGAAGTAGGTGGAGCAGTGGTTGAAGGCATTGACGGCGAAGCGCGCATCGTGGGCGCTGGCCAGGAACGCATAGCAGGAGCCCAGGCTGGTGCCGACAATGGCGATCCGCTCCGCGCCCTGCTGCTCGAGCCAGTCGGCGGCCGAGCGGATGTCGATCACCGCCTGCCGCGTCGCATCGATCGTGCGGCCGATGTTCGAGCTTACCGCGTAATCGGCGCGCTGCAACTCCGCCGGCATCCGGTAGTCGTGATACGGCAGGCTGAGGCGCAAAGCGCTGACGCCGAACTTCTGGAACGCCCGGGCCAGCGCGTTATGGGCGTCATGGGGGGCGTTCCAGTGGGGCAGCACGAGCACGGCCTTCTTCGGGTTCTTGCCCGGAAACCACTGGCCGTGCACGACGTTGTTCTCTTCGTAGGGGGTCCTCACCGCTGAGGTGAACCGCAACAGCCCGCCCGCAAGGTGATAATCGCGGACCGGTTCGTAGCCGAAGAACTCGTCGCTGTGCTCGATGGCCAGGCGGCTCAGGCGCAGCAACCGCTCCCGCGGAGGCAGCCCATCGCACGATCCCAGCCGCCGCGCGACGGGCCAGGCATCGGTCCACTCGAGTCCCCACTCGAACGGACGCACCACGCGGTTGGTGGCCGCAAAGCACATCCGCTCTTCCCACTGCTCCATCCAGCGGGCATACCATGACCCAATCCAGCCCATGTTGTCCGGAACTCTTCAGGGTAGCATCCCCGCGCCCGGCGTAGCGCTTCCCCTCCAGGGCAGCCGGAGGGCGGGATTGCTGAGGGGACGACGCGACGTTGATAGCTTTCGGAAACCGGGAACGGGGGCAAGGCATCCAATCTTGATAGAAAGACACTAAAGAATCTAGACAACGAAAGGCTAATCTGGTATCCTCCCTCTCAGGAGACCAGTCACCGGAGTTCGCCATTATGGATCTCAACCGCTTCACCGAAAAAGCCCAGGACGCCCTGCGCTCGGCGCAGACGCTGGCTGCCCGTCTCTCGCACCAGCACGTTGATAACGAGCACCTCCTGGTGGCGCTGCTCGAGCAGGAGCAGGGCATCGCGCCCAACATCCTCCTGAAGGCGGGCTTCGACCTCGAGAAGCTCCACCGCAAGCTGATGGCGGAGCTCGAGCGGCAGCCCAAGGTGACCGTGAGCGGCGGCGCCTCGGGGATGTATATGACCCAGAGGATGGCGGCGGTGCTGGGCAACGCCGAGCAGGAAGCCAGGCGGATGAAGGACGACTTCGTCAGCGTCGAACACCTCCTGCTGGCGCTCCAGGCGGGCAACGGCTTTGCGGGGCAGCTCTTTCGCGATCAGGGCGTGACGCGCGAGCGGCTGGAACAGGCGATCCGGGAGGTTCGCGGCAGCCAGCGGGTCACCACGCAGAATCCGGAAGCCACCTATCAGGCGCTCGAGAACTACGGGCGCGACCTGACGCAGATGGCGGCGCAGGGCAAGCTCGACCCGGTGATCGGGCGCGACGAGGAGATCCGCCGCGTGATCCAGGTCCTGTCGCGGCGCACGAAGAACAACCCGGTGCTGATCGGGGAGCCCGGCGTGGGCAAGACGGCGATTGTCGAAGGTCTCGCTCAGCGGATCGTGCGCGGCGACGTGCCGGAAGGGCTGAAGTCAAAGCGCGTAGTGGCGCTCGACATGGGCGCGCTGATCGCCGGCGCGAAGTACCGCGGCGAGTTCGAGGAGCGGCTGAAGGCGGTCCTCAAGGAAGTGGCTGCCAGCGAGGGGCAGATCATCCTGTTCATCGACGAGCTGCACACGGTGGTCGGCGCGGGCAAAGCGGAAGGGGCGATGGACGCGGGCAACCTGCTCAAGCCGATGCTGGCGCGCGGCGAGCTGCACTGCATCGGCGCCACGACGCTGGACGAATACCGCAAGTACATCGAGAAGGACGCCGCGCTGGAGCGCCGCTTCCAGCCGATCACGGTGGATCAGCCAACGGTCGAGGACACGATCTCGATCCTGCGCGGGCTGCGGGAGCGCTACGAAGTCCACCACGGCGTGCGCATCAAGGACGCCGCGCTGGTGGCGGCGGCGGTGCTGTCCAACCGCTACATCTCGGACCGCTTCCTGCCGGACAAAGCGATCGACCTGGTCGACGAAGCCGCGGCGCGGCTGCGGACGGAGATCGACTCGATGCCGGCCGAGCTTGATGAGAAGCTGCGCCGCAAGATGCAGCTCGAGATCGAGCGTGAAGCGCTGAAGAAAGAAACCGACGAGGCGTCGCGCGAGAGGCTGTCGAAGATCGAAGAAGAGCTGTTCTCGCTCGCGCGGGATGTCAGCGAAATTGAAGCCCGCTGGAAGGCCGAGAAAGAGTCCGTGCAGAAGCTGCGGAAGCTGCGCGAGGAGATCGAACAGACCAAGCTCGAGATCGAGCGCGCCGAGCGCGCCTACGATCTGAACCGCGTGGCGGAGCTCAAGTTCGGCAAGCTGATCCAGCTCGAGCGGAGTCTTTTTGAGGAAGAGCGCCGGCTGGCTTCGCAGGACACTCGCGAGCGTCTCATCAAGGAAGAAGTGGACGAAGAGGACATCGCCCGCGTCGTCTCGCGATGGACGGGAGTTCCGGTGAGCCGGCTGCTGGAGGGCGAGCGGCAGAAGCTGCTGCACCTGTCGAGCGAGCTGCACCGCCGGGTGGTGGGGCAGGACGCCGCGGTGGATGCGGTGGTGGAAGCCGTGCAGCGCTCGCGCGCGGGCTTGAGCGATCCGAACCGCCCGATCGGCTCGTTCCTGTTCCTTGGCCCCACGGGCGTGGGCAAGACGGAGCTGGCGCGGGCGCTGGCCGAGGCGCTGTTCGACGACGAGCGGGCGCTGATCCGCATCGACATGAGCGAGTATCAGGAAAAGCACACGGTGGCGCGGCTGATCGGGGCGCCGCCGGGCTATGTGGGTTTCGAAGAGGGCGGCCAGCTCACCGAGGCGGTGCGGCGGCGGCCGTACGCGGTGATCCTGTTCGATGAGATCGAAAAGGCGCACGCCGATGTGTTCAACGTGCTGCTGCAAGTTCTCGACGACGGCCGCCTCACGGACGGACAGGGCCGCACGGTGGACTTCCGCAACACGATCGTGATCATGACGTCGAACCTGCCGCCGGAGAACCTGCGGACGTTCTTCCGGCCGGAATTCCTGAACCGGATCGACGAGACCGTCATCTTCCACCCGCTCACGCACGAGCACCTGCGGCGCATCGTCGACATCCAGATGGAGCGCGTGCGCCAGCGGCTGGCGGAGCGTCACATCACGCTGGAGCTGAGCGACGAAGCGCGGGATCATCTGATCCTGGTCGGCTACGAGCCCGAGTACGGGGCGCGGCCGCTGAAACGCGCCATCCAGCGCGAACTGGAAACCCTGATCGCGCGGCAGATCCTCGAGGGCAGGATCCGCGACGGCGCGCACCTGTATGTCACGGCGCCGCGCGGCGCGCTCGAGATCGAAGCGCGCGAGCCCGTGCGCACCCAGTGACGCGCGCGGCGCGTCTCGCAATATGATTTCCGCAGGACAGAGGCAGACATGAGCGAACCCGTCACGCAGAACCAGGAAACGAATCTCCTTACGCTGCCCGTTCTTCCGCTGAAGAACGTGGTGCTGTTCCCGAAGCTGATCCTGCCTCTGTCGGTGGGCCGCGACGCCTCGCGCGCCGCCGTCGAGGCCGCCATCAAGCACCATGAGGGCCACCTCATCCTGTTGACGCAGAAAAACCCCGAGACCGAATTGCCCGGCCCGGAAGACCTGCACTCGGTGGGCACGCACGCCAAGATCCGCAAGGTGCTGCGCTCGACGCCCTCGCTGATCGAGATTGTCGCCAGCGGGCTGGAGCGCGTCGGCGTGCTTTCGATCGAATCCACGGGCCAGTATTTGCAGGCCAAGGCGCAGGCGATGCCGCTGGTGCCGGACCACTCGACCGAAGAGCGCGCCCTGCAAACCGCTCTGTTCGAACTGGCCGCCAAGACGCTCGAGCGCATCAATCCGCAGGCCGCCGAGCAGATCTCGAACCTGCTGTCGAGCGCCGATGATCCGCAGCAGCTCATGTGGCTGCTGGCGACGGCCTTCAACCTTGGCTCGGACAAGCTCCAGCATCTGCTGGAATCGCCCACGCTCAAGGACGCCTTCCAGCTTGCGGTGCAGTACATCACCGAGGAAGCGCGCATCCTCGAAGTGCGGCAGAAGATCGTCAGCGAGGCGCAGGAGGAGATGAGCAAGGAGCAGCGCGAGTATGTGCTGCGCCGCCAGCTCAAGGCCATCCAGCAGGAGCTGGGCGAGGAGGATCCAGCCAAGGCGGAAGCGGAGGAACTGCGCAAGCGGCTCGACGAAACGAAGCTGCCGGAGGAGGCGAAGAAGGAGGCCGAGCGCGAATTCCGCCGCTTCGAGCGCCTGCCGGACCAGAGCCCGGAGCGCCACGTCATCCGCACATGGCTCGACCTCGTGCTCGAACTGCCGTGGTTCACCGAGACGGAAGACATCCTGGACATCGCGCGCGCCCGGCAGGTGCTCAACGACGATCACTACGGGCTGGAAGACGTCAAGGAGCGCATCCTCGAGCACCTCGGCGTGCTTCAGCGGAACCCGTCGGCGAAAGCTCCCATCCTGTGCTTCGTCGGGCCTCCGGGCGTCGGCAAGACGTCGCTCGGGCAGTCGATCGCCCGCGCGCTGGGCCGCAAGTTCGAGCGTTTCTCGCTTGGCGGCATGCACGATGAGAGCGAGCTGCGCGGCCACCGGCGCACTTACATCGGGGCGCTGCCTGGACGCCTGATCAACGCCATCCGCCGCGCGGGCGCGCGCAACCCGGTGCTGATGCTCGATGAAGTGGACAAGCTGGGCCGCGACTTCCGCGGCGATCCGGCTTCGGCGCTGCTGGAGGTGCTCGACCCCGAACAGAACCACTCTTTCCGGGACAACTATCTCGACCTCGCCTTCGACCTCTCCAAGGTGATGTTCATCACCACGGCCAACACGCTGGAGACGATTCCGCAGCCGCTGCTCGACCGCATGGAGGTGATCCGGCTGGCAGGGTACAGCGAGGAAGAGAAGGTGGCCATCGCCAACCGCTACCTGATACCGCGGCAGCTCAAGGAGACCGGACTGACGGCGGAGATCGTGCAGTTCCCGGAAGCGGGCATCCGCAAGATCATCGAAAGCTACACACGCGAGGCGGGGCTGCGGAACCTCGAGCGCAACATCGGCAGCCTGTGCCGCAAGGCGGCGCTGAAGTTCGCCGAAGGGCGCACGGAGCCGATCGTGATGGACCCGGAGACGATCGTCGAGCTGCTCGGTCCGGAGACGTTCCTGCCCGAAGAGGCGCGCAAGGATCTGCCGGCGGGCGTGGCGACGGGGCTGGCGTGGACTCCGTCCGGCGGCGACGTGCTGTATGTGGAGGCGATGCTGCTGCCGAAGGGCAAGGGGCTCACGCTGACCGGGCAGCTCGGCGACGTGATGCAGGAGTCGGCCAAGGCGGCGCAGAGTTATCTGTGGGCGCACGCCGAGGCATACGGAATCGATCCAGCCCTGTTCAGCGACTACGGCGTGCACATCCACGTTCCGTCCGGCGCGATTCCCAAGGACGGCCCGTCGGCGGGCATCACCATCGCCGCGGCGTTGGCTTCGCTGTACACGAAGAAGCCTGTGCGCAGCGATACGGCGATGACGGGCGAGATCACGCTCACCGGGCGCGTCCTGCCCATCGGCGGCGTGAAAGAAAAAACGCTGGCGGCGCGCCGCGCCGGCATCCGCCGCGTGATTCTGCCCAAGCGCAACGCCAAGGATCTGCGCGACCTGCCGGAGAACGTCCGCCAGGAGATGGAGTTTCTGTTTGCAGAAACCATCGACGACGTGTTCCGCCAGGTGATTCCGGGCCTGATGCCCGAGCCGGCGCCGGCCGCGGCTTCATCCTGAAATCCGGGACGAACCAGCCCGCGCCCGGGGACAACGCGCCGGTATGATGGCTGCATGCCAGCCGTGAACATCACGCGCCGGGCGTGGCTCGCCGCGCCGCTCGTGACCGTTGCGCAATCAGAAGAAGGCCGCGTGATGACCGTGCGCGGTCCGGTTGTGCCGGAGGCGCTGGGCCTGATGCTGCCGCACGAGCATCTGTTTTCCAACTTCGGCGAAGATCCGGCCGAGCCCCCGCACTACGATGAACCGGCGTTGCTGGGGGCTGTTGAGCCTTACGCCCGGCGCCTGCGGGAACTGGGTTGCGGCGCGGTGGCAGATGCCACCGCCGCATGGTTCGGCCGCAGCCCGGCGCTGCTGCGGACGATCTCGGAGAAGTCCGGCCTGCACATCCTGACCAACACGGGCTACTACGGGGCGGCATCGGACCGGTATGTTCCCAAGCATGCTTTCGAAGAAGACGCCGCACGGCTCGCCGCCCGATGGGTGCGGGAGTGGCGCGAGGGCATCGGCCGCACGGGCATCCGGCCGGGGTTCATCAAGACCGGCGTGGATGCGGGGCCGCTGTCGGAGATCGACGCCAGACTCGTGCGCGCCGCCGCGCTGACCCACCGCGACACGGGGCTGACGATCGCGGTGCACACGGGCGGCAACCCGGAATCGGCCATGCGGCAGATGGCCATTCTGCGGGAGGAGGGCGTCTCGCCGGAGGCGTGGATCTGGGTGCACGCCAATCAGGTCAAGCGCGGCGAGGAGGAAGCGCTCGGGCGCGCGGCCGCGGCAGGCGCCTGGATCAGTCTCGACGGGCTGGATGAAACGACGATGGAGCGGCACCTCGAACTGGTGATGCAGATGCGCGCTTCCGGCCATCTGGCCCGGCTGCTTCTATCGCATGATGGCAACAGCTTCCGCGCGGGCGGCAAGCGGCCCATGCGGCCGTACACGCTGCTGTTCGAGCAGTTCCTGCCGCAGCTTCGGAAGGCGGGGCTCGAAGAGAACGAGATTCGCCGGCTGACCCGGGACAACCCGGCGCGGGCGTTCACGGTGCGGCGCCGCGGCGCGTGAAATTTCCGGCCCCGGCCAGAACCGCATTCCGGCAGCGCTCCGGCCGCGGTGCGGATGGGGCTCCGCCGGCTAAAAGATCAGCGGCTTGCGCGAATAGGGCGGCGCTTTCCCGAGTTTGACGTCGTACAGGCGCCGGTGGGTCTCACGGGCGTATTCGACCAGCGGCTTGTAGGGCAGATCCAGCACGTTCAGGAAGCCGTAATTGAGGCGTTCAAGATCGGACGGGCGGCCGGTGGGCAGATCATCGACGAGCTGGAACCAGTGCGCGCCGATCATGGCCGGATGGGCGGCGGCGTTCTCGACGTAGTAGCGGTAGGCGATGCCGCGCTGCGTCTGGTCCTTCACTTTGTGGGTCCAGTAGAACAGGCCCTGCAAGCCGCGCCCGGGCGCGCAGGCGGTGAATTCGCCGATCAGAATAGGCTTGCCCGACAGTTGCGCGTAGTGGTCGAGCTTCGCCGGATTCGGGCGGAAATCCGCGTCGTAAATGTTGATCGAAAACACGTCGAACAAAGACGACATTTTCACCCACTCATCCAGCGGCGTGCCGGCGTAGCGGATGCCGAGCACCAGGTGATTCGGATCATGGCGGCGGATGGCGGCGGTGATGGTTTCGAAGTACTTCCGTCCGCAGGTGAACACCCACTCGCGCTTGATCTGCTCGGCCTGCGCTGGCATCTCTTTCAGACGCCGCAGCAACTCCGCCTTGGTGGCGGAGGGTTCGGGGTCTTCCAGCAGCATGTCGGCCCAGGGCTTCAGCGAGCCGAACTCGCGGGCCCAGTGCGGTTCGTTGCCGATGAACCAGCCGATCAGGTTGGCATCTTGAGCCAAGGGAGCGCACTGCCGGCGCGCGGCCTCGTCCACGTTGCGTTCGAACTCTTCACTGAAGACGTCGGGAAAGTCCCAGGGGAAAGGAAAGACCTTCTTCGTCGTCCAGCCGCTCAGGGGAATCACATACGGCATTCCGGCGGTGGTGGCGATGTCATGATCCGACCAGTTGCCGATGGTGTTGAAGCCCCAGTTTTTCAGCCTCTCGATCATCGCCTTCTTCCACTCCTGCTGCCAGTTGTCTCCATGCCGGCGCATGATGTTGGCCACGTGGAAGGACACGTCCCGGCCCGGCGTCAGCCAGGCGGGTCCGGCGGGCGGCAACTGCTCGAACAGAAACTCGCGGCCAGTCACGCGGGTGGCAAACGATCCCTGCTTCCACCCCACCAGGTCCATGCCGGCGGAGAAAAACGGGTGCCCGTGCGGATCGAGCAGAAACCACCGCCCGTCCAGTTTCGCCACCCGGAAGAAGCCCGGCTTGCCTGCCGCGTCCGGCGGATTCACGGTCAGCCGGCGGTAGCCGCCCAGCGGGCAGAAATCGGGATATTTCGCCGGTGGCAGCCTGTCCTCGGCCCACAGTTTCTTCAGCTCTTCCAGCGAGTGCGCCTTGCCCGGCCAGTCTTCTCCCATCCACTGCCCGAAGGCGTCGATCACCGGCTTCCTGTCGAGGATGTCGTCCTCGCCCGCCACGGGTGTCAGAGCGAGGTTCGAGAGGGTCAGCGTCGAATCGGCAGCGGGGTATTTCATGCGCACCACGATCTCATCCACGCGCTCGAATGTGAACAGCCGCTCCGGCCACACCTTGTAGCCCAGGGGCAGCAACGGCGTCATGGTCCGTGTCTGGAAGAACGTCTCGAACGGGATCACGGCGCGCATCCGCAGCCCCGGCAGAGGCTCGATAATGGCGCTCTTGACCTGGCGGCCATCCGAGAAGCCGAAAGAGAAGGCTTCCAGCGACGATGCGGTGAACTCAAACTGGATCGCCTGCCAGCTCCTCCAGTCGGAAGGCCAGCCGAGCCTGGCGACGGGCAGGCGGTGTTCGGGCAGCGGCTCACCGGCGCCGAAGCGCAGCACAAACGGCCCTGCGGCAGGGGGAGGCGCCGGCGCGCGGTAGTTCCACAGCAGCTCGATGTCTGTGCCCCCGATCGCGTGCGCGTCCACATACGCGAAGCGCCCGCTGCCGGCTTTGCCATGTTCGCCCCAGCCGCCGGACATCGTCATCGGGTAGCCGAGAGACTCCCAGCGGCGGATGGCGGCGTCCATGTCCTCGACGTCGAAGGCGAGGTGGTGGAAGCCTTCGCCGTGCTTTGCCAGGTGATCGTCGTAGACATTGGGCCCTTTCAGGGGCTGAATCCACTCGAACGGCATCTGCGCGTGCCGCTGCCAGCCCAGGCGCATTTCGAACCCGGCTGGACGCCGCCGGTACATTCTGTCGGTCAGGTCCGGCCGCGTGAAAGTGAATGCCGGGAATCCCAGCCGCGCCCAGTATTCGGAAACAGGCTCGGGATCGCGCACGGCGAAGGCGAGCTGCGACACGCGCATCGCGTTGCCCGCAACCGGCGCCCGCGGAGGCGGGGTCATCAGGGCCAGCACGAACTTGCCCTGCGCGGCGGTGTCGAGCCAGACGTACCCGGACTTCTCGGCGCCGGCAACCATGGCGCCGCGTTCGATGGGGCGCACGCCGAGCGATTCATACCGCTCCGTCTCTCCTTGCAGCGCCGCGGCGTCCGGCATCTCGTACACCAGCGCGTAGACTCCCTCGCCGCGCTCGCGCAGGAAGGCCGCCAGGGGACCCGCGGCATTGGCGGGTTGCACCCAATCGACACGGAGATTCGAGAAGTGCCCGGCGGCCATCAATGCCCGATGGGAGGCGCCGCCGGCGGCGCGGAACTCCGCCTGTGCCGCCTCGTCCACCGGCACGCCGATCCTGCGCCAGGCATCCGCGGTCCGCTCGACATCGGAGACGACCCAAAGCAGCCTCGCCACGCGCTTGTACGCCTCCGCCGGCTGAGCCAACATGGGCGCCGCCGCCAGCAACAGAAACGCCAGGACTCGCATGTCTCCCTCCCTGCTGAAACCGCTGTCATTCTATCAGCGGGGCCAAGGGAAGAGAACCCGTGACCGGGGGGTTGGCGCGAATGGCGGCGCTGTCCGGCGGGGCGAGTTGCAGGGGAGCGGGCTGCCGCCTCGCCGCTGGCGCTTTCCGCGGGAACGCCCGTGCCGGGCGTCACCCTGCGGCGAGGCGGCTGCCCCGGCGGATGGCGAGGCAGTTGCGCAGTTCGGCGACGAGCAGCTCTTCCGGACAGGGTTTCACCAGGTAGCGGTCCACGCCCAGTTGCAGCGCCTTCTGGCGGTGCTTCTCGCCGGCGCGGGAGGTCAGCATCAACAGAGGCACCGTCTCGAACTCAGGACGGGCGCGGAGGGCCGCGGCCAGTTCATAGCCGTCCATGCGCGGCATCTCGATGTCCATGACAATGGCGTCGGGAGGCGTAGCACAGTGATCGAGAAACTCCAGGGCCTCCATGCCGTCCCTGGCCTCGGCCGTCCGCCAGCCCGCGGCGCGCAACAGGTTGGCCACCGAACGGCGGATCGAGATGGAGTCATCGACGATGAGGACGGTTTCCTGGCGGGTGGCGCGCCGCCGGAGGGACTCGACGGGCGCCGTCACCGCCGGGTCGAGATCGAGCGCCGACGGGTTGAGAACCAGCACCACGGAGCCGTCTCCAAGGATCGTCGCGCCGGAGAAGCGGTTCAGGCTGGCCAGCAGCCCTGACAGCGGTTGAATGACCACTTCCCGGGCCTCGATCACTCGGTCGGCCAGCATCGCCAGTTCATGCTCGCCGTTGCTGACGAAAAGAAGGGCGCAGCGCGCCGGGCGGTCTTCGGCCGAAGAGACGCCCAGCCACTCGCCCAGCCGGCAGGCCGGCAGCCATTGTCCGTCCACCTCCACTCCCTGCCGGCCGTTGCGCTCCACCGTCTCGGAATCGAAGACGCGCATCTGCCTCGTCATCGCCGTCAAGGGCAGTGCGAACCTCTCGCCGCCAGCCTCGAGGATCAGGACGCGGTCGACGGCCATGGAAACCGGCAGGACAAAGGTGAATGTCGTTCCAGCGCCAGGAGCCGTCTGCACGGAGAGGCGGCCGCGGAGCTTTTCGATGGTGCTGCGGACAATGTCCATGCCGACGCCGCGGCCGGAGATCTCGCTGACCGATTCCGCGGTGGAGAATCCGGGCTCGAAGATCAGGCGGATGAGCGTTACCCGGTCGGCGGATTCCGCCTGCTCGGGAGTCATCCAGCCGAGCTCCGCCGCGCGCTGGGCGATCCTTCCGAAGTCGAGCCCGGCTCCGTCGTCGCTGAGCTGGATGGAGACGTGGGCGCCCTGGCGCGAGGCGGCGAGCCGTACGAGGCCTGTTTCCGGCTTGCCCGCCGCGATCCGTGCCTGGGGCGGCTCGATGCCATGGCCGATGGCGTTCCGCAGAAGGTGTTCGAGTGCGGGAGCGAGCTGCTCGACCACGGTCTTGTCAAACTCCGTGTTCAGGCCGGACGTCTCCAGGCGCACGGACTTCCCGGTCTTGCCCGCAGTCACCCGGACCGTGCGGTCCAGCCGGTTGGCGAGGCTCGCCAGCGGCACCATGCGGAGCCGCATGAGCCGGTCCTGAGCCTCGCCGCTCAAGCCGCGCTGGCGCGTCGCCCACGCGTCGAACTGCGCGCGCATGGACTGCAGCTGCGCGCTGAGCGAAGACAGGTCGGCGGTGGCTTCGGCCAGGTCGCGGGCGATCAGATTGAGCCGCGTGTAGCGGTCGAACTCGAGCACATCGAATTCCGAAGCCGACGAGGTGGATTCATGCGCGCCCTGCGCGCCGCCGGCGCCGGGAACGCCGCTTTCCTGGGCTTCGGCCAACTGGTGCGAAATGCGCCGCATGCGGGCCAGGTTCAGCGCCAGCTCGTCCAGCTCCTTGCGGAAGGCTTCGATCTGCTGCTCGAAGCCCGAGGCGTTCATGAAGATTTCGCTGAGAATTCGTGCGATGCCGGCCAGGCGGTCGACGGGCACGCGCACGGCGGTCTGCGGCTCGGGCGCCTCCTGCCTCGGTGGAGCCTCGTCGGCGCGGGGCGCCGGCCGGGCCGCCTCGGGCGCCGGCGCGGCCGCCGCCGTCTCGGCCGATGCCGCGGCGGCGATCTCGTCCAGGGCCGCCCGGGCGCGGTCCAGCAGGGACTCGTTCTCGCCTTGGGCGGCGACGAGCTCCCCCAGCACGTCGAAGCCCGCGTTCATGGCTTGCAGGCAGGCGTCGCCATAGGCCGCCGTGCCGTTCAGGACCGCGTCCAGCAGGAACTGAAGCTGGCGCGCCACCGTGCTGGCGCTGTCCAGCCCCACCATGCCGGCGGCGCCTTTGATGGTGTGAACCGCCCGCCGGAACGTCTGCAAATGCGGCCTGGGATCAGCCGGGTGCGAGCACAGTTCGCGCAGCGCCGACTCCGCCCCCGCCAGGTTGGATTCGGCTTCAGCCAGGAACGTCTCGAGCAGGAACGGATCGGTTTCCTCGCGCGCGCACAAGGGAGGTTCTTCTCCCGACCGCGCGGCGGCGGTCGGCTGCGCCTGCGTCTGCTCGGCGCAGATGGCCAGCAGGGCGTCGAGCTGACCGAGCAGGTCCCGGACGCGGGGCCGGAGCGCGCGGTTGTCGCCGCGGGCGGCGGCCAGATCCGCCAGGCAGTCGTGGACGCTCTGGAGCAGGTCCAGGACTTCATTTTCGGCCGGAAGGCTGCCGCCGATCAGCAGATCGAGCAGATCCTCCATGCGGTGCGCTACGCGGGCGGCGGTTTCAAGCCCGGTCATCGCGGCCGCGCCCTTCAGCGTGTGCGCATGGTGCCGGAGATCCCTCAGGGCGGACTCCGGCGAAGCCGGATGCGCGCGCAGCGCCGCCACTCCCGCGTCCATCCGGTCGAGCAGATGCTCGGCTTCCGACAGGAAGGTGTCGAGCAGCTCGGCAGCCACGGGGTCCGTATCCGGAATGGGCGCATCCTCAGCGCCGCCAGCCGTGGGCCGCATTAGGACAGCCGCCTCGCCCTCCTCCTGGACCGCGCCGGGCTCCGGCCCGAGACCTTGCCGCAGCGCCTCCAGGGCGCCATCGAGCACGGCCAGCCCCGCTTCGTCCAGCCGGTGTTCGCCGAACAGCGCGGGCTCAGCCAGTTGCTCCACCTCCCGGGCCGGGCCGGCCAGGGATTCCAGCCCGATCATGTCGCAGGCGCTGCGGATGGAATGGGCCAGCCGGTGGATCTCGGCCAGCGCCTCCGGCGCCCCGCCGCCGCGCAAACGGGCGGCTTCCCGCTCGAGCGAAGGCAGATAGCTGCGGACTTCCTCGAGGAAGCTGTGCAGAACCGCGGGATCGAGTGCGTGGCTCATGGCGCTTCCCTGCGTCTTCAGGCGGTCTCCACGATCTCAGCCTCGTGTTCGGGCCGGGCTTCGTGGCCGGGCACGCGGAAGCGGGAAAGCGACTCGTTCAGCGTGTTCACCATCGATGCCAGGCGCCGGATGTTCTCGGCCGCCTGGAGCGCGCCGGACGCCGTGGTCTGCGTGGCGTGCGAGACCTCTGCCACGGTGGAGGCCACCTGCTCGGAGCTTTCCGCCTGGCGGCGGGCCACCTCGGAGATGCCGCGCACCAGGTCCGAGATGTGCTGGGAGACCGTTTCGATCAGGCTCAGGCGCTCGCCGGCCTCGCTGGCCACGGCCGAGCCTTCCACCACCTCGCGCGTGGTCGCCTCCATGGCCGAGATGGCCTCGTTGGTTTCGGTCTGCACGGACTGGATGAGAACGGTGATGCGGCGCGTGGCCTCGGTGGCCCGCTCGGCCAGCCGCTCCACCTCTTCGGCGACGATGGCGAAACCTTTGCCCGACTCGCCCGCGGCCGCCGCCTGGATGGAGGCGTTCAGCGCGAGGATCGACGTGCGGTCGGAGATGTCCGAGATCAACTGCACGATCTCGCCGATCTCCTGCGAGCTCTCTCCCAGCCGTTTCATGCGCCGGGCGGTCTCCTGGACGTGGCGGCGGATGTTGTCCATGCCCGCCACCGTGCGCCGCACGGAGTCGCCGCCGGCCAGGGCGGCGGCCAGGGCATCCTCGGCCACTTTGGCGGCCGCGTTGGCCTGCTCGGCCACCTTGCGGATGGATTGCGCCATGGCCTGGAGCGCGTTGGACGCCGCCAGCACCCGCTGCGACTGGGTCTGGCTGCTCTCGGCCAGCGATTCGGTCACCTCGCGCACCTGGAAGGCGCTCAAGTTGACCCGCGCCGTCGTGTCCTGCACCGCGCCGATGATGGTGCGCAGCTCGCCCAGCATGTAGTTGAACGCGTCGGCAATGGCCCCGGTCATCTCGGCGGTGACCTCGGCTTCCTTGGTCAGGTCGCCCGCGGCCACGCCGCTCACATCATCGAGCAGCTTCAGAATGCTCTGCTGAATGCGGTCGCGCTCTTCGCGCGACTGGATCAGCGACAGCGTGTTGGCCAGCATCTCGTTGGTCGACTGCGCCATCATGCCCAGCTCGTCCCGGCTGTAGACCTCGGCGCGGGCGTCGTAGTTGCCGACCCGGATCTGCTCGAAGGTCTCCCGCATCGAGCGGATCTGCCGGGTGATCCCCCGCTGGATGAGAAAGACGAACAGGGCCGACATGGCCAGCAGCAGCAGCGCGGTCTGCAACTGGGAGTTTTTCTCCGCCGCCAGCCGCATCAGCCGGGCGTCGAAGAGGCGCCGCACCTGCCCGGCTGTGGCGTCGTGCAGCGTGAACAGCTTCTGGACCGCCGACGAGCCGTTCTCGATATAGCTCAACGGCTGCACCTGAATCGCCCCGCGTTCGAGCAATTCGCGCTGCGTGATGTTGCGGAGGAACCCTGCCGAATTCAGGGCCGTGGCGAGCGCGTCGTCCAGGTTCTCGCGCAGCTCTTCGTTGTAGCTGAAGGCGGCCTGATAATTGCGCTGGAGGGATTCCAGCGAAGAACTCACCTGGCGCACCAGATAGCGGATCTGGGCCTCCTCAGCCGCGCTCATGGATTGACGGGCGGCCACGGCGGAACCGTGCGAGGCCAGTTGCCCGAGGTACTCCACCGTCGAGGGAATCTGCTGCAGAATCGAATCCACCAGGTAGAACGTATCCAGTTCGGGATCCGTTGTCAGCCCCGTCTTGTCGCCAACCAGCCGGATGTGCCGGAGGATCAGGGACAACAGTTGGGTGTGTCGCTGATAGCTGTCCTCTGGCGAGAGTTTCCTGTAGGCGCCCCGCAGATCGTTCCAGGTGGCCCGGATCGCCTCCCACGGCGCCGTCGTGCCCAGTTTCCGGCCCAGGCGCGCGTCCACCCGGCCGACGGCTTCCATCGCCTCCTCAATCTGCTTCTGCGTGCGCTCCAACACCGGCGCCACGCTCGAATCGCCGTTCAGGTAAGCGCTGGCGGCCACGCGGTGGTGCGGCACGCGCTCGAGCAGGCTCCGCAGCGGCAAAACATACTCGAGTCCTTCGCGCTCGGCTTCCGTGCGCGCGATCTGCTCGTTCTGCGCATTCAGGAACAGATACAGCAGGGTGCCGACCGGAATGGCCGCCAACAGGCCGGCGGCGACCAGCTTCTGCCAGATTTTCAGACTGCCTAGCATCTTCCCGCTACCTCCAGCCCGGCCTTGGCCGGACATCCTCGCGATGGCCGGACGGCCTCATTCGCTCTTCTCCAGACCGCCCGATTGTCCAACGCCCGCCGCCTTCTCCAGAGCCGCCGCCCCGAAGACGGCAACCGGATCGATCCACCAGACGCGGCGGTCCCGGTGTTCGAGGCTGCCCCGCACCGGTCCCGGTTGCGGCGGCGGTTGCACCTCGGTTTCATGGAAGGGCGCCAGCCCGTTCAACTCCTCCACCATCAGCGCCACCACAGGATCGGTGGAACTGGCCTGCGCCACAATCAAACGCGGCGCCGGCGCTTCCCTCTTGCGGCCGAACAGCGCCGCGAGATCGAGCAGAGGCAGAATCTCGCCCCGCAGGTTCACCAGTCCCTGGACAAAAGCCGGGGCGCCGGGCACCGGAGTGACCCGGCTCACCCGCTCCACCTCCCGGACGCATTCCATGGACAGGGCGTAGGACTCGCCTCCGGCGCGGAACACCAGCAGCCTCGGCTTCCGCTCCAGCGCCGGCTCCTGTGCCGCAGGGCTCCTCAGAATCTGCCCGACGTCTCCGAGGCTCTCCAGGCGCGCCCGCAGCCGTTCCGGCAGCCCCAGCGCCATGAGCGCGGCGGCGGGCGGAATGGGCGAGGCCTCCGCGGAGCGGTCCTCGGCGTTTCTTCGCGGAACCGGCTCGCGCATCCACGGCTCCCCCGCTGCCGCCCGGGCAGCCGGCAGCGCTGTCTTCCACTCCTCGATGGAGGCGGGGGCCTCGGGCGGGCGGTTGCCAGCCAGCGCGGGGCCTGGCTCGGCCGCGGGCGGGAGGCCGCCGGCCGCTGGCGGCGCCTTCGAGACGGCCGGGTCGCGAGCGAAAACCTGAGGCGCCACGCCCGGGGCCGGTTCCTGCGTCGTGCGGATGGCCGAACGCGCCGCATCCAGCAGCCGGTCGATCATCTTCTCCGCCTGCGCCGCGTCCACCAGTTCGAACTCGTCTTCGTCTCCCGCAGGCATCGCGGGAGACCGGCCGGCCGGCGCCGGCCAGGAATCCGGAGCTGCGCTGGCAGAGACCTCCGCCTCTCCGGCAAAGCAGGACTCAGCCGCGGCTGGCGGAGCCGACGGCTGGTCCGCGGCGGCGGCATCCGCTTCCGCCCCAGCCGGTTCGCCGACCGCCGCCATCTCCGGCTCGTCCGGAACGATGGCGTCAGTCTCCGCCGCAGCGGCTGGTTCGTCTTCTTCGAGCAGGCGGGCCAGCAGCGCGGCAGGCTGGTCCACGGCGGCGGCATCCGCTTCCGCCCCGGCGGGCTCGCGGATGGCCGACGCCGGCTCCTCCGGTGCCGTGATTGCAGGCGCCGCCGGACAGATTTCTTCCGCCACCGGGGCTGCGGTTCCCGCCGCACCCTCGAGTTCGCTCTCGGCCATCAGGCGGGCCATCAGCGCGCCGGAGAGATCGTCAGAGGCTGGCACGTTGGCGGGCTGCGAGGCGTCATCGAGCGCGCGCAGCACCGCGGCGGCATCCACGGAGCTCTCTGGTTCACTCTGAGTCCAGCTCTGCGTCAGGGCGAGGGCGGCAACGGGATCGCCCTCCGGCGGCGGGGCGGAGCCGGTATCGCTGGCTGCCAGCAGCTCCGCCAGCAGCCCGGCAAGTGGCAGATTCTCGGTGTCGGGCGCGGGTTCCTGAGGCTGTGGCCAGGGCTGCTCCATGACGGCTGTTCCTCAATGGCCGGTCTTCAGTGGAGGCGGGCATCCACCTCGGCGGCGAGTTCCTCCGGGCGGAACGGCTTGGTGATGTAGCCGTCGGCGCCCTGCTTCAGACCCCAATAACGGTCGAACTCCTGCGTCTTGCTGCTGACGAAGATCACCGGGATCGTCCGCAGCTCGGCATCGCTCTTGATCTGGCGGCAGACCTGGAATCCGCTCACCTTGGGCAGAACGATGTCCAGGAGAATGAGATCCGGCTTGTGCATGCGCGCCTGCGACAGGGCGCGCTCTCCATCCTCGGCCACCAGCAGGTCGTAACCACGGCCGGCCAGAGCATCCTGCATCAACTGGAGGTGGGCCGGGCTGTCTTCCACCAGCAGGATTCGCTTCGCCATCGTCGTATGTCACCTCATCGAGCCGCCCGCCTAGGACGTGCGGGCAGCCGTATACTTCTCCACAACTTCGGCCAACGTGGCCTCTTTGAACGGTTTCGTGATGTAGTCGGTGGCGCCGGCCAGGCGGCCCTTCACCTTGTCGAAGAATCCGTCCTTGCCGGAAAGCATCACGACGGGAATCGATCTTGTGCCGGGCGCCTGCTTGATCACCTTGCACACCTGATAGCCGTCCATGCGCGGCATGGTGATGTCGAGCAATACCAGATCGGGCGTCTGCTCGCTCAGGCGCGCCAGCGCCTGCATGCCATCGGCGGCTGTGAGAACGCGGTAGCCGAGCCGCTCGAGCGTGATCGAGACGATCTTGCGCACGGTGAGGCTGTCGTCGACCGCCAGAACCAGGCGCCGCCTGGACAGCTTGCCGAGAAGCCTCTCCACGCCCGTGTGGCCGGGCTGGAGTTCGGCCGCCTTCTTCAGGTGCGGCAGCGCCTCCGCGGAGCGGTTCAGGTTCAGCAGGCACAGCGCCATCAGCAGCCGGTCGGCGAAGCTGTCCTGCCTGGCGAGCCTCGCCTGCAGCCGCTGCATCGCCTGTTGCACGGCATCCTCCTGCACGCCCTTGTTCTGGGCGAACTCCTCGGGCTCGGCCAGCATGGCCAGAATCCCGCAGCGCGGGCACCGGCGCTCGGCGCGCGGGGAGGGGGCCGAGCAGACGGGGCAGACCCAGGCGGCGGGCGATGGCGCCGCGGGCGCCTCGCCCTGGGCAGCCGCAGCGGGCTGGTGTCCGTTGCCGCTGGCAGCCGCCTTCTGTCCGCCCCGGCTCAACTGCAGACCGCTCTCCTGAAGGCGCGCCAGCGCCAGCGCATTGAGCGCCTGCTGGTTGTTGGGGTTGATGTCCAGCACGCGGGCCAGCGCGTCCATCGCCTGCTGCTTGTCTTCGCTCAGTGCGGCGATCCACAGCCACGCGCTTTCGTAGTTCGGATCTTTTTCAACGAGTTCAGCCAGCAGCTTGCGCGCCAGTTGCCGCTGGCCCAGTTTGGCGGCTGTGATCGCTTCAGCCAGCGCTACCTGGGGCTTCACCCAAGCCGCCTCAGCCATGCTTTGAGTTTCCATGTGCCGGCCCGAACGCCTGGCTCCGCGCGAGGCCGCGAGTCCGCGAGGCGTCCAAATCCATCTTGAGTACTACTTGCATTTCGGAACAATCGGCGAAACACTTTAGGGACATTCGCCTGTTCGTCGGATCGGGGGGGCGCCTGTGGCCGCTTCCCGTGCGCAGGGAGCGGGAAATCACTCGATGCGGAGGGATTCCAGAATCAGGCTGAGCTCCCGGGCGTCGCCGGCGGGCCGGAAGGAGTTGTCCGCCTCGAGAAGGATCTCCATCCGGCCGCTGGCCTGCGGCAGCGGCGCGGTTCTCAGGGTCTGCATGCCCGGTTGCAGCCGGGCGCGGAGAACCTCGGCGCCGCCGGCGGTGACGGTGAGCTGCCGCGCCGGCGAGGCGTCTGGAAGAAACAGCGTCAGCACCAGCGCGCCCGGCTTCGGTTTCAGGACGAATTCGGCCCGGCGCGCCATCCAGCGGAAGCGGCCGTCTTCGAGGCCGTGCACGCCGCTGAGAATGTAGAGGTCGGCGTCCGGGGCGTTCATGGGAAGGTCGGACCGCTCGAGCGGCGCGGCCACCACGCGGGTGACGGCCACGCGGTCCAGAGGCTGGCGGCTCCAGTCGAAAGGCCGCAGCCCGAAGGCGCAGGTCATCCACGCGGACCGCGCATGGAGGCCCATCAACTGCAAGGGCAGCGCGGGGCGGATTTCATAGGAGGCAATCGTCTCCGCCCGCCCGCCGCCCGTGGAGTAGTGCACGGGGAAGCCCAGCTCGCTGCGGACGATCACCGAGTCCGGCCCGATCCGCTCACCCGCCATCACCGGCCGGGCGCCGCGCTTCTCGAGGTAATAGCGCAGGCTCCACTCGCCAGCCACATAGGTCCGGCTGCCGGGCTCGACCTTCGCGGCAATGTCCTTGTATGCCTGCCAGTGCTGCATGGCGGCGTAAGCCAGCGCGAAGGCCAGCGCTGCCTGGGTGAAAACGGCGGCGGCCAGACGGCGCTTGCCCAGCCGTTCCGCAGCCAGGACGGCCAGCGGCGGGGCCAGGGGCAGCAGGTAGCGGGCGGCGCCCGCGAAAAAGAGGATTGCCGAGGCGGCAAAGTAGATTCGCACCCACCAGCCGAGCCAGCCCTCCGCGCGCCACAGGATCAAAACGCCCAGAGCGAACGAGGCCCAAAACAGCGGGTGGGGATCCAGCCAGGCGGCCGGCAGTCCGGCCAGCAGCGGCCAGGAGAGATGCCACTCCGCCACGGGGCCGGTGAGCCATCCCAGGTGGGCGGTGAGCGCGGCGGCGCTGGCCAGCTTGTTCGACATTTTTTGCAGGCCGTATTCGCTGAAGTATTGCGCCGTCATGGCCAGCGGCCACTGCCCCGCCGAGAGCCGCTCGAACACCTGATAGGCCGCCACCGCCCCGGCGGGCGCCAGCGCCGCGATCCGCCCGCGGCCAAGCAGCCAGAGGATCGGAATGAACACAACCGCCTGATACGCCGCCAGGCCCGCGAGAAACAGCGGCACGGCCCCCAGCCACGGGCGGCCGTGCGCGAACAGGGCGGTGCCCGTGAGCAGGCAGGCCAGAAACAGCACGTCGGAGTCGAATGTATTGGAAGAGACCCACAGCACCGGCGTAGAGGCGAACAGCAGGGCCGCGGCCAGCGGACGCTTCGTGTAGCAGCGCGCCAGCGCGTAGCAGGCCAGCACGCAAGCCAGCATCAGCGCCCCGTACCAGACGCGCTGCACCGGCAGCGAATCCGGCAGGAGTCCGAGGAAGAAGGCATTGAGCGGCGGGTGTGGATGGCCCAGCATCGAGACCAGCCGTCCCTGGAACACGTACTGCGCCTGATGGGGATGGAGCGGATCGATCCGCGCGTGCCCGGCGCCCTTCAGATAGTAAATGTCGTCGCCTTGCAAGGGATGGTGGAAGAATGGCGCGCGCACGGCGGCCACGAACAGCACCAGCAACGCGACGTCTCGGAGAATCCGGCTCATGGAGGTTCAGCCGCCCGCAGGCTCGGCGGCGGAGTGCAAACGCCAGTGTACGACCGCCCGGGGCGGGGCGTCCAGCTTGAGGTCAACGGGCCAGGATACGGGCCGCTTCGGCCACTTGCGCTGGTGGCGTTTCAAACCGCAGAACATGGACGCGGCCGCGGGGGGCCCACATGCGCGGGTCGGTGGGGCCAAACAGCGCCACGACGGGCACTCCGCAAGCCGCGGCCAGGTGGCTGATGCCTGAATCGTTGCCGATGTAGACGCTGGCCGCCGCAAGCCAGCGCGCCAGCCCGCGGAGATCCGGGAAGCGCACGGCGCCGTCCAGCTCTTCCTCCGGACCGGCGCACCAATGGACGGGCAACTGGCGTTGCAGGATGGCTGCGGTCTCGCGGAAACGCTCGAGCGGCCAGTTCTTGCGCGGGCTACCAGAGAAGGGATGGATGACGGCGTAGCCTGCCGGCGGCGCCTGAATCGGCATCCGGGGTACGGCCCCCGGAGGCGCCCCCACCTGTGCCAGATAGAAATCGACGGCGTGCATGGAGCAGCCCTCGGGCGGGATGGCCTGATGGAACTCGAATGGCAGGGTCTGCACCTGCCGGCGGAAATCCTCCCGCTGCGCACCGTACCAGGAGACGATGCGGCGGAAGGGGCGGAGTCTTTCTAGCGTGGTCTCTGGCAGGGTCAGGTTGTCCAGCCCCGTGGCGTAGAACGAGCGCGCAGGGGCCAGGTGCTCAAACAGCGGGATGTTCTGTTCCGGGCACCAGATTTCGTCCGGGGCGAGGAACTCCACGGCGGGCAGCGAGACGATGGCGTCGCCGATCGCGCCCGGCCGGATGACCAGCATCTGAAAAGTGGGGACAGGCCCGCCTGGCACCAATTTTTCTCGAACCTGGTTCGCCATCTTCATGGCAGGATTTGCCACGTCATGCCGAAAGAGACGGCTGTTTCTACCACGTCAGCCTTACCATAGCACCACGGATCAGGAAAACCGGGAAAACCGGGGACAGGCCCGCCTGGCACCGATTTTTTCCTGAGAAAAACCGCCGCTGACAAGGCACTACCCAATGCGATGTCACGAAAGAACAGACTGGTCGTGCCCGGCTTGCTTCACCACGTCACACAGCGCGGAAACAACCGTCAGGCCGTGTTCTTCACCGAGGAGGACCGGCAGCGCTACCTGGACATGCTCTTCGAACTCTGCGAGCGCTGGCAAGTCCGGGTGGCAGGATATTGCCTGATGACGAACCACGTCCACATCCTCCTGGCGCCACTTGACGTCGACGGGATCTCCCATGTCATGTGCCGCCTGCAATCGGATCACGCCCGGATCCTGAATCTCCAGCGAAGCATGTGCGGCCATCTCTGGCACGAAAGGTTCTACTCGTGTCCAATGGATGAAGGCGAGGCCATGCGCGCGCTGGCCTACATCGAAATGAACCCGGTCCGCGCGGCGATCGTCGAGCATGCCGTTCAGCACCGGTGGTCGAGTGCGCGCGCACACCTGCGAGGCTTTGATCCGGACTACCCTCTCGACTTCGATCTGTGGTCGAGATACTACACGGCTGAGAGCTGGCGCGAGGCGTTGAACTGTGCGGAAACCGAAGAGGCATGGCAGAGGAAATTCCGCCAGGCGACCCTGAGGGGTATTCCGCTTGGCCCGGAGGAATTTCTGGCGGTTGTTGAGGCGCGCACAGGAAGGCGGATCGGACCAGGCAGGATCGGACGGCCTCGAAAAGGAGAAGGCCGGCTTTCTACTACCGCTGCCTGAGAGGATCCAGGCCAGCGTTGCGGCTCGCCATTGTCGGGGGGAGGGCGGCCGCGTAGTCTTTCCCTTCGAGAGTGCCTTATCTTCCACCCTCGTCAAAAGAGGGATAGCGGCTGCGCTACTGCCTCGCGCATGGCTCGGAGCCTGAAATCTTCCGGGCTCAATGTGCAACGGCCAACCTCCAGCGGCGGAATCCGCTATCCGCGGCCTTCGCGTCCGGGGCGAGAGACACTCGAGATCTCCATCACGGCCTCGGTGCGGAAAATTCGCGCCCGGGCGGGCCTGTCCCCACTTTTTAATCGTTACTTTTTACCCGCTCTTTGCTTTTCTTGCTCGCCGGCAGGCCGGTTCCCGGTAAGATACAGGCGATGCCTGACCGCGCCATCGTCGTCACCGGTTCGCTGAACATGGATTTCGTCGTGCAGGTGGAGCGCCTGCCCGCGCCGGGCGAGACCGCCCGGGGCGAAAACTTCCAGACGATTCCCGGGGGCAAGGGCGCCAACCAGGCGTGCGCCGCGGCGCGGCTGGCGCGCGGCAATCCCGTGCTGATGATCGGGCGGGTGGGCTATGACGCGTTCGCCGATCATCTGCGGGCGAGCCTCGCCGCCGCAGGCGCCGACACCTCCCGCATCCACGGCTGCCGCCGCGCGGCCACCGGCGTGGCGCTGATCTGGGTGGACCGCACGGGGCAGAACTCGATCGTCATCGCGCCCGGGGCGAACGCAGAACTGACGCCTGCCGATCTGGAAACAGAACGGCAAAGCTTTGTTTCAGCCGCCTGCGCGCTCTTTCAGCTCGAAACGCCGCTCGAGACCGTGGCCGCCGGACTGCGGCTGGCCCGCTCGGGCGGCGCTCTGTCGATCCTCGATCCCGCGCCCGCGCAGCCGCTCGACGCCGGACTGCTGGCCTGCGTCGATCTGCTGACGCCGAACGAGACCGAAGCCTGCCTGCTGGCCGGCCGCGAGCCGCGCCGCATCTCGCTTGACGAGGGGCCGGAGCTGGCTGAGCAACTGCGCCGCCGCGGTCCCCGCGCGGTCGTCCTGAAGCTTGGCGACCAGGGCTGCTACTACGCCGGGCCGGAGGGCTCATGGCACGCGCCCGCCTTCCGCGTCGAAGCCATCGACTCGACCGCCGCCGGCGACACCTTCAACGGCGCTCTGGCCGTGGCCCTGGCCGAAGGCAGGGCCGTTCCTGAATCGCTGCGCTTCGCCAACGCCGCCGCCGCGCTTTCTGTCACCCGCCTTGGGGCGCAGGCGTCGATTCCGTCGCGGGAGGAAGTCGAACAGTTCCTCGCGGCGCAGCCGAAGTCCTGAACACGGCGTAGCGTGCGTTCTGGAATGCGGGCGTCACACCCGGCGGCGCGTTGCCGGGCTTCACCACCACCCAGTCCACGCCGAGCTTCGCATACTCTTCCAGGGCGGGCAGCGGCGGTCTCGCCTCGCGCACCGCGTCCCACCGCCGCTTCCATTCGTAGCCATAGTCGCGCAACAGATTGGCCTGCCCGCCCGATTTCCAGTCCACATACAGCGCCCGCAGCGCCCTGGCGCGGAACACGCCCGGCTCGAGACTCCGGCCCGCATCGGCAAATAGAAACACGTCGTTCGTTCCCGTCGAAGCGCGCGCCCACGCCGCCAGTTCGTCCAGTTCAACCGAGTGCAGCTTCGGGTGGAGTTCGAGCCTCCCTGCTCGGGGGATGACAACAAACACGGCCATCGCTCCCACCACGGCCACCCGCGGCCAGCGCGCGCCAGCCAGCGCCAGCCCCGCCGCCAGAACGGCAGCGCCGATCCGCTCCGGGTATTTCCAGAGTTCCACCAGCGGCGCGGAGCCCGCCGCCGGCAACAGGAACGCCGCTGCCAGCCACGCGCCCGCCTCCGCCCACCGGCGCTCCCGCGCCGCCCTCCAGCCCGCCGCCAGTGCGAGCAGCTCCGCCATCACTGCTACCCACAGCACCGCCCGAGCCGGTTGGAACTGCGGCATCAGCACCCACTTGCCCACATCCAGCAGCAGCCACTGCAAGGGGATCATCGCCAGCCCGTAGCCGATGAGCGCCGCCGACAGGAATTGCGCCTCCGGTTTCATCGAGCCGCGCAGCCTGCGCCAGGCGGCCACCGCCAGCGCCGCCAGCAGCGGATACTGCCACAGCCAGCCGCCCGGCCACAGCGAAATCCAGTTGTAGGCGCCGCGGTACTTCTGGATCTGCTCCAGCGCGGGCGGGATTCGCCCCAGCATCACCTGCCGGTCCGCTCCGAAGGGCTGCAAAATCGCGATCACCGCCAGCCCCGCCGCCGCCACAGCCACCGACACCTCCAGCGCAATGCCCTCCCGCCGGTCGTGTGCATAACGCCAATGCAGCAACAGGCACACCCAGAAGGGCGCCGCTGTCGTCGGATGATAGAGCGTGGCGATCACCGCCGCAATGCCCGCCCACATCCACCGCCGGTGCATCGCCAGCCCCAGAGCCAGTACGATCCACAGCACGGCGAATCCGCGCGGCACCGGCTCGTACTCGAGCGTCAGCACCGCCGGGCCATTGATCACCGCTCCCAGCCCGAACAGCCCCGCAGCCGCCAGCGCGCCGGGCGCCGGCAGCCCAAGCGCAAGTCCAACGAGAAACGCTCCCGTCACGCCAACAGCGCGGAATATCCATTGCTGTCCAGCAAGCACGGCATGAAACTCCGCGCCCGTCCAGCGCCGCAGCGCTACCGTGATCTCGTCGTAGAAGGTGAATTTGACGTGCGGCCGCAGCGCGATCTCGTCGCGCGCGAACAGCGACGGATCATACTGCCGCTCGAGGATCGGCACGTAGATCTGCGTGTCGGATTGCAGCCACGTCCGGCCGGGAAAGACAAACCACCCGAGCAGCGCAAATGCGGCCAGCGCCAGCGCGGCCAGAGCGGTTTGGCGGGAGGTCACTGCGCGGGGGTCTTCTCCAGTTGCTGCCTGGCCCACACTCGAGCCGGATTCAGTTTGAGGCTCCGTTCGATGGCCTGCCGCGCCTCCCCGTTGCGGTTCAGCTTCCGCAGCACGATTCCCTTCCACAGCCAGGCGTCCGCATGGGAGGGATCGAGTTGCAACGCCTTCTCAATGTCTTTCAGCGCGAGCTCGGCGCCGCCGCCGAAAGATTCCGGCAGATAGTAGTTGCCCACGCCGCGGCTCAACCAGGCATCGGCGGACTTCGGCTCGAGCTCGACTGCGCGGCTGACCTCGGCCATGGCGCACTTGCCGTAGCGCAGCCCGAGCAGAGGGTTGGCCGGAATCACCTGTGCGCAGAGCGCTCCAAGCACGCGGTGGTATTCGCCGCTGGCCGGGCGGAGCTCCACGGCCTTCTCCGCCGCCCGGATGCCGGCTTCCGCCGCCGCGCGGGCGGCGTTGCGGTCGCGCTGTTCCATCAAGACTTCGGCGCGCACCAGCTCGGCCAAGGCGGCGCGGTATTGCGCCGCGGCGTCCTGCGGCTGTGACTGCGCGGCCGCCTGAAGCGCGCCTGCGATCTGGTCCAGAGCCGCGCGGTCCTGGGCATCGCGGGCTTTTTTCAGATCCGGGGGCAGTGCCACGGCCCACACGGCCGCGGCAGCCAGCAGAATCGATCTCTGCGTTCGCATCCGCACAAACCTTCATTCTACGACCCCGCCGCGGGCGCGCCGGAAGACACGAAGGGCGGCCCGTTGGGGCCGCCCTTGTGCACCACTGAGGATGCCGGTCAGAAGCCGAGCCGGAGTCCGAAGCGGAACACCCGCTCGTTGATGCCCTCCCGGCCGATGTTGCGGTCGCCGGTAACTTCAAAGACGCCGCGGACGAAGTTGCCCGCCGTGTCCGTCACCAGACCGGCGATGTTGCCGCTCGGGTTGCCGAACTTCGGCGTATTGGTGGCGTTGAACGCCTCGGCGCGGAATTGCAGGTTCACGCGCTCGGTGATGCGGAACTGCCGGAACAGGCCCAGGTCCAGATTCACGATGCCCGGTCCCAACAGCGTGTTGAAGCCGGCTGTGCCGAAGCGCGGCTCGCGGACGGCGGCCCACTGGCGCCAGTCGTAGAAGGCCTGCCCGGGGCCGACGCCACCGAGTTTGCGCGGCTTCTCGTTGCCGCCGATCCAGTCTGCGCGCTGCGCGTTTTCGGGAGCGTTGAGCGAGGCGCCATCGCTGCTGACGGAGAACGGATTGCCGCTCTGCAGCATCAGCACGCCGTTGAGCTGCCAGCCGCCCAGCAGCATGGCTGCCGGGCCGCCCTGCGCCCAGCGCTTGCCCTGGCCGAAGGGAAGCTGCCAGATGCCGTTGGCGGTGAAGCGGTGCGGCGTATGGATGCCGCACTGGGAGCGGTTCAGACGGTAGTATTCGGGGATCTTGATCGACACGCGGTCGCCGCTGTTGCCGAAGCCCGACAACGAGATGCACTTGGACCACGTATAGGCCGTGTTGACCAGGAAGCCCTCGCTGAAGCGCCTATCCAGCGTCAGCTGGAGCGAGTCGTACGTGCTGTTGCCGAGCCGGTTGACCACGGCCAGCGAGACGTTGCGCTGGGTCTCCGGGAAGTACACGCGGCCGGCAGCGCCGCCGCCGACGCGGCCGTAGTTGCGCTCCTCGTATCCAAGGAAGCCCGTCTGGCGCGTCGCCACGTAACCGGCGCTGGCCACCAGCTTCAGCGGCAGCTCGCGCTGGATGGTGAAGTTCCAGCTCTGGATGTAGCCGCGCACGAACCGGCTGTCCAACGTGTTGAAGACCACGCGCAGCGGCAGATCCACAATGCCGTTGCCAAGGTCAGGCGGACTGATGGCCGGGATGCCGTCCTTCAGCAGCCCCGCCCACACGAATGCATTGGCCGCGTTCACCGTCTGCGCCGTCAACAGCGGATGGTTGGTGCGCATGGCGCGGGCGATGTTCCACGGATCGGTGTTGATCCCGTAGCCGGTGCGGATCACGGTGCGGTCGTTGATGCGGTAAGCGACTCCCACGGTGGGCGCGAAGAGCTTCTTGCTGACCGACACGCCGCAGTCTTTCGGCGTCTGGCCCACGCCGCAGACCATCACCTTGTCGGCGTAGTTCGGATCGCCGGGGAAGAAGTAGCGCTCCAGCCCGCGGTCGGCGCGCGTCGGCATCGGGAAGTAGTTCCAGCGCGTGCCGAAGTTCAGGGTCAGCCTGCGGTTGACCTGCCACTGGTCGCGGACATAAAGGCTCTGCATCGACGTGCGGGTGTTGTACTCGTCGGGCCACTGGTAGATCTTGCCGATCGTGGTGGCGGCGCCCAGCAGGAAGGATCCCATGCCGTTCCACTGGTTGGGAGCAGCGCCGCCGTTCAGAGCCGTGGGGCCGCCGCCGAAAGTGAAACCGCCGGGCGCGCCCCAGCTGCCGCCGTAGAATTCAGGCTGCGTGTGGTTCAGATACTGCCAGCCAAACTCGGCGCCGAAGCGGATGTTGTGTTTGCCGCGGGTCCAGTTGCCGTTGCCGATCCACTGGAACTGCGGATCGCGGCGGAAATACGGCATGTAGCTGTCGGCCAGGCCGAAGGTGGTGAAACCGCTGATGCCGAAGCCCGGCCAGCCGCCCTCGAACCGCCGCGAGCCGTTGGTGCCGGGGATGCCGAGCTCCTGGCCGATGTTGCGTTCGATGCCGTACTGCTCGACGTTGGTGTCCATCAGCGTGTAGCCGAAGTTCGTGTCGATGACAAAGGTGGGCGTGACCGTGTAGGTGTAGGCGCCCGTCACGCTGTAGGTGTTGCCGAAGCCCGCGCCGGGGTTGCCTCCCGCCAGCGCCGATCCCAGCAGCTCCTTGCCGAACCGCGTCGGAGCGGTCATCGTGTAGTCCAGCCAACTGAAACGGACATAGGATGTCATGCGGTCCGTCATGTTCCAGTTGACCTTGCTGTCGATCGTCTGCCGGTCGAACAGGAAGTTGCCCTGCGAATAGTAGTTGTTCGGGAACCGCCCCACATCGGTGGGATTGGGCAGCAGCGGGAGCAGCTTCTTTGCGATCGGATCCCAGCGCGACTCGGGGATCAACTGGCTGGGAAACGGCTGGCGGTTCCGCCCCTGGTTGTCGCCGGTGAGGGGATCGTAAACCAGCCGTGGCGATTCGCTCATGTCGCCTTTCTTCATCAGCGGCGTGGGCACCGTGCTGATGCCGCCGGCGAACTGCCGGTCATACGTGCCTTCGTAGCTGACGAAGTAAAACAGCTTGTCTTTTTTAATTGGGCCGCCTACTGTGCCGCCGTTCTGGTTGTACACGCGCTTGGGCATGCGCGCCTCGGTCCAGGGCAGGAAGAACGGGCGCGCCTTGGTCTTGTTGTTGTCGTGATACCAGAAGGCGGAGCCGTGCAGTTCGTTGGTGCCGCTCTTGATCTGCACGTTGATGGCGGCGCCGCCGGCCAGCCCCTGCTCGGCGTCAAAAGCGTTAGTCACCACGTTGACCGCCTCGATCGACTCGAGCGCCGGCACGTACGCCGTGATGTGCGGCAGCCAGATGTTGTACTGCGTCGCGCCGTCCAGGCGGATGTTGTTGGACGCCGAGACCGTGCCGTTGACTTCAAACTGCAAGGCCCGCGACGGATTCGACGGCACCGAGTGCGCGTTGCGCGGCGGAGAGAAGCCTGGCAAGAGGTTGAACAGCTGCTGGTAGTTCCTGCCCGGCGGAATGGGCGTGTTCAACAGCGTCACCGTGGGCAGCTCGCGCCGCACCTCGGCGCGGTCGGTCTGCAACAGCGCCGCTTCGCCGGTGACCTGGATGGATTCCGTTACCGCGCCGAGTTCCAGTTGCGCATCGACGCGGGCCACGGCGTTGGTCGAGATCGAGACGTCTTTCCGCACCAGCGTGCGGAAGCCCTGTGCCTGCACTTTCAGCTCGTACAAGCCTCCAGGAATCGTCGGGAAATTATAAATGCCCGCTTCGTTGGTGGTCGTAGTGCGGGTCTGATTGGTTGCCGTTTGCGTGATCGTCACCGTGGCGCCCACTACTGCGGCGCCGCTCGGGTCAGTCACGTTTCCAGTTAGAGAGCCGTACAAAATCTGCGAGGTTGCGGGGTGGCTGAACGCCACCAGAATCAGGACCGCCAACAGGGCGGCTCCCGGGATCAACACTCGGATTTTCGACATATTCATAACCCCTGTTCAGTCTCTTGCCCATTGGGCTTCAACCGGAGTCGCTGAAGCCGTACCAGCCCACAATCAATGCGTTGCTGTTACGGATTCTTCATGCCCCGGCTAGAAGTACTATATGAGAGTCCGGACAGAGAGTCAATAGAAATGTCAGTAGCGCAGCGGCAACCCGGCAGGCTGAGGACGCTGTCCGGAGCGGACCTGCCGGATCTGCTCCGGCTCTCCGCCGCCTCGGGCTGGAACCAGACCGAAGCCGACTGGCGCCGCCTGCTG